>DASXOJ010000097.1:0-1729 GCA_036494465.1 Pseudonocardiaceae bacterium
AGCAGGCCCGCAACCTGCTCATTGACCTGGGCGAACGCGCCGACCGGTTCGAGGTCCTCATCCGTGACCGGGCCGGACACTTCACATCCGCCTTCGACGCCGTGCTCGCCGACGCCGGCATCACCGCCTGCAATATCCCGCCACGCACCCCACAAGCGAACGCCTACGCGGAAAGGTTCGTCGGCACCGTACGCCGCGAGGTCACCGACCACATGCTCATCGTCAGTGAACGGCACCTCCGCCGAACACTCGATCAATACGCCCGCCACTACAACGGGTCGCGACCGCACCGAGCGCTGCAGTTACAGCCACCGCGCTCCGACCGCCCAGCCGTCGACCTGACCCACGAGCGGATCAAACGCCGGCCCGTCCTCGGCGGGCTCATCAACGAATACGAACGCGCCGCGTAGAGATCCAGGTCAGACCAGGTGGCGGGTTTTGGAACCCCACAAGCAGCCGGGGACGGGTTGCGTCAGGCGTGGTCAGCGCACTGAACGCACGTGAGGGCGGTCGGACGGACGGCCAGCCGTTCAGCAGGGATCGTCCGAAAGCACCGCTCGCACACGCCGTAGGTACCGGCGTCGAGGCGGTGCACGGCGGTGTCCAGGTCGGCGAGGTGCCAAAGTGCCGCGTCCCGTACGGCTGCGAGCTGCGCCCGTTCGAAGGCGATCGTGGCGCCCTCGGGGTCATGCTCGTCATCAGCGTTGGACGACCGGGACGCCTCGAACAGACCCCGCAGATCGCTGTCCAGCGCGGCGACCTGGGCCGCGGCTTGTTCGCGCAGCCGCAGAAGTTCATCGCGGGCCCCGCGGTTGTTGCTGTTCATGACACGTCCATCGTACGCAGCAGCGCTTCTCCACCAGCAGCCCCATCACCCACGCCTGTAAGTTGGAAACGACCGTGGGTAGGTCGTTCGCGGCCAGGACGACCGGACCGGCATCGGCGAACGCGACGCGCGGTGCCGAGACACCCACGACGAACGTGATGAGTGCACCACCCATTCCGCGCGGGGCGGCCGGTAAGCGGGGCGACGTTGTCAACGGCAATAGAGGGACCGCCACCGGACGCCAACGCGAGCCCGTCCCGTGGTCGGCCACCAACCCCCAGTCATCCGAGCCGCGGAACGGGACGCGACCTTCATCTTCCTCACCAGCATCGTTGGCTCCCGCCCCGGCGGGCGGCGCGCTGCGTCCGCCCCGAAGTCAAGGCAGCCCTCGCTGCGCCGGATTCCGACTTCACCCTCACCGACGGCGTTGTTGCCGGCCTCGGTCGGGTCCGCGTGGTCGCCGGCTGTCGCGGCCGACTATGCGAGTCGCGACCGCGTTTATGGAAACTCGCCCAAGCGATCTGACTTTACAACCGACCGGAAGCCAACGCGGCTGCCGATCCGATAACGCAACTCGGATCTATGTCCGGTCCGGACGAAGGTCACAAGCTCCCGAGCGAGATCGACGGACTCCACCGGCCAGACCGCGATAAAGCGAGTTGGCTGACCGGGATGCGAGCTAAAGCGCCTGGTCCTGGCCAATAATCTCGATAAGGAGGACCCCGGCATCGAGGCCGACCGCGAGAGTACCGTCCATTGCGGCACAGACGAGTGCCCGATGGGGCGTGGGGAGCGGAGCCTTCAGGGATGTGACCAGCTGATCAGGACTTGAGCGGCGCTGATAGGCCCGACTCCAGGCAGCGGATCGTTGTCAGCGGTGTTGAACACGAGGAAGCAGCGGCA
>DASXOJ010000098.1:0-16155 GCA_036494465.1 Pseudonocardiaceae bacterium
CCGAGGTCACCGGCGCCTGGGCGGCCACCCGCAAGTTCGAGCCGGTCCGCAAGCCCGACCCGATCTCGGACGCGACCACCGAGTGGCTGAGCAAACCCACCGAGCTGTTCACCCGCCCGACCGAGGTCGCCGACCGCCCCACCGGCGTCTACCAGCGCCCCGCCGAAAAACCCGCGCCCGAGACCGGCCGCCGCAGGCCGCGCTGGCGGATGCTGATCGGCGCGACCGCGCTCGCGTTCCTGCTGGGCATGGGCGCCGTCACCGGCATCGAACTGCTCGCGCACCGGCCGCTGTCCGGTGGCGACACCGGCACCACGCTCGGCGGCCTGTTCGGCGGTACCACCCAGACGCAGACCAAGACCCACCCGGCCACGCCGAACCGCGACACCACGACCCACCAGAGCACACCGTTGACCCCGCCGTCCTCGGAAACCTCGACGAACACCGAGACCACGACCGGCAACCCGGCCCCGACCACCACGACCCCGCCCCCGACCACCACGACCACCACGCCGCCGACCAGCACGTCGACCACGACGACCGGCAAACAGGGCGCGCCGTAGCGGTTGGGGTCATTCGAGCCAGGGGTCGGTGTCCGCGTCGGCGGAGGCGGTTTCGAGCACGTGCTCTTCGAAGGCGTCGTCGACGGCCGGGTCACCTCGCCACTGGGCAGCCAGTTCGAGGACGCGGCGTCCCTTGGCCGGTTCGTTCATGAACGCATTCTCGCGACAGGGTTCGTCGCTAGCCTGCGGGCGTGGATCTTGACGAGCTTTGCGACCGGGTCGAGCGGGTCGCGCAGGGGTATTCGCGGCGGTTCGGCGTCGAGCAGGACGACGACTGGCACATCCTCAAGCTGTCCGAGGAGGTCGGCGAGCTGACCCAGGCGTACCTGATGCGCATCGGCAAGGCGCGGGACAAGGGCCTGACCGATGCGGAGATCGAGGCGAACTTCGCGGGTGAGGTGGCCGACGTGATCGGGCAGGCGCTGCTGATCGCGCGGCGTTTCGGCGTGGACGTGGTGCCCGCGCTGGAGCGGAAGTGGCTGGTCTGGGAGAGCTAGCGCAGGGCGCCGGTGAGTTCCTGAGCTGCGGCGCGCGGGTCGGCGGCGTCGGTGATGGCGCGGACTACGACCACCCGGTTCGCGCCTGCCGCGAGCACCTGGGGGAGCCGGTCGGCGTCGATGCCGCCGATGGCGAACCAGGGCCGGTCCACGTCGTGCTTGGCGACCGCGCGGACCAGGTCGAGGCCGGGGGCGGGGCGGCCGGGCTTGGTCGGCGTCGGCCAGCACGGGCCGGTGCAGAAGTAGTCGACACCCGGCTCGGCCATTGCCGCTTGCGCCTGCTCGACGTCGTGTGTCGAGCGGCCGATCAGCATGTCGTCGCCGACGATGCGGCGGGCGATCTCGACCGGGAGGTCGTCCTGGCCGAGGTGCAGGATGTCCGCCCCGGCCGCGATCGCGATGTCGGCGCGGTCGTTCACCGAGAACAGCGCGTCGTGCCGGGCGCACGCTTCCGCGATGACCTTGAGCGCCGCGAGTTCGTCCTTGGCCTCCAACGCGGGCAGGCCGGCATGCTTGTCGCGCAGTTGCACGATGTCCACGCCGCCGGCCAGTGCCGCGTCCACGAACTCGGCGAGGTCGCCGGTGTCGCGGCGGGCGTCGGTGCACAGGTACAGCCGGGCGCTCGCCAGGCGCTGGCGGAGTCGATCGGCGCGCGAAGTGGCCACGTCCGCTGAAGTTACCCGGCGCCCTCCAGCCCGCGCCACGTGCGCAGGACCACTCCGCGCGCTGCGCTACCGTGGACGTTGGTCCGCACGGGAGTCCGGGGTAACCGGGCTGAGAGGGGGCGTTGAGCCCGCCCCGACCGTCGAACCTGATCCGGATCATGCCGGCGCAGGGAGCGTGAATGAGCGATACGAAGTTGCTGGTGGTCGGTGCCGGGGTGATCGGCGCCGCGATCGCCTGGTCCGCCGCTGACGCGGGCTTTTCGGTCACCGTGTTCGATCCGGCGCCGCGTTCCGGTGCGTCCTGGGTGGCGGGCGGCATGCTCGCGCCGGTCACCGAGGCGTGGCCGGGCGAGGAGCGACTGCTGGAGCTCGGCACGGCGTCGCTGGAGGCGTGGCCGGAGTTCGCCCGCCGGATCGGCGAATCGGGGCTGCGCACCGAGGGCACGCTGGTCGCCGCGGTAGACAGCGCGGACAAGACCGAACTGGAGAACGTCGCTGCCTTTCTGGCCGCCCGCGACCGCGAGGTCGACGTGCTGACCGGACGCGAGCTGCGCGCCCTGGAACCGGCGCTCGGCCGCGCGGTGCGTGCCGGTCTTTCGGTGCCCGGCGATCTGGCTGTGGACAACCGGATCCTGCTCGATTCGCTGCTGCGTCTCGGCGCGGCGGGCGGGGTGGAACTGCGCGAGCAGCGGGTGGCTGGGGTCCGGCCGGGGGCGGTGGAGCTGGCTGGGGGTGAGGTCGTCACCGGTGACGTGGTGCTGATCGCGGCCGGTGCCGCCAGCGGCGGTCTGGATCCGAAGCTGGCTTCGGCGACCCGGCCGGTGAAGGGCGAGATCCTGCGGCTGGCCGCGCGCGCCGGTTCGCTGCCGCCGCCGAGCCGCACCGTGCGCGGGCTGGTCCAGGGACGGCACGCCTACCTGGTGCCGCGCGAAAACGGCGGCCTGGTGCTGGGCGCGACCGAGTACGAGGCCGGGTTCGAGTCCGGACCGCGCGTCGCCGGCGTGCGCGACCTGCTGGCCGACGCCGAACTGCTGATGCCCGCGATCGCCGACTACGAGCTGCGCGAATGCGCGGCGGGCCTGCGTCCGGGCAGCGTGGACAACCTGCCGATCATCGGCTGGCTGGCGCCCGGTGTGCTGGTCGCGACCGGGCACGGCCGCAACGGCATCCTGCTCGCGCCGATCACCGTGGACGCCGTACTCGCCCTGCTGCGCGACAAACCCGTGCCCGACCAGGCGAGATTCGCGGACCCGGCGAGGTTGGAGGGATTGACCGAATGAAAGCCACTGTCAACGGCGACGAGCTCGACCTGCCCGACGGGGCGACCGTCGGCGACGTGCTCCGCGCGATCAAGGCACCCGAGACCGGGATCGCGGTCGCGCACGGCGACGCGGTGGTGCCGCGCGCTGCCTGGGAGACCACGCCGGTGCATGACGGCGACGGCATCGAAGTTCTGACCGCCGTGCAGGGAGGCTGAGCATGACCGACATCGATCCACTAGTCATCGCGGGCCGCGAGTTCGGTTCGCGGTTGATCATGGGCACCGGTGGCGCGGCCAACCTGGAGGTGTTGCAGCGCGCGCTGGTGGCGGCCGAGACCGAGCTGACCACGGTGGCCATGCGCCGGATGGACGCGACAGGTGGCACCGGCGTGCTCGACCTGCTGCGCAGGCTCAAGATCGAGGCCCTGCCCAACACTGCGGGCTGCCACACGGCCGCCGAGGCGGTGCTCACCGCGCGACTGGCCAGGGAGGCGCTGGGCACCGACTGGGTCAAGCTGGAGGTCATCGCCGACGACCAGACCCTCTTGCCGGACCCGATCGAGCTGCTGGACGCGGCCGAGCGACTGGTGGACGACGGGTTCACTGTGCTGCCCTACACCAACGACGACCCAGTGCTCGCTCAGCGGCTGGAACAGGCAGGCGCAGCCGCGGTCATGCCGCTCGGCTCGCCGATCGGCACCGGCCTGGGCATCCGCAACCCGCACAACATCGAGTTGATCGTGGCGCGGGCCGCTGTTCCGGTGATCCTGGACGCGGGCATCGGCACCGCTTCCGAGGCCGCGCTGGCCATGGAGCTGGGCTGTTCCGCCGTGCTGCTGGCGACCGCGGTCACCCGCGCCGCCGACCCGGAGCGGATGGCGCTCGCCATGCGGGACGGTGTTCGCGCAGGTCGGAATGCCCGACTTGCGGGCCGGATACCGCAACGGTTCTGGGCCAAAGCGTCCAGCCCGCCTCGTGCGGGCGCGGCTACCGTGGAAAATGGTGGGAATTAGTTCGCGGAGGAGACGGGGCCGGACGTGACGAGCAGCGTGCGTTCTGAGGTGGTCGACCATGCCGAGACATCGCGGCTCTACGTCGCTGTGGGCCGGCTGTCCCGCTCGCTGCGCCGGATCGGCGCGGGCAGCGCGGAACTCGGGCACGGCTCGGTCTCCGCGCTGACCACCCTGGTGAAGTTCGGCGCGATGCGCCTTGGCGACCTGGCGGTGAAGGAGGGCGTGGCCCCGCCGACCCTGTCCAGGATCGTCTCCAGCCTGGCCGACGCGGGTTATGTGCGGCGCGAGGCCGACCCGGACGACGGCCGCGCATTCCTGGTCACCCCGACCGAGGCGGGCGAGCGCATCGTGTCCGGCCTCTACTCGACCCGGTTGCAGGAGTTGCAGCGGCGCATCGACCGGCTCTCGCCGGAGCAGTGGACCGCGCTCGCGGCCGCGCTCCCGGCGCTGGAAGCCCTGGTCGCCGAGGACGACAACGGTTGATCAGGACTTTTCCGGCGCGGCAGTGACTGCCAGTTACCACGCGCTCCGTACTTGAACGATTACGTAGTCGTTCATCTGGACGCTGTTGGTTCGACGGTCGACAGGTCTACCTTCTGTTCGCGAATCATTTTCAGATTCGCCATCGGTGTCAGATGACACAGTCGGAGGTAACACATGCTGGTCGATCGCCACCGTCGGCGCGCGGCTCTCGGCATCGTGGTCGGGGCCTTACTCGCGGCCTCAACGACCCTGGTCGCCGCCGGTCCCGCCCAAGCCGACGTCAGTTCACTGCCGTTGTCGCAGAGCACCGTCACCGGTATCCACAACACCTATGCCCAGCCCTACACCTACCTGGCTCAGGCGCTGGACAACGGCACGCAGATGATCGAGCTGGACACCTGGGACGACGTGTTCACCCAGGAATGGAAGGTCAGCCACAGCAGCCCGACCGGCAACCAGAACAACTGCGTCACCGCGTCGAGCCCGGCCGACATCTACACCGGCTCGGCCAACAAGGACTTCAACGCCTGCCTCGACGACATCAAGTACTGGCTGCAGGCGCACCCGGGGGCCGGCCCGATCTACATCAAGGTCGAGAACAAGGACGGGTTCGCGCCCTCGCTTGGTATGGGCGCCGCGCAGTTCACCTCGTACGTGAACAAGGAGATCGGCAGCATCCTGTACCGCCCGTCCGACCTGCTCGGCAGCTACCCGAGCCTGGACGCCGCCGCCAAGGCGAACGCGTGGCCGACCAAGTCGCAGCTGGCCGGGAAGATCGTCATGTACATGATCAACGGCGCGGTCGAGGTGGACAACCCGTTGGTGAGCCCGAAGAGCGAAGTCGCACTGGCCACCTACGACGAGAGCCTGTACAAGTCGGGCCAGTTCAGCCAGGCGACCACGTTCCCGGCCGTGCTCAACGCGGCCAGCGGCGACCCGAGGACCCAGTTCTCGGCGGATCTGCGGCCCTACTTCGTGTTCTTCGACGGTGACGCGAACACCTACGTGACCGGCATCGACACGTCCTTCTACACCAACAACCACTACATCCTGACCATGACCGACGCCCAGAACGTGGCGCCGGCCCTGGACGACACCAACCCGCCGGTGGCGGACGCCCAGGCCAGGGTCGCCCAGCTGGCCGCCGCCGGCGCGAGCATCGTGTCCAGCGACTGGTACGGGCTGCCCTCCGTGCTCAACGAGACCCTCACCAGGGGCTGAGCACGATCCACGATGAGGCGGGCGTTCCGGCCAGGGGCGCCCGTCTCAGTATTCCCAGCGCAGCCCGACGAAACCGGGCGGCACGTCGAACGTGATCAGCTGCGCGACCCCGTTGCCGGTCAGCGGCACCTCGGTCAGGTCGCGTTCGGGTTCGGCCTGGGACGGTTGCCAGAACTGCACGACCCGGCGCGGCAGCGCGGCTGGCGCGAACTTCACGGTCAGGCAGTACTCGCGAAAACCTGAGCCCGACCCGAATCCCCAGGCGAGATCCCAGTCCTCGGCAGGCACGCTGCCCGGCTGCGGGTATTCAACGCCGTACTCGACCAGGCAGCTCTCGCCGCGCCGCAAGGTCACGTCCAGCAACAGTTCCACGGCCAGCGCGCCGCTGTCGTTGTCCTGGCAGGCCCGCCCGATTCGATTGGTGTCGCTGTGCCAGTGGGTCGGCAGGATCCGGTTCTCCCGGGAGAGCATGAAACAGGTCCGGTCGACGCCGTCGTGCTGCGCCTGCCGGATCGCCGAAACCGACTCCGACGCCAGCGTGCGGGTCGGGCCGACGACGCACAGGTGCCGCACGCTGACCGGCCGGGTGTAGTTCGCCACCCGGTCCATCGCGGCCAGCGCCAACTGGTCGATGCCGGGGACCTGGAGGATCATCGCGAGCCGGGCCAGCGCGTCCGCGCTGTTGCCCGCGCCGTCCTGGCCGTCGAGCAGGGTGAGCAGCGCGCCGTCCGGCAACGCCAGGATGTCCTCCAGTTCGCGCACGATCTGCCGCGATCCGGCTCGCCTCGGCCGCACCTGGCCGCGCTGCCAATAGCTCAGCGTCGCCACGCTGACCGGCAGGTCGCGCTGCTTGAGCTTGGCCTCCAACCGTTCGAGGGTCAGCCCGCTCGCGCGGATGGCGAGGCGCAGCGCCTCGTGGAACGGCCCGGCACGAAGGGCTTCAGCAAGCGTTTGCGATGTCGTCGCGGCCATCAGGGCTCCTGGGCTGGCAGGCACACGCAGGACCGACTGAATATAGCGCTGTGTGTCCGATCGGCCCGGGCTCAACCGTTCAGGAACGCGCTGACCTCGGCGAGGAACTCGTCCGGCCGGTTGTTGTGGAGGTAGTGACCGGCCGGAATCGTGCGGAACCGCGCGTCCGGGATCCGGTCGGCGAGTTCGGCAAGACCCTTCTGCGGGATGTGGCTGGCCGGTCCGCCACCGAGCACCAGGGTGGGCGCGGTGATCTCGGTCAGCCCGTCCCACCACTGCCGGGGCGGGTTGTTGCGCTCCGGGTTGAGCGCCTCGACCACCGCCCAGTCGAACTCCAGTGGCCCGTCCGGACGATTGGGCACCGGCCGAGGCGGCGCGGTGGGCAGCGGCGGCAGCGTGTCCTCCAGCACCAGCTTGCTGATCGCCTTCGGCTGCTCCTGCGCCACCAGGTAGGACACGATGCCGCCCATCGAATGGCCGATCAACGTGACCGGTGCGAGGTGCAGCAGGCTGAGGAAACCGAGCACGTCGTCGCGCATGGCGGTCAGGCTGTAGGTCTCGGTCCGATCGCTGTGGCCGTGTCCGCGCAGATCCAACGCGAACACCGCGTACTCCCTGGCGAGCGCCGGTGCGATCTCGTCCCAGTTCGCCGAGGTCTCACCGAGCGCGTGCAGCAACAGCATCGGCGGCGACTGGGGCGCGCCGAATCGCCGGTACGCGAGCCGAATACCGTTGACCCGCACCGAATGACAGTCGCTCACCTCGCCGAAGTTACCGCTACTCACACGCCGAGCGCACGGTTTTCACCATGCGCGAACCAGGTCCGCACGCTGCGTCGATAGCCGCTCGGCAGGTTCAGCGACGACACCTCGTCCTGGGCGAACAGGCCGATGTCGTTGTGCTCGACGGAGAGTCGAAGTTCTTCGCGACGCAACAAGTAACAGCCGTAGGTGACGAGGAACAGCCGCACTCCGGGAACGGGCTGGTAAACGTAGCTGTCCAGGATCGGTCCGCACGCCACCGGCCAGCCGGTCTCCTCCGCGATCTCCCGGACGACGCATTCCTCCGGCGTCTCGTCCAGTTCGAGCCGGCCGCCGGGCAGCTCCCACTCCAGGCGCTCGTTGCGCACCAGCAGCACGCGGTCCGCCTGCAGCACCACGCCTTTGACCGACACCTGCCCGGTGAAGGTCATCAGATGGCTTCGGCGGACAGGCGCCAGAACGACGAGACCGGGCCCACGCCCTTGCCAAGCGGGTACGCGTGCCGCACCGCCTCGGTGACGAACCGCTTGCCGAACCGCACCGCCTCCGGCACCGGCGCGCCACCGGCCAGGCACGCGGTGATGGCCGAGGCCATGGTGTCGCCGCCGCCGTGCGTGTTGCGGGTGTCGAAGCGCGGGCCGGGCAGTTCGATGAACACCGTGCCGTCGTAGAGCAGGTCGACGCACTCGGTGTCCTCAGTGAGGTGCCCACTCTTGATAAGAGTCCACTGTGGACCAAATGAGTGGATGGCCAGCGCGGCCTCGGAGAGCTGGTCGCGCTTGCGCACGTTGACCCCGGTCAGCAGACGCACCTCGTCCAGGTTCGGGGTGACCAGCGTGGCGCGCGGGAACAGTTGCTCGCGGTAGGCATCCAGCGCCTCGTCGTGCAGCAGCTTGTCGCCGTGCATCGACGCGGCGACCGGGTCGACCACGAACGGCGTCGAATACGCCCGCCCGATGCCGGCCCGGTCGCACGCCTGCGCGACCGCTTCGATGATCTCCTTGCTCGCCAGCATCCCGGTCTTGGCGGCGCCCACCCCGATGTCGCTGGTGACCGCCTCGATCTGCGCGGCCACCACCTCCGGCGGTATCTCGGTGAACCCGGTGACGCCCACCGAGTTCTGCACCGTCACCGCGGTCACCGCGGTCATGCCGTGCACGCCACAGGCGAAGAACGTGCGCAGGTCCGCCTGGAGCCCGGCGCTGCCGCCGGAATCCGAACCCGCGATCGTCAACGCCGTCACCGGAGCCATTCCGGGCACTGACAAATTCATCGAAGACCCTTCACACCTCAACTATGGGCTGACAACCGGCAGATAGACCTGGTTCCCCTGTTCGCGGAACCGTTCCGCCATTTCGCCCATGCCCGCCTCGATCGCCGCCACGCTCGCCATCCCGTGCTCTTCAGCGTACTTCCGCACGTCCTGGGTGATGCGCATGGAGCAGAACTTCGGCCCGCACATCGAACAGAAGTGCGCGGTCTTCGCCGGTTCCGCTGGCAGCGTCTCGTCGTGGAAGGAGCGCGCGGTGTCCGGGTCGAGCGCGAGGTTGAACTGGTCCTCCCAGCGGAACTCGAACCGCGCCTTGGACAGCTCGTCGTCCCATGCGCACGCGCCAGGATGTCCCTTCGCGAGATCCGCGGCGTGCGCCGCGATCTTGTAGGTGATCACGCCGGTCTTCACGTCGTCGGCGTTGGGCAGGCCGAGGTGCTCCTTCGGGGTGACGTAACACAACATCGCCGTGCCCAGCCAGCCAATGTGCGCCGCGCCGATCGCCGAGGTGATGTGGTCGTAGGCGGGCGCGATGTCCGTCGCAAGTGGACCAAGGGTGTAGAACGGTGCCTCACCGCACCATTCCTCCTCCAGTCGCACGTTCTCCGCGATCTTGTGCATCGGCACGTGACCGGGCCCCTCGATCATCACCTGCACGTCGTGCTCGCGCGCGACGTGCGTCAGCTCGCCCAACGTGCGCAGCTCCGCGAACTGCGCCTCGTCGTTGGCGTCCGCGGTCGAACCCGGCCGCAGGCCGTCGCCGAGAGAGAAGGTGACGTCGTACTCGCGGAGGATCTCGCACAGTTCCGCGAAGTGCGTGTAGAGGAAGCTTTCCTGATGATGAGCGAGGCACCAGGCCGCCATGATCGACCCGCCGCGCGAGACGATCCCGGTGACCCGCTTCGCGGTCAGCGGCACGTAGCGCAGCAGCACGCCCGCGTGCACCGTCATGTAGTCCACGCCCTGCTCGCACTGCTCGATCACGGTGTCCCGATAGGACTCCCAGGTCAGCGCGGCCGGCTCGCCACCGACTTTTTCCAGCGCCTGGTAGATCGGCACCGTGCCGAGCGGAACGGGCGAGTTGCGCAGCAGCCATTCGCGGGTTTCGTGGATCCGCTTGCCGGTGGACAGATCCATGATGGTGTCCGCGCCCCACCGGGTCGCCCACACCATCTTCTGCACCTCGTCCTCGATCGACGAGGACACCGCCGAATTGCCGATGTTCGCGTTGATCTTCACCAGGAACTTCTTGCCGATGATCATCGGCTCGGACTCGGGATGGTTGCGGTTGGCCGGAATCACCGCGCGACCGGCCGCGACCTCGGCCCGGACATACTCCGGAGCCAGCCGTTCCCGCTTCGCGACGAACCGCATTTCCTCGGTGAGCACGCCCGCTTTGGCGTAACCCAATTGGGTGTTCTTTTCGGTCCGCGCTCCGATCCACTCCGCACGCGGCGCGGGCAGGCCCGCATGCAGGTCGATGGTGGCGTTGTGGTCGGTGTAGGGACCCGAAGTGTCGTAGAGGTCGAAGTGTTCTCCGTTGGTCAGGCTGACCCTGCGAAATGGCACGCCGTCCAGATACACCTTGTGTGACCCCGAAATCGGGCCTGCGGTGATCTTCGGGCGAACGGAATCGTCAGTGAACATGGTCCTGCCATCCCTTCCTACGCCGGAATTACCCGGTCAGGTTCGAGCGGTCGACGGCACATCAGCCGTCCTCTCAGCCCGCTGTGCGCGAGCTCCCGCGGAGGTTGCGATATTCGGTTGTGCACCCGAGGCTAGTCACGATCGTCATCCGGTGCCAGAGCCGATCGGGGCGTACGTTTCGTTTCGTGCCGGACCGGCCCGCTTTTCCACCAGGTTCTCGGCGGATGAGACGGCCATCCGCGGTTCGGCGCTGCCCCGACTGCGGTGAACTCCTCGGTCGCGGCTACCCGGACTGCGTGCGCTGCACCGGCACCCTGGAAGGTCCCTGGCTCGCCGACTGGCACGCGCTGTGCGAGGACCGGGGCGTCGCCACCGAGCCAGGCGCCCAGCGCGGTCTCGCCGAATCGGTGCTCGCCACCGACATCGGCGTGCACGAGTGGACCTGTGTCGACGTGGCCATGTCGCTGGTGGACTGCCCGTCCTGCGAACACGAACTCGGCACCGGCCCGGTCGGCTGCGTGCTGTGCGGCATCGCCGACGAAACCCGCTGGGCCTGGTTCCACGAGGCACCAGAAGGCGCCATCACCATCAACGAGCACGCGCTGCGCCAGGCCAGGGTCGCGCTGCGCGCCCCGCACCGCTGCCGGCGCACGGTGCTGCTGAACTGGCGGCTCGCGCTGCCCTTCCTGCTCGCGGGCCAGATGACCGAAGGCCGCCCGCTGCGCTGGACCACCGCCTACCTGCGCGCGGGCCGCTACGACGAACTGGCCTCCGCGTGCAGCTACGCCCAGCTCACCGCGATCCGCGAACTGCCCTGGCGTTGACCGCTACGCTTGTGCGGTGTCCTCGGCGTCAGGCGAAGGGGTCCGGCTCGGTCGCCGGATCCCAGGTCAACCCCGGCACACCCCAGTTGTTGCGCTTGAGCATCTTCTTGGCGTCCCGCGAGTTCCGGCCGACCAGCCGGTCCAGGTAGGTGAGGCCGTCCAGGTGGTCGGTCTCGTGCTGGAAGCATCGGGCCAGGTAACCGGTCGCCTCCACCTCGACAGGGTTACCGTCCGTGTCGAAACCGGTGACCTTGCACCAGTCCGCGCGACCGGTCGGGAACGACTCGCCGGGCACCGAGAGACAGCCCTCCCAGTCGTCGTCCGGGTCCGGCATGGTCTCCGGCCGGTCCGAGGTCTCGATCATCGGGTTCACCACAACGCCGCGATGTTTGACGCCCTCGTCGTCCGGGCAGTCGTAGACGAACACCCGCAGATCCACGCCGATCTGGTTGGCCGCGATGGCCGCGCCGTTGGCCGCAGTGTTGGTCTCGAACATGTCCTCGACCAACGTGCGCAGCTCGTCGTCGAACCGCTCGACCTTGCGGGCAGGCCGGTGCAGGACCGGATCTCCCACGATCCGAATCGGGTGAATCGCCATGCAGGTCACCCTAATGGGCTTGTCCCGGGACGCGCCGACAGACCGACGCCGGACCGACGCCGTCACGTGGTGTAATGACGTCCCGACCGTGAGGCGAGGAGCCAGATGGACGCCGCAGAGGCCCTGACACCGGCGGACGAGCCGGCGGGCGACCTGACCGCGCGCGAGCAAGAGATCCTGGCGTTCGAACGCCAGTGGTGGAAGGCCGCGGGCGCCAAGGAACGGGCCATCCGGGAGCTGTTCGACATGTCATCGACCCGGTACTACCAACTCCTCAACAACCTCATGGAGAAGCAAGCAGCACTCGCGGCCGACCCGATGCTGGTCAAGCGGCTGCGCAGGCAACGCGCCACCCGTCAGCGGACCAGAGCCGCCCGCAAGTTTGGATTCGATCCTCGGTGAGCGCATCTCCTACCGGTCCCGTTCGGCCCGCCCGGCTGGCCGGTTTCATCCTGCTCGGCGTCGCCGTCGTCGCCGTCGGCCTCGGCATCTTCGCGCTCGCGGACTCCGCGGCCGGTCAGACCACGTCATCCGGTCCGACCAGCGGAGTCACCGCGCCGGAGACGATCCCGCACACGACCACGGTGCCCAAAACCACGACCACGGCCCCGCCGACCACCACGACGACCGCGCCGACCAGCAGCTTCCCGTCCGGCCAGACGACGACCGTCGTGCCAGCGCCGCCGGTCAACACCGGCCCGCCCGCGCCCCCGCCGGTCCAGGTGCGCGTCTACAACAACAGCAAGATCCAGGGCCTCGCCGCCCGCGCCGCCGCCGAGCTCACCTCGGACGGCTTCGACGTGGTCGCGGTCAGCGGCTACGACCAGGGCATCGTCCCGACCAGCACCGTCTACTACACCTCGGCTCCGGGAGAGCAGGACACCGCGCAGCAGATCGGCCAGAAGCTCGGCCTGCGCGTGGAGCCCCGCTTCCCGGGCATCGCGGACGCCAGCCCCGGCGTCATCGTGATCGTCACCAAGGACTTCAAGGGCTAGCTCTCTTACGGCAGCCCCTCTTACGGCAGCTTCGCGACCAGGTTCAACACCCGCGTGGTCTGCGTGGCGCTGAAGTTGTCGTCGCTGATCAGGCTGATCCCGTCCACGCCGAAGGGGCCGTGCGCCGTGATCGCCATGCCCTCGAAGTTGTCCAGCAACGGGTTGGTCTGCGTCTCCTTGGCCGTCGCGCCCAACGACGGGCAGCCGACAAGGTCCGCGACCAGCTTCTTGCCCAGCACGTCGCGCGCGGGCGCCTGGGACAGGCTGGTCACGTCGCTCACGTCCGCGGCCCGGTTCAGCCCGGTCACCGCGAACAGCTTGACGGCGTTGCCGGTCGTCGCGCTGAACGACGCCTCCTCGACCACGAACGAGTTCTCGCCGTACGCGGCAACCTCAGGCACCCGCATACCCGGGTCCGTGCGGTACGCGATCTGCTTGGCCAGCTGCCACTGACCGTGGGCGCCCTGCCGGTAAACCAGGAACCGGTGCAGCGTCGCGTCGCCATCGCCGGAGAGGGCACCTTCCATCGCGGCGATGATCTCCCGGCCCGACGGGGCGATCGTCAGCCCCTCCAGCGTCGCGTTGCTGGTCGCCTGCCCATCGGGCGTGGTCCCGGTGACCGCGAACCGCGCCGGGACCGGCAACGACGTCTGCTGGACGCCGTCCCGGTCGTAGATCCGGATCGACGGCTCCGTCTCCGAACTGACCAGGTAGTCGCCGTTCGGCAGCACGGCCAAGCCCTCGTTGTCCGAGTTCGTGCCGTCGTAGGCGGTGCCGTCCGGCCTGCGCAGCACCAGCGGATCGTGGCTCACCGCCGGGTGGTTCAGATCCCGGAAGGACCAGATCCGAGCCGGGTCCTTGCCGTTGTTGTCCACAGCGGACACCCAGGCTTGCTGACGGGAGTCGTACGCCAACGACGACAGCCCGCCCAGTTCCGTGCCGTTGTAGACCAACTTGTCCAACGAGTCGCTGAAACTCAACGCCGACGCCGACGGCGCGCAGTTCCAGAAGCCTTGAGTGGTCGCTGCCGGAGCACTGTGCGCGACCCCACCGGTCACCAGAGCCGCGGCGGTGCCGACCACTGCCACAAGGACCCTTTTCCGCATGACACCCCTATGTTCGGTTCTCCGCGTACGCGGCCAACTGCGCCAGTTGTACCGGATCCAGGGACGGTCGCACGGCTTCGCGCGCCATCCGCAGGTGTTCGGCGGTGACCTCGGTAGCGTCCAGTGACTCCCGCATCGCGGTCAGTGCCGCCTCTCGCACGAGGGCCGCGCAATCCGCCGCCGAGTAGCCATCCAGCGCAGCGGCCAGCGCGACCAGATCGACCTCGCTCGCCAGTGGAGTGTTGCGAGTGGCCGACGCCAGAATGGCGGTCCGCGCATCCGCATCCGGCGGCTGCACGTAGACCAGTCGCTCCAACCGGCCAGGCCGCAACAACGCCGGATCAACCAACTCAGGCCGGTTGGTGGCGCCGAGCACCACCACATCCGACATGGCCTCCACACCGTCCAGTTCGGTCAGCAGCGCCGCGACCACCCGGTCCGCCACCCCCGAATCGGAGGACTGACCGCGCCGCGCCGCCAGCGCGTCCACTTCGTCCAGGAACACCAGCGTCGGCGCGGCCTGCCGAGCCCGCGCGAACAGGTCGCGCACCGCGCGTTCGGACTCGCCGACCCACTTGTCCAGCAGTTCGGCGCCCTTCACCGACAACACGTTCAACCGGCCGGTACCGGCCAGCGCACGAACCAGAAAAGTCTTCCCGCACCCAGGCGGACCATACAGAAGAACCCCACGCGGCGGTGCGATACCAAGCCGGGAGAACGAATCCGGATACTGCAACGGCCACAACACCGTCTCGGTCAGCGACTGCTTCACCTCGGCCATGTCGCCGACATCGTCCAAGGTCAGATCACCGGTAAGCAGATTGTCCGAAGTGGACATGGAAACCGGCCGGATGCTGTGCGTCGCGCCGAGCAGATCCTCCTGCCCGATCTTCGGCTCCGCCTCGTCCTTCTGCCGGATCGCCGCGCGCACCGCTGCCTCGCGGTACAGCGCGCCCAGATCGGCCGCGACAAAACCCGGCGTGTGCTCGGCGATCGTGCCAAGCTCCACATCGGACTCCAACGGGACGTCGCGCAACAGCACCCGCAACAGTTCCGTCCGCGTACCGGTGTTCGGCTGGGTGAGCGCGATCTCCCGGTCGACCAGGTCTGGTGCGCGCAGCCGTCGGTCGATGGCGCCAGCGTGCGAGGTGGTACACAGCAGCGCCAGTTTCGGCGCGTTCACCACGCTGCGCAGCGTGTCCAGCACGATCGTCGCCACCGGCGGCGCGTTCGTCACCGGCAACAGCGCGTCCACATCGGTGAGCAGCAACACGCACGGCCCACCAGTCGCCGCGATCCCCAGCGCCATATCGACAGCGTCCTTGAGTCGCGCCGCGGCAGCATTGGCTTCGAGTGCCGCAAGACTGGGCGCAGCCAGCTCAACCAACTCCGCCCCAACGCTACGAGTAACCGACCGCACCAAGGTCGCCTTGCCAACCCCCTCGGGCCCGCTGACAAGTGCGGCCAGTCGCGCACTGGATCCCAGTCGCTGCAACAACTCCGGACGCCTGAACGTCAACTCGTACCATTCGGCCAGCTTCTTCGCGGGCTCCTGCGCGCCGACCAGATCCGCGACCGGCGGAACATGGGCGGCAGGCAACTCCGGCAGCGGCATCGGCGCGGGCCTCTGCACGGGCTCGGGAGTGGGATGCGTCGGCTCCCCGGTCCGCGCCCCATCCCGCCAAGAGGCCACAGTGGACGGACGCATGACCACGGGCCCCACCGGATCAGTCGCCGTCACGGTGATCAGCTCGCTGGTCCAGTGCGCGCCGATGGCGGTCGAGAGCATCTGCCGCACCGCCTGCACATCGGAGCCGGGCGCCGGTTGCAGATCCTGGGGGAGCAGCGAGACGGCGTCGCCGACCGTCAACACCTTGCCGATCAACGCCAGTCGCACCGCCTCCGGCGGCAGCAACTTCGTCGCCATCGTCGACCCGGCGACCGTGACCGCGCGCGCGGGCGCCACCTCGACCGGCGCCACCACCAGTTCGGCCCCCTCGGTGATGCCGACGTTGGACATGGTCACGTCATCCAGCAGGACGAACCCGACCGGATTGCTCCGATCGGCCGCGACCGCCAGCGCCGCGCTGACCCGCGCCCCGGTCAGCCGCACCGCGTCCCAGGCGCGCAGGCCGAGCGCGGAGAACACCTCGGGATGCAGCCGGACCACTCCGCGCCGGGTATCCAGCGGAGACGGCGAGAACCGGGCGGTCAACGTGATCTGTAGTGACGACACCCTGCCGAGCCTACGGAAAATCCGCCTACCGAGTCGGTCGATC
>DASXOJ010000099.1:0-7437 GCA_036494465.1 Pseudonocardiaceae bacterium
TCGGCCCCGAACCGCCCGCCGACCAGCGCTGGGTCGGCGACCTGGTCACCGACCTGCTCAGCGCCCTGCGCCTGCTGGGCCTGAGCATCGGCGCAGCCGTGTTGTTCGTCGCCGAGGTGCTCGCGCTGGCCTGCACCGGTCCGCTGCTCGGCATGCCGATCGTGCGGCACGGGCGCGCGCTGCCCGCCAGCACGCGGTGCCTGGTCAGCGAGGGGTACGGCGTCCGGATCAAGTCGCCCTACCGGCCCGCGCCGGCCTCGTCCGCTGAGCCTGCCGACGGGGGATATCCGCCGCTGTGGGCCGGATGGCGGGCGCGCTGGATGTGGCTGGTGTCCGATCCGGCGACCTGGCGGGACCTGCTCTGGCTCGGCGCCCAGCCGGTGGTCGCGGTCGGGCTGGTGCTGTTGCCGGTCGCGGTGTTCGCCTACGGCTGGTGGGGTCTTGCGCTGCCCGCGCTGGAAACCATCGCCGGACTGAGTTCGCTGGCCGGCCCCTGGTACGGCTCGCTCGCCGGATCGAACCTGCTCGCGGTCGCCGCCGGCCTGGCCTGCGTGGTGGCCGGCTCGATGTTGTTGCCGAGGACGTTGCGCTGGCACGCCCGCTGGGCCGCGCTGCTGCTCGCGCCCACCGGCCAGACCCAGCTGCGGATCGAACGCGACCAGCTCAGCGAACGGGTCGCCGACCTCACCGAGAGCCGCTCGGTCGTGATGGACACGCAGGCCACCGAGGTGCGCCGGATCGAGCGCGATCTGCACGACGGCGCGCAGGCGCGGCTGGTCGCGATGGGCATGACGCTCGGCGCTGTCGAGGCCCTGATCGACCACGACCCCGACGCCGCCAAGAAGCTGCTGGCGCAGGCCAGGGACTCGTCCAGGACGGCGCTGCGCGAACTGCGCGACCTGGTGCGCGGCATCCACCCGCCGGTGCTCGCCGAACGCGGTCTGCCGGACGCCATCCGAGCGCTCGCCCTGGACAACCCGCTCATCGTCGACGTGCAGGCCGACGTGCCCGGACGCGCCGACGCGCCGGTCGAGTCGGCGGCCTACTTCGCGGTGGCCGAGGCGCTGGCCAACGCGACCAAGCACGCGCACGCCGACCGGGTCTGGATCGACCTGCGGCACGAGGACGGCAGGCTGCGGATCAGCGTGCTCGACGACGGTTGCGGCGGCGCGGACGCGGCGCGCGGCAGCGGCCTGCGCGGCATCGAGCGCAGGCTGGGTAGTTTCGACGGGATGTTCACGCTCAGCAGCCCGCTGGGTGGTCCGACGATGGTGGCGATGGAGTTGCCATGCGTGTTGTCCTCGCCGAGGACCTCTACCTCCTCCGGGACGGACTGACGCTGTTGTTGTCCGCCAACGGGTTCGACATCGTCGCCGCCGTCGAGTCCGGACCGGAGTTGCGGGCGGCCCTGCGCCAGCCCGACATCGACGTGGCCGTTGTGGACGTCCGGCTGCCGCCGACGTTCACCGACGAGGGTCTGCAGGAAGCGTTGGCGGCCCGCCGGGAACGGCCTGGCCTGCCGGTGCTGATCCTGTCCCAGCACGTCGAACAGCTCTACGCACGGGAACTGCTCGCCGACGGTTCCGGCGCGGTCGGCTACCTGTTGAAGGACCGGGTGTTCAACGCCGAGCAGTTCGTGGACGCGGTGCGGCGCGTCGCGGGCGGCGGGACCGCGATGGATCCCGAGGTGATCGCGCGCCTGCTGGCCAGCAACGAACGCGACGAACCGCTGGGCGGGTTGACCGCCCGGGAGCGCGAGGTGCTGGCGTTGATGGCGGAGGGCTGTTCGAACGCGGCCATCTCCGGCGGCCTGTTCATCAGCGAGGGCGCGGTTGGCAAACACACCGCGAGCATTTTCACCAAGCTCGGCCTGGCGCCCTCCGACGACACCAACCGCCGGGTGCTCGCGGTGCTCGCGTACCTCAACGGCACCCGGCGCTAGTCGGCGCTGGTGAAGCCACCGAGCTTGTGCATGACACGCGGGCGGATCGCGTCGACGTCGATGCCGAGTCCGGTCAGGGTGGAAGCGCCGGGGCTGTCCGGGACCGCGAACAGGCCGAGCAGGAGGTGCTCGGTGCCGACGTAGTCGTGCAGGAACGCGAGGGATTCCTGGGATGCCGCGCTGAGCGCGATCTTGGCGTCCTCGGTCAACGGGAGGAGCTTCTTCGTGGGCGCCTTGCCGACCGGCGCGGCCAGCTCAGCGATGATCGCCTCGGCGGAGCCGGCCAGTTCGACCAGGACCTGGGCCGCCACGCCGTCCGGTTCGCCCAGCAGGCCGAGCAGCAGGTGCTCGGTGCCGATCGTGCCGTCGCCCCGGCCGCGCGCGCTGTCCTGCGCGAGCACGACGACGTTGGCTGCGCGCTGGGTGAAGCGGGCGAAGTTCGCAGGCTGCCAGGTTTGCCCGCTGTAGTGGTCGACGAGCCGGTCGCCGAGGTCGGTGAGGGTGTGTGCGCGGCGCTGGGCCTCGCTGATCTTGTCGAGGTCGGTGGCGTCGCCGAGGTCGGTGTCGAGCTGCTCGATCAGCTCGGTCAGGGTCAGATCGCGTAGGGCCATGCGTCAATCTTGGATTGACAGCCACAAATCGTCAACCCCGAATTGACACGCCCTGGTTCAGCTGGTCGGCACCCAGTAGCGGCGCAGCCCGTCCGCGTCACCCTCCAGCACGCCACCGTTGGCTTCGATCACCTTGCAGGAAGCCACATTGTCCGAATCGCAGGTCAGCAAGGCTGCGGGCTCGACCCCGGCCGCCAGCGCCAACGGCAACACCTCGCGAAGCATGGTCGTGGCATAACCGCGGCGACGCGCGGAGGGCCGCACGTCGTAGCCGATGTGGCCGCCGTACGCCCGCAGCCGCTCGGTCAACGTGTGCCGCAGCGCGATCCGGCCCAGGTACTCACCACCCTCGACCCACCACCAGCTGGTGCACTGGACGTAGCCCTGCGGCCGGATGCCGTTCGGGTGCGCCTCGTTGCGCAGCGCGCCAAGGTAGTCGGCGAAACCGGCCTCGCTGTCCCACTTCCCCCAGCGCTCGCGCAGATCAGCGCCGATCGAGGAGTTGTCGTCGACGGCGCCGCGCCCCTCGGCGCGGAACTCGGCCATGGCGGCGAGGAAGGACTGGTGACAGCGCTCGTCGGGTAGTTCCAGGCGTGGCATGCCTCGATGACAGCACGGCAGCGCCGAACCGGTAAAACGAATTACGACGACGCCGTGCGCAGGTTCCTGGTGATCGCCGAGCGCGCCGCCAGATCGTCGTCGGCCGGGTAGTCGATGCGGACCAGGCTCAGACCGTGCGCGGGCGCCACCGCGATCGTGCTCGGGCGCTCGGTGGCGCTCAGCAGCGACGCGGGCCAGTCCACCGGCAACCGGCCCTCGCCGACCGCGAGCAGCGCGCCGACCAGGCTGCGCACCATCGAGTGGCAGAACGCGTCCGCGCTGACGTAGCAGGCGAGCATGCCGTCGGATTCGCGCTGCCAGTCGAAGCGTTGCAGCTCGCGGATGGTGGTCGCGCCCTCGCGCCGCTTGCAGAACGCGACGAAGTCGTGCTCGCCGAGCATCCGCTCCGCCGCGTCGCGCAGCAGCTCGACGTCCAGGGGCCGGAAGGATTCGACGGTGTCCCTGCGGTGCAGCGGATGCACGCCGACCGGCGAGTCGGAGATCCGGTAAACGTAGTGGCGGCGCAGTGCGGAGAAGCGCGCGTCGAAGTCCGGATGGGCGATCCGCGCGCCGAAGACGCGCACGTCGGCCGGGAGCATCCGGTTCCAGCGGTAGATCATCCTGGGCAGCGCGGTGAGGTGCGGGCCGGTCTCGTCGTCGGAGTACGGCTCGACGTCGATGTGCGCGACCTGGCCCGCCGCGTGCACGCCCGCGTCGGTGCGGCCCGCGACCACGATCCGGCCGGGTGGGGTGCGTCCCGGCGAATGCCGGGCCAGCACCTCCTCCAGTACACCTTGGACGGTGCGGCGGCCGGGTTGTTTGGCCCAGCCGGAGAAATCGGTGCCGTCGTAACCGAGATCGAGCCGGATACGGGCGAGCCCGCCGCTCCCCAGGGGAACGGCGGGCTCGACCAGATGTTCGGTCCGGCGCGTCAGGACTCATCCTTGGCGTCGGCAGCCTCAGCCTCTTCGGTGGCCTCGGCCTCTTCGGTGGCCTCGGCCTCGGCAGCCTGGGCCTCGTCGGTCGACTCAGCCTCAGTCACTTCGGCGGTGGTCTCCTCGACCTCGGCCGGAGCCTCGGTCGCGGTCTCCGTCTTGGCCTCGGCGGCCCGGTTGGCGCTACGACGCGCGGCCTCCGCCTCGGAGGTCGCGGTCTTCTCGGCCACCAGCGCGATGACCGCCATGGCGGCGTTGTCGCCCTTGCGCGGCATCGTCTTGGTGATCCGGGTGTAGCCACCCTCGCGGTCCGCGAAGAACGGGCCGATCTCCGCGAACAGCTTGTGCAGCACGTCCTTGTTGCGGATGGTCTTCAGCACTTCGCGGCGGTTGTGCAGGTCGCCGCGCTTGGCCTTGCTGATCAGCTTCTCCGCGAACGGGCGCAGGCGCTTGGCCTTGGCCTCGGTCGTGGTGATCCGGCCGTGCTCGAACAGCGACGTGGCCAGGTTGGCCAGGATCAGCCGTTCGTGGGCTGGCGACCCGCCGAGACGGGCGCCTTTGGTCGGGGTCGGCATGTCATGCTCCTAGTTGCGATCACCCTGATCATGACCGTCCGCTATGGACGATCAGTGGATCAGAGCTGCTCCGTCTCTGCGTAGTCCTGGCCGTCGTCGTGGCCGGTCTCGACCGGGCTGTCCGCACCCCAACCGTCGGACGGGTAGTCCGAGGCAGCGGCGGACGGGTCGAATCCGGGAGGGCTGTCCTTCAGGGCCAGACCCAGACCGACGAGCTTCATCTTGACCTCGTCGATGGACTTGGCACCGAAGTTGCGGATGTCCAGCAGGTCGGCTTCGCTGCGGGAAACCAGCTCGCCGACGGTGTGGATGCCCTCCCGCTTGAGGCAGTTGTACGAACGCACGGTGAGGTCGAGGTCCTCGATCGGCATGGCGAACGCCGCGATGGTGTCCGCTTCAGCGGGCGAGGGCCCGATCTCGATGCCTTCGGCGTCGATGTTCAGCTCGCGGGCGAGACCGAACAGTTCGACCAGCGTCTTACCGGAGGACGCGACCGCGTCCCTCGGCGTGATCGACGGCTTGGTCTCCACGTCCAGGATCAGCTTGTCGAAGTCGGTGCGCTGCTCGACACGGGTGGCCTCGACCTTGTAGGTCACCTTGAGCACCGGCGAGTAGATCGAGTCGACCGGGATCCGGCCGATCTCGGCGCCTGCCTGCTTGTTCTGCACGGCGGGCACGTAGCCACGGCCGCGCTCGACAACCAGCTCGATTTCGAGCTTGCCCTTGCCGTTGAGGGTCGCGATGTGCAGGTCGGGGTTGTGCACGGTGACACCGGCCGGCGGCACGATGTCGCCAGCGGTCACCGCACCAGGGCCCTGCTTGCGCAGGTACATGGTCACCGGCTCGTCCTCTTCGGAGCTGACCACCAGTTCCTTGAGGTTCAGGATGACGTCGGTGACGTCTTCCTTCACCCCCGGGACGGTGGTGAACTCGTGCAGCACGCCGTCGATGCGGATGCTGGTGACGGCCGCGCCCGGGATGGACGACAGCAGCGTGCGCCGCAGGGAGTTGCCCAGCGTGTAACCGAAACCGGGCTCCAGCGGTTCGATGATGAACCGAGACCGGGTTTCGCCGACTGGCTCCTCGGCGAGCGAGGGGCGCTGTGAAATAAGCACTTTTCATTCCTTTCCCAGCGACGTCCGCCATATGACGTCGTGGAGGTGGAGCAGCGCGCCGACGTGTCCTGAACGCCTGCACGCGATCCGCCCTGGGTGCCCGCGCACGGGCACCCAGGGGGACGAATCATCGCGAGTAGTACTCGACGATCAGCTGTTCGGTAACCGGGGTGTCGATCTGCGCACGCATCGGCACGTCGTGCACGAGCACCCGCAGGTTCGACTGGACGACCTGCAACCAGGCCGGGATCGGCCGGTCACCGAAGGTGGCCCGAGCGGCCTCGAAGGGCAGCGTCGGCATCGACTTCGGCTTGACGTCGATGATGTCCCACTTGCTCACCTGGAAGCTGGGGATGTTCACCTTGTGGCCGTTGACGATGAAGTGGCCGTGGGAGACCAGCTGGCGAGCCTGCCGACGGGTGCGGGCCAGGCCGGCGCGGTAAACCACGTTGTCCAGCCGGGACTCCAGCAGCTGAAGCAGGTTGTCGCCGGTCTTGCCCTGGCGACGCGTCGCTTCGTTGTAGTAGCCGCGGAACTGGCGCTCGAGCACGCCGTAGGTGAAGCGGGCCTTCTGCTTCTCCTGGAGCTGAAGCAGGTACTCGCTCTCCTTGACCCGGCCACGGCCGTGCTGGCCGGGCGGGTACGGGCGACGCTCGAATGATTGGTCACCGCCGACGAGGTCGACCTTGAGCCGACGCGACTTGCGGGTGACAGGTCCGGTGTAACGAGCCATGATTCTCTGGTTTCCCTTCCCCGCTAGACCCGGCGCCGCTTGGGCGGGCGGCAACCGTTGTGCGGCTGCGGGGTCACGTCCTGGATGTTGCCGACCTCAAGACCAGCGGCCGAAAGGGACCGGATGGCGGTCTCGCGACCGGAACCCGGGCCCTTCACGAACACGTCGACCTTCTTCATGCCGTGCTCAGCCGCCTTGCGGGCGGCGTTCTCAGCGGCCATCTGCGCGGCGAACGGCGTGGACTTGCGAGAGCCCTTGAAGCCGACGTGGCCAGCGGAGGCCCAGCTGATCACCGCACCGTTGGGGTCGGTGATGGAGACGATGGTGTTGTTGAACGTGCTCTTGATGTGCGCGTGACCGTGCACCACGTTCTTCTTTTCCTTGCGCCGGACTTTCTTGACTCCGGCGCCGGTACGGCTCTTCGGGGGCATGTGTTGGCTGTACTCCTAGCTCTGCGAAGCGCGAGAAACCGACGGGGCCGAGCGACGGATGCGTGATCCGGCATCGAGATACAACTCCCGCAGAGCTGCGGGACGGGCGTTCGTCGCACCAACGGCGCTGACCGAAAGGCCGGCACGGGTGCGACGACGCTGAACGACGACCGAGACGGTCCTGCCGCTTGGCTGGCTCACTTCTTGCCAGCCTTCTTCTTGCCTGCGACCGTCTTCTTCGGACCCTTGCGGGTACGGGCGTTCGTCCGGGTGCGCTGTCCGTGGACCGGCAGCCCCTTGCGGTGGCGCAGTCCTTCGTAACAGCCGATCTCCATCTTGCGCTTGATGTCCTGGCTCACCTGGCGGCGCAGGTCACCTTCGACCTTCAGGTTCTGGTCGATGTAGGTGCGCAGCGTCGCGACCTCTTCTTCGGTGAGGTCGCGCACACGCGTGTCGCGCGACATCCCGGCCTGGTCGCACACCTGCTGCGCGAGC
>DASXOJ010000100.1:0-63463 GCA_036494465.1 Pseudonocardiaceae bacterium
CTCCACCGCCGCCCGCCAACTCCCCGGCTCCGGCCTGGGCCTGTCCATCGTCTGGCAAGCAGCCCAACGCCACGGCGGCATGGCCTACGCCGCCCACGCCCCCGAAGGCGGCGCGTTGATGACCCTCCGACTCCCCGGCCGTGCCACCGCGTCCCGGTGACCATCGCGGCCACCGGGACCGACGACCATCAGTGCGCCGCGCAGCGGTAACTCGCCGCCGAAGTGGGATCCCCGCCGGTGAAGCGGGACACCATCGGATACGCACACAGGTTCCGGGTCGCCGTGAGCTGCCCCGAGGAATCGGTCAGCGCAGCGGGCAACGTGGCAGGCGCCTTCCCGTGCTCCACCCAGTTCACCAACGCACCAAGCGGATCGGTCGGCACCGGACCGGCAGGCTCGGCACCGCAGTGCCCGACGCCCGGATCCAGGAACAACCGGTAGAAGTCGTTCACCCGGTTCGCGCCGCCGAACAGCGCGTCCACCTCGTGCCGGTAACCCAGCGAACCGTCCGGCGGAATCGCCTGGTCCTCGTTGCCGATCACGGTGAGCAGCTTGCCGCCCGTCGCGCGGAACCCGGACAGGTCCGGATCGGACGTGCCGATGATCCCGTCGTACTCACGTACCGACTGGTAAAACAGGTTCACGAACTGGCTCTTGGTGATCGTCGCCGTGTCGAACCCGGGCTGCTTCGCCAGGAACGTCCGCACCCAGCCGACCGGCACCGCGAACCCTGGCGCGGACGGATTCCCGTTCGCGTCGACCGTGGTGCCCGCCAACAGCGAGAAATCCGCACCCTTCGGCAGACCGGGCCACAGCAGGTCCCCGGCCGCGTCGGTCGGCCCGTTCCAGATTTCCCGCACCACCTCCGCGTCCGTCGCGGTGACCGTGACATTGTTGCCATCACACGGAATCGTCGCGCCGATCAACGACCTCGGGTCGTAGCCACACGCGTCCGGATCGTCGATGACACCGTTCACCGCGCCGTCGTTCCCATCGCACGCCGCGATCGCCGCATGCTGGAACGCGGCAAACTCACAGTTCGTCGGGAAATCGTGCAGCGAGTACATGACGGTCTGCGGCCACAACGTCGCGACCTCGAACTGCGTCCAGTCGATCGCCGGTGAATCGGCCAGGATCCCGTTGAAATCGGCCGGATAGTCCTGCGCCTCGGCATAGCCCTGCCGCCCGCCGGTCGAGCAGCCGTTCCAGTACGAATAGCTGGCCATCCGATGGTAGAACGTCTGGGTGACGCTCTTGCCGAGCACGGCCTCCTCGTGCACGGACCGGGTGGCGAAGTCGGTGAGCAGCGGCGTGTTCACCTTGCCCGGCGCGGTGAGCCCCCAGCTCGTGTCCACATAGGTCAGTGGAACGCCCGCGTCGGTGGTGACCGCGACATACCCGTCGTGCACCGCGCCGACCATCGGCGCGCCGAAGTCGCCTGCGGTGTAGGCGCTGCCGCCGATCGCCTGCAACCGCCCGGTCCAGCCGCGCTCCGGCAGGTCCACCTGGACGGTCACGTGATCGTTCGCGCCCGGGTGCGTGAGCGTGACGGTCACCTGGCAGTAAGCGGGCACGTCGGTGTAGGTGATCGCCGCGTCGACCGGCGATGCGGGAAACGACACCGTGCCGCCCGGCTGCGCAACGGCTTGCACGGACTGAATCCGCGCACCCTGCGGCGCGGACACCGGAAACGCCGCACACACCCCCGCACCCTGGCTGGCCGGGGCCCCGTGGCTGACTGGGGTTGCTTGGCTCACCGGGGTTGCTTGGCCCACTGCGGTTGCTTGACTGGCCGGGGTTGCTTGGCCCACCGCCGCGAACGGCACGAGCGCGGCGAACGGTATCGCCGCCGCGATCAGGAACGGTATTCGTCTCATCTGGCCCTCTTTTCGAACAGGAAGGGCCGCCAGGCGTCGGCGGCTCGCTGACCCTCGCATGCGCCGCCGTAACCTGTCAAAGAGGTGTTTATTTAGTCACGCGAATTAACAACCGCTCCGGACGGTTTGCTTACTGATCGCTGAGCGCCCCGGCACCCGCGCCCACACCCCGGTCAACTCCGGCGGCCACAACAGCGCGTCGGACTCCTCAACTTCGGTGATGATCCGGTCGGCGAGCGTGTCGACGTCGATCTCGTCCCTGGTGGCAACACCGGCCGCCTCGATCACCGGCAGCATGCCGCTGATCGTTCCGGACATGAGATACGGTATTTGAAACTTGGTATCCCAAGTTGGATCGCGACGCTGAACGCGGCACCGCCCTCGCGGCCGAATTCGACGGCCGGTTCGTCGCGGCCGATGTGGGAGTGCCCGAGGACAACGTGGCGGCGGTCGAGGTCGCGGTGCTGGCGTTCGGCCGGTTGGACGTGGTCGTGCTGAACGCGGGGATCTCCGGCCGGTGCGGCTTGCGGGACTTCTCCGTACCGTCCTATCGGGACACCCTGCGGACCAACCTGGACGGCGTCGTCTACGGGTTGGACGCGTGCCTGCCGCAACTGCGTGTGGTCACCGCGAGCCTTGCCGGACTGACCGGGTCACCCGACCCGTTCTACGTGACCAGCAAGTATGCGCTGATCGGCCTGGTCCGCTCGGCCGCGCCGCTGCTCGCGGCGGATGGCATCACGATCAACGCGCTGTGCCCCGGTCTGGTGGACACGCCAGCTGTCGCCGCGTTCCGCCCGTTGCTGGACAAGGCCGGTCTGCGCATCGCCGATCCGGAGGAGGCGGCGGTGGCCGTCGAAACGATCCTGGCGGACGGACGCACCGGCGCGTCGTGGCTGGTGCAGGCCGGTTGCCCGGCCACTCCCCTGCCTGACCCGGAAATCCCGCTCGCCAGCTGACGAGTCCCGCGTGGCGCAGACTCACCGCCTGCGCCACTGTTGCGGAAACTACCGGGTGCTCACCAGATGTCGCTGGTGACGAAGTGGGTGTCGAACCGGTCCTGCTGGCTGAGCAGGCTGTCGCTCGCGGCTTCACCGCGCCGGATCCGGGTGACCTGGCGTAGGTAGTCGAACCGTTCGATGCCCGGGGTGATCACGATCAGCGCGTCGGCCGTTCGGTTGACGGAAGCGCGGAACGCGTGGTCGCAGTGCGGTGGGACGACGAGGAAGTCGCCCGCGTTCGCGGTCACGATCGCCGAGCCGACGAGCAGGTCGAGCGCGCCGTCGACGATGAAGAACAGCTCGGACGAGTTGTCGTGCCGATGTGGTTTCGCGCCGTCGGCGCCGCTGGCGAGCTGGATGCGGTGGGCGCTGAGCGCGCCGTTGGTGGCGCTCGCGTCGGCGAGCAGCAGGTGACCGATCTCGGGCAGGTGTTCGGCGTCGTCGGCCCGCACGACGACCGGCAAATAGCTTGCTGTCATGCTAGTATTCTAACTCACTAGCGAACGGAGGTCGGGATGACGACCGAGACAACGGCCCCAGCGGCGACGCGACGCGGGCTGGGCATGCTCGTGGTGATGATCGGGGTGCTGATCTCCGCGATCGACGGCACCATCGTCGTGCTCGCGCTGCCCACCATCGAGCACGATCTGAACGTGTCCCTGTCTGCGGTGACCTGGGTGGTCGTCGGCTACCTGCTGGTGGTCACCGTGCTCGCGACCCAACTGGGCAGGCTCGGCGACATGTTCGGGCGCGTGCGGATGTACGAGGCCGGGTTCGGCGTTTTCGTGCTCGGCTCGCTGCTGTGCGCGCTGGCCTGGAACGCGGCGGCCATCATCGGATTCCGCGTGCTGCAAGGGATCGGCGCGGCGCTCATCGCGGCGAACAGCGGCGCGGTCATCTCCGAGCTGTACCCGCCCCAGGAACGCGGTCGCGCGTACGGCATCAACGCGTTCGGCTGGTCGCTCGGGTCCGTGCTCGGCGTGCTGCTCGGCGGCGCGATGGTGACCTACGTGTCGTGGCGCTGGATCTTCTGGATCAACGTGCCGATCGGCATCGCGGCCCTGTTGCTCGCACTGCGAGTGCTGCGCCAGCACGGCAGCCGGACACGCCGCAGGCTCGACCCGCTCGGCATGATCACGCTCGGTCTCGGCCTGTTCGGTGTGCTGTGGGCGATGACCGCACTGGCCTCGCAGCCGCCCACCCTCGCCGACCTCGGCTACCTTGCCGGTGGACTACTCCTGCTGGTCGCCTTCGTGTTCGTCGAACTGCGCCACCCGGAACCCACCGTCGACCTGTCGCTGTTCCGGTTGCCGTCGGTCGCGCCCGCGCTGCTCGCGTCGTTGCTACAGGGCCTTGGCAGTTTCGCGGTGCTGTTCCTGGTGATCATGTACCTGCAGGGACCGCGCGGCCTGAACCCGATCGACGCCTCTTTGCTGATGGCGCCCGGTTATCTGCTCGGCGCGGCCATCGGACCGTGGGCGGGCAAGCTCACCGACCGGTTCGGCACGGCCGTTCCGGCAACGGCGGGTTTGGTCGTTTCCGTTGGCGCGCTGGCGATTTTCGCACAGATGACCACCACCAGCGGACTGTGGCTGACCGCCCTCGGCAATGCGGTGATCATGATCGGCGGCAGCTTCTTCTACCCCGCCAACAGTTCCGCCGTCATGAAGGCGTCGCCGCCGGAGCGACTGGGCATCGCGTCGGGCGTGCTGCGTACGTTCGCCAGTCTCGGCATGGTGTTCTCCTTCACCACGGCCATCCTGGTCGCGTCGCATTCGGTCTCGCGCAGCACCGCGTTCGCCATCTTCGTCGGCAGCACCACGTTGCACGGACCGCTGGCGGAGTCGTTCACCAGCGGTCTCGGCGTCGCCTTCTACACCATGATGGCCGTGATGGCGCTCGCCGCCGTCTTGTCCGCGATCAGTGGTAGATCTTCACCCAGTCGACGTGCGCGATGACGTCGTCCGGCGTGCTCGAATTCGGCGCGACGATCCAGTTGGCGCCGCCGAACGGGCCCGGTTCCTGTTGGATCACCAGGTGCATGGGCGTACTCGGAATGGTCGGGTGCAGGGTGCTCTTCCTGGTGTCGTAGACCACGGTCGAGTCGACGCTGATGGTCACGTAGCTCGGCTCCCAGTCCACTGTGTACGTGTGCCACTGGGTGTAGTCGCCGTAGAGCGTGCCACTCTCCCGGTGACCGGGCGGGGCGTCGCCCCAGTGGATCGACGCGAGCGCGGTGTCCCGCTTGGGTTGCACGCTCTCCACCATGTCGATCTCGCCGTCCTGCGGCCAGATGTTGGACTGCGGCCAGAGCAGGATCGCCGGACCGTATCCCGCGCCCGGATCGAACTTGGCTCGCACCATCCACACGCCGTAGGTCTGGTTTCCCTTGCCCAGTGACCAAGCCAGCGCGCCGGAGTAGTTGGCCGCACCGGTCGGATCCTTGCCGTGGCTGTGCACGCGCAGTTCACCGCCGCCGACGGTGAGCTCTTTCGGGTTCCAGTGCGAGACGCCGTTGGACGACGATTCGTCGTAGGGCAGCCAGTTGGCCGTGTTCAGGGTGCTGCCGCTGAAGTCTTCCTCGGCGACCAGCTGCCGCGCGGCCTGGGCGTGCCCCGGCGGCGCCGCAACGGCAGCGAGGAGCAACGCGCCGGCCAGGGCGCCCATCGCGAGAACTCGATTCGTCGCACGCACAGAGCGTAACCGTAGTGCTGCGTTCCGAAGTTCGCAGTACGTGCGACCGCGCCCGAGCACATGTGACCAGGTGAGCGCGGCATGTTGACCGATTCACAAAAGTCGCTTCAGTCCTGAGTAGACAATGCGTCGCGGAGGGTCGCGGTGACCTCGTCGAGGCAGTCCGCGAAGGACCGCGCGCCACCCGCGTCGACCCAGTGCCCGAAGGCGTTCTGGAACACCACGCTCGCGACCTGGGCCAGCAGTGTCGCCGCGCGCTGCGGCACGTCGCGCTCACCGAGCGCGTCGCGGATCGCACTGGTGATCGCGGCGGCCTTGGTCCGCTCACGTTCCTGCAACTCCGGACTGGCGTCGACCACCGCCCGCCGCTCGGCGATGCCGTCGACCAGCTCGACGAGCTGGGTACCGATGCCGGTGAGCGCCTCGAACACTGCCGCCAGCGGAGCCGTGGTCGCCGGGACGGCGCGGATGGCCTCGGCGATCGCGACCGGCAACTGCTCCGAACCCGCGAACAGGACCTCGCGCTTGTCCGGGAAGTAGCGAAAGAACGAGCGCCTGGTCAGCCCGGCACGTTCGGCGATCTGGGTCACGGTCACGTTGTCGTACCCGTGTTCGGTGAACAGCTCAAGGGCCGCCTGCCTGAGCCGTCCTTCCGCGTCCGGAATCCATCGCGCCATGCGTCCAGGATAACAAGGTTGATGTCTCACTGTGTCATCAGTGCTAGCCTGAGCTCACGACACACCGTGTCATCACTTTTCGGAGGCACTCATGACTCACAGTGGCGAGATCTGGATTCTCGGCGCGACCGGACGCGTCGGGCGCGCCGTCGCGCAACGACTCATCGACCAGGGCGCCAACCTGGTGCTGGTCGGACGGGACGAGACCAGGCTGCGCAACCTCGGGATCGCCGCGCGGATCGTCGTCGCCGGCGGCGCGGAATCCACGGCGAGCGAGATCGCCCGACAGCGACCGGCCGTGGTCGTCAACACGATCGGCGACTACGCAACGACCGCGTCGGCCATCGCCCGCGCGGGCCTGCCCGGTACGCACTACCTCGACCTCGCCAACGATGTGCTCGCGCTACAGCGGCTACTCGCCCTGCACGACGAGGCCGTCGCCGCGGGCAGCACGCTGGTGACCGGGGTCGGCTTCGGCGTGCTGGCGACCGAGGCGGTCGTCGCCGCGCTGTGCGAAGGACAGCCGACCCCGCGCTCGGTGCGGGTCGACGCGATGGCCTCGGTGGCGATAGAGGCCGGCACCGTCGGCACCGCGCTGGCCGCGAGCATCGTCGACGCGCTCGTCGGCGGTGGCCGCCGCTACACAAACGGTCGGCTGATCAAGGCACCCATGGCGGCCGATCCGCGCGAGATCGTCCTGCCCGACGGCGAGACCGTCACGTCGATGACCATGCCGACCGGCGAACTGATCGCCGCACACGCCGTGAGCAATGCGCCGTTTGTTGTCGCGACGACAAGCCTGGCATCGATCGGTCCCGCAGCGCGTGCGGCGCTGCCGGTGCTGCGCGCGCTGGTGTCGATTCCCGCGGTGCGCCGTTTCGCGATCAAGCGCCTCGCCAGCGTGACGGTCAAGGCGTCGCCCCCGCAGCGCGCCAATTCGTGGGGCCACGCGGTCGTCGAATGGCCCGACGGCGCCAGCCGCGAAGGGTGGCTGCGGACCGGGCCGGAGTACGCCAACGACGTCGTCGCGGAGGTCGCGGTCCGGTTGGCGCGCGGCGAAGGCAAACCGGGCGCTTACACCCCGGCGGCCCTGTTCGGTCCCGACCTGGCCACCGTCGGCGGCGCGAACTTCATCCTCGATCCGTCACGCTGACCCGGCCGGGAACGCGCCGACCGCCGCGTAGATGCGCGAGTCCGACGCCGCGTTCAGCGCGGGGTCGCCGCCGTCCGGGCGCCATTCGGGCGTCCACACCAGGCCGGGTTCGACCAGGTCGGTTTCGGCCAGCAGCGTGGCGACTTCCGCGCGGGTGCGGGCGATCACCGGGGTCGCGGTGCGCCGGTAGAGGGTGGCGGCTTCCTTGGCGCGGACCAGTCCGTTGTCGCTGAAGTGCGAAATCGCGAGATACCCGCCCCCGGTCAGCGCGCGCAGGTAACCGGACACGATCTCGGCGGGCCGGTCGGCGTCCGGGATGAAGTGGAAGATCGCGACCATCAACAGCCCGACCGGCTTGGTCACGTCGAGCAGGCGCCGGGTGTCCGGATGCGCGAGCACCGACTGGACGTTGCGCAGATCCGTGCCGATCATCACGGCGTTGTCGTTGCCCGCCAACAGTTCCTTGGCGTGGTGCACGGCGACCGATTCGTTGTCGACGTAGACGACGCGCACGTCCGGGTTGATGGCCTGCGCGATCTCGTGCACGTTGCCCGCGGTAGGGATGCCCGAGCCGAGATCGAGGAACTGCTCGACCCCCTCCTCCATCATGAACCGCACCGCGCGCCGCAGGAACGCCCGGTTCAACCGAGCGGGCGCGGTCGTGGTGCCGCCCGCCGCCATCATCTGCTCGGCGGCTTCGCGGTCGGCCGCGAAATTGGCACTGCCGCCGAGCATGTAGTCATACATCCGAGCCGCGTTGGGCCGCGTCACATCGACCGGCTGATCCACCATGGCAGCGAGCCTAGTGCTGTTCAGCTGCCGAGCTTGAAGGTTTGGGCCGTGGAGTTGTTGCAGTCGTAGATCTGGAGGCGGTCGCCCGCGGCCTGGGCGTTGTTCGGGTCGTCGAAGCAGCGGCCGGAGGCGGGGTTGAGCAGCGATCCGTTCGGTTGGGTGACCCAGGTTTGCGAGCCGCTGCCGTTGCAGTCCCAGAGTTGGACGGGAGTGCCGTTGGTGGTGCCGCCGTCGGTGACGTCGAGGCATTTGCCCAGCGCGTGCAGAGTTTGGTCGCCTGGGGCGGACCAGCGTTGGGCGTCGGAGCCGTTGCAGCCGTAGAGCTGGACCGCGGTGCCGGAGGCCGGGCTGGCGTTGGCGATGTCCGCGCACAGACCGCCGGGGCCGGTGATCGGGGTGGGCGGGAATTGCCAGGTTTGGTCGGCTGATCCGGTACAGGTGGCCATGCCGGTTGCGGACAGGCACGTGCCGGTGCCGGTGTTGGCGAGCTCACCGTTGCCGCGCAACGTCCATTGCTGCGTCGCGGCGCCATCGCAGGCGGCCAGTTTGGCCTGGTCGAGGCATTGGCCGTTCACCCGCACGGTGCCGCCGCCTGGCGGGGTGACGAGTTGGGCGGCGGTGTGGTCGCAGGTGGCGAGGGTGACTGTCGGGTTGGCAGCCAGGCATTTGCCGCCCGCGCCGAGGACTTCGCCCGCGCTCGGGTTTCCGGTCGCGGACCCGGTCAGCCGAACTGTGTGCGCCGCGTTCACGGGCAGGCTGGCGGTGGTCACGGTGACGGTGCGCATGTTCGGGTTGTAGGACCAGGCGGTTTCCGGCAGTTGGGCACCGTCGACGGACACCGCGGTGGGCGCGGTCGCGTTGGACAGGCGCAACGTGTAGCTGCGCGCGTTGACCGCACCGGGATAAGAGCCGGTGGTGGCGCCGATGGTGAGCGTCTTGTTGGTGTCCTGCCAGGAGATCGGCGTGTTGGTCGACGCGCCGACGGCGCCTTCCCCCGCGTCCTGGTAGAGCGAGAAGTTGCCATCCGCGCCCGCCGCCACCGAAACGGTGAGTTGGGTGAGCGGTTGTTGTTGCTGGTTGTCGACGTAGTTGGTGCGGGTGGTCATGATGCCGCCCGACTTGATCAGCACCGGCATCGCGGACAGCGGGTCGGTGATGGTGGCGGTGGACGGACCGGTGTAGCTGGTGCCGGTGAAGTAGTCGGTCCAGGTGCCGGGCGGGATCCACGCGCTTACCGAGCCGTTGCCGGACGTGTCGTCGGGGCTGGTGATCGGGGCGACGAGCACGTTGTCGCCGTAGAGGTACTCCTGCGGGTTGGTGTAGGCGGCGTTCTGGTCCGGGTAGTCGAGGTAGAGCGGCCTCGTGATCGGCACACCGGTCGTGTTCGCCTGCTGGGCGAGGGTGTACGTGTACGGGACCAGTGCTTCGCGCAGGCGCAGGAACTGTTCGGCGCTGGTTTGCGCGGCTCCGGTGTAGTTCCACGGGAGGCGGTCGCCGTGGTCGGAGTGCAGGCGCAGGACGGGCTGGAAGGTGCCGAGTTGCACCCAGCGCGCATAGAGGTCGTCGGGGTCGTGATCGCCGTGGAAGCTGCCGATGTCGTCGCTGACATTGCTCAGACCGGCGGCGGCTTCGTCGGGGGTGAACCGGGATTCGAAGGCGAGCATGTCCCAGCTGGCCGGCGTGTCACCAGTGAACTGCATGGTGTTGCGGCGTTCCGACCAGGGGCCGAGCGCGAAGTTGGAGTGGATGCCGCCTGCTTCGTCGCCGCCGATCCGGCCGAAGGAGAACCCGCGCAGGCCGCGCGCCGCGTCGTCGTTGGCGTAGGCCTGGTTGATGAAGTTGTCGGCGGTGATGTGCTGGTCGGAGGTGCCGGAGGCGCCGCAACCGGAGCAGTAGTCCAGCCACCATTCGCGGACGCCCTGCTGTTCGAAGGGCTGGTGCAGGTTGAAGTATGCCTTGAGCTGGTTGGGGTTCGACCAGTCGAAGTCGTAGTTGCCGTCGCCGCCTTCTGAGGCCAGTCCGCCCGCTTGCGCGTTGGCGGTGGCGAACTGCGGGTCGTTGCCCGCGATCGAGGTGTGGATGTTCATCGACACCGAGAGGCCCTGTTGTTTGGTCCAGTTCAGGAAGCTCTGCGGGTCGGGGAACAGCGCGGGGTTCCAGTTCCAACCGTTCCATTGGGACGGTGACTTCCAGTCGGTGTCGACGACCAGCCAGTCGATCGGGGTGAAGGTGGAGCGGAACGTGGGCAGCAGCGTGTTCTCGTAGTCGGCGGTGGTGTAGGCGTAGTAGCGCGAATACCAGACGCCGTAGGCGGATTGCGGGAGCAGGTCGGTGCCGCCGGTGAGCAGGTTGAGATCGGCCAGTCCCTGCTTGTAGTTCTGGCCGTAGCCGAAGAAGTAGCCGTCCTGGTAGGGCTGACCGTTGTGGCTCGGCCGGTCGGTGATGGTCTTGTTGGCGTTGAGCAGCGCGTCGCGGCTGTCGTCGAGCAGGTACCAGCCGTCGCGGTCGAGGATGCCGGGGTGTTCGGGCATGGGCAGCACGTCCGGGTTGTCCAGCGACCGGTCCCAGCCGCCGAGCACGTCCGACGGTCCGGCGCCGTATCCGGTGGTGAGCAACGGATCGGTCGACGCGGGATAGGCGGCGCCTGCCGGGGTGACGGCGAGGCTGTCCAGGTTGACGTTGCCGGAGACGTTCGCGGTTTGCGCGATGCCGATGGTGTGCGTGCCCGCGCCGAGTTGGACCGGCACGGACGCGGTCGACCAGGTGTCCCAGGAGGCGGTGACCGGCAGGGTGAGCGTTGGTCCTGGTGCGCCGTCGATGGTGGTGGCGAGGGTGCGGGTGGTGGATTGGCCGTCGCCGCCCTGGGCGTTGGCGTAGCGGACGGTCAACTGGTAACCGCCGCTGGACGGGATGCCGGACACGTCCTGGGTCAGTCCCGCGCCGGTGGCGGTGAACCCGGCCTGGAAGCCGGACCCGGTGTAGTTGGCGTGGTCGTACGCGGGTGACGCGGGCCCGCTCATCAGGGCGTTCTCGGCCTGGCAGAGCGTGTTGTACGCGCAGTAGGACGGGAATTCGGGACCTGCGGTCGTCGAGCCGACGGTGACCGTGGTGTTGGCGGAGGTGAACGGTCCGCTGCCTTCCCGGTAGCGCAGGGTCAGGCTCGCGGTCTGGATCTCGCGGTACCCGTTGGCCACGTCGGTGGTGTAGGAGGTCGCGGGGAAGTTCCTGGACGGCACGTTGAACGTGGTGGCGTCCTGGAACTTGTCGTCGCCGGCGTATTCGAGCCGGATGAGCGTCGGTGTGATGACTTCGAACCGGGCGGGTCCGTCGGTGACGGTTTGCGGGTGCACGTTGGCGGGCATGGCCGCCGCGTCGATCCCGGGCACCATCGCCATCACGAGTACCGCTGCGCCAGCTAGCAACCTCGATCGCATGTTTCGACAGTGTTCGTTGTCGCATGGACAAATCAGCCCCCGAAAGCGGCAATGCGTTGACTGTTGATGTAACAAGCTATTTGTTTGCGGGACGCAAATACTCTACCGTAGGGTTCATGCCGGCGGATGAGGAAGACCTGCGGACCGTGCTCTTCGCGCTGACCCGGATCGGCGACAACCTGCGCCGCGTCCGAGGCAAGGTGCTGGACCCGACCAGGCAGGCGATCCTCCAGGCAGCGGCGACGAAAGGCCAGGTCAGGCCATCCGAGATCGCCGCCGACCTGGCCCTGCACCAGTCCTCGATCGCCCGGCAGACCAGGGCGCTGGAGGACGCCGGAATCGTCTCGGTGGCCGCCGATCCGGACGATCGGCGCTCCTGCCTGATCTCGCTCACCGAAGAGGGCTGGGACGAGGTCCGTGCGCACCTGCGCACCGGGGTCGACCGGTTCGGGTCGTTCGTCGCGGACTGGTCCGCCGAGGACGTGCACACGCTGGCCGTGCTGCTGACCCGACTTGAGGAGTCGGCGGCGGCGGTGAAGGCCAATGAACGCAAACCGGGCGGTCGACGCTGGCAGACGTCCGCGTCATAACACGAATTCACTTGGGGGGTTTCACCATGCACGTGCTTGTCGCGGGCGGCGGAGTCGCGGGGCTCTGTCTCGCCCAGGTTCGCCGCGGTCGCCAACTCCCTGCGCAGCGTCGACATGCTGCGCCCCAACGCGAAAAGTGAGGCAGTCCGATGAAACCGGCCGCGATTCTGCCGATCCTGCTGGACGTCATCGTCCCCATCGGCGGCTACTTCCTGCTGCACGCCTTGGGCATGAACGACTTCTGGGCGTTGACCATCGCGGGCGCGGCCACCGGCGCGGCGGCGATCGTCAACACCGTGCGCAAGCGGAAACTGGACAGCATCGGACTGCTCATCGTGTTGGAGGTCGCGCTGTCGGTGGCGTTGCTGTTCGTCACCCGCGATCCACGAATTCTGCTGCTCAAACCGGCGTTCTACACAACCATCGGCGGATTGTTCGTGTTGGGCACGTGTGTCGCCGGGCGCCCGCTGGTCTACGAGACCGGCAAACCGTTCGCCACCAAGGGCGATCCGGCCCGCCTGGCCGCCTACGAACAATCCTGGCAGGAGTCGCCGAAGTTCCGGCAGGTGCTGACCGGGGTGACCGTGGGCTGGGGCATCGGGTTTCTGCTGGTGTCGGTCGCGACCGTGGCAATCGTGCTGCACTTCCCGGCGGAGGCGGTGAGCAGCTCGTTCGCGCTGTCCCAGTTGCCGAGCATCGCGGTGTTCGTCGCGCTGATCGCGTTCACTCGGCTGCGGGTGCGGACGATCCGGCCGATCGTGGCCGAGCGGATGCGGGTTTCCCCGGTTTCCCCAGTTTCACAGTGAAATTTTCACGGTGAACGGCGCAGCTTGAGCGCACGCCACCAGGGGTGGATGCTGACTGGTGTGGTGGACACCGCTGCGGACGAGCTGGCCTGCGCGCTGCGTGACGGTCCGTTTCACCTGGCGCTCGACCAAGCCGTGCGGCGCAGACGGCTGAGCCTGGAGACCTTGCAGCGCAGGCTCGCGGAAAGTGGCGTGCACGTGGGCCTGTCCACGTTGAGCTATTGGCGGCGCGGTCGGCGCCATCCGGAGGGGAAGCGGTCGGCGCGGGCGCTGCAACTGCTGGAAGGCATTCTCGACCTGCCCGCGAACTCGCTGTTGAGGTTGGCCAGCGCGAGCGAGGACATGCGGCGCGCGGTCGACGAGATCGGACTGGACGCGGCTCTCGGGCTCACCCCGGATCGAATGGCCGCGCTGCACGGGATCGATCCGGACGCGAACTTGTCGGTCAGCCTGCTCGCCGCGCACTTCGACGTGACCGTGGGCGCCGATCGGGCGGAACGGTCGCTGCACGCGCGGTGTGTGGTGAGCAGCAAGGTCGACGGCGCGGACCGGTTCGTCTGCCTCTACGAGAGCCGCGCCGGTTCCGCCGCGCGCGGCGAGCTGACCAGCACCGGTTCGTGCCGGGTCGGCCGGATCCGCACCGAACCGAGCCGGGGCCTGCTCGCCGCGGAACTGCGCTTCGACCGGCAGTTGCGCGTCGGCGAAACGTACGTCTTCGACTACGAGATCAGCTGCGTCGGCGAACCGATGCGCACCGGTTGTTTCGAATACGGTCTGCGGTTGCCGTGTCCGCAGTTGGTGTTGCGCGTGCAGTTCAGGTCCGACGCGGTGCCGGTCGCCTGCTACCGCTACCACCGGCCGAACCAGGAGCCCGCCGAGTCGAGCACCGAGGAACTGCCGATCGGTGCGAGCCTGTCCGCGCATTCGATCGTCCTCAATGGACAAGTCGGCGTGCACGGCGTCCGGTGGGACTGGGACTGAACCGCTGCCGGTGAAGGAAATTTCACAGCGCCCGGATTCATTGACTTGATCGTTCGCGAATACCTAGCTTTTTGGTATTCGCCAGCGAAAGGTCAGCACAATCATGTCCCTGCGCATATTCTCCGCGATCACCATCGCGCTCGTTCTGGGCGGGTTGACCGCCACGACGGCCGACGCCGCCACCCCGACCTCCGCAGTTGCCGCCGACACCGGCCATCCGGCGACCGCACACGCAACCGGCGCGGTCGCCGCCGATCAGCGGATACCGATCGCGATCGCGCTCAGACCCCGTAACCAGGCCGAACTGACCCGGTTCGACGACGCGGTCAGCGATCCGCATTCGCCATTGTTCCGCCATTTCCTGACACCGACGCGGTACAACGAGTTGTTCGCGCCGACTGTGAACCAGGTGAATACAGTGCGCCAGGCATTGGAAACCGATGGTTTACAGGTGACCGGCGTGTCCGGCAACGGCCAGGTGGTCGACGCGGTCGGCGCGGCGAGCGCGGTCGATGCCGCGTTCGGCGTGACGCTGCGCCAGTTCGATCAGCCGGGTGCCGTCGGTTTCTACGCGGCCGAGGGCACCGCGACCCTGCCGACGTCCATCGCCGGTCTGGTCAGCTATGTCGCCGGCCTGACCAACCGGCCCATCGCAGCCCACGCGGCAAACCCGGCGGGCGACGGACCGAGCGGCGGCGAAAGCCCCGCCGACCTGCAAACCGCCTACACGGTGAGCAGTAACGACGGTAGCGGCGAAACTGTCGGGCTCGCCGAGTTCGACGGTTTCCAGCAGTCCGACATCAGCACGTTCACCAAGAACTACAACCTCCCCGCGCTGACGCCAACGGTTGCCGCCGTCGACGGCGGCGTGTCCAGTCTGGGCAGTGGACAGATCGAGGTGACGCTGGACATCGACGCGGTCGACGTGTACGCGCCGAAAGCCAAGCAGGTCGTGTACGAGGCCGGGAACACCGACTCCGCGTGGGTGGACGAGTGGGCGAAAATGGCCAGCGACGACAAGGTGAACGTGATCTCGAACTCGTGGCTGCTCGGCGAATCCTGCGAATCGCAGCCGATCTCGCCGACGCACGATGCAACGAACCAGATGGTCAGCGAGGGCATCACCATCCTGTCCGCGTCGGGTGACTGGGGTGGGCACGGCTGCGACTACAACGGCGACAACTCGACCGTCACCGTCGACTATCCGGCGAGCGACCCGAACGTGACCGGGGTTGGCGGAACGACGTTGCGCACCGGATCGGGTGGCAGCTACTCGTCCGAGACGGTGTGGAACAGCGGGTCCAGCGGCAGCACGCGTTCCGGCGGCGGCTACTCGTCGATCTACCCGACGCCGAGTTGGCAGAGCAGCGTGAACAGCGGCAAGAACCGCGCGGTCCCGGACGTCTCGGACGCGGCCGACCCGAACGCGGGCGGGCTGGCCATCAACCTCAACGGCAGCTGGGAAAGCGTCGGCGGCACGAGCGAGGCCGCGCCGCTGTGGGCGGGTTACCTCGCCGACGTCGACCAGAAGGCGGGGAAGTCGCTGGGCAACATCAATCCGACGATCTACGGCATCGGCGCGTCGTCCTCCTCCTACGGCAAGGACTTCCACGACGTCACCCAGGGCAACAACGACACCTACAACGCGGGCACCGGCTACGACCTGGCGACCGGCTGGGGTTCCCCGATCGGCGACAAGCTGATCAGCGACCTGATCGGCGGCAGCACCCCGCCCAGTAACGACTTCAGCATCTCCGCGTCGCCGACTTCGGCGTCCGTCCAATCCGGACAGTCGACGACCACGACCGTGACCACGGCGGTGACCGCCGGCTCGGCCGAGAACATCACGCTCGCGGCGAGCGGCCTGCCCAGCGGCGCGACCGCGACCTTCGATCCGACCTCGATCAACGGCGCCGGGCACAGCACGTTGACCATCGCAACGACCAGCGGCACGCCGTCCGGCACTTACCAGGTCGGCATCACCGGCAGCGACACTGACGCGACCCACTCGGCCACGTTCGCGCTGACCGTGACCGGCGGTTCCACCCCGCCGAGCGACATCGTCAACGGCGGGTTCGAATCGGGCACGCTGTCCGGTTGGACGTCGACCGGAACCGCCTCAGTGGTCGGTAGCCCCGTGCACGGCGGCAGCTACGCGGGCCGGGCCGGAACCGGGAACGGCACGCTCAGCCAGACCTTCACCGCGCACCACGCCGCGCTGTCGCTGTGGGCCGTGCAGGTCTGCGGGCAGTCCGCGTTCGGGATCAGCACGATCACCGTGACCGACAGGACCACGAACTCCGCGCAGACCCTGCTCAACCAGTTCTGCGGCCAGGGCCCAACCGGCTACCACCAGCTCACCGCGACCCTGACCAGCGGCGATTCCTACACGATCACCGTCAACAACCAGGACTTCGGCTTCGGCGGCGGCGCGGCCACCGCCATCGACGACGTCACCGACGCCACGTCCTGATCCCGGACGGGCCCGGCCTCACCCTGCGAGGCCGGGCCCTCCCCCTATCCAGCTGGTCCCGGCACGCCTGCTCAACCGCTGCGGCGAGTTCCGCAGCCGACCGGCCGTCCGGCTCCGCTGAGTGCTGGCACAGCTGGGCGAAGGGCTGCGCCCGGACGCCGTCGGCGAAGCGGGCGTTCTCCAGGAGCTCGCACACCTTGTCCACCACCCAACGCGGGCCGGCACGGCCATCGCGATACATCCGGGCAAGCCGGTCGAACGACACCCGCGCGGCCGCCGTCTCAGAATCCGGAACGGTCACGCCGCAGTCGGTGAGCGCGCTCGGCAGCAGTTCGTGGATCTCGTCGGTATCCCGGGGTCCGAGCCCCGCCAGCATCGCCAGCGATTCACCGTCGTAACCGGCGATCAGCCACTGCGCGGCCCACATCGGGACGTCGTCGGGCACGAGGCGGCCGAGCCCCACCCAGGTCGCGACATCCAGCGGGGTGGGCGCGTCGTTCAAGTCGAACTGCGGCCAGGTCATCTGGACATGATGGGTCAGCCCAGCGGAACCCGGCCACCGGATTTCCCGACAACCCATTATTCTGCGGGCGGATTTCACTGGCCGGAACGATCAATGGGAGACCGTGGTGAGTTCGTCGGGGATCGGGCGGATCGCGGTCGGCAGCTTTGTCGGCACCGCGATCGAGTTCTACGACTTCTACCTCTACAGCACGGCGGCGGCGCTCGTGCTCAACACGACGTTCTTTCCGAACCTGTCCCCGGTGAACGGCACGCTCGCCGCGTTCTCCACGTTCGCGGTGGCGTTCATCGGCAGGCCGCTGGGTTCGTTGCTGTTCGGGCACTTCGGGGACCGGATCGGGCGTAAGTCCACATTGGTCGCCTCGCTGCTGACCATGGGGCTCGCCACGGTGTTGATCGGGGTACTGCCCGGGTATTCCTCGATCGGGGTCGCTGCACCGGTGTTGCTGGTGGTGTTGCGGTTCCTCCAGGGCATCGGGCTCGGCGGCGAGTGGGGCGGTGCCGCGTTGCTGGCGGCCGAGAACGCGCCCGATCGGCGACGTGGCTGGTTCGCGATCTTCCCGCAGATCGGCCCGTCGATCGGGTTCTTCGCCGCGAACGGTCTGTTCCTGCTGCTGTCCACGAGCCTGTCGGACGCGGCTTTCCACTCGTGGGGTTGGCGGATTCCGTTCCTGGCCTCCGCGCTGCTGGTCGCGGTCGGGTTGGTGGTGCGGTTGCGGCTGGTCGAGACGCCCGTGTTCGCGGAAGTGTTGCTGCGCAAGGAGCGGAGCAGCCTGCCGCTGATCGACATGCTGCGCCGCGCGCCGGTGCGGTTGCTGCTGGGCAGCGGCACGATCATCGGCTCGTACGTGGTGTTCTACGTGACGACCGCGTTCGGCCTCTCCTACGCGACGGCGACGTTGAAGCTGCCCAGGACCGAGGCACTGACGCTGTTGATCATCGCGGTGTGGGGGTTGGCGATCATGACCGTGGTGTCGTGCATCGCCAGCGACCGGTTCGGGCGCAAACCCGTGCTGCTGGTCGGCGGGGCGTTCACGGTGGCCGTCGGGATCTTGATGTTCCCACTGCTCAACAACGGGTCGGTGGTCTCGGTCGGGGTCGCGTTCACACTCGGCCTGGCCGCCATGGGCTCGGTCTACGGGCCGCTGGGCGCGTTTCTGCCGGAACTGTTCGATGTGCGCTACCGGTACTCGGCGGCATCGTTCGCGTACAACCTCGGCGGCGTGCTCGGCGGTTCACTCGCGCCGACCATCGCGGCCGCGTTGACGGTCGGGTTCGGGGCGGGCGCGGTCGGCTGGTACGTATCGATCGCGGCGGTGGTCAGCTTGCTGTGCACGGTGTGGCTGCCCGAGACGCGCACGGTCGCGGTCGGCATCGAACCCGACCTCCAGGCGACCGCCTGATCAGGGTCGCCAGATGTCGATGGCGATCTCCCGCATCCGCTCGCCGAACAACCCGTCCGGCGCGGTCCGCGCCAACAGCTTCCGCAGGTCGGCCTCGAACGCGTCCCGTTGGGCGCCGAACAGGTGCGGTGTCGAACCGGACAGCGAGAAGATCGCAGCCACGACCTCGTCGACCGTGCGGGTCACCATCCAACCCGGAATCTCGAACCGTGCGGGACCGGTGAAGCCCGCGCCCCGGTAGATGTCGACCTCTTCGCCACCCTTGCGGTTCGGCGCGGCGCTGCGTCCGGCGCGCGCCACCGGTCCGAGGTAGCTGCGCACCAACTCGGTGATCGCCGGGTACGGCGGTCGCGGGTGGATGAGGCCGGTGTCGTCCTCGACGCCCTGGTGCGTGGTGGCGTGCACGTGCACGCACGCGCCACCGGATTCGAGCATTCCGCGCACGGTGGCCGCGACGCGCGGCCGGTCGAACCAGTGAAACGATTGCGCGAACGTCACCAATCGAAACATGCCCAGGTCGGCTGGCAGTTCCTCGGCGCGCAGCCGCACCCACCGGGCATTGGTGGCGCCCTCTCGGGCGGCCTCGTCGAGCATGCCCTGGTCCGCGTCGACCCCAACGACATCCGCGAACCGATCGGCCAGCGCCAGAGTCAACGAACCCGGTCCACACCCGACGTCCAGCAGGCGACCCGAACCGTCCAGCCCCGCCTGCTCGACGATCGTCGCCACGACCGCCTCCGGATATGCGACGCGCCCGCGCGGATAGTAGGCGGCACTGCCCGCGTAGAGGGTCGGATCCCACTCCCAGTCATCGGTCACCGAACCACGCTATCGGCGCTGGCAACCGAATTTGGCCCCACCCGCGAGGGCGGGTGAGGCCAAATCGGTTAGCGGGAAATCAGAACGCGCCGAGACCGTTCGGCGAACCGAGACCGGTCGGGCCGTCCCAGCCGGTGCCTGCGGTGCAGACGTTCGCCTTCAGGCTCGGGTAGTTCGAGCACTGGTCGCTCTGCTCGTTGTTGCCGGACGTGATGTCGTTGAAGTCCGACGAGGACGCCTGGAACAGCGTGTTCGGGCCGAGCAGGTCGCTGGGCACGCCCTTGTTGGCGAACAGGCCCGCGATGAACGGCGCGGACGCGCTGGTGCCACCGACGACGCCCCAGTCAGCGGGCTGGTTGGTGGACGGGGCATAGGTGTCGTAGACCGCGACGCCGGTGTTCGGGTCGGCGTCGGCCGAGACATCCGCGACGGCGAGGTGGTTGCCGCAGTTCGCGGTCACCGAGGAGGGCTGGCCGTTGGCCGCGTCGAAGAAGGTCTCGCAGCCGCTGCCGCCACCGCTCCACGCCGACTCGCTGCCGGGACCGTTGAGCGTGGTGCCACCGACGCCGATGACGTAGGGCAGGTCCGAGGGCCACGAGGTGTGCGTGCCACCGTTGAAGCCACTGTCCCCAGTGGACGCTTCGATGGCGACGCCCGCGTGGTTGAAGGCGCTGAGCTGGTCACCGCTGGTGTTGCCGGAGTCCGCGGTGTAGCCGTAGCTGATGCTGACCGAAGCCGCACCGGCGGAAACGGCGGTGCTCACGGCCTTGGCGAAGTCGCCGGTGGACGTGTCGCCGTCGTTCTCACCGTCCTGCCACGGCACCGAGATCTCCAGGAGGTGACACGACGGGCACGCGGCCGACGCCATGTCGACGTCCAGCGAGGTCTCCACGCCGATCTGTTCCTCGGCGCTCGCGCCGTCGCCGCTGCTCTGCGGAGCGGGCTGGGCGCCACCGTCGTAGTTTTCCAGCTTCAGGCAGCCACTGGACGTGGAGCAGGCAGGCAGACCGTAGTTGGACCGGTAGCTGGCCAGGTCGGATTCGAGATTGCCGTCGACGCCCGCGTCGATGATCGCGATGGTGCCGGTCGACGAGGACGAACTGGAGAGGTTGTAGGCCGAGTCGAGATCACTCGGACCGTAACCCGCGGGCGCGGCCGTGCTCAACGGCTTGGCCGAACCCTTTGCGGTCGTGACGACCTCGGCGTCGCACGCGTTGCACGCGCGGTGCAGGCCGTGGGTTTGCAGCAACGTGCCGCTGCGCACCTCTTGGCGGACCTGGTTGGTGGCGGCCGAACTCGATGATGCGTGCTGGGCCGGTGCTGCGGTTGCGATGGCCGGTACGACGAACGTGGCCGCGGCGACCACGGCGATCGCCGCCCTCGCGGGCCAACGAGAAAGCACAGGCGGAACAGTCCTTGGCAGGGACACTGTTTCCTCCACATGGTGGGGGTGTTGTGGACAAACGCAAGCCTGTCCAGGCAAGCACGCGCTGGGTACCCATCATGTGGTTGAAGCTCACCTGACCTTGGCAGGTACTTTTTCACCTTCTTCACGGTTTTCCGATTGTCTGTTAAGTGATTGACGCGCGGGCAGTCCGACTCGGACGGTCAGTCCACCGCCGTTCGCATTGGGTCGCGCGGTGACCGTGCCGCCGTGCGCGGTCGCGATCGACCGGACGATCGACAACCCGAGGCCAGCGCCGGTGGCCGACCCGGTCCGATCCGGGTGCAGCCTGCGGAACGGCTCGAACAGGTCGTCGATGGCGGCAGCCGGAACGACGGGTCCGGTGTTGGTCACCACGATGGAACTCCGCGCGATCCGTACCTCGACGCGGCCGCCCTCGTTGTTGTATCGAATGGCGTTCTGCATCAAGTTCGTCAACAGTTGACCCAGCAGCACCGCGTCCCCGTCCACCACGACCGGTTCGGTGCGCACCGTCAAGTCGACGGCGCTCTGCCGCGCCTGCGCGGCCAACGGTGGCAGCACGTCGTCGGCGACTTCGACCAGATCGACCGGGTCCAGCTGCTCCAGGCCACGTTCACCGCGCGCGAGCAGCAACAACCCGTTGATGAGCTGCTCGTGCCGACGGTTCGCGGTGAGCAGTTCCTCGCGCACCGACGCGAGCTCGCCCGCTTCGATCGGATACTCGCCGAGTCCTATTTGGATGGTGGCGCGCTGGATGGCCAGCGGCGTGCGGAGCTCGTGCGCGGCGTTGGCGACGAACCGTTGCTGGCTGGTGAACGCCGCGCCGAGCCGGTCGAGCAGCGCGTTGAAGCTCTCGCCGAGGTCGCGCAGTTCATCGTGGGGCTGGTGCAGCGGGATGCGCTGGTGCAGATTGGCGGAGGACAGTCTGCGTGCGGCGGCGGCCATCTCGTGCACCGGTCGCAGTGCCCGGCCTGCCACCCACCAGCCGAGTCCGAACGCGAGCAGGATCATCACGGCGAGCGCGAGCGCCGAGTACACCAGCATCTGCCGGACCAGCGTGCTGCTGATGCTGGTGCCGAGCTGTGTCGCGGACGCTTCTCGCGCCGGGTAGGCGTCTGCCAGCTCGGCCTTCCCCGCGACGACCGCGCAGTCCTTCTGGAGCATCGCGGTGGTCAACGGCTGGCCCAGCCTGGTCGTGCAGGGCACCAGGACGAGCATGGTGCTGGCCGGGATGCCTTGCTGCGCCTGGTAACTGGGCATCGCGGGCCCCGTCTGCTGAGCCTGCCGCACGGTCACCGCGACCCCGGACTTGGCGACCGCGGTGAGCACGGTGCGGCCGAGGTCGTGCTGGATGAGCACGCAGATCAACACCACCGGCACGATGCCGACCAGCGCGGACACCACGCCGTAGAGCATCGCCATCCTGGCCCGCACGGTGTAGCGGTGCAGCGGGCGCAGCTGGGCCGGTCGCCAGCGCGCCCAGTACCGGCGCGGGTCGGGTCGCGGCGTCGCCATCAGATCGTGTAACCGGCGCAGGGCACGGTGGTGATCACCGAGGGCGCACCGAGTTTGGCGCGCAACTTGCTGACGGTGACCCGCACCGTGTTGGTGAACGGGTCGGCGTGCTCGTCCCAGGCGCGAGCCAGCAGGTCCTCCTGGCTGACCACCGCCCCGTCCGCCGCCATCAACAGTTCGAGCACGGCGAACTCCTTGCGCGACAACGGAATGTACATCCCGTCGCGGAACACCTGGCGGCGCGCGGGATCGAGGGAGATACCGGCGCGCTGCAAGGTCGGCGGCAACGCGGGCTGCGAGCGTCGCGCCAACGCCCTGATCCGCGCCACCAGCTCCGGATACTCGAACGGCTTGCCGAGGTAGTCGTCGGCGCCCAGGTCGAGCCCGTCCACCCGGTCACGCAGCGAACCGGCGGCGGTCAGCATCAGCACCCTGGTCCTGGCCTGCGACGCGACCACTTCCCGGCACACGTCGTCGCCGTGCGTGCCGGGCAGGTCCCGGTCCAGGACGAGCACGTCGTAGGAGTTGATCGCGAGCAGTTCCAGCGCGGTGTCACCGGCATAGGCCACGTCGACCGCGAAGGACTGCCTGCGCAGGCCCGATGCCAGCCGATCGGCCAGCAGTTGCTCGTCCTCGGCGACCAAAATGCGCATGTCACCATGCTTAGCCCAGAAGACCTTTCCGGGATGTAAAGAAATACGGTGACAGCTCGGCAACGCCTTCTTGGCTAGACCTTCCTGGACATGATTCGACCGGAAGGACACACGATGGCGATCTCTCCCCCCTGGCGGAAACTCGTGGCCGTGGCGGGCCTGGCCGTGGCACTCGGCCTGGCCGGCTGCTCCAGCGGGGCATCCGGCAACGACGTCGCCTCGCTCAACGGTGGAAAGACCAGCACCTCGGCTCCTGCTTCCGGATCGGGTTCGGGCAACGCCCAGAGCGATGCGTCCGAACAGGACGCGATGGTGAAGTTCGCGCAGTGCATGCGCCAGCACGGCATCGACATGCCCGACCCGAAACCCGCCCCCGGCGGCACTGGGGGAGCGGCGCTCATGCCCGCGATGAAGGCGGGCGGCAGCCCTGCCGACGTGCAGAAGATCCAGGCGGCGAGCACCGCGTGCGACAAACTCCTGCCCAACGGCGGCAAGCCGACCGCCCAGGACACCCAGCGCGCGCTCAAATTCGCACAGTGCATGCGCGCCCACGGCGTCGACATCCCCGACCCGGACCCCAACGGCGGTGGCGGAAAGGGCATGACCATCGACGGGACCGACCCGAAGACCAAGACCGCGCTGACCGCCTGCGGAGCCGGTTTGGGCATGAGCGACGCGGCGGGTTCGACCAGTGGCAAGTGAGCACGATGAGATCTGGCGCGGCGAGGTGCTGACCGAGGAGCAACCCACGGCGTTCGCCGAGGCCAGCGTCAGCGACGAGGAAACCCGCCCGCCACGCAAGGGCCGCCGCGCCGTGCTGGTCGGCGGCCTGGTCGGGGCGCTGCTGGTCGGCACGGGCGTCGGATACGCGCTGACCAGGGGCGATGGCCCGGCGCCGGTCACGAAACCGCAGCCGCCGAGCACCGCGACGGTGACCAGGCAGGACCTGGTGAACACCCAGTCGGAGTCCGGAAACCTGGGCTACGCGGGTTCGTACACGGTGGTCGGCCAGTCCGGGGCGGGTGCGGGCTCAGGCGGTTCGGGCTCGGGCGGCGCGGGGTCGGGCTCAGGTTCGGGCGGGTCCGGTTCGGGCGGGTCGGGCTCCGGTTCGGGCTCCGGGGGCTCGGGTGGGCAGTCGCCTTCCGCCGGGCCCGGCACCGTGACGTGGCTGCCCGCGACCGGGGCGACGATCGGCCAAGGTCAGCAACTGTATGGAGTCGACGGTCACTCCGTGCCACTGATCTATGGCTCAACGCCGCTGTACCGATCGCTGAGCGTCGGCGTGAGCAAGGGTGCTGACGTGCGCGAACTCAACCAGGACCTACGCGCGCTCGGCTACAGGTCGGCGCCGGACAGCGATTCCTTCACTTCGGGCACCGCGCAGGCGGTGATGGCATGGCAGAAGTCGCTGGGTGTCGCCAAGACCGGCACTGTGAACCCGGGGGACACAGTCGTCGAACCGGGTGCGGTCGTGGTGAACACAGTGACCGCGAGCTTGGGCGGATCGGCGTCCGGTTCGCTGATGACGTTGTCCAGCACGACCAAGGTGATCACGGTGAATCTGCCGGTGAACGCGGAGAACCTGGCGACGATGGGCGAGTCCGTGCAGATCCAGTTGCCGGACGGTTCGACGACCACCGGTCACGTCACCGCGATCGGCACCGTCGCCACGAACCCGAACAACAACGGCAGCGGTGCCCCGGGCGGTTCCGGGAGTGGTGATGCGACGATCCCGGTGACGGTGTCGCTGGACAACCAGCAGGCGGTCGGCAGTCTGACCGGTGCGCCGGTGACGGTGAACTTCACCAGTGCCGAGCACCCGAACGTACTTGCGGTGCCGGTCGGCGCGCTGCTCGCGTTGGCCGAGGGCGGTTACGCGATCGACGTCATCGACCCGAACGGGCACACCCACCTGATCGCGGTGACGCTGGGCATGTTCGCGAACGGGCAGGTCGAGGTCTCCGGGCCGGGCGTACGCGAGGGGCTCAAGGTCGAGGTGGCGGGCACCGAATGAACGTCATCGAACTGTCCTCGGTGTCCAAGACCTACCGGGGTGGCGTGCACGCGGTGCGGGACGTGTCGTTGCGCATCGGCGCGGGCGAACTGCTCGCGATCGTGGGCCCGTCCGGGTCGGGCAAGTCCACGATGCTCAACCTGATGGGCACGCTGGACAAACCCAGTGCGGGCACGGTGCGGCTACTCGGCCACGACATCGCGCGGCTGCGCGACCGGCAGCTGTCCACGATCCGGTCACGGTGGATCGGGTTCGTGTTCCAGCAGTTCTTCCTGTCCGGGCACCTGTCCGCGACCGAGAACGTGGCGACCGGGTTGCTGTATCACGGGGTCAACCGCAGGCGCAGGCTGCAACGCGCGGAGGCCGCGTTGCAGCGCGTCGGACTCGGGCACCGGCTGCATCATCGCCCGTACGCGTTGTCCGGTGGCGAGAAGCAGCGGGTGGCGATCGCTCGCGCGCTGATCGCGAATCCGGCGATCGTGCTGGCCGACGAACCGACCGGCGCGCTGGATTCGCGGTCCAGTGCGGGTGTGCTGCAACTGTTGCAACAGCTCAACTCCGACGGCGTGACGATAGCGGTGATCACGCACGACCGCACCCTCGCCGGGCGGCTCCCCCGCCGCATCGAGTTCCTGGATGGCGAGATCACCAACGATACCGGAGTGCTGTCGTGACCACTGTGGACACACCGACCGAGCTCGTGCCACTGCCCGGACCGCGACGGTTGCGGCTGAGCGATCTGCTCTCGGTCGGCTTCGCCGGGGTGACCGGACGGCCGGGCCGGGCGGTCCTGTCCGCGTTCGGGATCGCGATCGGTATCGCGGCGATGATCGCGGTCGTCGGCATCGGCGCGTCCAGCCAGGCGTCGTTGCAGGCGACGTTGAACGCGCTGGGCACCAACCTGCTCAAGGCAAGCCCCGGGCAGACGATCTTCGGCCAGAACGCGACCATTCCCTACGACGCGGCGGACATGGTCAAGCGGATCGGCCCGGTGCGGTCGGCGTCCGCGACCGGCAACCTCAACCCGACCATCCGCCGAAACTCCTATGTGGACGATTCGATCACGAACGGGATCGGGGTCGAGGCGACCAAGGACGATCTGCTCGGCACCGTCGGCGGCAGCGTCGCGTCCGGTTCGTTCCTCACCGCCGCCACCGACAAGTTCCCGGCCATCGTGCTCGGATCGGTTGCCGCGCAACGGCTCGGCGTCGACAGGATCGGCGAGCAGGTCTACATCGGTACTCGGTACTTCACCGTGATCGGCATCCTGAACTCGGTGCCGCTGGCGCCGGAGATCGATCGGTCCGCGCTGGTCGGCTGGCAGGCCGCGCAGAGCTACCTCGGGTTCGACGGCCACCCGACGACCGTGTACGAACGGTCCGACCCGAGTGAGGTGAACTCGGTCTACCAGGTGCTGGCCGCCACGGTGAACCCGCAGGACTCCGGTTCGATCCAGGTGACCCGGCCATCGGACGTGCTCGCCGCCCAGTTCGCGGTGAACACCACGTTCACCGGCTTGTTCCTGGGCTTGGGCGCGGTCGCGCTGCTGGTCGGCGGGGTCGGCGTGGCGAACACGATGGTGATCTCGGTGCTGGAACGCCGCCAGGAGATCGGCCTGCGGCGCGCATTGGGCGCGGGCCGGGGCCAGATCCGGATGCAGTTCCTGGTGGAGTCGACGGTGCTGTCCGGCTTGGGTGGCCTCGGCGGGTTGGTGCTGGGCATCGCGATCACGACCGGTTACGCGGCGGTGCGCGACTGGCCGACCGCGCTACCCGCAGGCGTGCTGATCGGCGGGGTTGTCGCGTCGATCGTGGTCGGTGCGCTGGTCGGCATCTATCCCGCTTCGCGGGCCGGTCGTCTCACCCCGGTCGAGGCCCTCGCGACCACCTGACCGGCGGGCCGGGCAGTGGCTGGGAACCGTTGCCCGGCCCGCGCGGTCAGGACGCGAACGTGTTGCAGGACGCGGGTTTACCGGAGTCGTAGCCGACCGCGAGCCAGTGTTGACGTTGCGCGGACGAACCGTGCGTCCACGCCTCGGGTTGCACCGAACCGGTCGACGATTTCTGCAGGAAGTCGTCGCCGACGGCGGCGGCCGCGGTGAGTGCCTCTTGCAGATCGCCGGGTTCGAGCAGACCGCGCCGGTACGTCGAGTACGCCCACACACCCGCGTAGCAGTCGGCTTGCAGCTCGGTGAGCACCGAGAGGTTGTTGGCGTTGGCCGGGAATCGCTGTTGCAGCGCGTTGACCTGCGCGGCGACGCCGGTCAGGTTCTGCAAGTGGTGGCCGAGTTCGTGCGCGACCACGTAGGCCTGGGCGAAGTCGCCGCCGACCCCGTAGCGCTGCTGCATCTCGTCGAAGAACGACGTGTCCAGGTACACGGTGCGGTCGGCCGGACAGTAGAACGGGCCGACCTTCGCGGATTCCGCGCCGCAGGCGGTGTTCACCGCGGAGCTGAACAGCACGAGTCGCGCGGGCTGATATTGCACGCCTGCTGTCGCGAAGACCTTGGTCCACTCGTTCTGTGCGTCGGTGAACACCGCGCCGATGAACTGTTGCACCTGGCTGAGGCCGGTCGACTGGGGCAGCGACGGCGTCGCGGGCGCGGTCGGGAACTGCGGGAGCTTCTCGGCGCTGCCGTCGGAGACCGCGGTGGTCGTCGTGGCGGGGGCGGACGTCGGGCCGGTCGAGCGGGTTCCGGTGGCGCAGCCCGCGAGGGCCAGCACGGCGACGAACGCGGTCAGCGCCGCGGCGGTTCGGGGCATCGGTGCGCTCCTGCGATATCGGGCGGAATCGCCGATGAGGCTAACTCAGTCGGTCCGGCGACGCCGAACAGAACCGAACAAAATGGGCAGGTGGTCACTCGGCCGCAGCACGCGCCGCGGGGCGTCACACGGTCGGGCTCGGGGACTATGCGCAGCTGTAGTGGGCGAAGACCTTGCCGATCAGGCCGTTCGGGTTGACGAACAGCACTTCGGCGACTTTCCGGCCGCCGAGGCTGGACATGTAGAAGGTGATGCTGTCCTCGCCGCGCAGCACGTCGTGCAGCACGAACTTGAGGTCCGGGTTGGCCTTGAGGGCGGTGCTGAAGTACTCGCGCAGTCCGTCCCGGCCGCGCACCACGGCCGACCCGACCACGTCCACAGCCAGGGGCGAGGTCAGTTCCACGTCCTCGGCGTAGAGCGCGAGGATCTCGTCGACGTCGTGCCGGTTCCACACCTCGACGTGGTGCTCGACGTAGGCGATGGCGTCCGCTGGGGTCCAGGTCATGGCGCCACGTTATCGATCAGGACTGACTGAACGCCGGGCTCGCGGCCTTCGTTCAGGTCTTGACGGAAGCGGTTCGAGTGTGTTGTTTTTTGTCGAAGCATGTCGTAGTGCTGCGCGGTGCTGTGCGAGTAGCCGTCGAGGAGGACGCGTGAACAGGACATTACGTGCGCTAGTGACCGCGATTGCGGTCTTACCCGTTGTCGGGCTGACTGTTGTCGCGACTACAACCGCAGCGAACGCCGAGAACAACGGGGTGGGCGCCAAACCGGCGTTGGGCTGGAGCAGTTGGAGCTTCGTCCGCAAGGACCCGACCGCCGCCGTGATCGACGCGCAGGCCGATGCCATGGTGTCGTCGGGCCTCAAGAAGGAGGGGTTCCAGTATGTGAACCTCGACGACTTCTGGTACCAGTGCCCGGGGAGCCAGGGGCCGGACGTCGACCAGTACGGCCGGTGGGTCATCGATCCGGCCAAGTTCCCGAGCGTCGGTTCGGAGAACGGCATCCAGGCGACCGCGGATCACGTGCACGCGGACGGGCTGAAGTTCGGGATCTACGTGACGCCGGGCATCTCCGCCCAGGCGGTCGCGCAGAACTCCGCGATCGAGGGCACGCCCTACCACGTCGACGACATCGCCGAGCCGAACGTGAGCGAGGCCAACTACAACTGTGGCGGCATGGTCGGGATCGACTACTCGAAGCCGGGCGCGCAGGCGTTCGTCGACTCGTGGGCCAAGCAGTTCGCGTCCTGGGGCGTCGACTATCTGAAGATCGACGGTGTCGGCACGCCGGACGCGCAGGACGTGACGGCGTGGTCGAACGCGCTGCGCTCGACCGGGCGGGCCATCCACCTCGAACTGTCCAACAGCCTGGACATCAACAATGTCGCGACCTGGCAGAAGTACGCGAACGGCTGGCGCACCGGCGGCGACGTGGAGTGCTACTGCGGGCCGGATGGCGCGAGCTTCCCGCTGACCAACTACGGCAGCGTGGCGACCCGGTTCGACCAGGTCGCGGCCTGGGCTCCGTATGGCGGACCGGGTGGGTTCAACGACTACGACTCGCTGGAGGTCGGCAACGGCGCCAACGACGGCCTGAGCCTGGACGAACGGAAGACGCAGTTCAGCCTGTGGGCGCTGGCGGCGTCGCCGTTGACCCTGGGCACCGACCTCACCCACCTGGACCCGACCGACCTGGGGTTGTTGCGCAATACCGACGTGCTGGGCGTCGACCAGGACGCGATCGACGCGAAGCGGCTGGTGAACACGTCGACAGCGCAGGTGTTCGGCAAGGTCGAGGCCAACGGGGACGCGGTGGTCGGGTTGTTCAACACCGGTGACGCTGCCGAGTCCGTGTCGACGACCGCTGCCGCGCTCGGGTTGCCGAACAGCCGCAACTACCGGCTGGACGACCTGTGGTCGCACCAGACCCTCGACTCGGTGGGCGGAGTCGGTGCGACCGTGCCGCCGCACGGGGTCGTGCTGTACCGGGTGACGCCGCAGCGCGGTCCGGTGCTCGCGCCGCCTGCCACGTCGTTCGGGCTGACCGGGTTCGACGCGGGCGCTCCGGCCGGCCAGTCGTTCACCGCGACCGAGAGCTTCACGAACTACGGGGCGACGCCCGTTGTGAACATCGGGCTCGGCCTGAACCCGCCGTCCGGCTACACGGTCAAGTCGAGTTCGCGGACCTGGTATCCGGTTGTCCCAGGTGGACAGACGGTGAGCGCGAAGTTCACCATCACCACTCCCCCGGCCACGCTGTTCGCCAGTTCGGCGTTCACCGCGACGGAAACCTACGGGCTCAGGCACTACTCGTTCCGCTACCCGCTGACCACGTATTCGCCGTTGCAGAGCACGTACAAGTCCTACAGTTCGACGCAGGGCCTGTACGCGCAGTCGGGCACCAAGCTCGGCATCGACGGGCAGGGCGCGGACATCTGGGGCAGCACCAACGAGTACAGCACCATCTACTCGCCGGGCGCCGAACACGATGGCACGGTGGCCACGGTCGAGTTGACCGCGCAGCAGAACACGGCACCGTGGGCGAAGGCCGGGATCATCGTGCGCAACGACGTGACCGGCGCGGACACCTCGGGTGGGTACGTGCTGCTGGCGGCGACGCCGGGCAACGCCTACATCCTGGATTCCGATGTGGACGGTGACGGCCAGTTGGACGCCCAGTCCAGCGCGGGCACCGCGACGGCGTATCCGAGCTGGTTGAAACTGACCCGCTCGGGCACGACCTTCACCGGTTACTACTCGACCGACGACGTGCACTGGACCGAGGTCGGCTCGACCACGGTGCCGAGCGCGGCGGCCAGCCAGGACGTGGGCGTCGCGATGACCTCGCACAGCGCGCACGTGAGTGGTGAAGCCGATTTCGACCAGTTCGCTGTCACTGGCTGACGTGACCCGGCCAGGCTGTATCCCCGGTTGACCGGCGACACAGCCTGGCCGGTGCTGGTCAACGCAGGTGTTTGAGCACTTCGGCGAAGTACCGCATGTGCGGGTGCAGCACGCTCACGTAGTTGATGCCGAACTCCTCGCGGTAGCGGTGCAGCCGCTCGGCGACCTCGCTCGGCGCGCCGGCCAGGATGCCGGGCTGTTGCAGGATGAGCTCGTCGGGCAGGCCGCTGGCGTTGCGGATGATCGTGAGGTCGAGTTCCTCGGCGCTCGGACCGACGGCGGCGACGAAGAGGTTCAGTTCGACGTCACGTGCGCCTGCCGCGTCGCGCAGCACCTGGATCCGCTGGGCAAGGGCTTTTTCTGGCGCGAGGCCCTCGGTCATGCCCGCCGAGATGGAGAAGCTGAAGATGTCGGCTTCGCGACCGGCCAGGCGCAGCATCTTCGGGCCCGCGCCGGACAGCATGATCGGCGGGATCGGCTTGTCGGGCTGCTCGGCGAGCAGCGCGCGGGTTCCGGAGAGCAGCGACTCCAGTTTGCGCAGCCGATCGCCACCGGTGCCGAAGGGCACGCCGACGGCCTCGAACTCGGCAGGCATGTACCCGGCGCCCAGACCCAGCTCGAAGCGCTGGTCGCTGAGGCGGTGCATGCCGGCGACGTCCCTGGCCAGGTAGGTCGGGTTGAGGATGCCGCCGTTGAGCACGTAGGTGCCCAGCGTCATGTTCGGGGTGGCCTCGACGGCGGCCATCAGTGCCGGGAACGGGGCAGGCAGGCCGATGTGGTCGGGCACCTGGAGCACGTCGTAACCGAGGCTTTCCGCCTCGCGGATGCTGGCGTGCCAGTCCGAGCGGGTGGTGGCGGCGAGCAGGCTGACGCCGAACCGGAACGGTCGAGTGGTCATACCATCAGCCTGGCACGGCGATCGGCGGGCCGCCGCCGGTCCTGAGTGGAGTCCTAGTGCGACTCGCGGTTCACCTCCGAACCTCGTTGGCCGACCAGGAAATCGAGGTCGGCGCCCCGGTCGGCCTGGAGCACGTGCTGGATGTAGAGCTGCGACCAGCCACCGGTCGGCGCGGCGTAGGCGGCTTGTGCTTCGGCGGACGGTTCGCGGGCGGCGAGTTCGGCTTCGGGCAGGTCGATGTCGATGCGGCGCGCTGCGACGTCGAGCACGATCGGGTCGCCGGTGCGGACCAGCGCGAGTGGACCACCGGCGGCTGCTTCGGGTGCGACGTGCAGTACGACCGTGCCGTACGCGGTGCCGCTCATCCGCGCGTCGCTGATCCGGACCATGTCGCGCACGCCCTTGGCGAGCAGTTTCGCGGGCAGCGGCAGGTTGCCGACCTCGGGCATGCCGGGATAGCCCCTCGGGCCACAGCCGCGCAGGACAAGCACCGAGGTTTCGTCGACGTCCAGGTCGGGGTCGTCGAGGCGGGCGTGCAGGTCTTCGACGCTGTCGAACACGACCGCCCTGCCCCTGTGGCGGAGCAGTTCCGGTGATGCGGCCGCTGGTTTGATCACGGCGCCGTTGGGCGCGAGGTTGCCGCGCAGCACGGCGATGCCCGCGTCGGGCAGCAATGGGTTGGTGCGCGGCCGGATGACGTCCTCGTCGACGATCGGCGCGTCCGCGAGTTCGTCGACAAGCGGGTTGCCGGTGACGGTGATCGCGCTCGCGTCGAGCAGGTCCTTGACCTGGTTGAGCACCGCGCGCAGACCGCCCGCCCGGTGCAGGTCGTCCATCAGGTGTTTGCCCGCTGGTTGCAGGTCGACGAGCAGCGGGACGCCCGCGCCGATCCGGTCGATCTCGTCGAGTTCGAGGTCGACGCCGAGCCTGCCTGCGATGGCGAGCAGGTGCACGACGGCGTTGGTGGATCCGCCGAGCGCGGCGAGGGCGACGATCGCGTTGTGGAACGACGCTTTGGTGAGCACCTGGCTGGGGCGCCGGTCGGCGGTGACCAGGTCGAGGACGAGCCTGCCGGTTTCGTGTGCCGCCGCGAGCAGCCTGCTGTCCGGGGCGGGTGTGCCCGCCGTGCCGGGCAGCGTCATGCCGAGCGCTTCGGCGAGGCAGCCCATGGTGGACGCGGTGCCCATCGTGTTGCAGTGGCCCTTGCTGCGGATCATCGCGGACTCGGACTTGAGGAATTCGGCGCTGCTCAGCGTGCCGGCGCGGACTTCCTCGCTCAGGCGCCACACGTCGGTGCCGCAGCCGAGCGCGACGCCGCGGAAGTAGCCGCTGAGCATCGGACCGCCGGGCACGACGACGGCCGGGATGTCGACGGACGCGGCGGCCATGAGCAGTGCGGGAATGGTTTTGTCGCAGCCGCCGAGCAGCACGACGCCGTCGATCGGGTTGGCGCGCAACTGTTCCTCGATGGCCATCGCGGCGAGGTTGCGGTAGAGCATCGCGGTGGGGCGCATGTTGGTCTCGCCGAGCGAGAACACCGGCAGGTTCAGCGGTACTCCCCCGGCTTCCCACACGCCGTCGCGCACGCTGTTCGCGACCTCGTCCAGGTGCTTGTTGCACGGGGTGAGGTCGGAGGCGGTGTTGGCGATGGCGATCTGCGGGCGTCCGTCGAACGCGCGGTCGGGCACGCCGCGGCGCATCCAGGCGCGGTGGATGTAGCCGTCGCGGTCGGCGCCGCCGTACCATTGTCCACTTCGGAGTGTCATGCGCGCTGCTCCCGTTGGGGGTCGACGTGGATCTTCGGTCCTGGTCCCGCGTTCGGTGGTCTGATTCCGCGTAGTGCGTCGGCGGCCTGGTCGAGGCCGACGGTGGCGGCGACCAGCGGACGCGGATCGACGGCGCCGGACGCGTAGCGCTCGATCGCGCCGGGCAGACCGGGTGACGCGCTGAGCACGCCGACCGCGGTGACGTCCTTGAGCACCAGGTCGCGGCTGTCGATGTGGCTCGGCCGACTGGATAGTCCGATGTAGACGATCCGGCCACCGGGTTCGATCCGGGCGAGCGCGGAGGCCGGCACGGCCGGGTCATTGGTGGCATCGATCGCGGCGTCGTAGGGCTGGCCGGGGAGGGTGTCGGCGGTCCAGGTGCCGTGCACGCCCAGGGTTTGCGCCAATGTCAGCGATTCCGGGGTGGGGCCGACGACGTGCACTTCGGCGCCGTCCGCCAGCGCGAACAGCGCGACCAACAGGCCGATGGTGCCGGGGCCGTAGACCAGGATCCGTTTGTTCGGCGCTGCGCCCGCCGCCCGGGCCGCGCGCAGCGCGTTGCCGCCGGGTTCGACCAGGGCGCCCGCGGTGCTGTCGATGCTGTCCGGGAGTTCGTGCAGCGCGAAGGCGGGCACTGGCAACGCTTGCGCGAGCGCGCCGGGCCAGCCGCGCCGGATGCCGATCTCGTAGCGCTCCGCGCACAGGTGTTGTCTGCCGCTGGTGCAGCGGTGGCAGTGGCCGCAGCCGAGCATGGTGTCGCCGGTGACCCGCCTGCCCAGCCAGCGTGGGTTCACGCCGTCGCCGACCGCGCTGACCCGGCCGCACCACTCGTGGCCGATGCGCATCGGGTAACTGGCGTTGTGGTCTTCGAAGTAGGTCATGTCGCCGGTGAACAGTTCGACGTCGGTGCCGCAGATGCCCGCTCGTTCGACCTCGACCACCACCTGACCGGGCGCGGCCTCGGGCACCGGCACGTCCTCGACCTGCGCGCTGCGCGGCGCGGTCAGCACGAACGCTCTCACGGTGCGTCCACAATAGACAAGATCTCCGGCAGGGCGTCGACCAGGCGCGGCAGCGGCGTCCGGTAGGCCAGCGCGCTGACGCTGACCGCGCCGCTGGGCACGCGTGGCGAGGTGAGGAAGATCGGTACCGCGATGCAGTTCACGCCCACTTCGTTCTCCTGGTCGTCGACGGCATAGCCCTTCGCCCGGATCGTGCGCAGTTGCGTGGCGAGCTCGGCGGCGGTGGTGATGGTGTGCTCGGTGCGGCGTTCCAGTCCGCCGGTGCGCACCAGGCGGCGACGCTCTCGTCATCGGGCAGGGCGCGGGCGAGCAGCAGCTTGCCGACCGCGGTGCAGTGCGCGGGATTGCGACCGCCGATGGTCGAGGTCAGCCGGGCCGCACCGGTCGGCGGGTCGACCTTGGACCGGTACACGATCGACCGGTCGTCGAGCACCGCGTAGTGCGCGGTCTCGCCGAACCGGGTGGCCAGCTTCGTCAGCATCGGATGCACGCGGACGTGATCGGGGCGCAGTTCGTGGTGGGCGAAGGCAAGCCGGAGGAATCCGTCGCCGAGCACGTAACGCCCGCGTCCGTCCTGGCTGGCGAAGCCCGCCCTCCGCAACGCGACCAGGGCGCGGTGCACGGTCGGTTTGGGGCTGGCGACCGCCTTGGCCAGCTCGTCCAACCCGACCCCGGCCGGATAGCCTGCCAGCTCGCGCAGCACGGCGAGGACGCGGTCGGCGCCGACGAGCCGATCGCCACCGTCCTCCGCCATGTTCAGCAGAATAGATTGTTCTTTCGATAGTTGGAATGATCGAGCGCATGGCTCGATCATTCGACGCGGTGTTGTGCGACCTGGACGGCGTGCTGCGCCGGTGGGACGACCTCGACCTGGATGCCGCGCACGGCCTCCCGACCGGCACGTTCGCCACTGCCGCGTTCGGGGACTCGGTGCAGGCGGCGGTCATCGGGGCGTGCACCGACCAACAGTGGCGCGCGGCCGTCGAGGCTGCGCTGGCGGAGGTGTGCGGGCCGGGGTGCCGGTCGAGCGGTGTCTGTTCGTGGATGACAGCGCGGCGAATGTCGACGCGGCGCGGGCGCTGGGCATGATCGGGGTGCACTACCGCGTGCTCGACGACCTGCGGTCCGCGCTGGCGAGGTAGCCGGGTCGACGACATGGCGCGGCCCGCCTCTGGGGTTGAGGCGGGCCGCTGTGGGTGGGTGGAACGTCAGCTGCCTTGCTGGGCCCAGGCGCCGAACGGTGCGCCGCCCGCGGCCGAGGTCTGCCGGGCGACCAGCAACTTGCCGTTGCCGTCGAACGCGAGCAGGTACATCGCACCGGTCGCGTCCGCGGCGAGGGTCGGTTCGGTCGAGATGAACGTGCCCATGTCCTGCCAGGCTCCATAGCCCGCATTGGGGGCGCCCTGCACGCAGATGCTGATCCCACCGTTGCGGTTGCGCTGGGTCAGCAGGATGCGCGCGTCGGTGATGTTGTGCGGCGCGCTGACCGCCGAGACCGGGCCGACGCCGCCGTTGCCGCCGATGTTCTCCGGCGTCGTGGTGTAGCCGCTGGCGACCGCGGTCTGCCAGGTGTGGCCGACGTCGGCGCCGTGGTGCCCGTTGGCGGTGCTGTCGGCGACCCGGTAGAACACGTCCATCCGGCCGTCGGCGTTCCTGGCCATGGTCGGCGGGCTGGCCGGTTCGAACGTGGCGAACGACGGTGCCGTGTTGAAGCCGACGTTGGGCTGCGGCTGGTACAGGTTCAGGATCGAGCCCTTGCCGTTCGCGTTGATGGTGTAGGCGAACAACTCGATCAGCCCAGCCGGGTTGAGCAGCGCGCACAGTCCATCCTGGACACCCGGCCCGTTGCCGAGATCGGTCCAGTTCGTGGTCCAGCCCGCGTTGACCGCGGTCTGGTAGGTGGTGCTGATCCCACCGCCGCCGTTCTTGGCGAAGATCTGCATCCGGCCGTCCTGGTTCATCGCCAGGCACGGCTGGCCGACCTGGGTGCGGTCGCCGCCGCCCGCGTTCGGGTTGCTCAGGTTGGCCCACGCCCACTGGGTCGGCGATCCGTTGACCGCGGTCTGGTACACGGTGACCGTGTCCCAGGTGTCCATGCGCAGCGCGAACACCTCGACCCGGCCGTCGGCGTTGTTGCCGACCGCGAGACCGGGCGCGAGCCAGCCGGGGGCGCCCAGCGAGATCGGTCCGGTGAACGTGCCAAGGCCCGTCTGGGTCCACATCAGCAGATCGCCGTCCTGCACGCTGAACACCAGCAGCGAGCCGTTGGCGTTGCGCCCGATCCAGTTGTCGCCGGTCCAGAACCGGTGATACTGGCGCAGCGGCCAGTTGGGGTAGCCCGTGGCGTTGCCGATGTCGGCGTCCCAGGTCGCGTACAGACCGAAGGTGGTGGTCTTCGCGGTCTGCTGGCTGGTGTCCAGGTTGATCTCGCTGTCCTGGGTGTTGTAGTTGCGGTAGTTGACCACCTGGAGCCGGGCGATGTGCGCCACCGCCTGCGTGGCGATGTCGGTGGTCATGATGTGGTCGAGGTGGTCACCCTGCCAGCCGAGACCGTTGTTGCCCTGCTCGTAGCGGCTGTCCGGCTTCGGGTCCTGTAGGCGCAGCACGGTGATGTCGTACATGGCCACCAGCTGCTGGACCAGTGTGATCAGGTCGGACAGGGCATAGCTCTGCGGCTGCGTGAGCATGCTCTCGGTGACCATGATGGTGTTGCGGGTGCTGCCGTTCTGGTAGATGTGCGCGAGCGAGGCACCGGGCGTGTCCAATGGGTTCACCAGGGTGTCCGGGCTGTTGTCGGCCCACTCGGGCAGGTTCACGAAGATCAACGTGACCGGCCCGGTCGTGCCGGACAGCGTGTCCACCTCGACATCGCGGGACCAGCTGCCGTTGGTGACGGTGACCGACTTGCGGATCCAGTTGTTCGGCACGCCCGCCATCTGCGCCCACGCGGCCCGGGAGCCTTCCTGGCGGCACCCGGCGTAGTCGGCGCGGGAGAGAGTGAAGTTCGGCGGCCAGGCCTGACCGGCTGACTGCGGCCTGCAGCCGATCTGGAGCGGCAGCACCGTGTTGGGGCCGCCGGGATGCTGGGCGTCGGGCGTGGTGAACGCCTCGCCGCAGGTGAGGTACAAGGACGTGATCGGCAGGCCGGCGTTGATGGTGTCCTGCACGTCGGGGTTCATGAACAGCAGGTCGTCGTCCATGTGCGCGACGATCTGTAAGTACGCCCCGGTCGTGGTGGTGGGAGTCGTCATGATTGGGTCACACCGCCCATCTCAACCGGTTTTTCGGGCACGACAAATAAACTGACGCATTTGCGCAGCGCACGGTAAATCCCCCTTATTTGTTTTTCCTCAGCCCCCCGGCTGTGTACCCGACGATACTACAGAAAGTACGGACCGTTCCCGGCGAATTTGGCTGATGGGACGTGCTTTACCGTCCGCTCGGGCGGTCGGACACGAGCAGTGTCCGACCGTATTCGGACCGGATACCCGAGGAAAAAGAGGGAGCAATTAATTCGTACGGTGCGACGAGCGCGTTACGGATTTCTATGTCTCAATAGTGAATCGGTCAGGGCTTGCTGCCGACGGCGCAGTTGGTGCGCAGGATGGGGATCGGCTCGGTGTCCGGTCGCCACTCGGTGGTCTGGGTGATGCCGGGTTCGACGATGTCGAGCCCGGCGAACCAGGTGGCCAGCTGATCCGCGTCGCGGTGGATGAACGGGACCCTGGTGGCGCCCGAGTAGCCCTCGATCATCTTGGCCTGCTCGGTGGGCAGGTCGGTGTCGTCGGCGGCGTGCGAGATGGCCAGGAAGCTGCCAGGCGCCATCCGCTCGCGGTAGGCGCGGACGATCTCACCAGGACGGTCGGTGTCCGGCATGAAGTGCAGGACGGCGATCAGCAGCACGGCGACCGGTCGGTCGAAGTCGATCAGGCCGGTCAGGTCCTCGCGGGCCAGCAGCGCGTCCGGGTCGCGCAGGTCGGCCTGGAGCACGCTGGCCCGGTCATTGTCCGCGAGCAACCGGCGACCGTGCGCGACCGCGACCGGGTCGACGTCCACATAGACGACGGTGGCGTACGGGTTCACCGCCTGGGCGATCTCGTGCACGTTGCCGACGGTGGGCACGCCCGAACCGAGGTCGAGGAACTGGTCGACGCCCTCCTCCTCGACGAGGTAGCGCACGACGCGGCGCAGGAACGCCCGGTTGGCCCAGATGGCTGCCTTGAGCGTCGGCATCTCGGCGGCGGCGCGCTCGGCGACGTCCCGGTCGACGGCGAAGTTGTTGCTGCCGCCGAGCCAGTAGTCGTAGATCCGCGCCGGGCTCGGCCTGCTGGCGTCGAACCCGGTCACGTCGCTCGCGTCGTCCATGGGTGCGATTGTGCCGGATCACTGTGAACAAAATACAGCGGTCGCCGGGCGAGAATCGAATTCCGTTTGCTGACAACTGAATCCCGCTCGGAGGTCTCATGATCGGCGCATCCCTGCTCGCCGGCCTGTTACTCGCGGCGACGCCCACCGCTCCGGCCCCAATTGAAACGCCCAGTGTTACACCGGCGAGCAATACGGTCATCTGCGACAAGTACTGCGACGCACGCGATCCCGCGCTGGCACCGTCCGCCCGGGGCGGGGTGTCGGTCACCGGCGGCGGCCGGACCTTCCAGTTGTACCTGGACGACAACGACGACATGGGCTGGGCGAACATCACCGGCACCCAGCCTGGCGACGAGTTGTGGCTGGACCGCTCGTTCGACGGCGGCGCCACCTGGACCGGCGGCAGCAAGCTCGGCGACACGGTCACGCCGTCGGGTTATCCGGGCTGGCGGACGCTGATGTACAACTCCGACAACTGGAACACCGGCGGCGTCGGCCTGTTACGCGCCTGCGGTCTACCGGCGGGCAGCGGCACGATCTACTGCACGTCGTGGGCGCGCACCACGTGGAACGCAGGCAACAGACGCACCGCGGCGGCGACCGCGCTGATGGCGGATTACAACCCGTCGACCGGGTTGTTCAACACGACCGGCTGGTGGAATTCCGCGAACGCGCTGACCGCGATCATCGACAACGTGCGCGGCACCGGAATGGCCAGCTATCAATACATCATCGCGAACACCTACCAACAGGCGCGCAACGATCAGAGCGGCGATTTCACCAACGGGTATCTCGATGACACGGGCTGGTGGGGGTTGGCGTGGGTGGACGCCTACGACCTCACCGGCAACGCCTCCTACCTGAGCACCGCACAGGACGACGCGAACCACATGAACGCCTACTGGGATTCGACCTGCGGCGGCGGGGTGTGGTGGAGCACGGCGAAGACGTACAAGAACGCGATCACCAACGCGCTCTACATCTACCTCAACGCCGCGCTGCACAACCGGATCAGCGGCGACAGCACATATCTGCAACGCGCGCAGGCCGGCTGGAACTGGTACGCGGGCACCGGCATGATCAACGGGTCGAACCTGATCAACGACGGGATCGACCTGAGCACGTGCAAGAACAACGGCGCGCCGGTCTACACCTACAACCAGGGTGTGCCACTGGCGGCGTTGACCGAGCTGTACCGGGCGACGAACAACGCGAGCCTGCTGAGCACCGCGCAGACGCTGGCGAACGCGTCCACCACCAGCACCTCGTTGAACGCCAACGGTATTCTGCACGATCCAGGTGAGGCACCGGGCGGCGGCGGCGCGGACGGGCCGACGTTCAAGGGCGTCTACGCGCGCGATCTCGCGGTGTTGAACAACGCACTGAGCAGCCATCCCTACACGGCCTACCTACAGCGCCAGGCGAACTCCGCGTACGCGAACGACCGGAACTCCGCGGACCAGTACGGTCTGCTCTGGGCCGGCCCGTACGACCAGACGGACGCGGCGCGTCAACAGTCCGCTGTGGACCTGATGAACGCGGGCGGCTGAAAACGGGACGGGCCGGTCGCGAATCGACCGGCCCGTCTCACCACTCTTCAACCGGCGAAGGCCATCCTCCGCGCGGCCACGACGCCACGCGGCGGCACGATCTCGCCGGTGAGCATGCTGTCCGGTGCCACCATCGCCTCGTCGCCGATGGCGGTATAACCGTCGATGTGCACCGGGGCGTGCCGCATCGATTCGACGCAGGCCATGGTGCCCAGGTAGGTGTCGGACACGCGGGCGTGCGCGCCGATCATGCTGCCTTCCATGCACGCGACACCGTCCAGCCGGCACCCTTCACGGATGTCGACGCCGTCGGCGATGTCGGAGGCGACGATGTGCGTGCCGATGCCGATCTCCACATCCCGGCCGATGCGCACGCCAGGTCCGATGTGGACGTCTCCGGACCTGATGTTCTCGGCCAGGGTGTTACCGCTGTGCGGGTCGCGCCGAACCAGCGACGACTCGTGGATCCAGACGCTGTCGGCCATTCGGTCGGGCAGCATTTTGGTGAGGTCGGGGTAGTCGCCGGTGAGCACCGCACGCATGGTGCGCAGGTAGTCCCTTGGCGTGCCGAGGTCGCCGAGCCGCTCGATCGGCCAGTTGAGCACCGGCGCACCGTGCGCGATCAGCCACGGCAACAGGTCGCTGCCCCAGTCGAGCCTGCTGGCGAGCATGCTGACCAGCCCGCCCATGGCGAAGATCTCGCGGAATTTCGCCACGTCGATCAGGTAGAGGCCGGCGTTGACGCAGACCTCGGTGGTGCCGATCGTGGTCCTGATGTTGTCCAGGGACGGCTTTTCCATGAAGCGGGTCGCCCAGCCGTCCTCGTCCGGGGTGAGCACCCCGTACTTGCGCGCGGCCACCTCGGCGGGACACCGCACCGAACCGACGGTGAGGATGGCGCCGCTGCCCAGGTGCGCGTCGATCATGGCGTTGAGGTCGAACTCGAAGATCGAGTCCGTGGGGAACACCAGGGCCAGACCGTCCAGGTCCCAGTATTCGAGGTTGCGCAGCGTCGACTCGCCGGAGCCGGCGTTGATCCTGTCGTGCCGGGACCGCGAGTAGCGGACCCTGATGTTGTGTGCTTCCCCGTAGTGCAGCACTTCCCGCACCTGGAACCGGTTCTCCCGGCCCTTGGCGACCACGCAGAACTCGCCGATGCCCTGCGCCTGCAACGCGCGAACCTGCCAGTCGATCAGCGGTTTGCCCAGAAACGGAACGGTCGCCTTGCTGCGGATGCTGCCGGGTGTGGTCAAGGTAAGGGGCCGGGCGCGAACGCCAAGCCCGCCGGCCAACGCGATACCCACGATGTCTGACACGCGGAAACCCCCAAGACGTGGCAGACACGAATCCGGCGCTATCGCTTCGTGGGCCTAACGCCGGTCGTGCCTGCCACGATGATTGCTACGTCCCAATAGGATTCGTACTACTTCTGCTGGGGCAGCTTGTCACTGATGGTGACACTCTGCTGGAACTCGACATCCTCGATGGCCGCTCGCACCTCGGCCGACGGGGACACGATCACGATCTCCACCTCGTCCGGCATCTTCTCGCGGCAGAAGGCGAGACCACGAAGACCCGCGGAGGACAACGTGGTCAGCGAGCTCATCTCCAGCACGAGCGTGCCGAACGAACCGGCGGCCGCCTCGGCGACCTTGTCCTGGAACTGGCTGGCGCCGACCTCGTCGAGGTCACCGCTGAGCGTGACGATCGCCATGCCGCCACGGGTGGTCAGAGAAACATCGAAAGCCATCGTGCACTCCTATGCGTTCCGGTAGCCGACCATGACGACCACCGACCGGGGACCGACCCAGTAGTTCTCCGGGTTCTCGACTGCGACTTCGGCGCCCGGCTCGCAGGCGTCCGACGGGCTGTCCAGGCTGGTGTCGGCGAAACGGCGCCAGTGCCAGCCATCGTCCAATGGGGGCAGTTGCACGTCGTGGCCTTCCCAGTGGGTGTTGGCCGCGACGTAGACATAGTCCGCTGCGCCGTTCTCGATGTGGTGACCGCACCACATCAGGCCGAGCAGGCGGCTGCCCGGCGACCAGTCGGGTTCCCACGCGCGCACACCGTGCCAGCTGATCTCCGGGTGACCGCAGTCGGTCGCGTCGATGCTGTTGGGGTGGTGGGCGCCGTGCAGAACCGGGTGCTGCGCACGGAACTTGACGACGTTGCCGGTGAACCGCAGCAGGTCGGCGTTGGTCTCGGTCTGGGTCCAGTCGAACCAGGCCAGTTCCGTGTCGTGGCAGTAGGCGTTGTTGTTGCCGTGCTGGGTCTTGCCGACCTCGTCACCCGACAGGATCATCGGGATGCCGCGGCTGGTGAGCAGCAGCAGCAGGCCGTTGCGGATCTGCCTGGCCCGCAACTTGTTGATCTCCGGGTCGTCGGTCGGACCTTCCCACCCGGAGTTCCAGGCGTTGTTGTCGTTCGCGCCGTCCCGGTTGTCCTCGCCGTTCGCCTCGTTGTGCTTGTCGTTGTAGGCGACCGAGTCCGCGAGGGTGAACCCGTCGTGGCAGGTGAGGAAGTTGATCGACGCGCGCGCACCGCGGTGCTTGTACAGGTCGGGCGAGCCGACCATGCGGGTGGCGAACTCGCCGAGCACGCCTTCGTCGCCCTTGAGGAACTTCCGCACGGTGTCGCGGAACTTGCCGTTCCACTCCGACCAGCGGCGGTAGTTCGGGAAGCTGCCGACCTGGTAGAGGCCGCCCGCGTCCCACGCTTCCGCGATCAGCACGCAGTCGCGCAGCACCGGGTCGTGGGCGAGCGCTTCCAGCAGCGGCGGGTTCTCCAGCGGCACACCGTGTTCGTCGCGGTCCATGATCGCGGCGAGGTCGAACCGGAACCCGTCGATGTGGTACTGGCTGGCCCAGAACCGCAGGCAGCCGACGATGAAGTCGCGCACCACCGGATTGTTGCTGTTGAAGGTGTTCCCGGTGCCACTGAAGTTGTAGTAGTAGCCCTCGGGGGTCATCATGTAGTAGGTGCTGTTGTCCAGGCCCCGGAAGGAGATCGAGGGCCCCATCTCGTTGCCCTCGGCGGTGTGGTTGAACACCACGTCCAGGATGACCTCGATGCCGGCCTTGTGCAGCTTCTTGACGAGGTTCTTCAGCTCGTCGCCCTGCATGCCGAACCGGCCGGTCGCGGCGTAGCCCGCCTTGGGCGCGAAGAACGAGACGGTGTTGTAGCCCCAGTAGTTGAGCAGGAGCTCACCGGTCTCCTGATTCAGGCGCGAGTCGCCGAACTCGTCGAACTCGAAGATCGGCAACAGTTCGATCGCGTTGATCCCGAGTTCTTTCAGGTAGGGGATCTTCTCGACCAGACCGGCGTAGGTGCCGGGGTTGGTCACGCCCGATGACGGGTGCCGGGTGAACCCGCGCACGTGGGTTTCGTAGATGACCAGCTCGTGGGAGGGGATGCGCAGCGGCGCGTCGTCCTCCCAGTCGAAGTCGTCGAACGCCAGCCGCGAACGGTAGGGGTAGGCATTGTCCGGATCGGACGGTTGGCCCCACACCGGCCGCAGCGACATGACCTGCGCGTACGGGTCGGCGAGCACCTTGGTCGCGTCGTACCGGTCGTTGATCTCCGGGTACTCCGGACCGGTGACCCGGTAACCGTATTCGAGGTCCTCGTAGTCCAGACCGAACACCGTGATCGACCAGACCCGGCCGATCCGGAACTCCTCCGGGATGGCGATCTCCACCATCGGCTGCTTCTCGCCCTGCCGGAACAGCACGACCGAAACCGCCGACGCCTGACCGGAGAACACCGAGAAGTTCACACCACCGGGGACCAGGGTGGCGCCGAAGGGCTGAGGCCGTCCGGCGCGCACCCCGTAGCCCGCCACGGTGTGCGTTGGGAAGGAGTCGATCCGGTCACGAACCAGATGCGACGGGTTCACGGAGCTCCTCCTCTGCGTCAACTTCCAAGGCCGCGACGACGTCGGCGACGGTGTCCGCGACCGTGAAGAAGTCGAGGAACCCGGTGGCGTCGAGCACGTTGCGCACCTCGGGAGACATGCCGACCACACCGACCTGGTGGCCGAGGCTCTGTCCCTGGCGGTAGAGCAGCAGCAGCGTGCGCAGACCGGCGCTGGACACGCAGGGCACGCCCGCGAAGTCGATCAGCAGGTACGGCTGTTGCGCCAGCAGCTTGCTCAGTTTGTCCTGGACGGCCGGTGCCGAATCACTGTCCAGTCCCCCTGCGAGGGAGACCACAGCGACCGGGCCGACCATTCTCCTGCGAAGATTCATCACGCCCCCTTGGCGGAATCCGTCGGGGCGACGACCGCACGCACGGTCAGGCGCTCCGAAGACTCCGGAAGTTCGATGGTCATCTTGATCGGGTCGAAGATCTCGTACGGCTTGCCGTCGATCTCGACCTCCTGCAACCGGATGCTGCCCTGCGGCAACAGGTCCGGGGCCACCCGCAGCGTGCGGCTCGCGTCCGGACGCGGCTTGAACCACAACGGCAGCGGCTGCTTGGTGATCAACAGGTTGGTGTACGTCGCGGCCAGGTAGCACAGCTCGGCCGAGTGGTACATGGACATCGAGTGGCTGCCCTTGAGACGCTCGGTGCCGAGCAGGTAGGGCAGGCCGGTGGACAGCACGTTGAAGTAGACGGCACCCTCGTCGTGGTCGAGGAAGTAGCTGTTGTAGAAGCTCTCCGCCTCGCGGGCGTGCCGCAGGTACTCGGAGTTGCCGGTGGTACCGGCCAGGATCAGGTAGGCGAGAATCGCCTGCTCCTGCTGCCACCACGCCTTGCGGTCGTGCCAGGCGAAGCGGAACTTGTCCTCGCCGGGGACGAGCACCCGCTCGACCACGTCGTACCAGCCACCGCGCTGCTGGTCGCTGCCGACGCCGGGCATCAGGTCGCCGATCTTCTGGGCCAGCTCGGCGTAGTTGTCCTTGGGGCGCAGCGACTGCATGCGCATCAGGTTCCAGGCGATCTTGAGGTTGTGGCCCACGACCGCGCGGTTCTGCTGCCAGGTGTGCTCCAGGTCGTGCGACCAGTCGCGGAAGAACCGCTCGTTCACGAACGGGCTGTTCCCGTAGTCCGGGAAGTGCTCGGCGATGGTGTCGAAGGTCCGCTCCAGCATGTCGGCGTGCCGCTGCTCACCGGTGGCCAGGTACAGGTTCACCAGGTAGGCCGGGGCGTGGTCGCCGACGGAGTTCCAGTTCTTGCGGGAGGCGTTGACGCCGATCGAGTCGTGGTGCGGAGAGAGCAGGATCGGGTCGACGTGCGAGTAGTAGCCACCCTGCTCGTGGTCACGGTAGAACTTCTCGAACAGTCGCAGCGTGCCTTCCGTGTCCGCGAGAATCTTCGGGTCGCCGGAGACGCGGTAGGTCTGCAAAGGACCGGCGAGCGCGTAGATCTGCTCGTACATCGGGATGGCGTCGTAGTCGTCGGAGAACTCCGAGGTGAACAGCTTCTTGTCGATCGCGCCGTCCACGATGGACACACCGTGGTACCAGAAGGTCACGTCGTTGTTGCGGTCCACGAAGCGCATGTGCTCGCGGAGATAGTCGGTACCCTTCTCGGCGACTTCGAGGTAGTCGTCGCGACCGGTCAGCATGTAGGCCGACGCCATGCCGTAGACCATCCTGGAGATGGTGTCGGTCTCCTGGACGTGGCTGCCGGTCTTGCTGCCGCCCAGGTGCAGCTGGGTGCGGTAGTTGCGGTAGTCGATGGTGCCGGTGCCGAACTGCGCGCGGCGGTAGAACGACGCGAGCTGGTCGATCTGGCGGGTCCACCAGTTCGGTTCTTCGAAGTTGTAGTCGGTCGCGCCGCGGCCAACCAGTTCGATGTGCTTGGCGACGAAGCGCAGCTCGTCACCCGGGTAGAAGATGCCGTACACGCTGACGAACCGGCCCGGCACCAGCGTGTCGGCGAAGTGGCCGCTCGCGTCGGCGTAGGGCTCACCGAGGTTGCGCAGCAGCTCGCCCGCGGTGGAGTCGTCGACGATGACCTTGAACGTGCGGTTGTCACTGGTTTCCAGCTCGAACGACTTGGCGTTGGCGTCGTAGCTGCGCACGTATCCGGAGATCGTGTCGGCCCAGGTGAAGTTGAGCCCGCTTACGTTGGGGTTGTCTGGCATTATCCGTTCCTCCGGTCGTCCTGATCGCGATATCCCTGGCTCACTTCGACAATCACGCCGTCCGGGTCGAGCAGCCACACGGTGCGCCAGCCCGGGATGAAGGCGTCGAAACTCATGGGTCCGAGCGAGACCGGCACGTCGTCGCCGACCCCGGCGAGAAACGCGTCCACGTCATCGGTCTGGAAGGCGAGGTGCCGGATGACACCAGGGTTGGCCGGCCCGTCCTGTTTCGGGTCGAACAACGCATCGCCTTCGGCGTCGAAGAGTTCGAGCAGCACCGCTCCGCTGCGCAGGAACACGATCTGGTGACCGCCGAGGTCGACGGAACGCACCTGCTCGAAGCCCAGGTAGCGGCGGTAGAAGTCCACGGTCTTGGCCTGGTCGCGGCAGTTGAGCGCCACGTGCGACCAGACCAGACCCGGTGCGACGGTCACCCCTGCCCTCCGTTCCTGCGCTCGGCCAGCGCCTTGATCAGCGCGTGCGCGAAGAGGTGGGCGTGCTGGCCGGTGCGACCGGTGATCAGGTCGTCGCCGTCGTGCACCACGTCCGCGTCGACGTACTTGGCGCCGTAGGCCTTGGCGTCGCCGATGAGGTTGTTGTGCACGGTGACCTGGCGGCCCGCGACCAGTTCCGGCGCGGGCGCGACCAGCCACATGCCGTGGCAGATGATGCCCTTGAGCACGCTCGGCTCGGCGAACGCACGCCGGAGGAACTCGGTGGCCGGCGGGATCTTGTTGACGTCCTCGGTGAAGCGCAGCCGGTCGGACACCATCCCGGAGGGGACGATGATCGCGTCGTAGGTGCGCAGCTCGTCGTCGTCGATGCCTTCGAAGGTCTCGTTGGCGGTGAACGGGTTGTGCCACTCGTGACCGAGGAAGGTGATCTCGGAGTTGCCCCAGAGCCGGGTGAGGAAGTGCGTGTGCGCGCCTTCCTCGGCGAAGCGGCGCTGGTAGTAGTGGATCTCCGGTTCGTAGTAGTCACTCTCGATCAGGATGCCGATCTTGGCGCCGGTGAGCACGCCGTCGGTTCCCAGGGTCAGCTCGGGCATCAGATCCGTCCTTGAATCAGATCGGCGGCGCGCTCGGCGATCGCGACGATGGCGGTGTGGCAGTTGCCGGAGGGCACCGCAGGCATGACGCTGGCGTCGATGACGCGCAGGCCCTCGACACCGTGCACGCGCAACTTCGGGTCCACAACGGACATCGAGTCGATGCCCATCTTGCAGGAGCCCGCCTGGTGGTGGTAACTGTCCGCCTTGGCCCGGACGAACTCGGTGAGCGCCTTGCGGCCCTGGACCTCCGAGCCAGGCATGAGTTCGGTGGACAGCACCGAGCGGAAGGCGTTGGTGCCGAAGATGTCCCGGGAGATCTCGACGGACTGCACCAGCCGGTCGAGGTCGGACGGGTCACCGAAGTAGTTCGGGTTCACCAGCGGCTTCTCCAGCGGGTCGCTGGAACCCAACCGGATCCACCCGCGCGAGTTCGGCCGGACCACACCGGGCAGGATGCTGACCGCGTTGGGGTGCTGCTGGCCGACGATGATGTCGAAGGGCACGTGCACGAACGCGATCTGCAGGTCGGGCGCGAGCATGCCCGGGTCGGACCTGACGAACAGCGCCGCCTCGGACAGGTTCTGCCGACCGGGCTCCACCGGCTGCTTGGTCTCCGCGATCAGACCGACCAGCACGTGGTTGTGGAAATTCTCGCCGACACCGGGAAGATCCGAGACCACCGGGATGTTGAACTGGCGCAGTTGGTCACCGGGGCCGACACCCGAGAGGAGCAGCAGCTTGGGCGACTCGATCGCACCCGCGGCCACGATCACCTCGGCGTTGGCACGGACCAGGCCGGAGCCGGGCTGCGCCTGTTCGACGCCGGGCAGGGTGCGGCCGTCGCCCTGCGGCGCGGCCGGCTTGCTCTGCCGGTAGGCGACGCCGACGCACTGGTTTCCGCTCCAGAGCAGCTCGGTCGCCTGCGCGTTGGTGCGCAGCGTCAGGTTCGGCCTGCTCAGGGCCGGCTCCAGGTAGGAGACCAGGGATCCCTTGCGGCGGCCGTCCTTCACGTCGATGTGGTGCCAGCCCGCGCCGATCATGTTGGGACCGTTGAAGTCGTCGGTCCTCGGGTAGCCCAGCTCGTCGCAGGCGTTGAGGAACACCTGGGACATCGGGTTCGGCTCGTGCTTGCCCGCGTTGGTGACGATCTGCGGGCCGGTGGTGCCGATCGGGTGGTCGGTCTGGTCCTCCTGCGACTCCATCTTGGTGAAGTACGGCAGCAGGTCCGCGTGCGACCAACCGGCCGCGCCCTGGTAGGCCCAGTTGTCGAAGTCCGAGTAGTGGCCCCGGATGTGCATCATGATGTAGAGGTTGCTGGAGCCACCGGGCATCTTGCCGCGCGGTTCGTAGCTCGACCGGCCGTCGAGACCGGGCTGTGGCACGCTGCTGTAGCCCCAGTCGACCGGCGAACCGAGCAACTTGAACCAGGTCGGCGCGTTGTCCACATCGGAGGGAATGAACGAGCCACCGGCTTCCAGCAGCAGCACCGAGGTGTCCGGGTTGGCGGAGAGGCGATTGGCGAGCACGCAACCAGCGGCGCCCGCGCCGACGATGACGTAGTCGTACTGTTCCATAGGTGATCGCCTACTTCGCCAGGACCGCGAACGGTGCGGTGTCGTGGTAGTTGGCCATGTACGTGATGAGCCCGTTCTCGACGCGGAAGTAGTTGCACACCCGGGCCTCGATGGTCTTGCCCTCGTGCGTCGCGGCGGAGATGTGCGTGACCACGGCAGCGGTCTCCCCGTCGGTGCCGATCACGTAGTGCTGCGGCACGTTCTGGAAGGACGCGTACATCTCCGGGAAGCCCTTCATCATGCCGCGCAGGGTTTCCCGGCCCTCGACGTGACCGGCGAGCTGCTCGTCCATCACGGTGTCCATGGCGAACAGATCGGACCAGGCGTCCCAGTCACCCTTGTTGGCCAGCTCGTAGTACTTCTTGACGATCTCCTCGGTGTTCATTGCACACCAGCCATTTCCAGTCTGTCGGTGACCGGGCGCAGCGCGACGGCTGCCCAGACGAACCTGTCCAGCGCGTGCTGGTCACCGGGGTGTACGCGGACGTCCGCGATCTTGTTGTTGGCGATCGTGTAGGTGACCGCGATGGGCAGCTCGATCCGTTCGCCGGCCAGATCCGCCCGCCCGGTCGCCTTCTCGGCAACCGAACCGTCGCAGAGCTGGCCGCAGTGCATGTCGGTGAACTCGATCCCGGTGCTGGCCAAGCCCTGGAGGTAGCCGATCACCTCCTCCGCGCCGCGGTGTTCACCGGCGAGCGGATGATGGCCGGGCACTCGCCAGACGACCTCCGGGTGCAGCAGCTCGGCGCGGATGCGATCAACCTCGCCCGCCCGGAGGTATCTGTCCAGCCGGTAGATCAGGTCGACGTTCTGATCGGCACTGCCCATCACTAGTCACCTCATGGTTAAATCGACGCCGAACCCGGCATCGGGTCGAGCTTGTCCGCGGTGTAGACCGTCATCCGGGGCCCGTTCTTGCCGCCGACGACGGTCCACGTCTGGTAGGCGTCGAACCCGCCCCACGCGCTCGCGGCCTGGTGGCCGTCGTGCATGGTGAACTGCCAGTTCACGACGACCGACACCTCGGCCTCCGTGGCGGAGGTTGAGATCGGCCGGACTTCGCGCAGGGTGTGCTTCTCGTCGAAGAAGCGCGCGGTGACCGCGTCGTACCACTCGCGGAAACCGGCTTCGCCGAGAAACGTGCCCTCCGGCAGGTTCAACACCAGCCGCTCGTCGATGAACCGGGCCAACACGTCGTCGACGTCGTCGTGCCGGTCGAGCGCGGCATACCAGTCTGTGGCGAACTCGGTCAGCGCGACCGAGGTCAGTTCCTGGACCATTGTGGACTCTCCCCCGAGTTGCTCTTCTACCTACAGCGAGGCCGAACCCGGCATCGGGTCGAGCTTGTCGACCGTGTAGACCTTGATCTGCGGACCGTTCGGACCCGCGACGACCGTCCAGGTCTGGTAGGCGTCGAACCCGAGCCAACTACTCTTGGCCGTCTGCCCCTCGTGCATCTTGGCCTGCCAGTTCACCACCACCGACAGCTCCGCCTCCTTGGGCGAGAGCGAGATCGGCTTCACCTCGCGGACCGTGTGCACCTCGTCGAAGAACCGGGTCGTCACGGCGTCGTACCACTCGCGGAAACCGGTGTGCCCCTCGGACGTTCCCTCCGGGAAGTTCATCACCAGGCCGTCGTCGACGAGCATGGTGAACACGTCCTTGATGTCGTCGTGCCGGTCGAGCGCCTGGTACCACGCAACGGCGAAGTCGGAGATCGTGGCGGCGGTCAGTTCCTGGACCATTGCGGAAACCCCTCAGTAGTTGTCGTCTTAGGACAGCAGGTCGTCGGTGACCACGTCGACCAGGAACGGGCCGTCGTGGGTGAGCAGCCGGCTGACGGCGTTCGCCGCGTCCTCGGCCTTCTCCAGCCGGTAACCGGGCACGCCGAGTGAGCCGGCAAGGCCGACGAAGTCGATCTCCGGGTAGCCGAGGTCGAAGGAACGCGGGTGCGGGTGGCCGCTGATGGCGCGTTCCTTCCAGTACACGTCGATGTTGTCGTTGAGCAGCTCGTAGCGGTGGTTGTCGCACACCACGAACTTGGCGCCGATCCGGTAGCGCGCCGCGGTCCACATCGACTGGATGGTGTACATGGACCCGCCGTCGCCCGCGAAGCCGATCACGGTCTTGTCCGGGTTGGCGACCTTGAGCCCGATCGCGCCGGGGAACCCGACGCCGAGCGAGCCGCCCCTGGTGATGAAGTTGTGTCCGGGCAGGCGCGGCGGCAGGAACTGACCGATCAACGGGGACGCGGTCAGGCCCTCGTCGAACACGACCACGTCGTCCGGCGTGTACGCGGACAGCTCGCGCAGGAACGCGGCGAGCACCGAGTTCTGCCCGTGCGGCAACGCCCTCGGTTCGGTCCGCGCCGCGTTCAGGCGCTCGCGCGCCGCGGTCACGTCCGGGTCGCTGCTGATCTGGTCGATGACGCCGGCGAGCGCCGCGAGGGTCAGCTTGGGGTCGGCGACGATGCCCACGTCGACCGGGTGGTTCTTGGCGATCTCGTAGCCGTTGAGGTCGACGTGCACGATTTTGGCGTCCGGCGCGAACGGGTTGCCCAGGTTCGGGAACACCTCGGGGAACACGTACGTACCGACGATCAGCACCGCGTCCGCGTCCCGTACCGCCTTCGTGCTCACCTCGCCGAACATGTGACCGAGCTGCCCCTGTACCAGCGGGTGGTCGGCGGGCATGTTGGGCTCGGACGAGTCGACCAGCCACACCTTGGCGCCGAGCTTCTCGGCGACCGCGGTGACTTCGCGTTCCGCGCCCGACTGGGCCACCCCGTCACCCAGCAGCAGCAGCGGGCGGCGGGCTCCGACGAGCAGGGCCGCCGCCCGTGCCACCACGTCGCCTGCTGCGGTTGCCCGGGTGTCCGGGACTACCGTCGGCACGGCGACCTCATCATTGGGTGCGTCCAGGATGTCCATGGGCAAGGACAGGAAGACCGGTCCCATGGGCGGGGTCATGGCGATCTTGACCGCTCTGCGGAACATGCGCAGCAACGACGACGGCTCGGTGACCCGGCTGGCCCACTTGGTGACGGGCCGGGCCATGGCGACGAGGTCGGACGCCATCTGCGCGTCCATCGCCTCGTAGCGCACGCCGGATTCGCCCGCGATACAGACGATCGGCGCATGACCACGCATGGCCTGGTAGAGCATGCCGATGCCGTTGCCGAGGCCGACTCCACTGTGCAGTTGCAGCAGGGTGGGCTTCTTGGTGGCGCGGGCGTACCCGTCGGCGATGCCTGCCGCGACGGTCTCCTGGAGGGTCAGGAAGTACTCGAACCCGCCGTATAGCTCCAGCTCGTCGAGCAGGCCCTGCTCGACGGTGCCAGGGTTGCCGAAAACGTGTGTCATGCCGTCGGCCTGCAACTGTTCGCAGAGCGCGACCTTTCCCGGCCTGCTGCCCACGTGATCCTCCGAGTCGTTTCGTCTGTTCTTTCCGTGGCTACCAGCCGAACCGGGTGAGGCCGTTCTCCAGCACCTCGACGATCTTCTCGCCGGTCAGGAACGAGTCCGGAGTGGACCGGCCGGTGATGAACGGGAAGTCGACGATGACCGACCGCTCGTGCCCGAAGTTGCCGTGGTAGCGGCCATCCGGACCGGTCGCGTCGCGGAGGATGTACTCCAGCGGGTACGGCGGCGGGCCCATGTTGAAGTCGGTCCGCAGGAAGCCGGTGCCGTCCTTGTAGTCGTATTCCTTGCAGTGGCCGGTGATGTGCTTGCCCCACACGATCGACTTGCGGTCTTCCCAGTTGCGGGCGAACGCGAGGCAGGCGACGCCGTAGCACTCGGCGGCGACCGGCTTGCCGGACTTGAGGAAGGCCAGGATCAGGTCGTGCACTCGCGCGTTGTTCACCATGTCCACGATCGGGCCGGAGCCGCCGACGATCAACATCGTGTCGTAGCCGGCGATATCCGCCTGGATCTTGTCCAGGTCGTTGTTGTACTTCTCCAGCTTGCGCAGGTAGTCGTCGTCGCTGGTGTACGGACGCTCGGGCAGCCAGTCCTTCAGACTGCGCGGGTTGGCCAGCCGATCCGACTCATCGACCTTCCTGGTCAGCTCGGCGACCTCACGGGTGGTCACCGACCGGCCAAGCGGCGGGTCGATGAAGTCCGGGTCCATGCTGGGCGGAAGCGCATGCGGCTGCCGTCCGGTGGGCGTGGCGAAATCGACTTCGTAGTCGCGCTCGTCGAACTTGGTGAGCGGACCGACGAGCTCTTCACCCCAATATCCATACTCGGACAGCAGCACTAATATCCTCTTGCTCACGACATCTCCAGGTTCGATGGATATGAGACCTTCATCAGCAGATCGAGCATAGGCAGATCGATGAGCCAACCATGGGACGCGAATTCGATTCTGTCCCCGCGAACAGGCCCCGACAACGCGCCCGCATGGTTCGCCCCAGCCGCCGTAGAATTTCGGGCTACTCTTCGTCAAGTCGCCCTGAACTGCATTCAGAGCTGGTGTTTAGGCCGCCATACCCTCGGTGATCCACCGTTGCAGAGCGCGAACCTTTTCCTGCGGCCACGCCCCGTCGCACGGCATCGTGCCGTCGTTGATCCGGGTCAGGATCGCGTTGGCGTGCGTGCGCACGTCGTCGCAGGACCACAGGTCCATGGCGAAACTCATGGACTTGCGATCCCTGTCCCGGAACAGGGTTCTGATGTGCCTGGCAAAGCTGACCGGCTCGTCCTCAGCGGGCAGGACCACCGGTTCGTCAGGCTCTTCCTGCGGTGTCAACGCGTTCATCCGCGACCACGGGGTCGCGCCGTTGACCCACCCCCATTGCGGCATCGGCATGTTCAACGGAGGCTGGGATTCCGTCTGCGAGTTCTCCACCGCGAGGCGGGTCCCCCATTCGACGTAGGAGCAGAACGCGGCCCGGAAGTCCGCGTCCGCGGGCAGCATGGCCTCGTTCGCGGCCTGGTACATCAGGCCGGCCCACCGCTCGCGCTGCGGCTCGGTGAGCCGTTTGCCGATGTGCTCCCCCAGCATCTTGTTGTAGCCACCGTAGTTGTCGCCGTAGTACGACGGCCCCCCGAAAACCTCGGCCAGCCAACTGGCGACGCGCTCGGGATGATCCGGTGACATCCGGCCGAACAATGGTGCCAGCAACGGATCCGCCGGCACGTACTTGGTGTAGAACAGCCTGGTCAAGCGGAGGATCGAGTGATAGCCACCCATCCACTCGAACAGCGTCGGCTGCTCCGACGGCGCCGGGTCGGTGAAGTTGACGTCCCAGTGCCGCCCAGAGCAGAACGGCTTGTTCTTGGACTGCCCGCAACGGCACAACGCGTAGTGCTCGGACGACGCGCCCTGCGGCGCGGCATGCCGAACGTTCCCGTCGTCCAACAGTGTCATCCCGCCGGTCACCCGGTACGGACCGTTCTTCGACATCTCGATCGCGGACGGCCGATCGGCGGGATCGACGTGTGCCCTGACCTCCCAGCCGTCGATGGCGAAGCTCAGCGCACCGGACGGGCAGGCCCGCACGGCGTGCACGATGTCGTCCAACCGGCCGCCGCTCGGCGATACGAACGGTTCGGCGTCCGCGCGGAACACCGTGCTCAGCCGGTCGGTGCAGTAGCCGGAGTGCTGGCAGAGCCCCCGGTTGTCCAGCACCGTGATGGACGTGCCGACAAAGGTGTCGCGCCGGTCCGGAACGCGATCCTCCGCCTTCGTACCGGTGAAGCCGATCCGGACGTGGCTGCCGTCGCAGACCGGTTTGCTGGCCGACGCACCGCAACGGCACAACGCGACCAGCGGTCGATTCTCCAGTGGTACCCCCAAATGTGTCTGCAGCCGCTTCGCGCCGACGGCCAGATAGGGTCCGTTGCGGGCGACCCGGATATAAGGCCGTTCGGCCGCGAACAATGCGGTCAATTCCGCGATACGCTTCGCGACAGCTGCTACTGGATTATTCTTGTCGGTTGGATTATTCTCGGTGCTGGGATTATTCTTCGATTGTGACTGGGCCGATTGAGCAGCGGCCCTTACCACGCGCAGATCCAGTTCCTGCAACGCGGCGGTCGCCTCAAGCACCTCGCTCGGTACTCCGGCGCCCCCACCCAGTGCGGTCAGCAGATTGGTCGCGAACCGCAACAGCTCTGGCCAGGACGAGTCGGTCACCGGGTACTCGGGCGCGGGGTCCAGGCGGCCCAGTACGTTGGTCAACGGCCGGATGACACTGGCGGTCAGCGTTGGTGCCCCATCGGGCCACTGATCGACCAGTAGGTGGGCGATGCGCAGCGTGTGCGCGACCCGCCAAGTCAACCGTTCGGATTTGTCTGGCGACATGTGACGCCCTCCGCGTATTTCTGTCAAAGTGATGCCGCGGACGTGCCGGCGCACCGCGGCGTCGCACCGGCACGATTTTCAGAGTGCCTCACCGAGCCAGTTGAAACGCAGTCACAAAACCGGCACACCGCACACTTGCCCGGGTTGGCGGGGCGACTTCGTAACCTGGCTGCTTGACAGGAAACCCGGTAAGGAACGAGCATCGTGACGGGTCCAATAGGCCGAAATCCGCCGCACGTGTACACACGCGACCGCACCGATGCGCGACGGTCGCGTTCGAGAAGACGAACGAAAGCTCCCCCGCGCAACCACCTCCCGGCCGCTCCCCCGCGCGCCGTGACGAACGAAAGGGCCGCGGTAATGGCCAAGATCCTGATTCTGATGACCAAGGCGAAGACGCTGGGCCTGCTCGATGGCACCCAGCACCCGTCCGGTTTCTGGGCGGAGGAGTTCGTCGTTCCCTACGACCGTTTCCTCAAGGAGGGCTACCAGGTCGACCTGGCCACGCTCGGCGGTGAGACGCCCTACCCGGACCAGAGCAGCCTGTCCAAGCAGACGGTCATGTACACCCGTCCGGAAGGTTCGCCCGACCACGACGAGGCGAACATCGCGCACTACAAGGAGGTCATCGCCACCGCGCCGCAGCTGAAGAACCCGCTGCGCATCGAGGACCTCACCAAGGAGAAGCTCGCCTCCTACGCCGGTGTCTACATCAGCGGTGGTCACGGCGCCATGGGCGACCTGCCCAACTCCGAGGACGTCACCAACGTGGTCCGCTGGATCCACGAGGCGGGCCAGCTGCTCGCGGTGGTCTGCCACGGTGGCACCGCGCTGCTGAACCTGCGTGACTCGGAGAGCAGCTGGCCCTTCGCCGGTTACCAGATCTCCGCGTTCTCGCACGAGGAGGAGCTGGTCACCGACATGGCCGGCCTGCTGCCCTTCGTGTTGCAGGTCGAGTTGCAGCGCCTTGGCGCCAAGTACGTCAAGGCAGACAAGATCTGGGGCTCCAAGGTGGTCCGCGACCGTCAGCTGATCACCGGCCAGAACCCCTACTCCTCCACCGCCATCGCGGAAGCGCTGGTCGAGGCGCTGGCCAAGGAAAAGGCCAACGCCTGACCCCGATTAATCCCAACAATTGGATTAATCGGTTGGACCCATCACCCGGCACGGTCCGTACCCCATCGTTAAACTGGCGGTGGCATCCCCCAACGGACAACGAGGAGTTCCGGCATGATCGTGGAATACATCCGCTACACCATCCCGGAGGAGAAGTCGGCCGCGTTCATCGCGGCCTACGAGGACGCGGCAAAGCCGCTGCTGGCCTCGTCGAACTGCCTCGGCTACGACGTCACCCGGTGTGCGGAGGACCCGACCAAGTTCACCGTGCGCATCCACTGGGACTCCTCGGACGGGCATCTGAAGGGCTTCCGCGGCGGACCGCAGTTCCCGGAGTTCTTCGGCCTGGTCAAACCGTTCTTCGACGAAATCGAAGAAATGCGGCATTACGACATCGTCACCAGCCATACCAAGAGCTGACTTCCGGTTCTCTGCCGGTATAAATAACGAAGGCCCGCACCAATGACGGTGCGGGCCTTCGACCGTTCGGACGAGTAACGGAACGTCGTTGATTCCGCACCATCCGCTACGCGACGCGCTGATATCGAAAAGCTGACGAAGTATTTGACTGCGCAGCAACGTTCGCAGCCATTTCCGCAGGTCCCGGGTAGGGTCACGCCAGAAGCTGCGGAGCCCGGACCGGCGAATTCCTGACGAATTCGCGGTCGGTGCGCGGTTTTTTCTCCTCACCGATAGCGAACCAGGAGTCGCTCATGCGAACCGACCTCACCGTCAATGGAGAACAGGTCACGGCCGATGTGGAGCCCCGCGTGCTGTTGGTCGACCTGCTGCGGGAAACGCTCGGCCTGACCGGCACCAAGGTCGGTTGTGACACCGGCCAGTGCGGATCCTGCGTCGTAAAGCTCAACAACCGCACGGTCAAGAGCTGCGCGGTACTCGCCGTCCAGGCTCAGGGCTCCGACGTGGTCAGCGTCGAAGGTGTCAACCCGCCCGACCAGGCCCTGAACCCGATCCAGCAGGCGCTGCGCGACGCGCACGGCACCCAGTGCGGCTTCTGCACCCCTGGCATGGTCATTTCCCTGATGGAGCTGCTGGAAGTCAACCCGAAGCCGGACGAGCAGGAGATCCGGACCTGGTTGACCGGCAACCTCTGCCGCTGCACCGGCTACAACCCCGTGGTACGCGCGGTGCTCGACCTGGTGAACGGGGCGCAGACCCCGGAGGAGGCCACCCGATGAGTCAGACAGCCGACCGGTCGACGGAAGCGCCGGCCAAGCACACGTTCGGCGCGGCGCTGTTACCGCGCGAGGATCCCGCGTTCATCCGGGGCGAAGCGATCTTCACCGCGGACATCACGCCCAAGAACACGCTGCACATGGAACTGTTGCGCAGCGACTACGGCCACGCCGAGATCGTGGACATCGACGTAGCCAAGGCCAAGGGCCTGCCGGGCGTGGTGGCCGTGCTCACCGGCAAGGACCTCGCCGAGAAGCTGCTTCCGCTGCCGTGCATCTGGATCCCCGGCGGCGTGGAAAGCCACTTCCCGCCGCACCCCTACGGCGTGCCCGGCGCCGGTTTCGTGATCGCGCAGGACCGGGTGCGCTTCGTCGGTGACCCGGTGGTGGTCGTCGTCGCCGAAACCCCGTACCAGGCGCACGACGCCATCGAGGCGATCACGGTCACCTACAAGGAACTTCCGGCGGTCGTCGACCCGCAGGAGGCCGTGAAGGACGGTGCACCGCAACTGCACGAAGCAGTAGCCAACAACCTCAACGCCTACTGGACGTGTGGCGACGAGGAAGGCACCGACAAGGCCATCGGCGAGGCCGAGGTCGTGGTGGAGATGGAGGTCCACAACCAGCGGACCATCAACTCCTCGCTCGAACCGCGCGCCGCGATCGGCGAGTACGACCCGGTCAAGGACGAGTACGTACTGCACGCCACCAGCCAGTCCCCGCACAACCACCGCTTCCTGCTGGCCGCGCTGGTGCTGGGCATCCCGTTCAACAAGCTGCGGGTGATCGCGCCCCACATCGGCGGCAGCTTCGGCACCAAGGGTTACCTCTACCCGGACATGCCGCTGGTGTTGTTCCTGGCCAAGCAGTTGGGCAAGCCGGTCAAGTGGGTGGACACCCGCGCCAGCCTGATGCGCTCCACCGTGCAGGGCCGCGACCACCACCAGATCGCGACCATCGCGGGCACCAAGGACGGCAAGATCACCGCGGTGAAGGCGACCAGCTACGCCAACCTCGGCGCCTACCCGTCCACCATCGGACCGGGCGTGGCGACCGCGTTGATGGGCCGCACCATCAGTGGTCCCTACGCGATCCCGCACGCGTTCTGCGGTGTGTACGCGGTGTTCACGAACGTCGTGCCACTGGGCGCGCAGCGCGGTTCCGGTCGCGCGGAAGCCGTGTACCTGATGGAGCGCCTCGTCGACCGGTTCGCCGAACAGATCGGCATGGACCCGGCCGAAGTGCGGCTGCGCAACATGATCGAGCCCGACCAGTTCCCGTACGAGAACGGCCTCGGCTGGGTGTACGACTCCGGCCAGTACGCGCTCGCGCTGGAACTGGCGCTGAAGACCTCCGACTACTACGACTTCGGCGCACGCCGGGCCGAAGCCGCGGCGCGCGGCAAGCTGCTCGGCATCGGCATCGCCAGCTACGTCGCGATCTGCGGCGTCGGCCCGTCGACCAAGATGTCCAAGGAGGGCATGCTGGGCGGTACCTGGGAGAGCGGCAACGTCCGGGTGCACCCCAGTGGCGAGGTCGCCATCACGATCGGTTCCAAGTCGACCGGGCAGAGCCACGAGACGGTGTTCGCACAGATCGCCGCCGAGGTGCTCGGCGTCGACATGGAGACGATCACCGTGTACCACTCGGACACCGAGAAGGCGCCGTACGGCCAAGGCACCTACGGCAGCCGCTCGTACAGCGTCGGCGGACCGGCGATCTACATGGCCGCCAAACAGGTCCTGGACAAGATGATCAAGGCGGCCGCGTTCTGGCTCGGCGCCGAAGAGTCTGAAGTGGACTATGCGAACGGGACGTTCTCCGTCAAGGGCCAGCCAGACAAGACGAAATCCTGGTCGGACATGGCGATGGCGATGTGGTACGGCTGGAACATGCCGCCCAACATGGCGCCCGCGCTGGACGAAACCGCGTTCTTCGACCCTGCCGACTTCAACTACCCGTTCGGTTCGCACGTCGCGGTCGTCGAGATCGACAAGATCAGCGGCGAGGTCGAGGTCAAGCGCTACATCGCGGTCAACGACTCCGGTCCGATCGGCAACCCGGTCGTGGTGCGGGGCCAGGTCGAGGGCAGCATCCTGCACGGCATGGGCCAGGCGCTGATCGAGAAAGCCTGCTTCGACGACAAGGGCCAGCTGCTCACCGACGATCTGCGCACCTACGCGATTCCGCGCGCCACCGACTCGGTCAACTTCGAAATGGACTTCACCGAAACCCCGTGCCCGCACAACCCGTTGGGCGTCAAGGGCGCAGGCGAGACCGCGACCGTGCCCGCCGCCGTCGCGATCAGCAACGCCATCCACAACGCGCTGGGCGCCGTCAACCTCGACATGCCGCTCACGCCGGAGAAGATCTGGACGTTTTTGCAGGAAGGGAACGCCGACCGATGATGATCGTGGGACAGATCCAGTACACGGTGCCGGACACCGTGGACGACGCCATCACGGAACTGGCGCAGGACGAGAACAGCCTGGTGATCGCGGGCGGCAACGGTCTGCTGACCCAGCTCAAGCGCGGTGAGCTGACCACCCCGAAACTCGTCGACATCGGCCGCATCGCCGAACTGCGCGGCGTCCGCGTCGTCGACGAGGGCCGGTTGCGCGTCGGCGCCCTGACCACGTTGACCGACCTGTGCATCGAACCCGTCGTCCGCACCGCGCACATGCCCGGCGTGCTCACCGACGCGGTCGACAACATGGGCGACGTCCAGTGCCGCAACCGCGCCACCGTCGGCGGCACGGTGGCCTCGGCGCACCCCGGCAGCGACCTCTCGGCGGCGTTGCTCGCCCTGGACGCCACCGTCTGCCTCGTCAACCAGCACGGCCGCCGCGTCGTCCCGGCCCAGGAACTGATCGCGGGCGGCGGCCCGGACCGCGGCGAACTGATCGTCTGGGTGGAGATCGGGCCCGCGTCACCGGGCAGCGCGTATGCCAAGTTCGTCGACCGCGCCAACCTGCACGCCCTCTGCGGCGTCGCCGTCGCGGTCACGCTGTCCGCCGACAACACGATCGCGAAGGCATCGATCGCGATCACCGGCGCCCTGGAAGTCCCCGCCCGCCTGACCGAGTTGGAACGGTCGCTCGTCGGCCAGACCCTCCCGGCCACCATCGAAATCCCTGCCGACCTGCCCTACGCCTCCTCAGCGGCGGCAGGCGCCGAATACCGGGCCCACCTGGCCACGGTCCTGGCCCAACGCGCGTTCGACAGCGCCGTTCAACGCGCCCAGAACGCGTAACTCCCAGTAGAACCGGAACGGCCCGCCCCTCGTTGGCGGGCCGTTCCGTTGTGCTCAGCCCATCAGCGCCTCGACAAGTCCTGCTGGTAGATCCAGCGCAGGCAACGCGGCCAATCGCGCTTCCAGCGCATCGGCATCCGCACGCGCCTGCGAGTCGGCACAGCAGTCGCAACTCACCCACTCGCTCGCGTAGTACGCGTCGCTGACGACCCCGTCCGGGTAGTCCAGTTCGGGCGCCAATCGGGCCAAGGTCAGCACGATCGGATACTCCTGCCGGTCCCACGACGCCATGGCCACCAGTCGCGCGTACACGTCACTCGCAGCCTGGACGGTCAATTCGGGCGCGCCCATCTCGGCCAGTGCCCCGGGCACCAGTTGATCGATCTCCCAGCCACTGGCGTTGGCCGACAAACTGGCCAATGCCACCAGATCCGCGCCGTCAAGCCCAACCGCGAGCAGGTGCGCGGCAACCATCGGCCACCGATCGGAGCGCACCGCCCCGAGCCCCTGGCCGGCCGCCACCGCAAGCACCGCGTCCGAGTTCACCACCCCATGGTCGCGCACACCGACGCGAGTGAGCACCGAATTACGTCCACACCGGGCGCCTTCGCGATAGACCGCTGCGCCCGAAACAGGGCGTTACTACGTTAAGGGGCGTATATGAATGTTGCCAAGAGTCGTCTGAGCGGAAACCCACGCGCCAACTGCTCACCCACGCCAGCCGGTTCGTCGAAATCGATCCCTTCATCGCCACGCTGGTTGGCCTCTGCGACGGCTCGGCCCCACTCGACGAGCACATCGCCCACCTCGCCGTCGAGCTGACCGACGAAATCGCACCCGCGATCCGCCAACTCGTGGAACACGGCATCCTGCTCAGGCGCTGAGCTTCGGCTGCACTTCCGGCAGGCTCGGATCGATGGACAACGCGCAGTCCTGCCACATCCGCGACTGCATGTACTTCACTGCCACCTGGTCGAACTGGGCGAAGGGCCAATGGCGTTGGCACAACCCCCGAGCAGTGCGATGCATCGTCTCCGCCGCGGTCTTGGGGTCGTCGCGGAACTTGGCGAGCAACTCGGCAGCCGCCTGCCGGACGGCCCCGCGAGCCAGGCACAGCTCGGCCCCGAACAGGTCACCGCGCGCCTGGTCCGCATTGGCGTAGACCTGATTCGCCTTGGCGTAGCGGCGCCACAGGGCGATGAGGGCGTCAACGTCCATTGTCCTGCGCCGCCTCGGTTTCCTCAGTCTTCTTCTTGATCTTCTCCCTGAGCTTCTTCACGTCTTCGTCTTCGTGTTGCAGGGGATCGTCAGCCATAGCGAAGACCATAACCGCAGTTCAGGTACCCAGGCTAGAATATTTCTAGAAATTTCTCCAAGACAACCCGATAGGCTGAATCACGGCTGCGTCAGTCGCTGCCGTCAGGCGACACCAGGGTGACGAGGCGATCGACGACTTCGGTGATGAGAGCTCGTGCCGCACGCCCGTAACTCGCGCTCTCCGCCAACGACTCGAAGATCTGGCCGTAGAGCTCGATCTCCTGCGGTTGAGCCAGATTCAGCTCAGCGGAGAAGGTCTCGACCATGACCCGATCGTCGTCCATGATCCAGAATCCGTGCGCGGGCGCGACCACGTAAGGAGCGTCGAACGGGATGATGCCGAGCCGTACGTTGGGCAGAGCCGCCAGCGAGATCAACCGATCCAGCTGACCGAGCATCACCTCGGGTGGGCACAACCTGTATCGCAGGGTCGCTTCGGTGATGACGAAGCGAAACCGCTTGTCCGACTGGTACAGGATGCGCTGGCCGTCGATCCTGGTTCGCACCGCTTCATCGACATCGTTGCGCACCTTGAAAACCGCGATGCCCTGCATGAAGCGATACCGCGCGTAGTCGGCGGTCTGGAGCAAGCCGGGTATGAAGGTCGGCTCGAACGCCCGGAAGGACGTGGTGCGCTCGTTCAGTTCGGCGATCTCCTGCTGATGATGTCGCAGACCGCCGCGCATCTGCCGCTGCCACTCGGCGTGCTGCGACTCCAATGTGTGCAGCGCCGCGAGCAGGGTCTCGGCCTCGGCTTCGCTGTTGGTCGCTCGCGTCCAGGCGACGATGTCGTCGTCGGTGGGTGTCTGCGCCGCGGTTTCGAGCTTTGAAATCTTAGACGGTGGCCAGGACAACGACTCCGCGAGCTTTCGGCCGCTCAGCCCCAGCGGTCGGCCATCATCGTCGGCGGCACGTTGGCGCAACTCACGTAGCCGCTTGCCAAGGGCATCGCGCGCCTCCTGGACGCTGGTGACGGCTGTCCTGTTCGATGGCAACTTCATCTCGCCGGTAGTCGTGTTCCACGGTCACGGCGTTGTCGACGACTTCGCCACCGGGGAAGCTCTTTCCTCATCAAAGTGCATTCGCGCCATCTTGCGCGAGTCGAAAGCCAGGCCCTCCCGATAGTTCTCGAAACTAGCCGAATCATTCGCATCCATCGTGGCGGAGCCGGCACGAGGGGTCAAGCCCACGGACGGGGCACAGTCGGCAGCCTTGACAGGATTTGATGTATATACAACACTGCGATCGTGAGCGGTTCTTCGATCGACGAGGTTGCGGGCGGCTGCCTTGCGGTGCGGGTCCGGCTGATCAGCCGAGCTCTCACCGGCATCTACGACGGCGCCCTTGGCGAGCACGGTGTCACCATTGCCCAGGTCAACCTGTTGGCCGCGCTGGGCAAGGCCGGGCCGTGCCCGCCGTCGCGACTCGGCGAGATCTTGCAGTTGGAGCGGTCG
>DASXOJ010000101.1:0-11610 GCA_036494465.1 Pseudonocardiaceae bacterium
AACTTCCAGGTCGTCCAGGTGCTCGACCCGAAGATCAACACCTGCGGGATCATCACCCTGCCCGGCGAGAAGCACCTCACCATCCGCATCCGCGCCGCCTACTACGGCACCCCGACCAACACGGTCATGCAGCGCACCGGCGACAGCGCTGGTTAGGCTTGACCGTGTGGAGATGCTGCACCTGCGCTACTTCGTGGCGGTCGCCGAGGAGCTCAACTATGCCCAGGCCGCGCGCAAGCTGCACATTGCCGCATCCCCGCTCAGCCAGCGGATCAAGGACCTCGAACACGAACTGAAACAGCAGCTGTTCGAGCGCAGTACGCACCGCGTCTCGCTGACGCCCGCAGGCGCCGCACTGCTGCCGCTCGCGCGCGACGTGCTGGAGCGGTTCAACGCGATCCCGTGGCGGGTCCGCGAGGCCAGCACCGGCCGGCGCGCGCCGCTGCTGCTCGGCATGCCTGCGGGCGTGCACCCGCTGCTGCGCGAACGCGTGCTGGAGCTCGCGGGCGCGGTCGAGGAACGCTACGACCTCAAGCGCTGGCCGGGCGTGTCCGCCGACCTGATCGCGGCCGTGCTGGACGGTCGGCTCGCGCTCACCCTGGCCCGGCTTCCGATCAGCGATTCCGCGCTGGAAGTCCTGCCGGTGATGACCGAACGCCTCGGCGTGGCGGTACCCGCCGACCAGTTCACGGGCGTCGACGACGTGCCGCTGGCCGGGCTCACCGAGCTGAGCTACCTGCCCCCGCCCGGCGACGGGAACAGCAGCTATTTCACCGAACTGGATGCCCGGCTCGACGCGGCCGGAATCAAAAAACGAATTCGTTTGAACACCACCGACTACACCGGAATCACGGAATTGATTTCCAGTGGACTCGCATTCTCCATCACCATGCTCGACCCACGCAGTCCCATGCACCGCTACAGCATGGACAACGTCACCGTACTCCCGGTCAGCGAACTCAACCCCTCACTGACGACGGCCCTGACCTGGCGAAAAGACCGTGCCGAACCTGGCGCCGACCTGTCCGCGCTGATCGATGTGGCACGCGAGATCTTCGTGACCCCGCTCACGGTATAACGCGCCCAGAAATCGGTATGACCACAGCAGTCATACCATTGTCCTTTTCTTGATCGTTCCCTTTTCCCGGGGCCATTACTAACGTCGTTGGTGAAGGTACGAGGGGAAAGAGGAAGACAATGACGCAGCACACAGCATCGATCCCTGCGACCGGCCCGCTGGCCGGAGTCCGGGTGATCGACCTCTCCACGGTGGTGATGGGCCCGTACGCCGCGCAGATCATGGGCGATCTTGGCGCGGACGTGATCAAGATCGAGTCGCCGTCGGACACCGTGCGGGTCGGCCAGTACCGCAACACGCCGGGCATGACCCCACTGAACCTGACCGTCAACCGCAACAAGCGCAGCGTCGCCCTCAACCTCAAGGACGAAGCCCACCGCGAACAGGCCCTGGCCCTGATCGACACCGCCGACGTGCTGATCACGAACATGCGCCCAGGTGCCCTCGACCGGCTCGGTCTGAGCTACGACGACATCAAGGCGCGCAACCCCAAGCTGGTCTACGCGCACGCCCAGGGTTTCCGCAGCGACTCCCCGCAGGCAGGCAACGCCGCCTACGACGAGACGGTGCAGGCCGCGTCGGGCCTGGTGGACATCGCGAACCGGGCGCTGGGCAAGCCGGTCTACCTGCCGACCATCCTCGGCGACAAGGTGTCCTCGCTGACCATCGCCTACTCGGTCCTGGCGGCGCTGCTGCACCAGCGCACGACCGGTCAGGGCCAGTACATCGAGATCCCGATGACCGACACGCTGATCGCGTTCAACCTGGTCGAGCACCTCTCCGGCCACGTCTACGAGCCGCCGCAGGGCCACACCGGCTTCCCGCTGTCGATGTTGCAGGGACACCGTGCCGTGCCCACCAAGGACGGCCTGGCCTGCGTGATCCCCTACAACCCGGAGAACTTCCGCGACTTCTTCGCCGCCGCCGGTCGCCCCGACCTGGTCGACGACCCGCGCGTCAACGGCAAGGCAATAGCAACCGAGGACACTCCCGCGCTGTCCCTGCTCATCGAGGAATGCGCTCCCGCCCTCACCACGGCCGAATGGACCGAGGTGTGCGCGAAGCACAGCATCCCGATGGCGCCGGTGCTGGAGCTCGACAAGGCGGGTGACGAGCCCTACATCCAGGACGGCCACCTGCTCGACGTGGTCGAGCACCCCTCCGAGGGGCAGATCCGCTCGATCGGCATCCCGGTGAAGTTCTCCGCGACGCCCGCGTCGATCCGCCGCCAGGCCCCGCTGCCCGGCGCGGACACCGAAGCCGTTCTCGCCGAACTGAGCCGGAGCTGATCATGCAACCGAACGAAGTCCTCACCCACGTCACCACTCCCCTGGTCAACCCCGCGTTCGCGCCGGTCGTCCCCCGGTTCACCGACCGTGAGTACCTCAACATCGTCTACCGCACCGACCCGGAGGCGCTGCGCGCGGTCGTCCCCGAACCGCTCACCATCGACGAGCCGCTGGTCCGGTTCGAGGTGATGCGCATGGGCGACGTCAGCGGTTATGGCCCGTACACCGAGTCCGGCCAGGCGATCCCGGTCACGTTCGACGGCGAACGCGGCGAGTACCTGCACGCGATGTACCTGGACAACTTCCCGGCCACCGCCTCCGGCCGCGAAGTCAGCGCGTACCCGAAAACCATTGGCGCGCCGAAGTTGTACGTCGACAACGGCGCCCTGGTCGGCACGCTCGACTACGGCACCCTGCGGGTGGCGACAGCGACGATGGGCTACAAGCACCACCAGCTCGACCTGGACGCGGCAAAGGCCCAGATCACCGTGCCCACCTTCATGCTGAAGATCACCCCCGGCTACGACGGCATGCCACGCATCGCCGAACTGGTCCGCACCGAGATCACCGACGTGGTGGTCAAGGAGGCGTGGACCGGACCGGCCCGCCTCCAGCTGTTCGAGCACGTGCTGGCCCCGCTCGCCGACCTCCCGGTCCGCGAAGTGGTTTCCGCCAGCCACATTCTCACCGACCTGACCCTGGCCCCGGTCACGCCGATCCACGACTACCTGAAGAACGGAGCCAGGAAATGAAGACCGCAGCGATCATCGGCGCGGGCACGATCGGCCTGTCCTGGGCGGCCCTGTTCGCCGGTCACGGCCTCACCGTCCGGATCACCGACCCCCGCCCCGACCTGGCGACCGCGGTCAGCGAGGCGCTCGCCGAGTTCACCCCGCACCTGGCCGCACAGGGCCTGGACGTGACCGGCCTCGCCGACCGCGTGCACATCGCCACCGACCTGGCCGACGCCGTGCGCGACGCGGACATCGTGCAGGAGAACGGCCCGGAGAGCGTCGAGTTCAAGAAGGACCTCTTCGCCCAGCTCGCCGACCTCGCCCCAGCACCCGCCCTGCTGCTCAGCTCGTCCTCCGCCATCCCGTCGACGGCGTTCGCGGACAAGGCGGCCGAGCGCATCCTGATCGGTCACCCGTTCAACCCGCCGCACGTGATCCCGCTGGTCGAGGTCGTGCCAGGCACGAAAACCAGCGAGGAGTCCGTTCATCGCGCTGTCGAGTTCTACCGCTCCGTCGGCCGGGTGCCGGTCGTCGAGCGCAAGGAGATCCCCGGCTTCGTCGGCAACCGGCTGCAGAACGCGCTCAGCCGCGAAGCGATCTACCTGGTCGAGCAGGGCGTCGTCTCGCCTGCCGACCTGGACACCGTGATGACCAACTCGCTCGGTTTGCGCTGGGCGACCGTCGGCCCGTTCCTCGGCTCGCACCTCGGTGGCGGCAAGGGCGGCTACCGGCACATGGCCGAGCACATCGGCCCCGGCATGAAGAAGATGTGGGCCGGCCTCGGGCAACCGTCGCAGGACCCGGAATCGACCGAAAAACTGATCGAAGCAGTAGAAGACGCTTACGGCACCACCACGTACGCCGAACTCGCCGACGCACGCGACCGCAGGCAAATCGCCGTTCTGTCCGCTCTGGACAGTGCATCGGAGGAGAAGTGATGACCGCGCCCATCGATTTCTACGATTACGAAAGCCTGCTCCCCGAGGAAGAGCGCAAGCTGCTCATCCGCGCCCGCGACTTCATGCACACCGAAGTGCAGCCGATGGTCAACGAGTACTGGGCCAAGGGCGAGTTCCCGCGCGAGCTGATCGGCAAGTTCCGTGAGCTGGGCCTGGCGGGCGTCGCCTACGAGGGTTACGGCGACCCGATCCCGGCCGCGAGCAACCTGCTCATCGGCACGCTGGCCATGGAGTACAGCCGCACCGACCCGTCGGTGGCCACCTTCTTCGGCGTGCACAGCGGCCTTGCCATGTACAGCATCTACGCCGGTGGCGACCAGGAGCAGCGCGACCGGTGGCTGCCCGCGATGGCGGCGATGGACAAGATCGGCGCGTTCGCGATGACCGAACCACTCGGCGGTTCCGACGTGGCAGGCGGCATGCGCACCACCGCAAAGCGAGATGGCGACACCTGGATCATCAACGGTGCCAAGAAGTGGATCGGCAACGCCACCTTTGCCGACCTGGTCGTGGTGTGGGCGCGTGACGTGGACGACAACAACGTCAAGGGTTTCGTCGTCGAGAAGGGCACGCCGGGTTTTGAGCCGGTGAAGATCGAGAACAAGATCGCCTTCCGGATCGTGGAGAACGCCGAGATCACCCTGACCGACGTGCGCGTGCCCGAGTCGAACCGGTTGCAGCGCATCAACTCCTTCCGCGACGTCGCCGAGATCCTCCGCGCGACGAGGGGCGGCGTTGCCTGGCAGGCGCTCGGCGTGATGATCGGCGCCTACGAACTCGCCCTGGACTACGCCAAGCAGCGCAAGCAGTTCGGCAGGCCGATCGCCAGGTTCCAGTTGGTGCAGGACCTGCTGGTGCGCAGCCTCGGCAACATCACCGCGAGCTGGGGCATGCTGGTCCAGTTGGCGAAACTCCAGGACCAGGGCATCTTCCGGGACGAACACTCGGCGCTGGCCAAGGCGTTCGTGACCGCGCGGATGCGCGAGGTGGTCGCCTGGTGCCGGGAGATCTTCGGCGGCAACGGGATCCTGCTCGACTACGACATCGCCCGGTTCTTCGCGGACGCGGAAGCCATCTACTCCTTCGAAGGCACCCGCGAGATGAACACGCTGATCGTCGGCAAGTCCATCACCGGCGAGAGCGCCTTCGTCTGAGACCAATCCCCGAACAGCTGACGGGCGCCGGATCATCCGGCGCCCGTCAGCACTGTCCACTCCGGAGTCAGGCCAGGGGAAGCTGCCCCCAGCCGATCTCGCCCGCAGCGACCGCGTCCAGGTAGCGGTCGACCGGGACCGCGCTGGGCGGGAAGTGCGCAGGCGAACCGTCGCCGGGCACCATGATCAGGTTGGGCACCGCGGCCACGGCGAAGTCCTCGGTCTCCAGGTACTGCCTGGTGTTGAACGGCACCAGCCAGCCGGCCGCGTGCCGCATGACCTGCTCCTCCCGGATCACCATGTGGCGAAACGGCGAATCCTGGGGAACCTCGGCGGTTTCCTGGTCCAGTAGTGCCCGTGCCGCCGCGATCGCGTTGTCCCGGTCCATGATCGAAATACTCTCCAAGTCGAAAAAGCCGTGTGCTGTCCGGTTACGCGTTCGGCTGGTAGTCCGGGAAGTAGTGCATGAGATCGATCCGGTCGGTGCCGCCCTCAAGGTTGCCCAGCTTGCCCGTCTGCCCGTCGAGGTAGACCGCACCGTACTGCGGGTGCTGCACGACGTTGAACACGTGCGCCGAACCGGGCGAGGTGGCAGTGGGCGGCCGACTGACGTAGACGACTCCGGCGCCACCCTCCTGGCTGATCTTCTGGGTGATCGCGCCGTAGTTGGTGTTCTGGTAGTCCGTGCCGTTGTACTTGTTCCGCAGGAAATCGGTGCCAGAGAAGGTGCCTGCCGACATCGGCGCCGCCTGCGTGCTGGGATGGCCCGCGTTCGCCGCGTCCACGCCGACGATGCACTGGTTGCAGTTCAGCCCGTAACCCTGATTCGAGCCGAAGTTCGGGTTGACGTTCCCGTGGTTGGGGAACTGGGTGTTGAGGAAGTCCTGCTGCGACTGGGGCGAACCGTAACCGGCATGCACCGACGGGCCGGGACCGTTGGGGTCGATCAGGTTGCCGTGCGACGTCGTCGGCGCCTGCGTGGCAGATGCCGGAATGTACGGGTTATGCGCGGATGACTGGTTGGCACTGATCCTGCCACCGAGATTGTCCGGCCGTCCGTTCCAACCGGGCCGGGCCTGCGGGTAGTACTGGTCGAACGCGTTCTGGCCTGCCTGGTGATAACCGGTGCCGCTGATGTTGTGGTAGGCGTGCGCCGGCCTCCTGCCCCCGGGCGGCGGCGCCGAGCTTGGCATGCCGGGCGCGGAGCCGCTGGCATGCGGATTGCGCACGTTGCCGCTGCTCGGATGGATGCCGCTCAACGCGCTGGCATGATCGGAATCGGTGCCGGACACGGAGTTCGCGCTGGTGTGCAGCTGCTGCGCGTGCCCCTCCAGTTTGGACCCGGCCTGGGAGAACGCCGACGAGAACCGGCCGACCAAGCCCTGCTGGCCGGACACCGCGCTGCCGCCGACCATCCCGAGCGCGCTGCCGTGCATCCCCGCGCCACCGCTTTGGCTGCCGGTCTGCGATATCTGTTCACCGCGCTGCGAGGTCCGGCTGGCGTGCTCGTGCACCGCCGACGGGGTCATCCGGAATCCTTTGCCCACCTGTCTGAACTCCCCGTGTCGCAATCCTGATCACCCGGCGTCACCAGCCGTGACCCATCCTCAGCACCATACCGTCCGACGGGCTACGCCGCGTCCAGGTGTCGTCAGCTGGTCAACCGGAACCGGTCCGCGAGTTCGTCGGCGCTGCGGGGGCACACCGAAGCGGCGAAAACAGTCTTGTTTTCGCCGCTGCCGCAGGTGAATATCGAATTGGGCCTAGCTTGGTGATGTCCTTGTAGCGCAGCAGGCACCAGGCCATGTGGACGTTACCGAGTGTTCGATCAGGCGCCGAGCGCCTTGGCCAGGTTGCCGAAGTCGTACGAGCCGAGGCCGGTCACCTGGTCGTAGCCGGTGCCCGCGCTGAACCCACCGTTGCTGCCGTCGGTGATGTCGTGGAACGCGGAACCGGCCGAGCTACCGGCCGCGACCTGGTACAGCGCCGCGTTGGCCGAGCCGAGCGCGGACTTGCCCGCCGCTTTCGCCTGCTGGTCGTAGAGCGCCGCGAAGCTCGCCCACAGCGGCGCGGCCAGGCTGGTGCCGCCCGCGACACCCCACTGACCATCGGAATAGCTGGCCACGCCGGTGTTCGGGTCAGCGAGGGAAGAAACGTCCGGCACGGTGCGCTTACCGCCGACGCCCTGCTGGTAGCTCGGGTTGCTGAACACGGTCGACGTGCCGCCACCGCTGCCGTTCCACGCGGATTCGCCGCCGTAGGAGCCGTTGTTCACGGTCAGCGAGGTGCCGCCGACGCCGGTGATGTTCGGGTCGGACGCGGGGAAGTCGACCGAGTCGGCGCCACTGCCGCAGTCGGCGGAACCGTCGTCACCGGAGGCCGCGAACCAGCCGATACCTTCGGCCGCGCCCTGCGCGAACGCGTTGTCCGCGGACTGCATCAGCGACGCGTCCCGCTGCGGTTCGCACATGCCCCACGACATGGACACGATCGACGCCTTGTCGTCGGAGACGATCTGGTTGGCCTCGTCGATTTCTTCCTTCTGGAAGGCATTGTCGTCGTTGCCGGGTTCAGGCGCTTCGTAGACGATCTGGTTGGCAGCGGGCGCCATCGCCTGGATGGTCTGGATGTCCAGATCGACTTCGTCCTCGCCACCTGCCGGGCTGGACTGGCCACCGTCGACATTGACCACGCTCGGCGTCGGCGAGTTCAGGTTGTACTGCTGGTCATAGGCGGTGGTGTCAGCGGCGGGGAACGCGTCGAACTCCCACAACGCCACCGTCACGCCCGAGCCGTCCGCACCATCCGGCACGTCGTAGGCGCCGCGCAGATCACTCGGACCGTAACCGTCCGGGGTGGCGGTGGGCTTGGTGACCGAGTGGTGCGGCAGGTAGTGGTCCTCCAGACCCGCGATCCCTTGCACCACGTTCGCGATCGAGGTGGGCAGCGCCGGCGCGGTCTTGTTGGCGTAGAACGCGCGGTGCTGGCTCTGGTCGTAGTAGGAACCGATGGTGGTGCCGAAGGCCGTGCGGAGTTGCGCGGCGGTACCGGTCGCGTCGACGACCTGACGGTTCGCACTGACCTTGCTGACGTGCAAGCCTGCCGATGCGAGGTCCTTGGACACCGCGTCCGCACTCGCCTGGGTCGGACCGTAGTCGGACATGAACTGCGCGGGCGTCAGATAATGGCCGTACCGCGCGGAATGCGGGTTGCTGACATCAGCGAGGAACTGGTGCAACGCGGTGGTGTTGCGCAGTTTCAACGCGACCGAGACGGAAAACTGTTTGCCGTCAGCCACATCGCCGGTGCTCTGCACATTCGCGAGGTCAGGCGCGACGTTGTTGGAGATCACCGTTGTCGTCGGCGGTGCCGCTGTCGCGCTCGTGGCGGACAGGGCCGCCCCCGCGAACAGCACGGGCGTGCCGAGCGCGAGGGCGAACAACCTGGTGCGGATGTTCATCGAAACTCCTTGGCAGGGAGGGGTGAACGCAATCCGCACGAAGCTACCTGCCAAGCGGTTACACACGGCTACCGACGAAAGTCGTGAGGTAACCCGTCCACAGTTGACCGATCTTTATTTGTTGGTGAGGTTATCCGTTTCATTGGCGGGCGGCGCGACGACGTGTACCGGCGTGCCGTAGTCGGACATGGTGATCGTGAACGACACGTGCACACTGCCAATGGTCAGCGTTTGCCCGTTGGTGCCAGTGGTCGCGGTGCCGCCGCTGGTCGTCGAGCCGGGCACCGGGTGGGTGATGTTCTCGTTCGTGCTGATCTTGCGCACCCGGTTCTGCTGATCCACCCACAGTTGGATCGGCAGCGAATTCGTGCCCAGCTGCTGTTCGAGCTGCTTGGTCGCGCTCGCCGCGCCCGGATCCAGGCTGGCCACCTTGTCCAGATCGATGGTGGCGTCGTAGTGCGTGGTCTTCGCACCGTCCACTGTGTCCTGACCAACGGTCTTGACCTGACCCTCCACCGCGGTCAGGTACGCCAATATCTGCGACGGGTCACTTGGCGCGCTGGCCAGCATCTGCCCGAGCCCGGTGTTGCCCTGTTTCGACGCCACCTGGTTGAGGTCCATCGCGATCCACTGCTTGCCACCGGCCAGACCGGTCGCTATCGATGGGATGCGCTGGTAGAGCATGCCGTTGAGATAGCGCGTCTCGGTCATGTCCCTGGCCGCGCCCGCCATGGTCTCGTTCAGATCCGTTGCCTTGTGCGCGAAATCGACGACGCCATTGGCGGTGATCGGCACGTTTTCCTGTTTGCCGTTGACCGTGGTGCCGATCTGACCAGTCAGGTCGACTTTCGCTGTGCCGCTGTTGGTCGTCGTGGTGTAGGCCGCGTCGAGGACCTTGGCCGGGTCGGGTTGCGCGCTGCTGCCTGCCGGGCTCGCGGTGCCGCCGGGGCCACAGGCCACCACGGCCGCACCGGCGATGATCGCTCCGGCACCAAGTCCCCACCTGGAATGACGCATCGTCGTTCCTCCTCGGGTCGACTCTCTCGGCTCCTTTCGCATACCCCGGGTCGGATATGCTGAAACCGTGACGACCACTCGCGCCGGCAAGATCGGCACCGGCTCGATCCTCGCGCTCGCCCTTGGCGCTGTGCTGATCCTGTTGTTGCAGTTCATCCCGCCGACCGATCAGATCAGCGCGCTGCGCCAGACCATCAGCGAATACGGGCTGAGCGCCAACAGTTGGCTCTTCGACATCGCCGTACTCGCGATCGTGCTCGGTTCGGCGGCAGGGTTCGCGGCGCTGCGCCGGTATCGCGGAATTCCGGTCGTTTCGCTGGTTTTCGGTGCACTGTGGACGGTCGGCATGCTGATCGTGATCCTGTTTCCCAAGCACGACTGGGCAACCGGGCCGCACTCCGGGTTCAGCGGCCTGCTGCACCGGTATGCCAGCGTGGTCGCCTTCGCCTGCCTGCCGATCGCGATTTTGACGGCGGCCGGTCGGGCATTCCCCGAATCGGCGCTGGCCAGGCTGCCCGCGCGGTTGTTCGCGGTCGCGGCGCTCGGCTGGTTCGCGCTGATCCTCGGCGCGGTCGCGATCACCGGCGACAACTGGTGGCAGGTGTTCCCGCTCGGCCTGGTCGAACGCGGCATGGCGTTCACCGAACTGGTCGCGCTGGGCGCGTTGTTCGCGGGCACCTGGCAGCGAGCCTCATGGCAGGAGCAGGTTGACGTCGCCGAACTCGTGCCATAGGTATCCGCCCTCGATCGCGGCCGTATAGCAGCGTCTGAGCAGGTCAGCGGGTGCGATGGCGGCGAGCATGTCCAGGTGGGACGCCCTGGGCTCGTGGAACCCGGTGAGCAGACCGTCGATCACCCGAACCCCTCGATCGGCTGTGATGATCAGCTCGGTCCAGCCGGACCGCTCCTGCACGACGCCCTGTTCGTCGGTAGCCGATTCGATGGACCGGACCGCCGTCGTGCCCACTCCGATGATCCGACCACCGGCCTGTTTTGCCTGGTTGACAACGCGGGCGGTGACCTCGGGCACGCTGAACCACTCCGGGTAGGGCCGCTCGTGCGCCTCCGGCGAGGCGACACCGGTGTGCAACACGATCGGCACCACCAGCACGCCCGCCGCGACCAGTCGGGTGACCACCTCAGCGGTGAACGGGCGCGCCGCGCTCGGCATCTCCGCGCTGCCCGGCACCCGCGCGAACACGGTCTGGTAGTACGAAAGCGGCCACGGTTTGCGCACGTAGTCGTAGCGGATCGGCCTGCCCTGCTCGGCCAGCAGGCGCGACACCGAGTGGTACCGGCCGGTGTCCACGTCCACGATCCACAGCCGCTCCCGCGAATAGCGTTCGCGCAACGTGAGCGCACCCCCGCCGAGCAACGTGAGCCGATCGCCCGGCGCACCGCCCGCGTACGGTTTGGTGGCTTTGCCCGCGTTGCCGCGCAGTTCGACCAGCCAGCGCCCGTCGCGTTGCTCGGTGGAGAAGTGCGCGGTCAGCGGACGCTCGGCGATCGGCACAGCGGCGGGCAGCGTGCCCGAGGTGTTGACCACCAGCACGTCGCCGGGTCGGAGCAGATCGGGTAGGTCGGTGAACCGGTGATGGCTCACCTCCCCGCTCGCCCCTCCGCTGGCGTGCCCGCCCGCCTGCCCGTCAGCCCCTCCGCGCGCCCCTCCGCTGGCCTGCCCGCCCGCCCCTCCGACCGCCCCTCCGGGCACCTGCCCGCTCGTCTGCCTGCTCACCCCTCCGCGCGTCTGCCCGCTCGTCGCTGCGCCGACCAGCAGTCGGACGCCGTCGCGGCGCTGACCGCGCGCCTCCGGCGGCTCGTGCGCCTCCAGGTTCTTGGGCAGGTGGAAGTCCAGCACACTCATCGCGACTCACTCCAAACCATCACCTCGGCACCGGCCGGACCGGCAACCTCGAAGC
>DASXOJ010000102.1:0-39230 GCA_036494465.1 Pseudonocardiaceae bacterium
ACAAGGCGCGCTACCACGAGGCGGCGACGGCGCTCGAAATCAAGCCCACCGACAAGGCGTTCCTCTTCTCCTACCAGGCCGCGTGCGACAAGCCATGTGATCCCAGCGGCGTGACACACCGGTACGCCCGGATGTGCGCCAGGCTCGGCATCGACAGCCACCTTCACGCCCTCCGTCACTATTCGGCGACCGAGCTGCTTACCGCGGGCGTCGACCTCCGCACGGTGGCCGGCAGGCTCGGTCACGGCGGAGGCGGTGCGACAACCTTGCGCGTCTACGCGGCCTGGGTCGGCGAGTCGGACAAGCGTGCGGCCGAGATCCTGGGCGGTCGGCTTCAGCGCCCCCGCGCCCGTTGACGCAACAATGTCTTGCGTCAAGATCTTGGCAGGGTCTGACTCAATCGTCACTGTCCGAGACTCCACCGCGCAATCCCCACTGATCAAGACCGGAGTAAATCAACGCGGTCCGTCGCGGACCCGAATACTCCGGCGGCCCTGAATAGACTGCGATCAACGTGTCAGTCCCTCGCCACCAGGTATCCGCCAAGCCCTTGACCTCCTGGACCGGCTGGAAGCCCTCCAGCGCAAGGTGATCGACGTCATCGCCAGTCACTTTGGTGATCTGCTTCGCCCACAGCGACGCGTGGTGGGCCAAGGCGACTGACTCCACCCACCCCTCGACAGTCATGTGGAGGCCCGTCCACCTGCCGTCTCCATAGATACCGAACTCACCAGCCGGACCGATCATGAACAGGTAAGGGACCGAGACGCGTGGATCACCCGCTTCGAACCACCAGCCCTCAGAAGACGAACCTTCGGGCGCATCGGAGTCGAAGTATTTGGGCCCTCCCTGGTATGCCGGCGCGGGCGGCAAAAACAGACCACCCCAACGCTGCTGATAAGCCGCCATCCTGTCGATCACCGACGCTGGGATACCTCGCGTACGCCACCACCGTGTACGTTCCTCGACAGGCTGGACGTCGACCTTCATGCCATGCATGGCAACAAAACCCTGGGCTCGTTTGGTCAGCCCGCTGGGCACATTGTTGACCGGATTGAGCTTCATCGGGCGGACGTTACCTGGAGTCATCAGGGCGGGCGTACCAGCCAGGTCACATCTGCGCGGCAGCAAACCTGAGTACGTGTTGTTCGGCTGCGCGACTGGCGAACCGCACCGGTGACAGACCAGCCGGTCCGAAAGGCGTTCAGATCCAGCAGGCCACGGCTCGTAGCCACACCCCTCCGTCGCCCGAAGCCGCAGGTCCGCGACCCGATAATTCACCCACGCCGACTACCGTGCGCAGTTGCCCATCGCCTCATTGGCATAGGCAGCGGTCGGTGTTCGGTCGGACCAGGAGTACTCACCACGTCATCCTGGACCATCGGCGCTGCTGGCACTGCTGACATCTCAGACCTTTGGCTCTCGCCCTGCGTCAGGCGGGCTTGCTACGAACCGCTGGCCTCATCCGATCCTGACACGCAGGGCGACGGCGATCATCTCCCCACTGACCTCCACGAGGTCGTTCTTGCGATTGCCGCGTTCGTTGACCCGTTGGTCACGGGCGAAGTTGGCAATGGTCGATGGGTGCCACTCGAACGTCACTGGGAGTAGATGAGCCTCATTCCGAACTGAGATCGTCCAGCAGCATCGGGATGAGACGTTCCTCCATGATGGCTTGACGATGACGGGTCATCAGTTCGGCGAGGCGTGGTTCCCATGGGCTGGGGGCTGGCGGCCCTTTCAGTGGCTCGGAGTCGCCGGCTTCCAGGGCGGTGCGGTAGTCGGTGCTGGTCATCCGCCATGGCAGCGAGTGGTAGCGGGTCATCGCGGTGGCGGTGGTGCGTAGGCCGGTCCAGTCGAAGTCACCTCGCCAGTAGATTTGGCCGGTGGCTGCGGTGAGGAGGGCGTGGCAGGCGGCGGAGGGCTGGCCTTCGGTGCAGACCAGCGGTGCGGAACTCGCGCCGAGTTGGCCAGCGGCTGCGCGCAGCACCGCCGGGTTTTCGCACACATGGATCGTGGCCGCGTTGGGAGAAAGCTGCGCCAGGCTGAGTTGGTGGAGGGTGAGCCGGAAGGGAATGCCGGCGTCGGCCGCGTCGTGCAGCCAGTTCGCGACGACGTGGTCGGCGGTCGCGCGGACGTTGAGCACGAGGACCTGACTGGCCAGGTCATCGACAATCACCCCGGCGGCTTCCCAGCGGACACGCGCTTGCGCGCGGGACGTTGGCGCCAGGACATCATCACGCAGGGCGAGCGCGCGCAACACGAGGCCCGCGGCGCGGGTGCCGGACAAGGCTTTGGTGTTGCCGGTCGCCAGTTCGGCGAGCACAGGTAGCGGTAGGTCGAAGGCGGGAAGCCGGTCGAGCACTTGGGCGGCGGAGACCAGTTCGTCTGCCTCGCCGCTTCGGATCAGGCGGGTGATCGTTCCGTCGTCGACGAGGCCGTCCAGCCAGGCGTTGAACCAGGGCTCGTCCGTGTGCCGGGGGCACAGCGCGTGCGCCTGGGTAAGCAGGTCGGCTCGTGTTCGCGATTCCTTGGCTCGTTCGGCCTGCCGGTCGCGCAGCGGCCCACCCTGCTGGACCAGGACCTCGACGAGACCTGATCCGCACGCGTCGCGTACGGCCTGGTCGAGTTCGGCAAGGTCGACCCGGACGGCTTTGACGTCGACTGGCCGGTGTCGGCCGGTGATGCCGATAACGACCCGGCGCTCGGCTTCCGTGGGGGCGCGCAAACCGATGGCACCGTCCAGAGCGCCGGAGTTCGTTTCCAGCTTGCGCCGGGCGGCGGCGAGCAAGCGCTGCCAGCCGGGATCGTCGAACACACGGTCGATCGCGGACCGGGTCATTCCTCGTCCTCGTCAGCCGATGACTCCAGCGTGGGTGTGTCCGTGCTCGTGGGACGGCGGCGGGTGCCGGGCGAGCCGAGTGCCGCCGCCAGGTCCTCGGTGCCGTCAGCGAGCAGTTCGCCACCGTCCCACACCAGCAGCAGAGCGCTGACGGTGTGTTCGGTGGCCGAGTGGGACAGGTCGTAGTGGGCGCAGGCCGGCACGGTCTCGTAGGTGGCCCACAGGTCGTAGCCGGTCATGAACAGGTCCAGGTCGAACTCTGCGGTCAGCCCGAGCAGTTCACGTCGTCCGGTGTCGTCGATCCCGGCGAATGCCTCGTCCAGTGCGAGCAACCGGGGGCAGCGTGCCTGGGCCGAGGACAGGGTCACGTGGGCGGCGGCGAACAGCGGCAGGTGCAGGGACACCGATTGCTCGCCGCCGGAGAGCGTGCTGTGCCGGGCCTGGGTCAGCCGTTCCTCGGTGCCGCGTCCGTCGATCAGGGAGAACGCGAAGGCTCGCCAGCGCCGGTAGTCGAGAACGTCGGCGAGCAGGTCGGAGTAGGACCGGTCCGGGTGTTGGGCCCGGGCGGTCTTGATCCGGCTGGCGAAGTGTGTGCGCATGTCCGCGAGGTGGTCGGGGCCGAGCCGGGAGGCGTCCCGATCGAGTAGCCGGGAGATGGCGCGCTGTTCGTCGTCGAGGCCGTCGGAGAGTTCCCAGTGCACTCCGACGGTCGTGCCTGAGGACATTCGTCGGGTGCGCATTTCCGAGCTCATCCGGTCGATCAGGTCGCGGGCGTCGACGGTCCGTTCGTGGATCTGCTGGGCCAGCCGCCCGAGCAGCGCGTCTTCGAGGATGCGCCGTTCGGAGTCGGTGAGCAGTTGCTCCTGGTCGCGACGGGCAGCGGTGATCCGTCGGGCGAAGTCGACGATCGGTGTGTAGCCGGTCTCGTCGGCCACCCGGACGACGATCACGTCCTGGTCTGCCTCCCACTCGGGGTGGTAGTCGTGCCCCGCGGCGGACAGTTGGGCCTGTAGCGCGTCAAGCGCCGTGGACAGTCTGGTCTTGGTCGACTTCAGCGATGACTCGCTGGGGCTGAGTTCTGCCGTGGTCGCCTGAATGGCGTCGTGCAGCCGGGCTACCGTCGCTGGTAGCGCGGCGATGTGTGCATTTGGTTCGTCGGTCAGTGTCGGTTCGGCTTCGGCGACGAGGTCTACCGGGGGAAGCCAGTCCTGGGTCGATCCCGGCCAGACCGGACCGGTCGGTACCCGCAGCAGGTCGAGGATCTCGCGGTGTGCGTAGGGTGCGAGGCGATGGGCCTCGGCCTGCGCTTCGGCGATGGCCGTCACCAGCGTGGCCCGCGCGCCGGTGACCGATTCGATCGCCTGCCCTGCTGTGGTCCCGGCCTTGTTATGGACCTCGTGCAGCCGCTTCAGCTCGGTCTCGGTGGTCCGGATACGTTCCTTGGCATCCCCGATGTCTCGGAGCACCTTGTCGACATCATCACCCACGGATTCACGCAGGGTGGCCAGTCCCTCGGCCTGTTCGGCGTGCTCGCGTTCGGCATCCTCTGCTTTGGCGAGCAGGTCGGTTGCGTTGTCGTCGGCCTCGGTCAACAGCCGTTCTGCGAGTAGGAGGGCATCGGCGCGGGACTGTTCGGCCGCGCGGGCCGTGGCGAGCGTCGTCGCCGATCGCTGGAACCGGTCGACAGCGGCGGCGATCGCTTCGACGGTGTCCGGCTCAGGCGCGATGTGGTGTTCGGCGGCGGTTCTGGCCAGCCGTCGTTGCCGGTCGCCGATCTCGGCGACGGCCTGATCCAGGTTGCGGCGTGCGGTGTCCAGGACGTTGCGGCGTTCCCGGAGCACACCGCCGGCGTCCGCCACCGCCCGCATCGCGAGCGCGATCGGCCCAGTCCGGGGGAGTTCCTTGCGGGCGGTGGCCACATCGCCGAGCACCGTCTCGATCTGGTCGATCGTCGCGTCCAGCTCAGCCACTGCCTGGATGACCTGCTCGATCTGTGCGTCCAGTTCGGCGAGGCGGCGTTCGCGGCGGTGTTGGCGGGCGGTCGCGCCGACGAACTCGGCGCCTGACTTGGTGTGCGTGCCCACCTGGATGCCCTGGGCGAATCCGCCGCCGAGCGACACAACGGGTGCGACCTGCGCCGCGCCGACGCTGTTGTCAGTGTCTAGCAGGGCGATGGAGGACAGGATCGCGGTCACCCGGGCTGGGGTGATTCCGGTTGTGGTGTCTTCTTCCGGGACGAGCGCCTCGGCCAGCGTCCGGTCGGTGGGGCGCTGGTCCGGCGGCAATGGGATCAGGTAGCCGTCTGAACGGCCTGTGTCGATCGCCGCTTCGGTGACTGCGTCGTCTGGATCCACCCATGCGTCGAGGATGTTCGCCGCGGCCAGCGCGGCCTCGATCGCAGTGGCGTGCTCGGCTGGCAGGTTGTCTGCGAATCGGACCAGTCGCCACAGCGGAGCCCCGGCGCGCTCGGCTCGGAACGCGCTTCGCGCGGCGAACGGCTCCGGCGCGTCGTCCTGTTCTTCCGCGATCTTCTGCCGCTGCTCGTGCAGGTCCGCCAGCTCGGCCCGTCGCCGGTCCCGTTCTCCGGACTGCCGATGCGCTTCGGCGCGCAGGCTCTGGCTGGCGGCGTTGGTCAGCTCGTCCAAGGTTGATTCGAGCGTCGGCGCGTCCGGTTCGCCGACCAGGTGCAACACCGTGACCAGCGCGTCGAGAGGCCCGGCGACGCCGAGTTCGGTCAGGGCCGGGGAGTGGCGGGTGTCCCAGGCGAGCAGCGCGTCTCTGACTCGGGCCTTGGCACCGTCGAGCTGGTCAGCGGCCGATCGTTCGGTCACCTCGGCCTCTGCCACCTGCTGTTCGGCCGTACCGAACGCGGTCTCGTGTCGCTGCCGGTCCCGGTTGGCCTCGCGGAGTGCCTGCAGCGCCGCGCGGAGTGCTTGTACGTCCTCGACGCGGCCCATGGCGCGTGCGTTGACTCGCTCGCCGAACCGATCGTCCGGCTCGGCATCGGCGGCGTTCCACTCGATGCCCGCGTCCGTGGCGTCGTCGGCCAGTTCGGCGGCCGCCCTGGTCACCTCCTGGCGTGCGTCACCGAGTTTGGCCTGTGCTTCGCGCGTGTCCTGGTGGCGTGCCACTGCGGTGGCCGTCGCCTGGCCGGCGGCCGCCCGCTGCTGGCGGGCAGCGTGTCCCAGCTTGCCCACGAGTTCGGTGAGCTGGTCGAGATCGCCTTTGTGTTGCTGGAACGCGGTACTGCGCTGTAGCGCGTCCAACGCGGCGCGGTGCTTGCCCAGCGCAAGATCGGTTTCGGTCACCACGGCTTCGGCTCGGTCGCGAGCCTCGATCGCCGCGGCTCGGGTGCCCAGCGCGCTGGCCAGTTGGACTCGGCAGTGTTCGACGTCGGACCGTCGGCGGCTGACGGCATCGGCCGTGGCGCGGGCGTGGGTGCGCAGGTACGTCGTATAGAGGCCGAGGAAGACGGCCGCGGCGTCGTCGGCCTGGACCAGCCCGTCCAGAGTGCGCTGCACCGCTTCCATGTCGTCGAAGGACCTGGCCGCCTCGGTGATCAGCTCGTCGTCCAGTGGCCGCAGCCCGTCGGACAGGGTCCTCGACAGACCCTTGGGGTCGAGGTGCTTGGCCAGCTGGGGGCGGCGCAGGGTCAGCACCAGCGTGAGCAACTGCTCGTAGCGTTCGGCTCCCAGCCCGAACAGTCGCGCGTCGACTGCGGCCCGGTGTTCGACGGCCCGATCCGTGACCACGTCAGCGCCCAGCTGGGCACCGAGCTGTTTGCGAGTGAGCGGCCGATCGTCCGGGCCGAGCAGCGAGAAATCCACGCCGACCCGGCCGTCCACGACGAAATACCAGCGTGTGACCTTGTCATTGTGCCGCTGGGCCCGCATACCGACGCCGATCGTCACCACGTCATCGGGGGTTCGAGCGAATTCCAGCCACACGTAGGCGTAGGCCGCGTCCTGCTTGCGGTAGAGCAGGTTCGACTTCATGGTGCGGTCCTCGCCGGCGAACGGGTTGAGTCGGCGTGGTTCGATCCGGCCGTCCAGGACGAACGGGAACAGCACTTCCAGTGCTTTGGTCTTGCCTGAACCGTTGGGGCCGCGCAACACCAGCCGACCGTCGGCGAAGACGAACTCCTCGTCGCGGTAGTCCCAGAGATTGATCACACCGGCGCGTGTCGGCCGGAACCGGTCAGCCGTCCGCTCATCGTGGTCAGTCAGATCCGTCACCTACATCGAACAGGGTTGGTTCCGCCTTGCGCCGTCGCACCTGCACGACGACGTTACGGTAACGAGCGAGCAGCGGGAGGATGAGCACTCCGCCCTCCACCGGTGCCACCATGCGCAACTCGGCCAGCAGGTCGACGGCGGCAGCCAACAGTCGGCCGGGATCGGCTCGCCACTGTGCGGCGAACGTCGAACCGTATCTGGCCAGCAGTTCGGTCATGGCTGCCTGTAGCCATCCGGTCTCGACCAGCGGGTGCTGTGGAAGGCTGGACACCGTGTCGTCCTCCTCCGGCTGGGATTCGGGCAGCTCGGCCGCATCGCTGTCCCGCGCCGGCGGGTCGGACTCGGCGAGGTCGGCCAGTACCCCGGCCATGGGCAGCCCCGCGTCCACCGCGTGGGCGAGCGCCTGATCGACATCGTCGGGCGGTGGCATCCTGATCAGCGGTGGCGCGTCGAGATCGTCGAGCCGGTCGGCGACCTCGCCGATCAGCAGCAGAGCCGCCTGGGCGACGGTGCCGGTGCCGGGAAACCGACGGTCGGAGAAGGCACCTGAGGTGTCCACCATGGCGATGCCTTCGGCGCGACGTTCGGCGGGCAGGCCGGTCAGCCGTTCCACGTCGGCCACCGCGTGCGGCCCTCGCAGGATGTTGGCCGTGTCGCGATCGAGGTCGGCGTAGTAGACGACCGGCCGCTCGACGAGGGCGCGCCGGGCCCGGTGCCCGGCCTCGCGGCGGCGGGTGTCCCGGCTGGCGGCGGTGCTCCGCGCGAGCAGCGCGGTCACGCTGCGCAGATGCTGGAGCACGCGGGTGGGGCGGTATACGGCGTGCACCACGTCCCGGTCGATGTCGTAGAGCGCCTCGCCGGAATCCGGGTCGTCGGCCCAGCGCCGCGCGCTGCCGTCGGCCAACCGCAGCGCACCCCGCGTCTCCAACCAGGCCACCGCGTCCACGAACGCGGCTCGATCGGCTGCCCGCTCGGTCGACAGGCCCAGCCCGTCGATCCGCACGGCATCCGCCGCCACCGCCTCGGCCAGTTCGGACAGCGCGATCTGGGTGCCCGAGCGGCCCAGCGCGGCCAACGTCAGCGCCAGATAGGCGTAACGCCGACGATCGAAAGGGCGGTCGGTCAGGGAGCGAGCGGGCTGGCTCGCATCGAGGTCATCCAGTACCCGCAACAGGCGCGCGGCCGACCGGGACAACTCCAGCCGGTAGCCGAACACTTCGGCCAGGTCGGCGCGCAGTTCGTTTGCCCAGCGGCGCACCAGGGGCAGCGCCTCGGCATCGGGAAAGATCTCGGTGATGACCGGGTGCGTCAGCACCGTCCGGACCGCCCGCTGGTATGCGGCCAGTTCGAACGCCGGGATCGCGCTCACCATTGCAGCCTGCTCATCGCGTGCTCACCACCAGGGCCAACCGGTCCAGATGCAACCTGCCGCGCACGGTGCGCACCTGCGTGGACACCGGATGCGGCCGCAACGTCAGCCGGACACCGTAAGCGGAACCGCTGCTGACCGCACCGGACACGGCGGTCCTGGTTGCCAGGGCCAGGTCAAGCAGTCCGAGCAGCAGTTCGGTCTCTGCCTCATCCAGCATCCGACCGTCGACCCCTTCCTCGGCCAAGGACCGCCCGGCTGCGTTGGCTGCCTGTCGCTGGGCGAGTTGCTGATCCCGGAGCCGGCGCCGGGACGCGTCGTTGCGTTCCAACCGGGCGGGCGGCCCGGGTTTCGCGGTCTTACCGGTCTCCACCAGCGTCCGGGACAGCTCCACCGGCGGCGCTTCCCACCAGGACCGCCGGCCGGGGATCAGCTCGGGGTCCGGGTGGTTGACAGCGACATGCCGGGGCGTGCGCAGGTTGAAGGCCACCGAGAACAGCGCGTGCGCGGCGGCGTCGCTGGAGGTGTTGGTGAACCAGGTGGCGAGGTGGCGCAGTTGGCTCTCCCGGCTCACCCCACCGCGCCGCGCCTCGGTGATTCGCCGCAGCAGCGCCAGCACGGCCGAGATCGCGCTGACCGTGGCCGACTGCAACCGGGCGCTCTCGCTGCCGCCTTGCGTGTCGGCCTGGAACCAGTTCACCAGCCCCAACCACCGCTGTCGCCAGTCGGCGAGCCGCTCGGCGAACGAGGCGAAGATCCGGTCGTCGGCTTCGGCGGCGTGCTCGACCAACCGATCGATGCCGGTCGCCTCGACCGCGTCGATCGCCTTGGCCAACCTCGGCGCGTACCGGGACAACTCGGAGGAGAACTCGCGCATGTGGGCCAGCAACGCGTCCTTGTGTGCCAGGAAGATCTCCGGGCGGGTGTCGTTGGTCCGGGAGAGGTCGCCGAGCATCAGGTAGAAACGCGCGGCCCGGGTGGCCATGTCGGTGAGCGCTGAGTCCAGTCGGCTGAGTTTGCGGTACACCTGCTCGGCGGCACCGGCCGCGTTCGCCTCCGCCAAGTCCTGCAAGTCCTCCAACAGCTCCGGGAACACCAGGCGGGACAAGGTCGCATCGTCCATCCGCGCGCCGAGCACTTCCTCGACCGCCCGGTATGCGCGGTATCCGGCCTGGGAGAACTGATAGACGTAGTGCCGGTTGCGGTATTCGGCCAACGATGCGGCACGGGCGCCGTCGTAGCTGCGCTCCAAGACGCGCCAGCCGTACAGCTGGTCGAGCAGCGGGGTGAGGTCGCCGGTGACGGTGGGTATGCCGGGGTGGTCGGCGGCCAGTTCTACCAGGTTGGCGGCAACATCGTTGACGTGCAAGAGAACCACGTAGTTGGCGCGCGCGTGCTCGAATCCCCGCAACACCCACAAATAGTCGGTGCGCTTGTCGGCCGCGGCGAAGTTGAACAGCCGCAACCGGTCGTCCAACTCGAACGCGTCCACGCTGAACGCGGTGTCCAAGCCGTCACCAGCCTCCTCGGGCACGGCATCCTCCCTTCCAGAGGCCATTGTTCAGCAACCGGGCCGCGAGGACACGTCAGGCGTCACGCGATGCCCAGATAGGCGGACAATCCCCGGGTCGCGGTGGTCAGCTCGCGCCGGGCCAGGTCGCGGCCCATGCCCAGCTGACGAGCCACGTCGCCACGCTGCGCGGAGTCCAGGTGCACGCGCGAGACGAGAGCCGCCTGCCTGGCCGTGACCACGCCATCGAGCATTGCCCGTGCGAGGGCGATGTCCGGGTTGCCTGCACGGTGATCAGCAAGCCCGTCCGGCAGCTGGACGATTCTCCTCGCCCTGCGCGCTTCTCGCCGGCAAAGCTGGTCGCCGCGGCGGCTTGCTGCCAGGTACAGCCGCTTGTGGGGCGCCGGTTGGTCGGGGTCGAGCCCGTGGAGTTCGTGGAGGAACGCCTCAAGGATCTCCGAGTCGAGGTCGCACGCATCGTATGGGTAATAGGCGTGCATCCTGTCCGCGATCTTCTTGAGGCCGGGAAGCATCATGCCCGCAGCGGCGATCACCCATGGGTCGGATTGGGCATGGCTCATCCGCACCAGGTGGGACCAGACCGCTTCCTTGAGCTGATCACGCGTGCGGCGCTTGAGCATGATGATCCGCAGGTCCTCAAGCGTGACCGGCCGTGTGGGCAGTTCACGGGAAATGCCGCCTCCGTCGATAGTGACCGGCGCGCGACGCCGGGACAGCGAGAGGAACTCGCCTTCTGTCAGATCCAGATGGGACCGTTGTCGTTCGTGCATCGGATTCCTTCGATGGGATGTCAGCTTTCGATGTATCGAGTGGCGAGGTCGGCTCCGGTGACGACGTCGTCGCGCCGGACGGGTATCTCGTCGATGCGCAACGCGAGCAACAGCGCCTTGGTGGGCACACGGTACTGGCGGCCCACCCGGAGCACGGGACAAGGAAACGTGTCGTGCCGGACGAGCTTGTACGCGGTGTTGACATGTATTCCAAAAGCCTTTGCGGCTGCCGTGAGGTTGATCGTTGCCGGCAACTGGAACAACTCGGGAAATGTCATGGTTCCCACTGCCGCCTGGTGCCGTCGCCGTACAGCGAGGAGCTTCCCGGTCATGCGGCTTCGCCCGGCCCGCCGCGAGTGTTCAGGACGGGCGACCGCGGTGTGCCATCGCTCCTCGGCAAGAAGATGACCCTTTTCTCGGCGTCGGAAGGACGCTCGCTGACTACAACTCTCAGCCCGAGCCTGGCGGCCAATGATCCAAGTCGCTCACCTTCCACCGACAGCCGATCATCACTGCCTGCCCTGATCGAACCTGGATCGGTTGGTGCGGTCAACTGTGGCTCCGACCGGTCTGCCTTGGCGAGCAGTTCGATGTCTTCGACGACACATTCACACCTCGCCTGCCGGCACATCTGGCGAGCCAGGCGATAGGTGTTCCACCACAAGCGTGAACCAAGATGTGACTGGTCGGGGTCGGCCTGCCGAAGTGCTTCGAGGAAGCCGAGCACGACCTCCGAACGCAGATCATCAAGGTCGGTGCGCCACACCCGGTGCAGCCGATTCACGATAACCCGCAAGCCCGGCAATGCTATCCAGATCGCGGCTCGCTGCCATTGCCGCGACCGCGACATCGCGCGCCGCACCAGCGCGGCCCAGGTCGCGTCACGGAGCGCATCCCACACTTCGCTGTCGCGCACGATCTCCCGAGCGTGTGCGGCAGTGACCGCCATGGCTGGGATACCCGGAGCGCAGGCATCCGGTTCGACGATCACCACCGATTCGGCCATTGACGCGACTTCAGCGTCAATGGTGCTGAACAGGTTCGACGATGTGAGAATGCCGTGCGGGGTGGATTGATCAGACACCTGATTCCTCCTCGGTCGAGGTCCTACACCCCAAATACGCCGCGACCCCAGCGATTTTGCGGCCCAATCAGCAGAAGGTGTGAACACCGGCGGCGCCCAGCCACTGACGGTGGGCGTCGACGAGATCAGGAAGTGGCCGCGTCACCCACACAACCCGCGACGAAACGCTGCGAAAGGACGGCTACCCTCACGGCACATGGCGACGAGGCGCATAGCGATGCCCTTCACCGGGCGATGGCGGATCGTCGAGATGGAGACGTGGGACCACGACGATATTGACCTCGTCGAACCCGGCTTCATCGAGTTCAACAAGAATCGGACCGGCGAGTTCGGATTCATCGCCGTCCGCGGCGGGATGGACTGTCGCGTGGTCGAGCGCGATGCGCGCACCGTCGTCGAGTTCAGTTGGGAGGGATACGAGGAGGGCGACCAGGTCAGCGGACGCGGTTGGGCCTCCCGCCTCGATGACGGGTCGCTTGAGGGGCGCTTCTACACGCATCTGGGAGACGATTCAGGTTTCCGCGCGGGTCCCTTTCGATGATGTCCCGGACGGCATCACTTGCGGAGAAGTTCGGCGAGGCGTGCGCCAACAATCGAGATGCTGGGCAATGGTTCGCGCTCCAAGAAAGTCTTCTTGTTGCGGTGCAGTAGATCTTCTCCGTCGCGGGTCCACGAGAATCCGGGTTTGCGTAGCAGCGCGCGGAAGACCAGATCCGCCCCATCGGGGTGGCGTTGCACCAGTCGGCGGATCGCCAGCGGTGACACCGACTGGTCGTGCAGCCAGTCGCGCAGTTGCCTGAGGTTGGCACGATCACGGGCCAGCGTGGGATCGGTGAAGAGGGCGTCGAGACGGCCGGAGTCTTGATACAGGTTGAGTCCTTCGACCTCGTCGTAGATCACTGCGATGGTGTCGACGGCCAACAGGTCCTCGGAAAAGTCGCCCGAGGTCGTCGGGTGCGGGGCCGGCTTTCGCGCGTTTGGCGGCCTTGCCGTCGAGCTTTGCCAGCGCCTTGTTCCGCACACGCCGGTAATGCTCGCGCAACGTCTCCTGTGCCTCGTACGGCGGCAGCACCACCAGGTCGGAGCCGACCTGAGCGATGAACTCCGCGCGATGTTCGGCCTGGACTTCCCAAGCCTGCTGGAGCATGGCCGGGTTGCGAAGCAACAGTTCGGGGTGACCAGTGAGTTCGGCAGCGGCGGCTGCGGCGATCTCACGTCGGGCCGACTTGGGGAACACGGCGAGGTGCCCGCTGACCAGCCAGGCATCAGTTGCCGGATGGACGGGCACGATCCGGCAGACGACGAACATCCCCTTTCGCAGCGTGGCGAAGGCCCTGCGTCCTATGTTGGAATAGGCGCGGTAGACGAGATCGTCGAGAAGGTTGTGCAGTTCGGCCGCGTCGCCATCGAGCCGATGGACCTCGAAGTACGCCTCAACGACATCGCGCCAGCCGAGCACCATCGCGCGTTCGTCATCCGAGAGCCTCGGGCGCCGCTGCTCGACAAACCGTTCGACCACGGTGCGGCCGTCGGAGAGCCGGTGTTGCAACGCGAAGCGGTCGATGACCGAGACGGTCGTGGCCTCGTCCAGATAGCCGTGGAGGTCGGCGGCCTCGGACAGGCGCGCGTCCAGCCGTCTTGCGAAGCGGGGACCCTGGGTGAACGCCACAAGTTCACCCTTCAGATCCCCGGCGCGGGCGATCAGTTCGTGGATCGAGGTAGGGCTGGTCACGGTGAGATCGGCCGCCAGCGTGATCTGTGAGGTCATCGCGTGCACCATATCGGCCACTCCGAAGGTCATGATCCCAACGTCGTAGTTACGGATGGTGACCGCTGGATCGGCCGTGTGAGCGGCGACTTGATACCGGTACCGGTCGCTTCGTGCTTCAACACGTAAGCGTAAGGCCAAGTCACGGTGATGATCGAGATCTCAACCTACAACTTGGCGATTTGCGCAGGGTGTTAGCCTGATGATTGCCAACGTAAGCACAGCGTTGTTATGTGTACGCCTCGTAAGCGGAAGGTTAGGGGTTCAAGTCCCCTCGCCGGCTCACAGCGCCTTCGACGGTCTTGGTCGCGGCGGCTGAATATTGTTGGGCTGTCGGTCCAGTGGCCGACGACTACGAGTGCAAGGATCAGGACGACGACAGCGGCGCTGATCGCGAACTGAGTCCAGAGCAGATCATTCGCACAATGTTGGACAACGGCGTCTACCGGAATCAGAATCACGATGGGGGAAGGTCGCCCAGCCGTCGGCGAGCGTGTACTCCGCGCACCCGGATCGGTTTCTGTCCGGCCGCCATGGCCCGTAAGGCTGACGGAAGCGACGTGCCTGGCCGGTTCGCTGAGAATCGGCCAGGCACGTGTCCACCCGATCAGTCGCCCGGTGGGGTGGTGACTGCCGTCGCGAGCGCGGCATAGCCCGCACTGGTGAGGTTGACGTGGTCACCGGCATCCGCGCTGGGGCTCAGCACGTATGCGCCGTCGTTGTTAGGGTCGTCGACGCCGATGACGTTGTTGCTGAACACCACGAACCACGGTGGGTCGTAGAACGGGATGCTCAGGTTGTCCTCGATGTCCTCCGCGATCGACCCGGCGGAGCCGACGGCCGCTGCCGAGCAGGGATCGTTCGGCGTGCCGCCGCCACCCGGATAGCCGTCGCACGGCGTCGGCACCACCCCGATCGACTGCGCGCCCATGTCGGTCAGCCAGAACAGGAACTGGTCGATGTACGAGCCGGAACCGAGATTGTTGCCTGCCAGCGCATCCTGCAGGCCTTCGTCCAGTACCACCGTGCCGACATTGGGCTGGTCCAGCACGTCGCGGTCGATCCTGGACAGCATCGATGGACCGCCGACGACGGCACCCTGGTAGGTCTGTGGATTGTCGGCGAGGATCTCGTTCGACTCGATACCTTCGCCGATCACGCCAACCGGAGTCGAACTGGCCTCATCCGTGGCCGCGATCGCGTCCGCGAGTTCCGCGCCGGTGGTGTTCCTGGTCGTGTTCGGCTGCCAGTAGTCGATCAGGTTGTCGCCGAGAACGACCTCGGTTTTGACGTTGTCGGTGGCGACATCGACATCGGCGAGCAGGTTGACCACCCGGCCCTGGTAGGAACCTGCCGAGTTGAAGGGGGTGCCGGTCGCGTCGGTTGTCGCGTCACCGCTGCCGGCCGGGCTGACGTACTCGTAGGCGTCCTCCGGCACGGTGTTCTCCACCAGGTACGGCACCGAGTTGGCGAGCTGGTAGGAAACCAGCAGGTACTGCCCGGCCGTGACCGAGAACGGCAGCTGGTCGGAATAGACCATGCCACCCTCCGGAATGGACACCGAGGACGAGCCACCGAAGGTCACGGTGGTGGGTGCTGCGGTGGGCAACGCGGACGGCGGATTGGTTCCGGTCGGCGCGGAGTCCGGTGCGACGGTGACGTGACCGATCCGCAACGGACTCTGTCCGAGCGCGTCGTCGAGCTTGATGCGCACGCTGTTGCCAGACACCGACGGCTTCACGGCGACCCGGACGGTTTGGTTCGAGTAGCTCGTGCCGTTCTGGAAGTTGTAGCTGCCCTCGGTCGGCGAGGCCCACGCACCGGTCCACGTTTCGTTGCTCGGTGCACCGGCGGTCGCCATGTTGGACCTGGTCGACATGCCGAAGATGTGCAGCGCCTGGTTGCCGTTGCCCGGATTCAGGCCGATGTCGGGCAGCGACACCGAGGAGATCTGGAGACCGGGCTGGAGCGGCACGGTGATCAGATAGATCCGCGGGTTGAGCGTGGAAACCTGGCCCTTGGGCGTGTTTTCATGCGGGAGCACGATGGACGCGACGCTGGCCGGGCCGGAATCCCAGTCGGGTACGGCAATATTCGATTCGCCGGACGAGCCGTTCGAGTAGGACACCTGGATGTAAGGCAGGCACAGCCCAGCGGGGGACGTCGAGATGGCGCAGTACTTACCTGAGACCGGCGTGTTCGGCGGCACGTATGGGGTCGATCCGTTGGTGTAGGTCATCGCGGCGCCCGGTGTGTTCGTCGAGGTCGCCAGGAGAACCAGTGAACTGGGGCCGCTGTTCGCGGACATGCTCGCGTTGTAGGCGGCGAGCGCCGGGTCAGTGTTGGCGATGCCCTGGTTACCGGACACGACGTTGTCTGCCTGACCGGAACCGAACCGTGGCAGGGTGATCGTGGCGCCGTCGATCGTCACCTTGCCGCCGGAGTGCCAGCCTGCTCGATCGAGATCCTGCGCGGAGAAGGAATCGGCACCGTCGGCGTCACCCGCCTTCGGATCGGCGTCCGGGGTGATCGCGGTGTTGTTCATGCACGCAGCGAGATTCGCGCAGATTGTGTGCGGATCGGCTGCCGCGAAGAACTGGTAACTGATCGTCGGCGATACTCCGCCTGCTGTCGACTGGCTGAACACGTAGAGCGTGTGCGGTCCGGAGAACAGTGGTGTGATGGTGACCGTGGCCGCGGTGTAGATCGAGGTGATCTCGGCCGGGCTGAGTACCCGCTGGTAGGTCTGGGCGTCGCTGAGCTGCCCCGGCAGGAAACCGGCTGCGGTGCCTGCGAATTCGCCGCGCCCCAGGGACAGCGGTCCCATCGCCGCTACCGGAGTGGTGTCGGTCGCCGTACCGACGGCGACACTGTTGACGTAGAGGGTCATCGTGCCCGCGGTCGAGTCGAACGTGCCGACCAGGTGGGTCCAGGCGTGCAGCGTCGGCGCGGCGGCCGACAGCGCCTCGATCGGAGCACCGCCCGCGGTGCTCTCCTGCGCGAACGCCCACCTCTGCTGGGTGCTGTCGAAGCCGAGTGCGAAACCGCTGGTCCCAGGTCCGTCCTGGCCGATCGTGACCGCGGTGTGTGCGGTGGAGGACAGATTCACCCACACCGACAACGAATACGATGACGTGGTGGTGAGCACCGGGCCGGTGGTCGTGGCGGAAGCGTTGGCGCCGTTGAGGTTCAGCACACCGCCCCGAACCGGGTCGGTGGACCACGAAGCGCCACCGGAGAGCGTCGCCGGGTTCTTGCCCGCGCTGTCCGCCGCCACCGGGCCTTTGCCATCGGTCAGGTTCCAGTGGCCGGACGGGGTCGCGGCGACGCCGCCGACGCCGGTGACCGGAGCGATCTCGTTGGCCGGTGGCTCGAACAATGGCGGCTGGTCGTCCAACTCGTAGACGTAGCCGGCTGGCACACCGTCAGAAGAGGAGAGGGTGAACTGTCCCGGCGTGTTGAACAATGCACCCGTTGTGCCGCTGGGAAATTTGCCGTCCGAGGAAACGACCGTCGGTGTCAGTGAGGTGCTCGCCGCCTTCGGCGTACTGCCGGCCGACGACGGCGCGGCGCTGGTCGCGGTCTTCTTGGCTGCGGTCGTGATGGGCTTGGGCGCGGATCGACCAGGTCCGTTGATGATGGTTGCGGCGTTGTGCGCGGTCTGCGCATCCGCTTGTGCGGGGCCCACCATCGATCCCAGCAGGATCAGGCCGGTGAGCGCGCTGAGGCCGCGGATCAATCGGTGCTTCGCTGTACTGGGCACACGTCTGCCGTTGGCGCTTTTCATGAATCCCCCTACCGTTAGGCCATTTGGCCGCCATCGTGCACGATCAGCGACCAACCCGAGCGAAAGCTACCTCCTTGCCGGACCGAAGGAAACGGGTTCACTCGGTTGGCCTAGCTCGTAGTTGTCGCGGGCGCGGGGACCGTGGATCCCTTGTGAATAAACCGGATTGGCGACGAGTGATCTGGTAGCGAGGCGAGGTTGCAAGGGTGTTGTCATCTGCCGGTGCGATCCCAGACTGGTAGATCGTGGGCGTCTCGGTGGGTGACTAGTGGTCCGATGAATGGGGTGGACTGTCACGCCAGGTCGGGCTGGTCGGGGGGTGCGGTGGGGCTTACATCGGATGTATGGTCTCGGCTGTCCATAGTTGCTAGGTGAACATAATTTACTAATAATTCTTGACACTGTCATCGGTCGCTGAGATCGTCGGGCATCGCCGAACCTCAGTGGCCGAGCCGTGTAGCAGCGGAAGGAACCAAGCAATGGCGCAACCTTCTGACGGTGGGACCGACGACAGCGACGCCGTGCGGGCCGGGGTGACCAGGCGAAACGTGCTTCGCTGGGGAGGGACGGCGGGGCTGGTGGCCGCGATGGCCGGGTTACGGCCGTTCACTGCGGCGGCCGAGACCGCAGACGAGGCGGGGCGGCCGGGTGGGGTGCCGGTGATCGGCACGTCGACGACCGAGACGATGTGGTACCCGACGCCTGCGGCCGAGGATTTGATCGTGCAGCAGGGGCTGCCGGTGGGCAACGGGCGGCTGGGCGCCCTGGTCGCGGGCGACCCCGAGAACGACTTTTTGTACGTGACCGATGCGAGCATGTGGCTGGGCGACGAGAATGCCTCGCTCGGCGACGATGGCCAGTTTTCTTATGACACAAGCCATTTTGGTTCCGTGAACATGTTGACGCAGGTCCGGTTGACGGTGCCTGGGCATTCGATGTCGGCGATCACGGGATACCGGCGGGGCCTCGATTTGGCCAATGGTGTCGTGTTCGCGAGTTATCAGCATGCGGGCACCGCGCACAGACGCGAGGTTTACGCGAGCCATCCGGACGAGGTCGTGATCATTCGGTTGATCGCGGATGGGCCGGAGACGTTGACCGGGTCGGTCACGGTGGAAGGCACGCATGGGGAAACGGTCACTTCCGACGAGCTGAGCGCGGGTTTCAATGCCGCGTTCGACAACGGGTTGAAGTATGCGGCGGTGGTGACGGCCGGGCATGTTGGCGGGTCGGTTTCGGTCAACGGGGGATCGGTTGCGTTCTCCGGGTGTTCGCAGGTTCTGATCGCTGTTGCGGCTGGGACGAACTACACGCCCGACGTGAAGAAGCACTTCTTTGAGCCGACCAGCGATCCTCGGTCGATCGCGGTCGGGCGGGTGCGGGCGGCTGTTCGGGTGCCGGGCGACGCCTTGCTGGCTACGCATGTCGCGGATTTCCGGTCGTTGTCGGACACGATGTCGATCAACCTGGGGACGTCGACCGGCGCGCAGCGGGCGATGGACACGTGGGCCCGGTTGCAGGCGCGGGCGGCGAACGGGGGCACGCCGGACCCGGAACTGGAAGCGAGCTACTTGCAGTTCGGGCGCTATCTGACCATCACGGGGTCGCGGGACGGGCTGCCGTTGAGCTTGCAGGGGCCGTGGTTGGAGACCAACAGCCCGGCCTGGATGAGCGATTATCACACCGACATCAACATCGAGATGAACTACTGGCTCACGGACCGGGCTGGGCTTTCTCCGTGTTTCGATGCTCTGGCGAACTATTGCTTGTCGCAGTTGCCGTGTTGGACGCAGGTGACGAACGATCTGTTTCTTGATGAGCGGAATCGGTATCGGAACACGTCGGGCAAGGTGGACGGGTGGGCTATTGCCTTCTCCACCAACATCTATGGCGGGTTGGGGTGGTGGTGGCATCCGGCCGGGAATGCCTGGTTGTGCCTGAGTTTGTGGCAGCACTTCGAGTTCACGCAGGATCTTGGCTTCTTGCGGAAGATCTATCCGCTGTTGAAGGGCGCGGCTCAGTTCTGGGTCGCTCGGTTGATCACCAGGACGCTCACGGATCCGTTCACGGGTAAGTCGCGGGAGGTGCTGGTCGACGACCATGACTGGTCACCGGAGCAGGGGCCGCAGGACGCGATCGGCATCACCTACGCGCAGGAGCTCGTCTGGATGCTGTTCGGGCACATGCGGCAGGCGAGCGCGCTGTTGCATGTGGACGGTAGCTATGCGAAGCAGCTCGCTGCCATGCAGGCGAAGTTGTACCTGCCGGTGGTCAGTCCGACCAACGGTTGGCTGGAGGAGTGGATGTCGCCGGACAACCTCGGCGAGGACCAGCACCGGCATCTCTCGCCGCTGATCAACTTCTTCCCTGGCGACCGGATCAACACCGACGACAGTCCGCAGGCGATCATCGACGGGGTGCGGAATCTGCTGACCGCGCGCGGGATGAACAACTTCGGCTGGGCGGATGCGTGGCGCTCGTTGTGCTGGTCGCGGTTGCGGGATGCGGACAAGGCGTATGAGCTGGTCGGGCAGGTGTTGACGCCGTCGGTGAACTTCAGCAACGGCGCGGCCGCGAACTTCTTCGACATGTACAGCCTGAGCAGCACCAGCGTCGCGTTCCAGATCGACGCGAACTTCGGTACGCCGACCGCGATGCTGGACATGGTGTTGTATTCGCGGCCGGGCGTGATCGAGTTGCTGCCTGCCCTGCCGAGTGCGTGGGCGGCTTCTGGTCAGGTGACCGGGATCGGGGCGCGCGGCGGGTTCGTTGTCGATGTGGCCTGGCAGGGCGGGAAGGTCAGTTGGGCGCGGATTCGCAGTGTTGGCGGGACCGAGACAGTGGTGCGGTCGGGGGCTTGGTCGCGGACTGTGCGCCTTGGTAAGGGGCAGTCCGTCGTCGTTCGGCCGTGATGTCTAGAACTCGGTTTCGCCTCTGGCGGTGACGGTTACTTCGTCGCCGATGGAGCATTTGCCCGGCCGCAGGACCGCGAGTTTGATGCCGAACGCCACCCCGCCTTCGCGGGCACGCCGATAGTCGGCGAGGGTGCGTAGCGGCTCCGGCCCGGTCCTGCGGCCGGCGTGCTGGTCGACCAGGGTGACCGCGCAGCGGATCGCGAGTTTCGCGTAGGCCAGTTCGGCGCTGCCGATGGTGAGCTGGCGGATTTCGTCTTCCTGGCCGGGGTCTGCCCAATCGTCGACGACGATGTTCGGGCGGAAGCGGTTCATCGGCAGCTTGGCCCCGCCTCGGACGGCGATGCGTTCGTTCAACGTGCGCAGCCCGCCCTGCGAGGTGAGGTGGACGGCGCAGCTGTCGGGGAAGGCGGACGTGCCGGGCACCAGGCCGTCGGTGACCCGGGCGTGTTCGGGTGGCACGCGGGTGAGCCTGCTGGGCTTGCCGAGCACCGCGCTGAGCCAGTTGGCGACTTCCTCGCCCTGGTCGATGGCGCGGAACGGCTTGTCGAACATGAGCACGTCGCGTCGCGGTGACTCGGTGTCGACGTCGATGGTGAGGGGGTCGATACCTGGGCCGTGCAGGGTCAGCATCGTGTGGTCGGGACTGACGCTGGGCTGGATCAGCGCGAGGCGCGGGTCGCGGCGTTGGCTGCGGAAGACGCCGTCCGGCGAGGTGACCAGGAAGTTCCGGTCGTCGGGCAGGCCGGGTGGGCCGATAGTGGCCTCGGTGAGCTGGACCGGGGCGCAGCCTTTGATCGGGTAGGTGTTCATTTCGACGACTCTGACCACGTCTGGGACGCTACCCGCGGATACATTGACCGGACGAGACGTTTCCGGCAGGTAGGAGGGACACGGTCATGGCGGACGCTCAGGACGAGACCCCGTTGGAGAAGGCCGAAGAGGCCGTGCGGCACGAGGTGGACGAGGTCGAGGTGGCCACGCTGATGACGGTCGACGAGATCAAGGACACCGTGCATGACGCGGTGGAGAAGGTGAAGGGGCTTGGGCACCACCACGACAAGTCGACGGACTAGTCAGCCGTGCTGAGGTAGGAATCGCAGGCCGGCGACCTTGCCGGAGGTGTCGTAGGAGACCCGCGCGGTCATCGAGCCCGCTTCGAACTCCAGCGGCACGTCGACGGCGGTGTAGTCGCCGAGTTGGTGGGTGAACGGTTCGCCCATGCGTTCGTAGTCGCCGACGAGGCCGGCCAGTTGCGCCCAGATCGCGGCGACCGCGGCGTCGGTGGCGACGGCGGTGGTCATGGTGTCGTCGAAGTCGCGGCGGACCGCCGGGTAGTTGCCTTCGACCAGGTCGACCAGCAGGGCGACGCCGCGTTCGGTGGCGTCGGGCCGGATCGAGGCCGACATCGCCGCGCCGGTGCGCGGGTCGAGGGGGCGGCCGAAGCGCTGGAAGGCGGCTTGGCGCGTGGTGCCGAGCACCTCGCCGATTTCCTGCCAGGTGTGGCCGGCCGCGCGCGCAGCGTCCACGGTGTGGTGCAGGGCGGCGTCGACGGAGCGGGCTAGCTCTTTGGCGGCGTTGACCGCTGTCAAAGGTGAACGGTGGCCTGCTGGGGGGAGTTCGGCGACGAAGCCTCGGGCCGCGTCGAGCAGGCCGACCGCGAGTTCCGGTCTGGTGTCAATGACCTCTTTACGGAGAGTGGGCGTTCTGCGCGCGCGTTTGCGGCGGGCCGCGCTGCGGCAGGTGGCGTCGCAGTAGTGGCGTTCCCTTCCCCGTCCTTGTTGCGCGGGCAGTGGTCGACCGCAGGTCGCGCAGGTCGCGGCGTCGTCGACGTTGGCCATGGTGTGCTCCCGCTGATTTCGTGCTAGCGCCACTATCGCACGAAATCGTGAGAAATCGATTTCACAATTGTGACCTTTTCGCAGATTCCCTGCTGTGCAGGGGAAACCCGCCGTCGAAAGGAGCCGGCCTGGTGATGGGGTGGTCGCGGAGTGTCATGGGAGTCTGTTATGTTTGCCACGCACCAACAGGTGTGGTTTCGCGGTTGTTGGTCAAGAGCAAGCCGGAGTTTCGCTCGGGGTGAACCCCGGACTGCTGTCGACCAACGTGCGAAACGTTGCCCTGAATCGTCGGATCGGGACCGGCGATTCAGGGCTTTTTCGCGTTCTCTGCCGTTGTTCGATGGCACTGACCGAAAATTCGGGTACCGGCACGCTGGGTGTTGCCCGTCCTGTCCCGTACTTTGGCCCATGGCGCGTGCAATCCATTGCCGGCGCCGCGAGGTCGACGGGCACGGAGGACGAGTGCATGGCGGTGCCGAACCTGGACGCGGACGGTCCGCAGGACGGTCTGCGCTTCGGCGTTCTCGGGCCCGTTCAGGTCCTGGTCGACGGTAGGCCCGTGCCGGTCGGCAGCCCCGGTGTCGGCTCGCTGCTGGTGCTGCTGGTGCGTGCCGCGAACCAGGTGGTCTCGGCGGGCCGGATCATCGACGGTCTGTGGGGCGACGCGCCGCCCGCGACCGCGCGGACCATCGTGCACGGCTACGTGTCGCGGCTGCGGCGCTTGTTGCGCACCGCCGATCCGGACGGTAGTTACGCTCGAATCGAGACTCGGCCGCCCGGTTACGAACTTGTCGTTGACGAGGCTCGGATCGATCTTTATCGTGCGCGTCGATTGCTGGACGCGTCCCGGGGGCAACCGCCTGCGCGGCGCGCCCAACTGCTGCGTACGGCCGCCGCGTTGTGGCGTGGTCCCGCGCAGTTGGCGCCGCCGAACGTGGTGGTGGAGCTCGGTGAGCTGCGCCTGGTGATCACCCAGGACCGCATCGAGGCCGAGCTCGAACTGGGCAGGCATGCCAGTCTGGTCGGCGAGTTGCGGGCGCTGGTCGCCGAGCACCCGTTCGACGAGGACCTGCTCGGTCAGTTGATCCGCGCGCTGTATGGCTCCGGGCAACGCGCCGAGGCGCTCGCCGTCTACCTCCAGTTCCAGCGCAGGGTGTCCGCCGAGCTCGGCATCGACCCTGGCCCGGTGCTACGTGAGCTGCACGAACTGCTGCTGCGCGACGATCCGGCGTTGCGCGGTGGCCGGGCGCAGCGCACCGCGGCGACCGTGGTGGTGCCCGCCCAGCTGCCGCCCGCGACGATCGCGTTCACCGGCCGCGACGACGAGTTCGCCTGGCTGTACCGGTTGTTGCTGGGGCGGGACCGGGTGGCGACCACGGTCGCGGTGATCACCGGTGCCGCTGGTGTCGGCAAGAGCGCTCTCGCGGTCACCTGGGGGCACCAGGTGTCGGCCGAGTTTCCGGATGGCGTGCTCTACGCGGCGATGCGCGGGTTCGATCCGAGCCATTCGCCGCGTTCGCCCGCCCAGGTGCTGCCCCGTTTTCTGCTCGCGCTCGGCGTGCGTCCGGAGGACCTGCCGACGGAGCTGGAGGAGCAGGCCGCGCTGTACCGCTCGCTGCTGGCCGCGCGCCAGGTGCTGGTGGTGCTGGATGACGCGCGCGACTCCGACCACGTGCGTCCGCTGCTGCCCGGTGGTTCGGGTTCGCTGGTGCTGGTCACCAGCAGGCGCAGGCTGGACGGGCTGATCGCGCGCAGCGGGGCCCGGCTGCTGTCGCTGGACACGCTGCCTGCCGACGCGGGCGTGCGGCTGATCTCGCAGGCCGCGGTGGACGCGGGGGTCGACGTGACGTCCGGCCAGGCCGAGCAGTTGGCTCGGTTGTGCGACAACCTGCCGCTGGCGTTGCGGGTGATCGCGGCGCGGCTGGCCGTGCACCCTGAGCACAGCGTCGAGGAGCTGATCGTCGAACTCTCCGACGAACGCACCCGGCTGACCGCGCTTGATCTGGAGAACGCCGACACCAGCGTGAGTGCGGCCCTGGACGTCTCCTACCGGGCGCTGCACCCGGCGATCGGCAGCGCGTTCCGGATGCTCGGGTTCGTGCCCGGCCTGGCCGTGGACGCGTACCTGGTGGCCGCGTTGTGCGGCACGGACGTGGATTCGGCCGCACGGCGGCTGCGTGCGTTGGTCGAGGCGAACCTGATGTCAACGCTCGGGTCGAGCCGCTTCGTCATGCACGACCTGGTTCGGTTGCACGCCAAGGGACTTGCCGAGACCGAGCTGACGCCGACCGCCGCGGACGACGCGCTGGGCCGGCTGCTCGGGTACTACCGCGCCACCTGCGACGCGGCCCGGCGCCAACTGCATCCGCCCGGCGACGACCTGGATTTCGCGAGCACGTACCGGCGCATCGCGCGCCCGCCGCTGCCGACCGCGCGGCACGCGCTGGACTGGTACGAGGCGGAGTGGCAGAACCTGAACTCGCTGCTGCGGGTCAGCGTCGCCGCAGGCCGGCACCGTGAGGTGTGGCACCTGGTCGCGCTGTGCTCGCACTTCCTGTCCACGCAGGCCAGTTACGCGGACTGGTCGGACTGGGCGGGCATCGGGCTGACCTCGGCGCGCGCGGTCGGCGACACCGAGGGCGAGCTGCAGATGTTGATCGTGCTGTCCACCGCGCGCAGCCGCTACGGCCTGGCGGGCGAGGCGTTGGAGGACGCGCAGCTGGCGTTGCGGATCGCGACCGAGCTCGGCGATCCCCGGCACATCCGCACCGCGCTGGGCAACGTGGCCAGCGGCCTGTACGGGCAGCAGCGCTTCCGCGAGGCGCTGCTGTGCGACCAGGAGGCGTACCGGCTGGCGGTCGATGCGGGCGACCGGATCGCGCAGGCGCACGCGCTGAACAACATGTCCCAGGTGGAGCGGGAGCTGGACCGGCGCGAGGAGGCCGCGGAGCACGTGCGCGGCGCGGTCGAGCTGTTCAAGGAAGCCGGCGACTTCGGCTACTACCTGCTGGCCCTGAACAACCTGGCCGAGCTGTACCTGGAGCTCGGCAAGCTGGACGAGTCCGAGGAACTGACCCGGCAGGCGCTGGCGCTCTCGCCAGCGCACCGGCCGGATCTGCAACGCGCGTTCACCGTCGAGCTGCTCGGCATGGTGTTGCTGGCCCGGGGCGACGCCAACGGCGCCGGGGCGGAGTTGCGGCAGGCGCTGACGCTGTCCGAACAGCTCGGCTCGCCGAGGGCGGGCGCGATCCGCGCGGTACTCGCCGGACTCGCCTGATCACGTAGCGTCACTTAGGTCCGTCGACCGAGAAACTCGATGGGGGGTTCCTGGTTACCCGGCTCGCACGTTATGCTGCACTGGGAGTGAGTGACTCGATACGTGACGTGTCCTCAGCTGGTCGGCGCGGCGGAATTCAGCCCCGACAAACGTTTGCCACGTGGTGTACAGCCCGGCGTTTAGCAGACGTTTAGTTTGCGTGCAGCCCACCCTGAAAGGGTGATGTGGAGTCGGTGAGACATCTCGGCCGACGCCAGGGCGGTGCTGGGGAAGCAGTTTGGTCTACCGCCCGCCATTCCGGCCGGCGCCTGGGGGAGGCGCCGGCCGGTTGGCTGTTTCAGGGGTTGAGCGGGGCCAGTTCGGGCCGTTTGGGCAGCAGGTTGTCGCCGGAGGACCGGCCGCGCACGTGCCTGCCGACCCAGGGCAGGAAGTGCTCCCTGGTCCACGCCCAGTCCGACCGGCGCAGCTCCGCCCAGGTCGGCGGGGCCATTGGCGGCCACGGTTCGTTCCAGTCCTCGTCGACTGCGACGTCGAGCACTTGGGCCGCGCGCAAGGCGACCCTGCGATGCCCCTCCGGCGAGAGGTGCAGCCGGTCCGGGCTCCACGCGCGCGGATCCTGGAGCACCCGCATCGACCAGATGTCCACCAGCAGGCAGTCGTGCCGGTCGGCGATGGCGCGCAGGTGACCGTTGTAGGTGGCCACCCGGCCGCGCACGTACCTGAGCACCGGGGTCGTGCGGGTGTCGAAACCGGTGAAGATCATCACCGCGCTGCCTGCCGCGCGCAGCGCCGCGACACCGGTCTCGTAGCGGTCCGCGATCGCGTCCGGGTCGGCGCTGGGCCGCAGGATGTCGTTGCCACCGGCGCAGAACGTGACCAGGTCGGCGCCCGAGGCGAGCGCGAAGGGCAGTTGGTCGTCAAGGACCTGGTCCACGTACTTGCCGCGCACCGCGAGGTTCGCATAGCGGAACTCGGTTTGCTCAGCGGACAGTAGCTCGGCGAGCCGGTCCGCCCAGCCGCGGTACTGACCGTTCGGTCCTGGGTCGTTGAGCCCTTCGGTGAAACTGTCCCCGATCGCCACGAAGCTCTTCCAGCGGTGCACGTCTTCCTCCCTCACGAACTTCGCTTAGCTTAGCTAAGCATCCATTCCGTTCAGGTGTTTTCCGGGCGAAGTGTGTCCGATTCCGCAGGCTGGCCCGGTTGCGCCGGTGGTCCGCCCAGCAGGAGCTGACCTGGGTGGGCCCGGCGAACCGGGGTACGTTGAGACCTTCCTTTCCTGCCGATCGGCAGGTTATTTTCATCTCAGTCTGGTTTATTGTGGGAAGTTCACTGGACGTCGCCGGAGCTGGCCAGTATTTTCAAATGGTCTGGACCATTGGGAGGGTGCAGTGGAGACGGTTGTCGCGGCGCCGAAGGCGCTTGTCGGTCGGGCCATCACCGGTCCCGCGTACGTTCGTGTCCACAATGGACAGATCGTCGAGGTGGGTTCGGGGACGGAGGGGACCGCCGAGGTCTTCCAGTCCGGCCTGCTCACCCCGGGTCTGGTGGACATCCAGGTCAACGGTGCCTTCGGCATCGACTTCGCCGAGGCCGACGAGCAGGGCCTGCGCATGGTCGCCACCTCGCTGCCCAGCACCGGCGTGACCAGCTTCCTGCCCACCCTGATCACCGCGCCGGTCCCGGTCATCCTGGAACAGGCGCACAACCTCATCGCCGCCGAACGCGCGCTGGAGGGCATCGCCGCCGCTCGTCCACTCGGCGTGCACCTGGAAGGACCGTTCCTGTCCCCGGTGCGGCACGGCGTGCACGAGCCCGACCTGATGGCGCTGCCCACCCCCGAACTGGTCGACCTGATCCTGCGCGACAGCACGGTCATGTCCGCGCTGCGCATGCTCACCCTCGCGCCGGAACTCTCCGGCGCCCTCGACTTCATCCGCCGCCTCGTCGACGCGGGTGTGCTGGTCTCCGTCGGGCACACCGACGCGACTGCCGCGCAGGTCAAAGCGGCAGGCGACGCGGGCGCGCGGATGGTCACCCACCTGTTCAACGCGCAACGCCCGCTCGGCCACCGCGAACCGGGCGTGCCCGGCGCCGCGCTCGTCGACCCGCGCTTCACCCTCGGCCTGATCGCGGACCTCGCGCACGTCGCGGGCGACATCTGCAAGCTCGTCTTCCAGCTCGCCTCGGACCGGGTCGCGCTGGTCACCGACGCGGTCGCGGCAGCGGGCATGCCGCCCGGCCGCTACCAGCTCGGCGGCGAGGACGTGCTGCTCACCGACGAAGGCGTGCCGCGCTCGCCGACCGGCACCATCGCCGGTAGCGCGCTGACCCTGGACCGCGCGGTGCGCAATATGATCGGCATCGGCATCGACCCGGCCGTCGCGCTGTGCGCGGCAACCGTGATCCCGGCCGACGTGATCGGCGAACCCACCCTCGGCAGGCTCACCCCCGGCGCCCGCGCCGACCTGATCTGGTGGGACGACGACATGCGCCCGCGCAAGGTCTGGGTGGGCGGCGAGGTCGTGTTCGACGCGGCCGACCCCGCGCAGGTCGGCGCCCGCGACGCCGCTATGGCGTATCGGGCGGGCTGACTTTTTCTCCTCCTTTTTCCGGTTTCACCCGAACGCGGCGGCGTAGAACCGCAATAACCGGGTGAACCGAAAGGAGGCCCGATGACGCGCACCCCGCCCGACCGGGACGAGTTCGTCGCACCGTTCTGGCAGCACGGCACCGCCGTACACGCGTACCTGAGCCGTCGCGCCGGTCGCCAGGATGCCGACGACCTGCTCGGCGAGGTCTGGTTACAGGCGTTCCGCTCCCGTGCTCGCTTCGACCGGCGCTGGCCCAGCGCGTTGCCGTGGCTCTATGGCATCGCGCACAACGTGCTGCGCACCTACTGGCGCCAGCATCCGCCCACGCCCAGTCCGGGCATCCCCGGCGAGAGCCACGACCCGTGGCCATCGATCGACGACCGGCTCGACGTGGCGAACATCCGCGCCGCACTGGCGAGGTTGACCGAGCAGGAGCGCGACGCGGTGCTGCTGGTCGCCTGGGAACAGCTCAGTCCCGCAGAGGCCGCGATCGCATGCACGAGGTCGCCGTGCTGTTCGCGACCGAGACCGACCTGCTGCCGGCCAAGCGGTTCGGCACGCGCCATCTGGCCAGCGCGGGCGGCTCGATCACCGCACCCGCCCAGCCGGAAGCGTCCGGCAACGCCCGCGACGTGATTCTCGCCGCCTACGACAGCAACGCGGACTCGATCATGCACATCACCATGACGCAGCACAACAATGGTCGGCTGGTGATCAGTTTGGACGACTGGTACTCCTCGGCACAGACCAAGCCCGGCCGGACGCTGACTCACCGCGAGATCATGGGGCCGCCGGACGTGCGACAGGACTCGTCGGAAACGTTCGTGGTGCCCACGGCCGGGCCGCGGCCTCCTGGCTGCCGCGCTGTCCCTGGTGCCTCCGACAACAGGGTCGGCGAGCTCCTTGCGGTGGACGGCAAAGACCTCAATGTCGACTACGGAACCAAAACCTGGTTTGAGGACAAGGACGTCTGCATGCTCTGGGTCAGGAGCGGCCGGAGCGATTGCGCGAGGAGGTCGCCGCCGGGCAGTGGCAGCGCGTACCCGGCGAGACCACTGTGGACGGTCAGTGGGCGATCGAGTACACGAAGGTGTTGATCGGCGACAAGTCGAAGGGAGTCGGCGGCGTCCATACCGGTTTGTGGATCAATGCCGACAGCAACCTGCCGATCAGGATGGAGCTGAAGGGGTACGACGTGACCGGCACGACAATCGCGCATGACGAGACCGACGACTACGCGTTCCTGCCGAACACCGCGGCGAACCGCGAGAACCTCGGCGCGCCGATCCCGGCCGGGTTCAAACAGGTCCAGGACCCGCATTCCGGCATGCCCGTGAACTGATCAGGACATGAGAAACCCCGGCGAGGGCCCTGTGGCAAGCCTCGCCGGGGTTGGTCCTTGCCCGCGTCAGCGGGTCTTGGTGACCTTCTTCAGGCCGCGCGGCTGGTCCGGGTCGCTGCCCCTGGCCAGGGACAGTTCCAGGGCGAGGCGCTGGATGGGCAGCACCTCCAGGATCGGCGCGACCTCCTCGGCACTGGTCGCCACGTTCAGCCGCGCCGCGGCGGGCATGTCCTTGGCGGCGGAGCCGACGGCGAGCACGTCCGCGCCGCGGCCGTGTACGACGCCGAGCACGTCGCGCATCGAGTCGGCGCCCTTGCCGGTGCTGGTCACGGCGATCACGCCGGTTTCCGAGTCGAGCGCGGCGACCGGGCCGTGCAGCAGGTCGGCGCCGCTGTAGGCGCGGGCGGAGAGGTAGCTGGTTTCGGCGAGTTTCAGCGACGCTTCCAGCGCGGTGGACAGCGAGTAGCCGCGACCGGTGGTGACCATCCGTTCGACGAAGCGGTAGCGCTGCGCGGCCTCGGCGACGTCGGCGGCGGAGCCGGTCAGGGTCGACTCGGCGAGTTCGCCGATGTTGGCGACCTCGTGGCCGTCGCCGCCACGGATGGCGTCGATGAGCAGGTACAGGCCGAGCAGGGTGGAGGTGTAGCTCTTGGTGGCGGCGACGGCGAGTTCGCGGCCTGCGCGCACGTCGAAGCCGAGTTCGGCGACGTTACCGAGGTCAGAGCCTTCGGTGTTGGTGACGGCGACGGTGAGCGCACCGCGCTTGCGCGCGGAGTCCGTGACCTCGACCAGGTCGGGCGAGCCGCCGCTCTGGCTGACCGTGATCAGCAGGACGTCGGTGAGGTCGGGGGCGGCACCGTAGAGCGTGGTGGTGGACGGCGAGACCAGCCCGGCGGGCAGTTGCAGCGCCACCTCGATCAGATACTTGGCGTAGAGGGCGGCGTTGTCGCTGGAGCCGCGGGCGGCGAGCAGGGCGAAGCGCGGCTTGCGCTCGGCCACCACCTTCGCCACCTCGGCGATCTCCGTGCGGTGCTCGACGAGTCCGGCCAGCAGGCGCGGCTGGTCCGCGACCTCCTTGGCCATCAACGCCCCTGGCGCGGTGCCGTTCTCCGCTAGTTGCCCCGTCACGCTGTCCTCCGCCTCGTTTTGGGTTGTCTGATGATCGCGGGCCCGGTTGTCATCCGGGTAACGTCCCGGCCAACAGTTCCGCGCCCGCGCGCAGGCACACCCGCGCGGCTCCGTGCGTGTCCAGCAGCGCGGACACCCCCAGGGTAGGGCCGGGGACGCCGGTTTCAACTCGAATGAGGTCTAGACCACTGGGTACCAGGGCGCCGAACAGGTCCACGATCCACGGGTAGCGAGCGCCGTCCCTGGTCACCGCGACTACCTGGCGGCCGTCGGCGGCCGCCGCGATCTCCGCTACCGAAGCATCCTCTTTGGACAGTCGAACGACGGTGGTTTCCGGTACCAGCGCCTGGAGTTGCGCGCCGAAGCTCCACGGCACCTCGCCGACCGCGATGGTCGGCGCCACGTTCAGCTCGACCACCAGGGGCGGCCCGGACAGCTTCGGCGCGCCCTGCGTGCGCACCGCACGGCGCGCCGCGATCAGGCCGATCTCGTGGTTCCATTCGCCCTCGGTGACGTGCGTGCGGTCGCCGAGTTCGCGGGTGCGGTTGGCCGCCTCGTAGAGCCGGTCGACCGGCAGTTCGTCCGCGAGTACCGCCTCGACCAGGGCGTCCACCAGTTTCGCCACCGTGCCCTCGTCGGTGTAGGTGCCACCGATGACCAGGGTGTCCGCGCCCGCGCGCAACGCGGCGATGGCGCCGCCCGGCATGCCCGCGGTGCCGGTCACCGCGCCCATGTCGATGGCGTCGGTGACGATCGTGCCGGTGAAGCCCAGCTCCTCGCGCAGCACGCGCACGGCCTTCGGGCTCAGACTGGCCGGCTTGTCGTCCCAGGTCGGGATGACAAGGTGGCCCAGCATCACCGAACGCACACCCGCCGCGATCGCCGCCGCGAAGGGCACCAGTTCCACCTCGCGCAGCACCTGCTCGCTGCGCGCCAGCACCGGCAGGGTCGCATGCGAATCCTCGGTCGCCGCGCCGTGCCCGGGAAAGTGTTTGGCGCAGGCCGCGACGCCGCAGCGCTGCAACCCACGGATCCACGGTTCGATCTGCCGCGCGGCGGCGCGCGGGTCCGAGCCGAACGCGCGCACGCCGATGATCGGATCGAGTTCGGTCAGGGTCAGGTCGGCGCACGGCGCGAAGTTCGCGGTGATGCCCGCGGCGACGAGACGCCGGCCGAGGGCGGTCGCGACCTGATCGGTCAACTGCGGATCGGCGGCGACGCCGAGCGCGTAGTTGCCGGGCACCTCGGACCCTCGACCGGCGTCCAACCGGGTGACGTCGCCGCCTTCCTCGTCGATCGCCACCACCGCGTCGTCCCGCTCAGCGGCGATACTCGCCGACAACGCGGCCACCTGTTGGTCGTCAACAACGTTGCGGCCGAACAACAACACGCCGCCAAGGCCGTGGCTCACCCAGCGACGCACCCAGTCCGGCGCGGTCGTCCCTGCGAACCCGGGCAGCAGCACGCCTGCGGCCAACGACCGCAGTTCCGCGTCGGCCCGATCCGTACCGCTGCCCATCCCGTTCACCCCTTCACGGCACCGGCGGTCACGCCGGCAACCAGATTCCGTTGCACGATCAGGAAGAACACCACGACCGGGACGGTGAACAGTGTGGACGCCGCCATCGTGCCACCCCAGTCGGTGCTGAACACGGTCTGGAACGTGGACAACCAGACCGGCAGGGTGAACTTGTCGGTGTCCTGCATGAACACCAGCGCGTAGAGGAACTCGTTCCACGCGGTGATGAAGCCGAACACCGAGGTCGCCACCAGACCGGGACCAAGCAGCGGCAACGTGACCCGGCGGAACGCCTGCCACCGGCCGCAGCCGTCGACCATCGCGGATTCTTCGAGGTCGACCGGGATGCCGTGCACGAACCCGCGCAGGGTCCACGCGGTGAACGGCAGGGTCGCGCCGAAGTAGACCAGGATCAGCGACGGCAACTGGTTGAGCAGGTTCAGATCGCGCATGATCAAGTAGAACGGGATCAGCATCGCCTCGAACGGGGCGAGCTGCGCGACCAGCAGCAACATCAGGAAGCCGCGCCTGCCCTTGAACTTGAAGCGGGCCAGCGCCACCGCCATCAGCACGCCGATCACCAGCGACGCGAGCACCGCGGTCAGCGAGACGATCAGGCTGTTGGCCAGGAAGGTCAGGAAGTTCGGCCGGGTCACCGCGTCCACGAAGTGCTGGCCGGTGAAGCTGGACGGGAACAGGTCGAAGTTGGTGGAGATGATGTCCAGGTTGGGCTTGAACGCGCTGGATGCCATCCAGTACACCGGGAACAGGAAGATCAGCGCGACGACGACCGCGACGATCGAGAACCCGATCCGCTTGCCTCGCGACGTCCTCATATGTCCACCTCCTGCGAACGCAACAGCATCTTCACGTAGGTCGCGGTGATGACCACGATGATGACGATCATCAGGACGCTGACCGCTGCCGCGGTACCGAAGTGGTTGTTCGCGATGCCGTCCAGGTACTGCAACACCGGCAGCGTGGTGCTGCCGCCGTTCGGGCCGCCCTGCTTGATGGCCCAGACCTGGCTGAACACCTTGAAGTCCCACAACAGTTGCAGGAACGTGGTCAGCGCGACGATCGGCGCGATGCCGGGCCAGCTGACCGAACGGAATGTCTGCCACGCGTTCGCGCCGTCCAGCGCGCTGGCTTCGTAGACCTCGCCGGGAATGCTGACCAGTCCGGCGTAGACGGTGAACGCCACGAACGGCGTTGCCTGCCAGACGATCAGGATCCCGATGATGATCAGGGTCGACGATCCGGTGCTGAACCAGTCGTGGTCCCGGAAACTGGTGAAGCCCAGTTGGATCAGGGTCTTGTTGAGGATGCCGTAGTGCGTGTCGAACATCCACTGGAACACCGTGGTGGCGGCCAGGATCGGCATGGCCCAGGCGAGCACCAGCGCGACCTGGAGGAAGATCCGGATCGCCTTGCCCAGCTTGGTCAGCAGCAGGGCGATCAGCAGGCCGAGGATCATGGTCGAGACCACGCAGCCCGCGGTGAACAGCACGGTCCGCACCGTGTCGCCCCAGAACGCCGGGTCGGACAGCACGGTCTTGAAGTTGTCGATGCCGACCCAGACGGTTCTGCCGGTGACCAGCTCACCGAGATCCAGTTTCTGGAAACTCGTGATCAGGACCAGAACCGCCGGTAGGCCCAGCAATGCGGCGATCGCCAGCAGCGCGGGGCTCATCAGCAGGTAGGGGACCATTTTCCCGCGGCGGGGGCGGCGGGACGAGCCGGTCGAACGCCGGCCGCGCGGCGGCGGAACAGTGTCCGCCGCCGCGCGTGTTGTCGAGACTGCCGTCATGAGTTCAGCTTTCGGCTCAGCTGGACGCTTGCAGAATCTGGGTCAGTGCGGTGTCGGCATCCTTGGCCGCCTGATCGGTGGACTTGGTGCCGGTGAGCACGTTGGTCAGCATGTCCTTGAGCGGGTTCTGGCCGTTCTCGACCGTGGCCCACTGCGGAACGGCCGGTGTGGACTTGCCGTTGTGCGAGGCGGTACCGCCCGCGGCCGCGACCGGGTCGGCGGCCAGGCCACTGGTGTCGGAGATGGTGCCGGGGATCCAGTCGCCCTTGGTCTCCATCTGCATCTGGTAGGTGGAGTTGGTCATCAGGGTCAGCCAGTCCTTGGCGAGGTCCTGGTTGGCGCTGTTGACCGGCACACCGAGCACGGAACCACCGAGGAAGACCGGGGCGGTCTTGCCCGGGGTCATCGACGGGATCGGGAACGCGCCGATGTCGGACTTGATGGCCGGGTTGGACTTCTCGGCCTCGGTCGCGTCCGAGGAAGCGCCGATCATCATGGCCACGTCGCCCTTGGCGAACACGTCACCCTGCTGCGGGTGCGCTTCGTCGTTGTCCTTGGGGGCCGTCGTGCCGGAGGCGGTGACCAGCTGCTTGTAGAAGTTGATGCCTGCCTCGGCCTGCGGGGATTCCAGGGTGCCCTGCCACTTGCCGCCGACGCTCTTGGCGACGTCGCCGCCCTGGTCCCAGATGAAGGACATCAGCACGTACCAGTCCTGGCCAGCCAGGTACAGCGGCTGGAAGTTCGGGTCGCTCGGGTCGGAACCCTTGAGCTTGGCGATGTCGTCGAGCCACTCCTGGTTGCTGGCCGGCGGTGCGGTGATGCCGGCCTGGGCGAAGAGGGTCTTGTTGTAGATGACCACGCGGTCACCCGCGTAGAACGGGACGCCGTACTCCTTGCCCTGCCATTCGCCCGCGGCCTTCATGCCCGCGTTCCACTGGCTGCCGTTGAGTGACCCCTCCCAGTCGGACACGTCGGCGAGGGTGCCCTGCGAGGAGTACCCGGAGGCGTCCGTGCTGCCGAGTTCCACGACGTTGGGCGGGTTCTTGCTGGCCAACGCGCCAGTGAGGCGCTGACCGATACCGTCCCACTGCTGCACCTGGTAGTTGACCTTGACGCCGGGATGAGCCTTCTCGAACTGCGCGTCCAGTTGGCTCATCATCGCGTCGGGCGCCGAGCCGGTCATCAGCCAGACGGTGAGGGTCTTGTTGCCGCCGCTGCCGCTGCCACTGCCGCTCGATCCACCCGAGCAGCCGGCGACGGCCAAAGCCACCGATGCGGCCGCCGCGGCCACAATCGTCCAGCGCTTCACTGTTGCCGTCCTTCCGTGTCCGGTTTCGCCTTGTCAACCGAACTGGTTTAGACCAATGCGGACCAGCGTGGTCCACACCACAGTGGAAGTCAAGGACGATGCCGAATCGATGCGCGCCTTTCTGTGGATGACTACACACCACAATCCCCTGGTTACACAGCCGTACTTCTTGAAGAAAACTGCTGACGCGTTGGCGATCACTTCCGGCTAAAGTTGACTAGTTTCCGTCCACGCGGCGGGTGTGATCGCGTAAATGGCACTGGACAGGGCATCCTTGGAGGAACGGGTGAGTCAAGGAGGGCCCATGCTCGAAACAACGCCGGCCAGCGACGTGGACGCGGCGACGCGTGCGCGGGTACAGCGCGAGCCGAAGTACTGGGGCCTGAAACGACATCTGCTCGACCTGCTCAGCTCCATGCCGCCCGGATCGCCGATCCCGACCGAGCGCTCGCTGGCCGCCGAGTTCGATGTCTCCCGGACCACGGTGCGGCAGGCGCTCGCTGAGCTGACCGTCGAAGGGCGGCTGCTGCGGGTGCAGGGCAAGGGCACGTTCGCGGCCGAGCCCAAGGTCGCGCAGCGGCTCCAGCTCTCCTCCTACACGGAGGACATGCGCGCCCAGGGCCGCGAACCGTCATCACGGCTGATCGAGATCTCCGAGGACCCGGCCGACATCGACCTGGCCCGGCTGCTCGCCATCCGCGCGGGCGCCAAGGTGCTGCGCCTGCACCGGCTGCGCCTGGCCGACAACGAGCCGATGGCGATCGAGACCACCCATCTGCCACTGTCCCGCTTCCGCGGCCTGCGCCGCTACGTCAGCTCCGGCGGCTCGCTCTACCAGGTGCTGCGCGAGCGGTTCGGGGTCGAGATGGGGCACGCCGAGGAGACCATCGAAACCGCGCTGGCCAGCCCGGAAGAGGCCGAACTGCTCGGCGCCGACGTCGGCCTGCCGATGCTGCTGCTGTCCCGGCACTCGTTCGACTCGACGGGTAACCCGGTGGAGTGGGTCCGCTCGGTTTATCGCGGGGACCGCTACAAGTTCGTCGCCGGACTTGACCGACCCTGATCGAATCGGACCATAATCACATAATGGCGCACTGGGATGTGGCAGCTTGGTTCCGCGTCTGCGGTGAAAGCCGCGTGCCTCGATCCCTGAAGTGAGGACTGATGACCGCTTCCGCCGCCGCGCCCGCGGAACCGATCCGCTGGGGCACTCCGGTGGCGCGCGGCGTGCTGGCCACCACGATCGTCGGCTCCGGCATGGCGATGATCGACGGCACCGTGGTCAACGTCGCCCTGCCGCGCATCGGTGCCCAGTTCGGCGCCTCGGTCGCCGGGTTGCAGTGGATCGTGGACGGCTACCTGTTGTCGCTCGCGGCATTGGTGCTGGTCGCGGGCGTGTTCGGCGACCTGTTCGGGCGCCGCAAGGTCTACCTGCTCGGCGTCGGCCTGTTCGGCGTCGCCTCCCTGCTCTGCGGCCTCACCCCGAACATCACGCTGCTGGTCATCGCCCGGATCCTGCAGGGCGTCGCCGGCGCGCTGGTCTCCCCGGGCGCGCTGGCCATCCTCCAGTCGACCTTTGCCAGGGACGACCGCGCCCGCGCCATCGGCGCCTGGTCCGGTCTTGGTGGCGTGGCGACCGCGATCGGACCGCTGCTCGGTGGCGCGCTCGTACAGATCTGGTCGTGGCGGCTCGCGTTCCTGATCAACCCACCGGTCGCCGTGCTGTGCATCCTGCTCGCGCTGAAGTACGTACCCGAATCCCGCGACGACGAAGCGATCGGCAAGCGACCGGACCTGATCAGCTCGGCGATGATCGCGCTCGGCCTGGCCGGGGTCACCGCACTGCTCGTCGAGGCGCCCGGTGAGGGCATCACCAACCCGCTGGTGCTCGGCGCGGGCATCGTCGGCGTCGCGGGCCTGATCGCGTTCGTCGTCCGGCAGCGCATGTCCGCCAACCCGCTGGTGCCCGCCGCGCTGTTCGCCAACCGCACGTTCACCCTGGCCAACCTGCTGACCTTCGCGGTCTACACCGCGCTCGGCGGCGTCATCACGCTGATGGTCATCCAGCTCCAGGTCTCGCTGCACTACCCGCCGACCCTGGCCGGTATCGCCAGCCTGCCGATGACGATCATCATGCTGCTGCTCTCCGCGCGCTCCGGCAAACTCGCCTCCCGGATCGGGCCGAAACTCCAGCTCACCGTCGGTCCGGTGCTGATCGCGGCGGGCATGCTGCTGCTGCGGAACATCACGCCCGGCGCCTCCTACGTCTTCGGCGTGCTGCCCGGCGTCGTCGTGTTCGCCCTCGGCCTGGCCTGCGTGGTCGCCCCGGTCACCGCGACCGTGCTCGCGGCGGCGCCCGACCACCTGGCAGGCGCCGCGTCCGGCATGAACAACGCGGTCGCCCGCACCGGCGGTCTGCTCGCGGTCGCGGTGCTGCCCGCGGTCACCCACCTCACCGGCTCCGCCTACACCTCGCCGGAGCTGCTCACCGCCAGCTGGCGGATGTCCATGGTCATCTGCGCCGCGCTGGCCCTGGTCGGTGGCCTGTTCGGGCTGCTCATCGACAACAACACGATGAAGGCGCCAGCCCCCGACGCCCCGCAGGAGCCCGCCCCGGTGGACGAAGCACCGCACCCTGGCGACTGCCTGCACTGCGGCGTCGAGGGCCCGCCGACGCACGTCCGGCCGGGCCGGGCGCCCGCGGCTAGCTCCTGATCGCCTCGGCGAACAGTTCCGGGTCGACGTTGCGCCCGGAGAGCACCGCGACCGTCCGGCCCGCAGGCAGCTCGGCCTGCCGGAACAGGTAGGCGGCGGTGGCGACCGCGCCCGCCGGCTCGGCGACCAGGCCGGAGCCGAGCGCGAGCTGCTTCATGGCCGCCCGGATCTCCTGCTCGCTCACCGTCACGAAGCCGTCCAGGAACGCCCGGAAGTGGTCGAAGGTCAACGCCGACGGTTCCGCGCGCAACCCGTCCGCGATCGTGCGCACCCGCTCCGAACTGGGCCAACGCACCAGGTGACCGGCGGAGAAACTGGCCGCCGCGTCCCCGGCGAGCTCCGGTTCGACGCCGAAGACCTTCGCGTTCGGGCACAGCGCCTTGACCGCCACCGCGATACCGGAGGCGAGACCGCCGCCGCTGACCGGGATCAGCACCAGCTCGACGTCCGGCAGATCCTCGGCGATCTCCAGGCCGATGGTGCCCTGACCGGCGATGACAGCCGGGTGGTCGAACGGCGGGATCAGCGCGGCGCCCCTGGCGCGAGCCAGATCCTCGGCGACCTTCTGGCGTTCGTGCAACGGCACCAGTACGACCTCGGCGCCCAGCGCGCGGGTCGACTCGATCTTGGTCCGCGGCGCGGTGTCGTCGATGACGATCGTCGCGGGAATGCCCGCCGCACGGGCTGCGTACGCGACCGCCTGGGCGTGATTTCCGCTGGAGTAGGCGACAACTCCGTTGGCGCGCGCGGAATCGCCGAGTTCGGCGAGCGCGTTGCTCGCCCCGCGCAGCTTGAACGCGCCGATCGCCTGGAAGCCCTCCGGCTTGATCCACAATGGCCGATCCGGTGCCGCCCAGTCGGCCTGCTGCAACGCGGTTCGTCGCACGGCGCCGTCGATCCTTTTCGCCGCCGCCTTGATGTCGTCGATCCCCACAAGTTCCATGACCGTATTCTGCACTGTCCACTATGGACTCCGGTGGTGGCGCCGCTCACCTTCGGCCAACCTGGGGAGTGGCCCGCGCGTCGCACACGTTGAGTACAGAGGAATCGATTCACCCAACGAACAACCTCAAGGGACATGAGCAAGGAGACGCAGTACAACCCCGAAACCAAGGCGGCGCAACACACCGGGAAACGCTCGGGTCAGGTGAAGGCGACCCAGCTGCTGGCAACCGCGCTCGCCGCGGTGACGGCTGCCTTCCTCGGCTCGCGCCTCGGCGTCGCGGGCACGGTCACCGGCGCGGGCGTGGCCAGCGTGGTCAGCACCGTCGGCACCGCGCTCTACCAGCAGTCGCTGGACCGCACCGGCAGCGCGGCGCGCAAGGTCCGCAGCCGGGTCGCCGCCGCCACCGCCAAACGAGTCCAGCCGGAGGCCCCGACCGAGGTCGCCGCGCCACCGG
>DASXOJ010000103.1:0-4039 GCA_036494465.1 Pseudonocardiaceae bacterium
CACGTACGCCTTGTACGTGAGCGCGTCGGGGTCGCGGAAGCCGTCCCAGTCGTCCGCGCGCAGCGGGGAGTTCTCCCGGTAGGCGAGGAACCACAGGTTAGGCGCGGACGACGGGTTCTGCTCGAACGGGGCCAGGCGCCCCCGGCGCATCGTCCAGTTCTGCTGGTTGGTGACGATCTCGTACTCGCTCGGCATCTTGCGCACGTCACCGAACGCGCTGTACGTCCTGCGCTGCCGCGTCCGCCGCGGTGCCGCCTCCGTCATGCCGTCACCGCTTTCGCACCCACGCTCCGCCAGGTGATGGCGTCGCTGTTGTTGATCACCTTGCCGTTGAAGGCGGACATGATGCTGCCGAAGGAGCGGATCTCATAGTCCGCGCCGAGGTATCGGCGCAGCGTCTCCTGGGTGACGGTGATCTCGTCCTCGCCCTGCACCCGCACGTATGCGCCGCGGTCTATGACCTCGATGTCGGTATCCGGGTTGTCGTCCTCGATGGCGGCGATGATCTGCTCGACCTCGTCGCCCATCCGCAGCACGGGCCCCACCGGGTTCCTCATGATCCCCCCTGCGCAATGTCTTCAGCCGGAATGTCGTATTCGACCGCGACGTGGTCCAGGGGCCTGATGCCCGCGGCGGCTACTGTGATCTCCGGCGCGAGACGCCGTCCGTTGTGGATGACGATCTTGGGGTACGAGAGCGCGCGGACCCGCTTGCCCTCGACATGGTGTGCGACGGCCTCGGCCACCTCGGCGATCGTGTCCGCTGTGGTGACCGGCACCAGGATCTGCACGAAGTCAGTCGCGAAGATGGCGTTGAGCGGGATCAACTCGGGGGCGCGGTCCTCGGCGCCCAGATCGGCGGTCATGACTGCCCCGCGCTGGCCAGGCCGGACGCCGGACGTCCGGTGTAGTCCTTAGTCCAGGCCTCGTAGTCCGGGTCGTCGCCCATGACGTCGGGCGTCATGCCCATGTAGCCGAGGACGCCGCCGACGTCCATCGGCTGGATCTGCCCGGCCAGGAACCGGTCGACCAGCGTCTCGTGGTTGACGTTGTCGCGGTCCTTCCAGAAGATCTGGCGGCACGCGTTGGTGCAGAAGTGGTAAGTCCGGTTGTCGTATTCCAGCTTGTAGTCCCGCACCCGCCACGCGCCGCCGCGGGACTGGGAGGCGTTGCAGCAGGGCAGGTGGCAGGTGGCGCACAGCCACGGGAGAGTCTCCGGCAGCGTCGCCTCCATGTTGTTGGCGTTGACGTTGTCGATGATCACGTCCCACTTGTCGCCGTAGACCTTCTCCCAGTTCGGGTACTTCTCGGCGAGCCAGGCGCGCTCATCCTTGCTGACCGCCGCGGTCGGGCGCCACCACAGGGTCGGCCGCCAGTACCACAGGCCCATGTGCAGCCCGTGGTGCCAGGTGTCCAGGCCGCGCATGAACTCGTCCCAGTACCAGGGCTTCTTCAGGCCGTAGCCCTCGATCGTGTGAACGAACTGGTCGATGATCCACTCTTCCATGAACTCGCGGTAGGACTGCTTGCGATGCTCCAGGGGGGTGTAGTAGTCCATCGACGGGCCGGTGAGCGCGGCGAACGCCCGGGCGGATCCCCAGAACGCCTTGTCCACCACCCACTGCGCCCGGACCGGGTCGTGCTCCACGAGGATCTCCAGCGTGGGGCCGCCCTGCTGGGAGTGGCGCGCCTCGTCGGTCTGGATGGAAGAGATCATGTTCGCGAAGTTGACATCGCCGGACTCCAGCGCGTCGGCCGCGAGGCCGATGAACTGAAGGTTCGTGAACCCGGTCTCGAACGTCAGCGGCAGCATGAGCGCGATGTCGACGACGTTGGAGGTGATCATCATGTTGTCGAACAGGTTGCGGAGCGAGATCGTGACCCAGTCATTGGTGTGGAACGCCTTCTGCGTCCAGTCGTACTGCGGGTCCTTTGTGATGAGCTCGTGCCCGAAGAGTGTCGTGACCGCGTTATGTCGCAGCTCGTCGAGCTGGCCGAACGTCGCCATGTTCCGCCACGAGCCGTTGAGCCCGAACCGGGCCATCTTCAGCTCGGCGAGTACCGCGGCGTACTCGACCAGGGCGATACCGCCGAAGTGCATCTTCGTCGCGGACTTCCAGCCCTCGTTGAGCGTCTCGTAGGCGGTCGAGCGCTGAAGCGCCGCCTTCACCGCGTAGACCGCGGCCTCCTTCTCGCGCTGCGTCGCGACGTATTCCGGATAGCTGACCTTGTAACTCTCCTCCCAGGTGCGCCAGGCCTCGCGGGGCACCTTGCCGGTGCCCGCGTGCCATTCGGGGAAGACGGCCTCGTCATCCACGTAGCTGTAGGTCCAGTCCACGTCGCGGACCAGGCCCTGCCACTCTTCGCGCTTGAGCAATGCCATGATGCTCGTTGTCCTTTCAGTCGACTTCGACGTGGCCGAGCTGGCAGGTCATGCTGCCGTTGTCCCAGTACGCGGTGACGGCGTCGATGAGCAGTTCCGGGCCCACCCGGAAGACGAACAGGTGCGGGTCGCTGTAGCTGCGCCCGGCCGGCGCGACCTGGGCCCACGCCAGCTGCTGGGTGCCGCCAATGCTCACCTCGGCGACCACGTCGCCGTCGTCGTTGGCGACCATGCTGTGCACGACGTTGGTCAGGTCGGGAAAAGAGGCGATCAGGCCGGACCAGATCGGCTTGCCGATCGTCGCCACCTTGCCGTCACCGCGAAGCACCCGCTGCTTGCCCCAGATCTCCAGCGGCACGTACGAGAAGTCCGCGTTGACCGCGCACAGGTCGATCATGCCCTCGACGTCGTGGGCGCGGTAGCGGTCGAAGAACTCGGTGACGACGCTCGCCGCCGTCGCGGCATTCAGGGAAAGAGCATGAGTAGGCAGAACGGACACGGGTGACTCCTCACGCGATCGCGATCTCGTCGAAGCGCTTCACGGCCAGCCGCCGGTAGAGCTGCGCCTGGCACCAGTACGCGTGGACCTGGGTGATGCGGCCGCCGTCGACGGTGAACCGCCAGGCCTGGTCGATGTCGAGGTGTTTTTCCTGGTTGATGGCGCCGGCGTAGTCGGCCGCCTGGGTGCCCTCGGCCTTGAACAGGGCGGTCACCACGTCGCCGGCGGTGATGACCCGGCTGACGGTGACCAGCAGGTCGGGGAAGGCACGGACCAGGTCCTTCAGGACCTGGTCGAGGATGGCCGGGCCGGCTCCCTCGACCCGCAGCGGGTACACGGCGACCGCGACGTCGGGTGCCGCGAGGGCGGTGGCGGCGTCGGTGTCACGGCCGGCTAGCGCGCCGAGGAACCGTGCGACCGTGTCGGCTGGAGTTGGCACCGGGGTGCTCATGGGTGTCTCCCCCTTCTCAGGCGGGCTGCCGCGCGGGCGCGGTGAGCTTCTTGATCACGGCGTCGGCGGTGGCCTCGCTGGATCCCGGGTTCTGCCCGGTGATGAGGTTCCGGTCCACCACGACGTGCGACGTCCACGCGGACGGGCCGTCGTCGAAGACCGCGCCGGCGTTCTTCAGCGCGGTGTCCAGCAGCCACGCCATGCCGAGCCGTCCGGCCTCGGTCTGGTCCTCTTCCTCGTCGGTGAAGCAGGTGAGGCGGTACCCGTCGAACAGCCACAGGCCGTCGGGCCGCTCCGGCGCGGACAGCAGGAGCGCCGGGCCGTGGCAGAGCGAGGCGATGGGCGCGTCCTTGTCGTGCAGGATGCGCAGCAGCCGGCCCACGTCGGGGTTGTCGGCCATGTCCACCATCGGCCCGTGCCCGCCAGGCGCGAAGACGGCGTCGAACGCGGCGAGCTCGGTGTCCGTCAGCTCGCCAAGGCTGAGCGGGCGCTGGAAGCCCGGGATAGACCGGAGCCTCGCGTGCCGCTCGTCTGACAGCCGCTGGCTGTCCGCGCGCTGCGCGGCGACCTCCCGGTCGATCTCCTCGCGGGTGAGGCCGTGCACGGACTGGCGTTCCGGCTCGGCGAGGACGTCCGCGAACGGGCGGTCCTCGCGCCAGGCGGTCCTGGCGGCGTCGCTGACGATGCGGTGTGCCTGCGCCGGGGGC
>DASXOJ010000104.1:0-34282 GCA_036494465.1 Pseudonocardiaceae bacterium
CCGCCGAGCGCCTCAAGTTCGCCGAGTCGCTCAGTGCCGAGGAATTCGCCGCGCTGGCCGAACGCCGTCGCCAATACGCGGCACAGCTGTCCCCGGAGGAACTGGCCGAAATGCAACGAGCCCGCGCCGCGCTCATCCCCATCGAACAACCCGAAGACCCCAGCCCCTGACTCCGAAACCCCTCGCCCCGAAGGATTTTCAACGCTCAACCGCCCCAAGGCAGCCCCCACCACTCCCTGGGGGGCGACCCCGCTGCCAGCCTACAAGTGCCTCGTCAAATGTCCATGATCATTTCGGCGGCTGTGGACAATTTCGGGGTCTGTGGATGGATTCCGGGCTGCCCGTCGGCCTGTGCTATATGAACCGAAGCGGGGTGAACCGAAGCGGGTGAACCGAAGCGGGCCGCTGGATCGGCAGGTCGAGTGGGCACAGTCCGGTTGCGACGGTGGCGCGTCAACAGGTGAGGTGCGACCGAGTTACTGGCAGACAGCGGAACCAGCGAACCGGCAACGGCGAGCGCCCGGTCGCGGATATGGGGGAGGCTCCCGGCTGCTGGGGGAGGTCAGCCGGGAGCCTCACGGACCCGGCTGTTGGGGGATCAGCCGGGGGTCTGGCTGGGTGACGGCGAGATGACTGTTGGTGAGGTAGTCCCCGCGTCAACCTTGTTGCACAGTGTGCCAGAAGGTGGGCGTTCTGTGTTGGCGGGGCACCAAATTTCCTGGCGACTTTTTTGACAGACCCGCCCGAACCCGGGCTGGCGTCACGCAATCCCTGCCGTGAAACGAATCAACTATCATCCGCGCGTGGCATCTGACTCGACGACCGCTCGACCAAGCGAGACAAGCGAGACAACGGCGCGACCGGCCACCGGCAAGGCGGCCGGGGTGGTGCTCGCGAGCGGGTCCGGCAGCCGGATGGGCGCCGAGGTCAACAAGGTCTATCTGCCACTCGCCGGTCGCAGCCTGGTCTCCTGGTCGGTGGCCGCGCTGGCGGCTGTGCCGGACATCGAGGTGCTGGTTCTCGTGACGAGGCCTGCCGACGCCGAACAGGTCGCGAACGTCCTGAGTGCACACTCGGGGCCGCGACTTGACGTAGTGACCGGCGGTGCGACCCGGCAGGAGTCGGAGTTGATGGCGTTGCGCCACCTCGCCGACCGCATCGGGACCGGCGAGATCGACGTGGTGCTCATCCACGACGCCGCCCGGCCGCTGGTGTCGCCGGCGCTGGTCGCGGACGTACTGCGCGCGACCCGTGCGCACGGCGGCGCCATTCCGGGCCTGGCCAGGGACGATCTCATCGAGGTCGCCGAGGACGGGGTCGACGTGCTCGGGTCCGCCTCGGAACGCGTGGTCGCGGTGCAGACGCCGCAGGGGTTCCGCGCGGCGCCGCTGCTCGCCGCCTACGAGCAGGCCGCGCTGGACGGGTTCGCCGGCACCGACACCGCGTCCTGCATCGCCGCCTACACCGACATCGCGGTGCACTGCGTCGAAGGTGACGAACGCAACCTCAAGATCACCTATCCGCACGACCTGCCGCTCGCCGAGGGTGTGCTCGCGACCGCCGAGTGACCGATACTGCACTACATGACGCGGTGGATGATCTACGGCGCGAACGGCTTCACCGGGCGCGCGTTGGCGAAACTGGCGGGACAGACCGGGGAGCGGCCGGTGCTGGCCGGTCGGTCAGCGGCCAAGATCCTGCCGCTGGCCGAGGAAACCGGGCTCGACCACGTGGTCGTCGATCTCGCGGACACGTCGGGTCTGCGTGCCGCGCTCGCCGACATCGACCTGGTGGCCAACTGCGCTGGCCCGTTCTCCCAGACCGCGGCGCCGCTGGTCGACGGATGCCTGGCCGCCAAGGCGCACTACCTGGACATTACCGGCGAGGTCGACGTGTTCGAGTCGATCTACGCCCGCGCCACCGACGCCGAGCAGGCCGAGGTGGTGTTGTTGCCGGGCGCCGGTTTCGACGTGGTGCCGACGGACTGCCTCGCCGCGATGCTCGCGGCGCAGCTGCCCGAGGCGACCGAGCTGGAGCTGGCCTTCACGCTCAGCGGCGGGTTCAGCCCGGGCACGATCAAGACCGCGCTGGAGGGGGTCGGTTCGGGCGGCCGGGCGCGGATCGACGGCGAGCTGCAGACGGTCCCGCTCGCGCACCGGCAGACCATCGCCGAGTTCTCCACCGGACCGCGCCAGGTCACCGCGATTCCGTGGGGCGATCTGAGTTCCGCCTACCGGACAACGGGAATTCCGAACATCACCACGTACACGGTGCTGCCCGGCAGCGACCTGATCAATCGCGGCCAGCAGTTCCTCGGACCGCTGCTGCGCATGCCCTCGGTGCAGCGCGCAGGCGCCTCGCTGATCGACAAGTGGATCACCGGGCCGAGCGAGGAACGCCAGACGAGCAGCCGCCGCTGCGAGGTGTGGGGCCGGGTTTCCGGACCGGGCAAGCATTACGCGAGCGGCACGGTGAGTACCCCGGCCGGGCAGCTGTTCACCGTCGACGCGGTGCTGCACGCGGTGCGCCGCCTGTGCACCGGGGACGTGCGTCCTGGCGCGCACACACCGTCCAGCGCGTTCGGCAGCGACTTCCTCGCCGACCTCGACGACGTGACGATCGGGCGGATCAGCACCCGCTGAAAACGTCGGGGGCTCCGGCTACGTTTCGCCCATGACGCGACAACTCGACCATGCGAAGACCTTCGCTGCCCTGCACACGGCGGGCACTCCACTGCTGCTGCCCAACGCCTGGGACGCCGCGTCCGCCGTCGTCATCGCCGGTGCGGGCGCGGCCGCGATCGCCACGACCAGCGCGGGCCTCGCCTGGTCGCTCGGCGTGCCGGACGGGGCCGACCTCGGCGCCGACCGGAACGCGGAAGCGGTCGCCCGGATCGTGGCAGCGGTCGACGTGCCGGTATCCGCGGACATCGAGGCGGGCTACGGCGAATCGCCGGAGGCGGTCGCCGCCACGGTGACCGCGATCGTGCAGGCGGGCGCGGTCGGCGTGAACATCGAGGACCGGATCGGCGCCACCATGCTGGCAACGGCCGCTCAGGCCGAGCGGCTGGTCGCGGCGCGGGAGGCGGCCCAGCGGCTGGGCGTGCCGGTGTGGATCAACGCCCGCACCGACATCTACCTGGCCGGTATCGGCGCGGAGCCGGAGCGGCCCGGTCTGACCGAGGAGCGCGCGAGCGCGTACGCGGCGGCGGGCGCGGACAGCCTGTTCGTGCCGGGCCTGGTGGACACCGCCGTGCTCGGGAAGCTGTCCGAGGGGCCGGTGCCGATCGCGGTCATGGCCTGGGCGGGTGCCCCGTCGGTGGCCGAGTTCGCGGCGGCGGGCGCGGTGCGGGTCAGCCTCGGTTCCGGCATCGCCCAGGCCGCGTACGCGGTCGCCGCACGCGCCACCAAGGAGCTGCTGACCAGCGGAACCTACGACACGACCGGAGACGCCCTTTCGTTCCCGGAACTCAACGCGGCGCTCGCGGGTCGCCAAACAAACAACTAGTTGGTTGTTTGGCGACCGGGGCCCGGGCTGGGGTCGGGGACGCTGTCGCTGTCGGCCGCCGGGTCGCATCCAGGCGCGGCGGCGTGGGCGGCCTCCGGGGGGAGCGGCGGTTCGGGTAGGGGGTGCGCCGCGTCGGCCCGGAAGCCGTCCAGCATCAGCGCGAGGTGTCGGCGCCACAGTCGCGGCGCCACGGCTGCCGTGCGCTCCACGGTCTGGGAGATGCCCCAGACCACGAAGGCGAGGTCTTCGATGGCGAGGTCGGCGCGCATCGCGCCGGCCCGCTTGGCCCGCTCGATCAACTGCGTCATGGCGTCGCCGATCTGTCGCCGGAGCCCTTGGTTCTCCGGCGAGTCGGCGAGACCGCGCGCGGCCACGTCGTTGAAGCCCCGGTCTTTCGCTTGTAGCTCGCACACGTCGAACAGGTAGTCGGCGAAGCCGCGCCACGGATCGGGATCGGCGAGCGCGCGCATGGCGAAGCCGGCGATCTTCTCCAGCCGGTCCGCGAACACCGCCTCGATCAGTGCGGGCCTGGTCGGGAAGCGGTTGTACAGCGTGCCGATGCTGACGCCCGCTCGTCGCGCCACTTCTTCCAGGGCGACGTCGACGCCCCGGTCCGCGAACAGTTCGCGCGCGGCGTCGATCAGCAGGCCGCGGTTGCGCGCCGCGTCGCTGCGCAGCGGCCGGGGTGCCGATCGGGGCGTTGAAGTCGACGGAGGCATACCCCATTGTATGAACTTGAGGATGACCTCACCTTCGTGCTAGGTTCAGCACAAGTTGAGATTGTCCTCAAGTTACTTGATGGAGGGTTTTTCGCATGTCGAAAACGATTGCGGTGATCGGTGCCGGGGCCGGACTCGGTCAGGCGGTGGCACGCCGGTTCGGTCGCGAAGGGTTCGGCGTCGCACTCGTCGCCCGAACCGCGGCGCGGGTGGGCGTGCTCGCGGACGAACTGCGCGGGGAGGGGATCGATGCCGCCGCCTTTCCCTGCGATGTCGCCGATCGTGCCCTGGTGACCAGCGCCATCGACGCCATCACCGAGCGGTTCGGCCAAGTCGACGTGGTCGAGTTCGCGCCGGCCGGCCTGGACTGGCTCCAGCGCATCACCCCGGTGCTCGACACCACGGCCGAATCCCTGGAATACCCCTTCGACCTGCTGCTGCGCGCGCCGATGGCGGTGTTCGGCGCTGTGCTGCCGGGCATGATCGAGCGGCGTGACGGCGCGCTGTTAATGGGTACCGGCATCTCGGCAGGCAAGGCGTACCCGCAGATGGGCAACATTGGCATGGCCATGGCCGCGGCGCGCAACTACCAGCTCAACCTCAGTGCGGCCCTGGCCGACACCGGTGTGTACGCGGGGCTGCTCCAGGTCGGCGGCGGCATCGCGGGCAGCGACGCGATCCGCGAGTACGGCAAGACCCGCGACTTCGGTGAGCTGATCGATCCCGCCGACCTGGCGGCCACCTACTGGGACATGTACGTCAAGCGGGACCGGTTCGAGGAACTCGTCCGCCCCACCCTGGTGAACCAGCCCGACTAGCGAGCCAGCAGGCTGCTGGCCTCCTGCGCGGCCGGGCCTGCCTCGGTCAGGTGCGCGAGGTTGGCCGGCACCTGCTCGCCGCGCCGGTTCATCGCCTGGGCGTAGAGGCGACCCGCCCGGTAGGAGGAGCGCACCAGCGGACCGGCCATCACGCCGGAGAAGCCGATCTTCTTCGCTTCTTCCTGGTGCTCGACGAACTCCTCCGGCTTCACCCAGCGCTCGACCGGGTGGTGCCGGGGGCTCGGGCGCAGGTACTGGGTGATGGTCAGGATCTCGCAACCCGCCTCGTGCAGGTCACGCATGGCCTCGGTGACCTCGTCGGGGGTCTCGCCCATGCCGAGGATCAGGTTCGATTTGGTGACCAGCCCGGCCGCGCGCGCGGCGGTCAGTACCGACAGCGAACGCTCGTACCGGAAGCCGGGCCGGATCCGCTTGAAGATCCTGGGCACCGTCTCCAGGTTGTGCGCCAGCACCTCGGGACGGGAGCCGAACACCTCGGCCAACTGCTCGGGGTCCGCGTTGAAGTCGGGGATCAGCAGCTCGACGCCGGTACCCGGGTTGAGCTGGTGGATCTGCCGCACCGTTTCCGCGTACAGCCACGCGCCGCCGTCTTCGAGGTCGTCGCGGGCCACACCGGTGACGGTCGCGTAGCGCAAACCCATGGCCTGCACGGACTCGGCGACCTTGCGGGGCTCGTCGCGGTCGAGGTCGGCGGGGCGCCCGGTGTCGATCTGGCAGAAGTCACAACGCCGGGTGCACTGGTCGCCGCCGATGAGGAAGGTGGCCTCCCGGTCCTCCCAGCACTCGTAGATGTTCGGGCAGCCGGCTTCCTCGCACACCGTGTGCAGGCCCTCCCGGTGCACGAGCTTCTTCAGCTCGGTGTACTCGGGGCCCATCCTGGCCTTGGTCTTGATCCACGAGGGCTTCTTCTCGATCGGCGTCTGCGCGTTGCGGACTTCCAGCCGCAACAACTTCCGCCCATCAGGCGCCACGCTCACGGGTTCTCCTCAGCATTGGCTTTTACGCAGACACCACATTACGCCGCAGGTCGGAGTGCCCTGTGTCACGCGGGATCGGGAGTCACCCCGGTCAGTTCCGCGGTCACGTCCCACAGGCGCGGACCGAGGGACTCGTCACGCGCGCCGGACGGGTAGGCCACCTGTTTGGGGGCGCCGTACAGCTCCTGGAAGCCACGCGGACCGTAGTACCTGCCGCCCTCCGCCTGCGCCGACGTTGCCGCGAACAGTTGCGGCAACGCGCCGATACGCACGTCCTGGCCGATCAGGGCGTTCCCGAAATCGGTCACGCGCTCCGTGATCGCGCCGCGCAGCCCGCCGCGCGAGCGCGACATGTTCGCGGTCAGCTGGGTCCTGCTGTAGCCGGGGTGCGCCGCGATGCTGCGCACGTCGAGGCCGGCCGCACGCAGCCGCCGATCCAGTTCCTTGGCGAACACCGCGTTCGCCAACTTCGCCTGCCCGTACGCGAGCCACGGCTCGTACCAGCGGTGCCGATAGTTCGGATCGGTCAGGTTCAGCCTGCCGATCCTGGCCACGATGCTCGACATGGTCACCACCCGGCTGGCCGGAGTCGCGTGCAACGCGGGCATCAGCAGCCAGGTCAGCGCGGCGTGCCCGAGGTGGCTGGAGCCGAACTGCAACTCGAAGCCGTCCTTGGTGCGCAGCTTCGGCGTCGCCATCACGCCCGCGTTGTTCATCAGCACGTCCAGCCGATCCCCGGTCAGTTCCCGGATGCGCTGGGCTGCCGTGCGCACCGAGGCGAGGTCGGCCAGGTCGAGCAGCACCAGGTCGGCCGTGCCGCCGGTGTCGGTGATCGATCGCAACGCGGTCTCGCCGCGTTCCGCCGACCGGCAGGCCAGCACGACGCGGGCGCCGTGTTCGGCGAGCACAGTCGCGGACCGCAGGCCAAGACCGGAATTCGCGCCGGTCACCACCATGGTTCGGCCGGTCAGGTCGGGAATGTCGGCCTCGGTCCAGTCAGCCATGACTCAACTCCTACTACGTGCCCCAGTGTCGCGCCAGAGGCACGCGGGTCAGGAGCTGGCGACGACCTTGCGGATCAGCTGCTCGATCGGGTGACGCCTGCGCTGCGGCCGGATCGGGGTGCCCCTGATCAGCGCCAGGAACGCGGCTCCGACGCGCGCGGTCTCGGCCGCGGGCTCACCGAACTCGGCAAGGCCGGCGGCGTAGGCGACCATCCGCTGCTCGCGGGCCAGCGCCGCCAGGAACTCGGTGCCGGCGTCCTCGACGTAGCCGTCCAGCAGTTCCCGCAACACCGGTGCGTCGGTGGCGGCGCGCCGCCACGCGGACGTCACGGCCTCCAGGTTGTCGACCTCGGCGTTGCGCTCCGCGTCGAGCAGGGCGACCCCGAGCCGGCCGAGCAGCATCTGAGACCACTTGTACTGCAACGCGAGCGCCAGTTCCTCGCGCGAGCCGAACTGCGCGCGCACCTCCGCCAGGTCGGCGAACGGCAGCCCCGCGCCGGGGTGCTGCTTCGCATGCGCCAACACCAGGTCGATGGCGTCGCGCCGCTGGTAGAAGTCGGTCCAACTCATGGCTTTCCTCCCCTTGAGTGACCACGTTCATACTGCCGGTTTGCGGCATACTCTCGGTACGGACCTACGGTGAACATACCACCGGTACGTACTCCCGGTATGACGGATAAGGTTGTGAACGTGGTGACAGTGCGGTCGCGGCGACTTGAATATTCGGAGTCCACTCGGGATGCCCTGGTGGATGGCGCCGTCGAGCTGTTCACCAAGCGCGGCTACGCGGCGACGTCGCTCGATGAGATAGCGAAAAAGGCGCGCGTCACCAAAGGCGCGCTCTACCACCACTTCAGCGGCAAACAAGCGCTGTTCGAAGCTGCCTTCGACGTGGTCGAGGGAACCGCCAAGGCGCGGCTCGCGGAGATCCTGACCAGCAGCGAGGGCTCCGCCTGGGAACGCGCCACCAATGGTCTGCGCCACTACATCAAGATCTGCCTCGACCCCTCCTACCAGCGCATCGTCATCCACGAAGCCCCGGTGGTGATGGGCTGGGAACGGTGGCGGGAGGCCGAGGACCACTTCAGTTTCGGGCTGGTCCGATCGAGCATCCAGGCATGTGTGGACAGCGGCGAGGTCGAGGACCTGCCCGTCGAGGTCACCGCGCGGCTGCTGTTCGGCGCGCTGTCCGCCGCCGCGACCATGATCGCCGGCGCGGAGGACCAGAAGAAGACCGGCGCGGAGGTCACCGCGACGATCATCCGCATGCTGGAACGGTTGCGTAACCCGCTGACCGGCAACTGAGCGGCTCCCCGTCCGACCGTCCCAACCGAACGCATAGCCTGACCCGGTGACCACATCGACGACACTGCGGATCTTCACCGAACCCCAGCAGGGCGCCAGCTACGCCGACCTGTTGCGGGTGGCCCGTACCGCGGAAAGCTCGGGGTACGACGCTTTCTTCCGTTCCGATCACTTCCTGAAAATGGGCGACGCCAGCGGTCTGCCCGGTCCCAGTGACGCCTGGGTCACCCTGGCCGGTCTGGCGAGAGAGACCGACAGCATCCGGCTCGGCACCCTGGTCACGTCGGCCACTTTCCGGCACCCCGGCCAGTTGGCGATCGCCGTCGCCAACGTCGACCAGATGAGCGGCGGCCGCGTCGAATTCGGCCTCGGCGCGGGCTGGTTCGACACCGAGCACGCTGCGTACGGCATTCCGTTCCAGCCGCTCGGCGAACGCTTCGACCGGCTGGAGGACCAGCTGGAGATCATCACCGGCCTGTGGCGCACGCCCGATGGCGAGCGGTTCTCCTTTGCGGGCAAGCACTACCAGGTCACCGACTCGCCCGCGCTGCCCAAACCCGCCCAGCCGCAAGGCCCGCCGGTGATCATCGGCGGTGCGGGCGCCAAGCGCACCCCGGCCCTTGCCGCACGGTTCGCCAGCGAGTTCAACATCCCGTTCCGGGGCATCGACGACGCGATCAGCATCTTCGAGCGCGTCGACGCCGCCTGTCGCGCGATCGGCCGCGACCCCGCGGGCATGCGGCGCTCGGCAGCCCAGGTGCTGTGCGTCGGCCGCGACGAAGCCGAACTGGCCAAGCGCGCCAAGGCCATCGGCCGCGACGTCGACGATGTGCGGCGCGATGGCTTCGCGGGCACCGTGTCCGAGGTCGTCGACCGGATCGGGACGTGGCGGGAACGGGCCGGCGTCAGCCGGTTCTACCTCCAGACCCTCGATCTGACCGACCTCGACCACATCGAACTGGTCGCCGCGGAAGTCGCGCCGCAACTCGACTGACCCGAATCCGGGTGGTGCCGCCTTCGGCAACACCACCCGGATTCGCTATCGGCTGAACGTGAAACCGAGTGCGCCGAGCAACTCGAACACCAGCTCGGCCGCGGTCGGATCCGGCTCGGCCTGCAACACGTCCTCCAGCCGATCGACGTCCGGCGCCAACCCGGCCGCGCGCGCCCAGCCGACCGCCGGATCCACCACGTCCTCGGGCGGCACCAGGAACTCGATGGGCAACGGATGTCGCTCCGCCTCATCCGGCCCCAGCACGCCGGCCCAGCCGACCCCGGTCGGACTCGCCGCGCGCACCATGGCGAACGACCCGTTCACCACCCGCGCCACCAGTGTCGGCGCGCCCGTCTCGTCGAGCAGCGCCGGCGGACTGTTGCCGGCATCCGAGAGCTGCACCGCCTGCCATTCGTCGTCCGCGCCCGACCACACCGGCGAGCCGCCGCACGCACGCACCGAGTCCAATTCGGACAGTGGTCGCGCCGACCGCGCGACCACGATGATGCCGGAGAACCCCATCGTCTCCACCCCTTCCCGTGTCGCGGGCACAGTAGGCGCGGCCACCGACAAAACCGGTCGCCCGCACGGATTCGGCTTGTCAAATCGACAAACCCGGTTATCCACAAGGGCCTCCGCCATCCACAGCCCCGCCGCGACTACCCCGTTTGTGACTTGACACGGATAGCCTGAGAAGGGGTCGTCCCCCCGGGAGTGGTGGGGGCTGCGGCAAAGTCGTTAGGTGATGCCGAGAGGGCCAGTGGGCGGCTGCTATCGCGGGCGTGATGTCGGATGCCGGCGGCGATGGTGGTGATTCCGGCGGTGCGTAACGCGCCGATGACGGAGTTGCGCGTCGCGGCCATGACCCCAGGTCCGCATCGCCGTCGATTCTTGGCGCGCGGCAGGCGCCGCAACGTGAATGAGCGGGGGTGGAAGACGGACATGGCCAAACTCCGCCACGAATGTGTCAGCCGTGCGGCACGCCTGCTATCGGTTTGCCGCCGAGGAAGTCCTCCAGGATCTCGGTAAACCGCGCCGGCTGCTCCTCGGCCACGTAATGGCCGCAAGCGTCGAGGACCACTCCGGTGACGTCGTCGGCCGCCAGCCGCATCGTCTCGGCGACCATCGCGCCGCTGTACCGCGCGCCGCCGATGGCGAGCACCGGCAGCGTCAGCCGGGTGTTCCCGCGCCGCTCGTTCTGCGCGATCGTCTCGTCCAGCGCCCGGTAGTACGCGAAGCTCGCCCGCAGTCCGCGAGGATCCGCGACGATCGCTTCGACGTAGACGTCGACCGCGTACGCGGGGATCGCGTCCGGGGTGGCACCCTTCTTGGCGAACTGGTAACCGAAGAAGAGCCGTTCCCGCCCCCGGACCAGTTCCTCGTTGAGGTCGGTGAGCCGGTTGAAGCCGAAGTGCCAGAGCCGCTGGTTGACCGCAGCCGGGCTGAAGACCGACGGGGTCGGCGTGAGACCGGGGATAATGGCGTCGACGACGGCGAGCCGGCCCACCCGCTCGGGGTGATCGGCAGCGAGGGCGTATCCGGTCCACATGCCGATGTCGTGGCCGACCACGTCGAACCGGTCGTGCCCGAGCGCGGCCATCAGCGCGACCAGATCGGCGGCCAGCGTGCCCGCGTCGTAACCGTCGTCGGGCTTGTCGGAGAGCCCGGCCCCGCGCGAGTCGACGGCGACGACGGTGTGCTCGCGGGCGAGCGCGGGCATTACCTCCCGCCAGGCGTACCAGGTCTGCGGCCACCCGCCGACCAACAGCAGCGGCGGGCCGTCCCCGCCGGTGACCGCGTGCAGCCGCAGCCCGTTCAGCTCCACGAGCCGGCTGGTGAAGACGTCGGTGAACCCGTCGGGCAGCCGCAGTGAACTCAGGCTTGTCGTGCCGTCGGCCGTACTCATCATGGAACGATCAGTGCAACTTGTCATGCCGGCGACCATACACATCTTGAAACGATCGGTGCAAGATGTGTAGGCTGAGGAACTATGGCTGGCCGCAAGCAATTCGACGTGGACGAGGCGCTACGACGCGCGATGCACGTCTTCTGGCGCTGGGGCTATTCAGAGTCCTCGATCGACCGCCTGACCGAGGGCACGGGCCTGGGCCGGAGCTCGCTCTACGGCACCTTCGGCGACAAGAGCGCCCTCTTCCGGAAAAGCCTCCAGCAGTACGCGCGGACCTACCACCCGCTCTACGACCAGGCACTGTCCGGCCCGCACCCGAGTCCGAGCGCCGTTGTGGCCGCCTACCTGCAGGTCACCCTGAACCGCATCGCCGACCCGACGGTCCCGGATGGCTGCCTGCTCACGGTGTCGGCAACGCAGTTCCCGGCCCTCGACGCGGAGGGCCAGGCGATGGTCCGCGCCATGATCGACGGTTTGCGGGCGATGCTGGAGCAGGCGTTGCTGGCGGCCGGGGCCGATGAGCAGGAGGCGGCAGAGCTGGCGTTGTGCACGCTGGCAACGAACAAATCTCTGGCGGTGCTGAGTCGCGCCGGCTTCTCGAGCGACGACCTGGCAACCGTCGCCGCAGCCGTCGCCCGTATCCCCGGGAGACCACATCCACTGCCTTGAGTAGTGCGATGGACACCAGGGAGTGGTGGGGGCGGCGGTTTTTTTGGGGGTTGGGATGTGGGGGTTGTTCAGGTTTTTGGGGTGATGTGTAGGTGGGTCGGGATTCGGAGGGTGGTAGGTGGGGCGTAGATGAGGGTTTGGGTGATGAGCTGCTGGTTGCGGATCGCGTCCAGGACGCCTGCGGCGATGGCGGTCGCGAGGTGGTGGCCGGGGCACTGGTGGGGGCCGGAGCCGAAGTCGAGGTGGGCGTCGCGGTTCGGGCGTGCGGGGTCGAATCGGTCTGGGTCGGGGAACACGTCGGGGTCGCGATTGGCCGCGGCCAGGTCGATCTCGATCGTGTCGCCGGTAGGGGTCAGGCGTTTGGTCGCGCGGACCGGTGGGGTGTGGCGCAGGGTTTCCGCGATGATCGCTTCGGCTGGATCGTCGAGTTGGTTGCGCAGCATGAGGAACGCGGCGTTGCCGATCAGGCCGGCGGTCGCGCCGAAGGCTTGGGCGAGGACGCCGATGCGGGCCGCGGTTGTTTCGTCTGGTGTGTCTGCCAGGAGTTCGATCGCCGCGTCGGCTGCTGGGTCGGGGGCGCCGGTGAGGTAGGCGCGGGCGATGGCGGCGATCAGGGGCGGGGTCGCGGCGGGCAGGTCGATGGCGGCGGCGAGGAGTTCGGTGGGGAGGGCTCGGCCCACGGTCATCAGGTCGAGGTGGGGCGCCAGGCGCTCGATCGTGGTGGTTCTCGCTGATTCGCGCAGTGCGCCTGTGTCTATTGTGGATAGTTGGGTGACGGTGATGGCGCGGCGGCGGGTGTGGTCTGGGCCGGTGCTGAATCGGGCCACGGTCGCGCGCAGCCACGCCAGGCCGGTCGTTGCCGCCGGTGCGGGTGGGACGGGGCAGTCGGCGAGGGTTGCTTGCGCCGCGTTGTAGCCGGTGACCTGCATGGCGGGAGGATAGGGGCGGAACGCTTCGGCGGCGGGCGAAGTGTGACGGGGCAGCGGTGTGCGGCAGCGGTGCGGCGACGTGTGTCGGCGAAGCGTGCGGGACAGCAGTGCGGGGCAGCGGTGCGGGGCAGCGGTGCGGGGGTCAGTGGTCGCGGCGGGTCATCAGGTTGGCCAGCGACGTCAGTTCGGCCGTTGCTTTCGGGTTCTCGCTGGCGGCGCGGAGCTGGCCCAGGCCCTGGGCCAGCAGGTCGTCGGCCATGGCCTGGCTCCAGTCGCGGCCGCCCGCCAGGTCGACCAGTTCGGCGGCGCGGATCAGGTCGGCCGCGGCCAGCGGGGCTTCCTGGTTGTACAGGTTTGCCAGGGCGTCGCCCACTGGAGTGTTGGACGTGAGGGCCGCGACGACCGGGAGGGATTTCTTCCTGCTGTCCAAATCGGAGTGTCGCGATTTTCCGGTGATGGCGGGATCGCCCCAGATGCCGAGCAGGTCGTCGACGAACTGGAACGCCAGACCGACCAACTCGCCGAAGTCGCGCAGCAGGCCGACGCGGCGCGGATCGGCGCCGCCGAACAGGGCGCCGATCGCACAGGACGCGCCGAGCAGCGCACCGGTTTTGCGTTCGGCCATGGTCATGCATTCGGACCGGGCGACGTCGCCGCGACGTTCGAAGCTCAGGTCGGCGTGCTGGCCGTCGAGCAGTTCGAGCACGGCGGCGCTGATCATCCGCATACCGTCCTGCGCGTTCGGGTGACCGCTGCCGGCCAGCACGTCGAACGCGAGGCTGAGCAGGGCGTCGCCGGCGAGAATCGCCGGGCCGGAGCCGAACACGGTCCACGCGGTGGGGCGGTGCCGCCTGGTCAGGTCGCCGTCCATCACGTCGTCGTGCAGCAACGAGAAGTTGTGCACCAGTTCGACGGCGACCGCTGCGGGGATGGCCACGTCGGCGTCGGCGGCGACGGCCTGGGCACAGAGCAGGGTCAGGGTGGGACGCAGGGCTTTGCCGCTGTCGTTGTGGGTCGGCTGGTCGTGTTCGTCCCACCAGCCGAGGTGGTAGCCGGCGATGCTGCGCATGGACGCGGGCAGTGCGTCGACGGCGGCGCGGAGCGCGGGTTGCAGCAGATCGCGGGAGTCGGCGAGCACTTCGGCGGCCGTACGGCCTTTGTTGATCACTTCGCTGCTCGCCATCTGCGCGCTCCCTCAATTGCCCGTTTTTTGAAATTTCGGACGGGTGAGAATGGTATTTGTACCGCCGTTTTTTCGGTCGATATTTGTTGGCAGGGGGAAGTTAGCATTGCGGTGCGGGGTGGGACAGTCGCCCGAAGGGGGCTTGTTCTTCTTGGTGCGGCAGGGGTGTTTCACTCGATGTGAGGTACTGGGTGGGCTGGGTGAGTGTGGCTATTCGGGGGCACTGTTGATGTGCGGTGTTCCGCTACTCCGAATGGGCGCGCGCAACGGCTGAACGAGTGGCTTGCTCGAATGTCGTAATGCGCTGGATTCGTTACCGGGCGAGTAACTTTTTGTTGCGTTCGACGATCTCGTCGGGGAGACCGCCTGCGATGTCCGCCACCGTGGTGGCGCGCAGCGACGAGCGCCAGGCGTTGTCCGCGTTGTTCATGACGACGTTGATCTGGCACTGCCGTTCGCAGCTCTCGGGCGGGAGCGCGCCGGTGCCCTGCTGGCGGATCTCCTGGCAGATGAACGGTCGCGCGCTGCCTTCGATGGCTTCGACGACGTCCAGGACGGTGATGTCGGCGGCGGGCCTGCCGAGCTGGTAGCCGCCTTTGGGGCCGGGGGTGGCGCGGAGGATGCCTGCCTTGGTCGCGGCCTGGAGGTGCTTGGCCAGGTATGCCTCGGGGAGGCCGTAGTGGCCCGCGAGCTGTTCACGGCGAACCGGGACGCCGCCGGGCGCCAGGGCGAGCAGCGTGACGCAGTGCAGCGTCCACTCGACCCCTTGCGACACCTTCATGGCCGAAGTGTAGACATCAGCTATCCCGGATATCTAGTATCCGGGATAGCCGTGTTCGAGAAGGGGGCCGGGGATGTCTGTCACGGAAGAAGCTGCCACGAGGGTGGGCGCCGAGCCTCGGGTTCGGCAGGGTGCCATGTTGGTGGTGCTGCTCAGCGCCATGTTCATGGCCCAGTTCGACTTCTTCGTGGTGAACGTCGCCGCGCCAACGCTCGCCGGGCAGTTGCACGCGGGGCCTGCCGCGCTGGAGTTGATCGTGGGCGGGTACGCGTTCGCCTACGCGAGCGGGATGATCACCGGCGGACGGCTCGGCGAACTGTACGGGTACCGGCGGCTGTTCGTGGTGGGGATGGCCGGGTTCGCCGTCGCGTCGTTGCTGTGCGGACTGGCGGGGAGCCCGGCCGAGCTCGTGCTGGCTCGGTTGGTGCAGGGGTTCGCGGCGGCCGTGATGGTGCCGCAGGTGCTGGCCGTGATCACCGCTGTCGTGCCGGTGCACGAACGGGCGCGGGCGTTGGGGTGGTTCGGGGCGTCGACCGGGCTGGGGTCGATCGCGGGGCAGGTGCTGGGCGGGGTGTTGTTGCACGCCGACCTGTTCGGATGGGGGTGGCGGGTGATCTTCCTGGTGAATGTGCCGGTTGGCCTCGTGGTGTCGGTGCTGGCCGGGCGGTTCCTGCCTCGGGTTCGGGCGGGGCAGCGGGCTCGGCTGGATCTGGTGGGGGCGGCGGGGGTCGCGGTCAGCCTGGCGCTGGTGCTGGTGCCGTTGACGTTGGGGCACGGCACGGGGTGGCCCGCGTGGACCTGGGTGTGTCTGGGGCTGGCCGTGCCGGTACTGGCGCTGACCGGATGGTGGCTGCGGGCGTTGCGGGCACGCGGTGGGCAGCCGGTGCTGGATCCCGCTCTGCTGCGGGTGCGGTCCTATGTGGCCGGACTCGGGTCGAATGTGGCTTTTCTGCTCTACTTCGGCAGTTTCATGTTCACCCTGACCTTGCTCCTGCAGGGCGGGTTGGGATTGTCCGCGTTGGCAGCCGGGATCGCGTTCCTGCCGATGGGGGTGCTCTACACCGCGACCGCGTTGCTGGGGGCGGGGCTGGTGGCCCGGTTCGGGTTGGCGGTTGTCGTGGTGGGTGGCGGGATTTCCGCGGTGGGGCTGGGGTTGCTCGCCGTCGTGCTGCGGGACGGGGTCGGGCTGGGATGGATCGTCGCGGGGATGGGGCTGGTGGGTGCCGGGAACGGGCTGGTGCTGCCTCGGTTGATCGGGGCGGCGTTGACCGGGGTCAAGCCGGAACAGGCCGGGATCGGCGCCGCGATGGTCAGCACCGCGCAGCAGTTCGCCAGTGCGACCGGTGTCGCGTTGATCGGCGGGGTGTTCTTCGCGGTGCTCGGACCGCTCGCTCGACCTGGTGATTACCCGGGAGCGATGCGGGTGTCCGCGTTGATCGACATCGTGCTACTCGGGGTGGTCCTGGCTGCGCTTGGTTACCACCATCGAGCGAATCAGCGTTGAACGTTCGCTGAGTGGACGCCGAGTGTTCAGTTCGACAGCGAGAAGGTGACGCCGGCCGCCGACGGAGCGGGGCGGGTGATGTCGCGGGGAGATACCGGCAGGGCACCGTCCAACGCGGCCAGGACCGCCTCGGTGGCAACCGGGCGGACCTCGGACACTGGGACGTCGCGGCCGAGCTCCTCGGTCAGTGACGTGGTGCCGACGCCGCGAATGCCGCAGGCCACGCCGTTGTTGAACGCGGCGAGGTCGCAGTCGCAGTTCATCGAGAAACCGTGCAGGGTGACGCTCTGCTGCACGCGCAGGCCGATCGCGGCGATCTTGCGTTCCGGCTTGCTGCCGGACGCGGCCAGCCACACGCCGCTGCGGCCGTCGACCCGGCCCGCCTCGACGCCGAAGTGATCGCACACCGCGATGAGCGCCTGCTCCAGCCTGCGCACGTAGTGCACCACGTCGATCGGCTGGGCCAGTTCGATGATCGGGTAGCCGACCAGCTGGCCGGGGCCGTGCCAGGTGAGCTTGCCGCCGCGGTCGACGTCGATCACCGGGAGGTCGCCGTCCGGGCGCTCCTCTGGGGCGGTGCGCTTGCCTGCCGTGTAGACCGGATTGTGTTCCAGCAACAGGAGAACGTCGCCATGGCGACCCTCCGCGCGTGCCTGGGCGAGCTCCCGTTGCAGGTCCCAGGTCGGGGCGTAGTCAACGGTGCCGAGCAGTCGGACATCCACTGGATCCGTGCTGGTCCGGCAGGATGCCGCCGCGTTGGCCGCAGGAAAAATCGACGCGGTGTCAGTCACGCCCTTGACGATACGCCGCCCGCTCAGCGCAACCCAGCCAGAGCCGCCCGCAACGTGGCGTGGCGGAAGGTGAATCCGGCGCCTTCCAACACGCGCGGTAACGCCCGTTGCCCCGCAAGCATGGCTTCCCTGGCCATTTCCGTGCCGAACACCAGATGCAGCGCGAAGCCGGGGATCACCCACGGGGCGGGCCGACCGAGTGAATTCGCGAATTCCTTGGTGAACTCGCGGTTGGTGACCGGGTCCGGACCGGTGAGGTTGACCGGGCCGGAGATGTCGTCGTGTTCGAGACAGAACCGGATCGCGGCGAGTTCGTCGGCCAGCGAGATCCACGGCCAGTACTGGCCACCGTTGGCGAGCCTGCCGCCGAGTCCGAAGTTGAACAGTGGACGGAGCGGGCCGAGCAGGCCGCCGCCCTTGGTGAGCACCAGGCCGGTGCGCAGCCGGAGCACCCGGGCGCCCGCCTCGGCTGCGGGCTCGGTCGCGGCCTCCCATTCACGGCAGAGCAGGCCGAGGAAGCCGTCGCCGTTGGCGGCGGACTCGGTCAGCATCGTGTCGCCGCCGTCGCCGTAGTAGCCGACCGCGGAGGCGTTGATCAGGGTGGGGATCTGCCGCTCGGCGACGGCGGCGGCGAGCACCTCGGTGGGCACGTTCCTGCTGTCCCGCAGCATCTGCTTGCGTGCCTCGGTCCAGCGCTTGTCCGCGATGCCGGCCCCGCACAGGTTGACCACCGCGTCCACGCCGTCCAGCGCGCCGTCCTGGATGGTGCCCGCAGGCGGGTTCCACTGGCGCTCGTCGGTCCCGGCAGGCGGTCTGCGGACCAGGCGCAGCACCTCGTGCCCTGCGCCGCGCAACTCGCTCACCAACGACGTGCCGATGAGCCCGGACGAACCCGCGATGATGACCCGCACGGGTCAATCGTCGCGGACCTGGCCGCGCGGCGCGACCCGGCAGGCGGTGATCTTCGTCAAATACGAAGCGCCCCCGGCCGCGATGGCCGGGGGCGCTTCGGAGTGTGCTGCGTCAGAGACCCAGGTCGGCCTCGAAAGCGCCTTCCTGCAGGCGGTTCTTGATGGTGGTCAGGAACCGGCCCGCGTCCGCACCGTCGACGAGACGGTGGTCGTAGGTCAGCGCCAGGTAGACCATGGAACGGATGGCGATGGTGTCGCCGCCGTCGTCGTCGGTCACCACGACCGGACGCTTCACCACGACACCGACGCCCAGGATGCCGACCTGCGGCTGCTGGATGATCGGGGTGTCGAACAGGGCGCCGTTGCTGCCCAGGTTGGTGATGGAGAACGTGCCGCCGGACAGCTCCTCCGGGGTCACGTGGTTGGACCGGGTCCTGGCCGCGAGGTCGGCGATCTTGTGCGCGAGACCGGCCAGGTTCAGGTCGCCCGCGTTGTGGATCACCGCGTTGAGCAGGCCGCGCTCGGTGTCCACCGCGATGCCCAGGTGCTCGGCACCGTGGTAGGTGACCTCCTTGGCCTCCTCGTTGATGGACGCGTTGAGCTTCGGGTGCTGCTTGAGCGCCTCGATGGTGGCCTTCGCGAAGAACGGCAGGAACGTGAGGTTCACGCCCTCCCGGGCCGCGAACGACGACTTGGCCGCCGAGCGCAGCTTCGCGATCTTGGTGACGTCCACCTCGACGACCTGGGTGAGCTGCGCGGAGCCCTGCAACGACTCCCGGGTCCGCTGGGCGACGATCTGGCGCAGCCTGCTCAGCTTCTCGGTGGTGCCGCGCTGGTTCGGCGACACCGTCGACGCGGCCGGAGCCGCGGCGGTCCGGGGCGCGGCGGCCGGTGCCGGGGCAGCGGCTTTCGCCTGCGTTTCACGGGCCTTGGCGGCTTCGACGGCGGCGAGCACATCCTGCTTGCGGATGCGGCCACCGACGCCGGAGCCCTTGACGCTGCCCAGGTCGATGTTGTTCTCGGTGGCCAGCTTGCGCACCAGCGGGGTGACGTAGGGCGCGCCCACGTCCTCGCTGGGAGCACCCGCCTCGGCCGGTTCAGCGGCGGGAGCGGCCGGGGCGGCCGGTGCCGCCGGGGCAGCGGGCGCTGCGGGGGCCTGCCACGACTGCGGAGCCGGAGCGGAAGGCGCCGGTGCGGGCGTGGGGGCCGGTGCCGGCGCGGGGGCTGCCTGCGGAGCAGGTGCCGGGGCCGGTGCGGGCGCCGCGGCGGGGGCACCGCCGGAGACGCCGACGACGGCGAGCTGGCCGCCGACCTCGACGGTGACGTCCTCGCCCGCGGTGATCTCCAGCAGGGTGCCTGCGACCGGGGATGGGATCTCGGTGTCCACCTTGTCGGTGGACACCTCCAGCAGCGCCTCGTCCACCGCGACCGAGTCGCCGACCTGCTTGAGCCAGCGGGTCACGGTGCCTTCGGTGACGCTTTCGCCGAGGGCGGGCATGGTCACCGGGGTACCGGTGGCGGCCTGGCCGTTCTGCTGGGCCTGGGCGGGTTCGGGCGCGGCCTGCTGCTGCGGCGCGGGGGCCGCTTCGGCGGGGGCCTGCTGGGCGGGTGCGCTGTCCTGCACGGGCGCCGGTTCGGCCGGTGCCGGTTCGGCTGGTGCGCTGTCCTGGGCCGGGGCCTGGGCGGCGTCACCGGAACCGTCGGCGATGATCGCCAACTCGGCGCCGACCTCGACGGTCTCGTCCTCGCGGACCACGATCCGCTGGAGCGTGCCTGCCGCGGGGGATGGGATCTCGGTGTCCACCTTGTCGGTGGACACCTCCAGTAGTGGCTCGTCGACCTCGACCGACTCGCCTTCCTGCTTCAACCACCGGGTGACCGTGCCCTCGGTGACGCTTTCCCCGAGGGCTGGCATCTGGACGGAGAAGGCCATGTGTCGCTGACTCCTCGTGCTCGTGCCTGTTGGCTGACTTTCCTCGACTTCAGCCGTGCACGTGCAGCGGCTTGCCGGCCAGGGCGAGGTGTGCCTCGCCGAGAGCCTCGGTCTGGGTCGGGTGGGCGTGGATGAGGGACGCCACGTCCTCCGGGAACGCTTCCCAGTTGACGATCAGCTGGGCTTCGCCGATCAGCTCGCCGACCCGCTCGCCGATCATGTGGACGCCGACGACGGCGCCCTCCGGCGCCTTCACCAGCTTCACCGCGCCCTGGGTCTTCAAGATCTGCGACTTGCCATTGCCGGCCAGGTCGTAGGTGTAGCTGGTGACCTCGGCGCCGTAGCGTTCCTTGGCGGCGGCCTCGGTCAGCCCCACGGAGGCGACCTCCGGGTTGCTGTAGGTGACGCGCGGGATGCCACTTTCCTCGATGACCTGCGGGTTCAGCCCCGCGATCTCCTCGGCGATGAAGATGCCCTGCGCGAAACCGCGGTGCGCGAGCTGCAGGCCGGGCACGATGTCGCCGACCGCGTAGACGCCCGGGAGGTTGGTGCGCAGCCTGTCGTCGGTGAGGACGAAGCCGCGGTCCATCGTCACGCCCGCTTCCTCGTAGCCGTGGCCCGCGGTGTTCGGGCCGCGGCCGACGGCGACCAGCAGCAGATCGGCCTCGATCTGCTCGCCGGACTCCAGGTCGACGGTCACCGAGGAGTCGGTCTGGGTGGCGCCGGTGAACCGGACGCCGGTCTTGAAGCCGATGCTGCGCTTGCGGAAGGCCCGCTCCAGGCGCTTGGAGGCGAACTCGTCCTCCAGCGGCACCAGGCGGGGCAGCGCCTCGATGATGGTCACCTCGGCCCCGAAGGAACGCCACACGCTGGCGAACTCGACGCCGATCACGCCGCCGCCCAGCACGACCACCCGCTGCGGCACGTAGTCCAGGTTCAGCGCCTGCTCGCTGGTGATGATCCGGCCGCCGATCTCCAGGCCCGGCAGGGTCTTGGAGTAGGAGCCGGTGGCCAGCACGACGTTCTTGCCGGTGTAGCGCTCGCCGTTGACCTCGACGGTGTTCGGGCCGACGAAGCGGCCGGTGCCCTCGACCGTGGTCACCTTGTTCGCCTTGAACAGGCCCTGCAGGCCCTTGTACATCTTGGTGACGACGCCGTCCTTGTAGGAGTTGACGCCCGCCATGTCGATGCCCTCGAGTGACGATTTGACCCCGAACTGGTCGCCCTCGCGTGCGTAGTCGGCGACCTCGGCGGCATGCAGCAGCGCCTTGGTCGGGATGCAACCCCGGTGCAGGCAGGTGCCACCGAGCTTGTCCTTCTCGACGAGGACGACGGACAAGCCGAGTTCAGCCGCGCGGAACGCGCAGGCGTAACCACCCGACCCGCCACCGAGGATCACAAGGTCGGCGTCGGTCATCAAATCCTCCTCGGCGGGAGTACGGCAGTACTGCTCGCCACACAAAGTTCAGTCGCTGGGTGTCGGCGCCGGTCGGGCGGCAACACACGCCATCTTGTCACTACCTCAGGCATTCTTGCGACGCGGGCCGAGTCGCTCGCGAGGGAGGTGCGGGAGATGGGTTTGTTCGATGCGCTGCGCGGTAGAAGCCGGGCGGGGGAGCTTCGACAGCGCAGCCACCGGGCCAGCGCGCATTTGACCGAATGGGCTGCTTCGCGCCGTGGCGTCGAGGCGTACATCGAGCCCAGGACGATGATGACCGAGACCACTGTGGTGTTGGTCGCACACGACGGGGAGTGGACGCGGCGGCGGATCGCCAGCGGCAGCGCGGCACGTGATCTTGGCCACCGGCTTGGCATTCCCGTCTACGACGTGGCCCTGGTCGGTTACCCGCAGCGGATGCGCGACTACACCGCGCGGCAGAACAGGGCGAACCGGCACGGCCGCCACGAGAACCTGGGGTTCTGAGGCGGCCGGGCCCGCTCTGCCTGTTTTTTTGGCAAGCTCAGCTGTTTTCCGCGATGTCCGCGAGCACGGCGGCCATGGTGCGCACCGGCACGCCGGTGCCGCCCTTGGCGGTGTAACCCCACGGGCCCCGGGTGTTGTAGGCCGGACCGGCCACGTCCAGGTGCGCCCACTGCACGCCGTCCGCGACGAACTCGCGCAGGAACACGCCGGCGACCAGCATCCCGCCCCAGCGGCTGCCCGCCACGTTGGCCAGGTCGGCCAGCTTGGAGTCGATCTCCGCGCGCAGCTCCTCGGGCAGCGGCATCGCCCACGCGCCCTCGCCGACGCCCTGGCCGAGCCCGGCGACCCGGTCGCGGAACTCGTCGGAGCCCATCACGCCCATGGTCCTGCTGCCCAGCGCGACGAGCTGGGCGCCGGTCAGAGTGGAGGTCTCGATCAGGTAGTCGGGCTGGTCCTCGCAGGCGCGCACGATCGCGTCGGCCAGGATCAACCGGCCCTCGGCGTCGGTGTTGAGCACCTCGACGGTCTTGCCGCCGTACATGTTCAGCACGTCACCCGGCCGGTACGCGGAGCCGGAAGGCATGTTCTCCGCCATCGGCACGGTCGCGGTGACCTCCAGCGGGTAGCGCAGCTTCGCGGCCAGCACCACGGTTGCCACCACGGCGGCCGCGCCGGACATGTCCGAGGTCATCTGGTCCATGTCGGCGGGCGGCTTGAGCGAGATACCGCCGGTGTCGAAGGTGATGCCCTTGCCGACCAGCGCCACCTTGGCGCGCGCCTTCGGCCCCTTGTAGTGCAGCCGGACGATCCGCGGCGGGCGGGTCGAACCGACGCCGACGCCGAGCACGCCACCGAAGCCCGCCTTGCGCAGCGCCTTCTCGTCCAGCACCTCCACCTCGAGGCCGACCGCCTTGCCCAGCGCCTCGGCGCGGGCCGCGAACGTGGCCGGGTAGAGGTCGTTGGGCGGGGTGTTGATCAGGTCACGCGCGGTGCAGACCGCCTCGGCGATCGCGGTGGCCGCCTTGAGCGTGGTCTTGCGGTCCTTGCCGGCCGCGTCGTCGACGGCCAGGTCGACGCGGGCGACCGGGGCGCTGCCCGCGTCCGACTTGTACTCGGTGAACACGTACGCGCCGAGCACCGTGCCCTCGACGGCGGCGTGCAGGTCCAGGCTGGCCAGCAGCGAGTAGGCGCGCTTGGTGCCGGCCAGCGCGCGGGCGGCCGCACCGGAGGCGCGCCGCACCTGCTCGGGCGCGATGTCACCGTCGCGCTTGCCGAGACCGGCCGCCAGCACCACACCGGCGGAGAGCTTGCCGAACGTGGGCAGCTTGATCACCTCGTCGGCCTTGCCGGTGGCACCGAGGCTGTTCAGCAGGCTGGCCAGCTTGCCGTCCAGCGCTTCGTCGACGGGTTCCGCTCCGGGCGCCAGTTCGACCCCATCCGATCCCTGGATGGTGCCGATGATGACCGTTTCGGCGGGTGAGCCGAGGACATCGGCGGACGTGTTCCCGGAAAGCGCGAGTTTCGGCGTTGGCAAGAGTTTCTCCGTAGGACGCTGACGTGTGGTTTGTGACGCATGCTAACGAGTTTCATCCAGTGGGTTGATATCGGATGGATGGCGGGTGTGGCACCGTTGTGCCCCGTGACCGCGCAACTACGGGAGCGCGCCACCACGACCACCGGGGTCGTCGGGGGCGTGGGAACCATGCTGGGCGCGGGTGTTTTCGTGGGGCTCGCCCCCGCCGCCGGGCTCGCGGGCCGCTGGATGCTGGTCGGCCTCGCGGTCGCCGCGCTGGCCGCCGTCTGCACCGCGTGCTCCTTCACCGACCTCGCGCGCGCCTACCCCGGTCTCGGTGGCGGCCACCGCTACGCCCGCGACCTGCTGGGCCGCTGGCCCGGCCGGATGGCGGGCGGCGTCGGGCTGCTCGGCCGGATCGCGGGCATCGCCGCGATCGCGGGCTGCTTCGGTGCCTACGTCACGCCGCGCGACCCGCACCTCGGTGCCCTCGTCGTGATCCTGCTCGCCGTCGGCGCGGAGCTCGCCGCGCTGCGCCTGCCGCCGCTGGTGAGCCGGCTGCTGGTCGCTGTGGTGGTGATCGCGCTGGCCGTGGTCGTGGTCGCGTGTTTCGCCATGCCAGTACCGCCCCAGGCCAGCGCACCTGGTCTGCCCGGCACGGACGACCCAGCCGAACTGCTGCCCGCCGCCGGTGTGCTGTTCGTCGGTTTTCTCGGTGGCGACCGCGGCCAGGCCGGTGCGCGCTCGCGCCCCAAGGTCCTGGTGCCGCTGGTGGTCCTGGCCGCGTTGGGGACCTACCTCGCGGTGAGTACCGCGCTGCTGCGCGAACTCGGCCCGGCCAGGATGGCGCTCTCGCCCGACCCGCTGCGCGACGCGCTCGCCTCGGCCAACGCGTCCGGGCTCGACCCGATCCTGATCGCCGGCGTCGCCGCTGCCGCCATCGGCGTGCTGTTCGCCCTGGTCGGCGGCACGCGACAGACCATGCAGGCGATGGCCGACGCGGGCGACCTGCCGACCGTGTTCGGCACCGGCGGGTTCGGCAGGGCCCTGGCAGGCACCGCGGTCGTCGGTGTGGCCGGTGTGCTCGCCATGGTGCTGCTCACGCCGGTCGCCGCGATCCAGCTCTCCGCGACCTGCGCGCTGTTCGCCGCCGCGTTCACCAACGCCGCCGCACGAATGCTGGAGCGGCACGAACGCGTCTGGCCCGCGCGCACCGCGTGCTTCGGTCTCGGACTGTCCGTGCTGCTGGTCGTCGCAATGCCACCGGTCGCGCTGGTGCTCGCGGTGGCGGCGATGGCGGCGGGTGCCACACTCGGGCCGCTGGCCGCGTTGACCAGGCGCAAACCCGTGCTCGACAAGCCCAAGCACGTGCACCGCGCATTGAAGATCTGAACAGGTAACGTCCGCGTCGTGACCACATCGAATGCCCCGCTGCACAGCCCGCTGCACGCCGCCCACGAGGCGCTCGACGCGAAGTTCGGCCCGTTCGGCGACTGGGGGATGCCGCTGGAGTACGCGGGCGGCGGTGTGGTCGCCGAGCACACCGCGGTGCGCGAATCGGTCGGCGTCTTCGACGTGTCCCACCTGGGCAAGGCGCTGATCGCCGGTCCCGGCGCCGCCGAGTTCGCGAACAGCCAGTTCACCAACGACCTGCGCCGCATCGCCCCCGGCAAGGCCCAGTACACGATGCTGTGCACCGAGGACGGCGGCGTCATCGACGACCTGATCTGCTACCTGGTCGGCGACGACGAGGCGTTCATCGTGCCCAACGCGGCCAACAACGCCGAGATCGTCGCCCGGCTCGCCGCAGCGGCGCCCGCGGGCATCAGCATCACCAACCAGCACACCGACTTCGGCGTGCTCGCCGTGCAGGGTCCGCGTTCCGCCGAGGTGCTCACCGAACTGGGCCTGCCCAGCGAACTGGACTACATGGCGTTCGCGGACGCCCAGTGGCAGGGGAAATCGGTTCGGGTGTGCCGGACCGGCTACACCGGCGAGCACGGCTACGAACTGCTCCCGCGCAGCGAAGACGCCACCGCGCTGTGGGACGCGCTGCTGGCCGCCGCGACCGGGCGGGGCGGGCGCGCGGCCGGTCTCGGCGCGCGCGACACGCTGCGCACCGAGATGGGCTATCCGTTGCACGGCCACGAACTCTCGCTGTCGATCAGCCCGGTGCAGGCCGGTGCCGGTTGGGCGGTCGGCTGGAAGAAGGACGCGTTCGTCGGGCGGGACACGCTCGTCGCCGAGCGCGCGGCAGGCCCGAAGCGCCGGTTGCGCGGCCTGCGCGCGGCCGACCGGGGCATCCCGCGCCCGGGCATGCCGGTGCTGGACGCGGACGGCAAGCAGATCGGCGAAACCACCTCCGGCACCTTCTCGCCGACCCTCAAGGCCGGCATCGCGCTCGCCCTGATCGACTCGGCGGCAGGCGTCGAACCGGGTGCGGAAGTCGTGGTGGACGTGCGCGGGCGGTCGCTGCGCTGCGACGTGGTCAAGCCGCCGTTCGTCGAGCTGCACACGAAGTGACCCGGACCTGGCAGCCGGGGGAGTCGTTCGTCCAGCGGTTCCGGCGCACCGACGGCAGCATCGGCCAGCACCACCCGCTGCGCGTGCTCTCCGACGACGGCACCACCGTGGTCGGCTGGCTGCCGGTCGACACGCCCATCGTCAACACCCAACTGCCGGACGGACGCGATCCGCGCCAGGCGCCGATGGCCGAGATGTTCCGGATTCCGCGCGTGCGGATGCCCGGCACCTGGCACGGCACCGCGAACCTGCGGGTGATCACCGAGGGCGAATGGTCCTCGGTGTGGTGGTTCTTCCGGCCCGACATGTCCTTCGTCGGCTGGTACGTGAACCTGGAAATCCCGTTGGGCCGCACCGAGATCGGCACCGACCGGATCGACGGCGCGCTGGACGTCCAGGTCGCGCCGGACCGCACGTGGCGTTGGAAGGACGAGGACGAGGCGGACGCCGCCGTCGACGCGGGCCGGATCAGCGCCGAACAGCTGACCCGGCTGCGCGCCGAAGGCGAGCGGGTGATCGGACTGGCCGAGGCGGGCACGTTCCCGTTCGACGGCACCTGGTGCGACTTCCGTCCGGACCCGGACTGGCAGGCGCCCGCGTTGCCGCCCGGGGTATTCGACTAGCAGCCACGCCGCGTCGGTGTGCTGGTCACGAGTCCCTTCTGGACACGCGGACCGCCGCATTGCGGTCGACGGTCGCGATCGTCGTGTTGATCGCGACCAGCACCGCGAAGACCACCGCGAGCACGTGCAGTCCGGTGAACCACAGCCCGACCGCGGCCGCGCCGAACACCACGATCTTCACGCTCAACACGCCGGCCATGGGCGTGCGGACGGCAGAGCGCGGCGCGGCGAACAGTCCCCACAGGACGATCGCCAGCAGCGGCGCGCCGAGTCCGAGCAGGATGTGATCGGCCGTGTTGTCGCCGATGTGGCATCCCCACCAGGAGATCGCCACCAGCGCGGCGATCTCGAACAGAAACGCCAAGCCCTCGTTCAGCGCGTGTAATCCCCTGGGCACGCGCTCATGATGCACCGCCGAGCGCGCATCCGGCGAGCACGATCGCCACCGTCAACTCGCAACTCGCGCCCAGCACGTCGCCGACGAGACCGCCGAACCGCCGTCGCGTATGGACGGACAGGCCCGCGACCGCGAGCGCCGCGACCACGACCGAAACAGGCCCCTGCCACCACCGCCCCGGCACCACGAACACCGCAGCGCCCGCCGCGACCACCCACCAGGCGACGGCGAGCGGCACCGGCTGCGTCCCGGCGACCAGCGCGCCGAACCCCGCAGGCCGCGCCGCGATCACGCCACGCCGGCACCCCCACACGAACGCGACCCGGCCCGCCGCGACCGCCAATCCCGCCGCCCACCAGCGACCGGACTCCGCGAGCGCGCCCAGGCTCACCGCCTGCGCGCCCAGCACCACGATCAACGTGACCACGCCGAACGGCCCAGCGCCACCGTCCTTCAGCACCGCCAGCGCCCGCTCGGGCGGGCCGTAGCAGCCCAGCCCGTCCGAGGTGTCTGCCAGCCCGTCCACGTGCATGCCACGAGTGACCAGCGCCAGCGCGCCCACCACCAGCAGCCCGGCGAGCAACGCGGGCGCGCCGATCAGCCACAACCCGGCCAGCAACCCCGCCCCGAACGCGCCGAGCCCGACCCCGACCAGCGGCGCCGACCCGATCGCCCACCCGGCCAGCGCCCGGTCGACCGCCGCACCCGACCCCACCGGCAACACGGTCAGCAGGGACGCGGCGAAGCGCAACCCCGCGATCGCCTTACGTGGCATCGACGTCGATGATCTCTTCCTTCTTGGCCTCTTCGGAAACACCCGCGTCCGCGAACGTCGCCATCTCGGCCAGCACCTTGGTGGCGCCAAGAACCAGCGGCAGCGCGGACACCGCACCCGAACCCTCGCCGAGCCGCATGTCCAACCCCAGCAACGGAGTCAGGCCCAGGTGCCCCAGGATCAGCGTGTGCGCGGGCTCCACCGAACGGTGCCCCGCCCACCACCAGTCGCGCGCGCCCGGCGCCAGCCGGTCCGCGATCGCGGCCGCGGCCGTCACCACGACGCCGTCCAGGATCACCGGCGTCTTGCGCACCGCCGCCTGCGCCAGGAACCCGGCCATGGCAGCCAGATCCGCGCCACCCGCGATGCGCAGCAGCCCACGTGGATCACTGTGCGCGGCGCGCGAGCGACGCAGCCCGTCCCGGATCGCCGCCGCCTTGCGCATCCAGCCGTGGTCGTCGATCCCGGTGCCGCGACCGACCACCGACACCGGCTCCGACCCGACCAGCGACGCGATCAGCACCGCGGCGGGCGTGGTGTTGCCGATCCCCATGTCGCCCGCGATCAACAGGTCGGCGCCGCCGTCGACCTCCTCGTCCGCGATCGCCTTGCCCGCCGCGATCGCCTGCTCGGTCTCGGCCTCGGTCAGCGCGTCCTCGCGGTCGATCGAGCCACTGCCCCTGCGCACCTTGAACTTGCGCACCGACTCGGGTGTGTCCGCGTCGACCGCGATGTCCTCCACCCGGACAGTGGCCCCCACGCTCGCCGCGAGCACGTTGATCGCCGCGCCACCGGCCACGAAGTTGGCCACCATCTGCCCGGTGACCTCGCTCGGATACGCGGAGACGCCGTGCTGCGCCACGCCGTGGTCACCCGCGAACACGACCACCCTTGGCCGCTCGAACGGGCGCGGCGGGCAGGTGCCCTGGCACGCGGCCACCCAGTTGCCGAGTTCCTCCAGCACACCGAGAGAACCGGCCGGCTTGGTCAACTGGGCCTGACGGGCCACCGCGGCTTGCCGCGCCGTCTCGTCCGGCGGTTGGACCGCGAACACACCGACGTTGTCCGGGACCGTCATGGGGCTCTACCTCCGGTGCGCGTTGCGTCGCGGTTGGTTCGGCGACTCTTTCAATGCCAACGGGATGCCGGCCACCAGGAGCAGCACCTCGTCGCACACATCCGCGAGGCGCGCGTTGAGCGTGCCGAGCAGATCGCGAAACAGCCTGCCAGAAGGAGTTGCCGGCACGACGCCGAGGCCGACCTCAGCCGACACCAACACCAACCGGGCCTTGGTTGTGGCCACCGCAGCGACCAGTTTGTCCAGATAGCTCTCGGCCAGCCGCAACGCGGACTTGCGGCCATCCCAGCCGCGCACCTCGTCCAGCATGCCGGTCAACCAGGTAGCCAGATCGTCGACGAGCAGCGTCGGATCGGCGTCCAATGCACCCGAGATCAACTCCGCGAGCAGCGCCGCGTCCGTGACCTCCACGGTCTCCCAGTGCGCAGGTCGCCGGGCCACGTGCGCGGCGATCCGCGCACTCCACTCGGGGTCCGTCGGGTCGCGCCTGCCAGTCGCCAGGTAGCTGACCGGACCCGTCGCCGACACCAGGCCCTCAGCATGTGCGGACTTGCCGGAGCGCGCGCCGCCCAGCACCAACGTGCGCAGCGTCACAAGCGGCTCCTGACGTGGTATTCCCACAGTGGTATGAGGTGAACGGGAACGTTACCGGGACACCGAGGACGAGGAGTACGCAGTGGACTATCGGTGGCGCTACGCGGACGCGAGCGGCGACGAGGTGAGCGGCCCGGTCGAGAAGTTCGCCGACCAGACCGAGGCCGAGGACTGGCTCAGCGCCAACTGGCAGGACCTGTCCGACGCGGGCGTCCAGCAGGTCACCCTGCTGGAGGACGAGGAGGAGCTGTACGGCCCGATGAGCCTCCTGCCAGCCGACGAACCCTGACCGCAGGCGAATCCTGACCAGACATGATACTTGGGACTTGATATCTCAAATACCAAATACCAAGTATCAAACGCTGAGTCTTAAACGCTGGATCTCAAACGCTGAGGGTGTGGCTCGGGTCGCGGTCCACCACGTCGCCGAGCACCTCGTCGATCGCCTCGGCAACGTCGTCGCTGAGCTTCACGCCCGCCGCCTTGGCGGCCTCGGTGACCTGCTCGGGGCGGGACGCGCCCACGATCGCGGACGCCACGTTCGGGTTGTGCAGCACCCACGCCACCGCGAGCTGCGCCATGCTCACGCCGACCTGCTCGGCGATCGGCCGCAGCCGCTGTACCCGCTCCAGCAGGTCGTCGCGCAGCCAGTGCCGGATGTTGTCCGCGCCGCCCTTGTCGTCGGTCGCGCGGGAACCTTCGGGCAGCGGCTGGCCGGGCAGGTACTTGCCGGTCAACACGCCTTGCGCCATCGGCGACCAGACGATCTGGCTCAGTCCCTCCCGCTCGCACGCGGGCACGACCTGCTTCTCGATCACCCGCCACAACATCGAGTACTGCGGCTGGTTCGAGATGAACGGCACGTGCAGTTCCCGCGCGAGTGCGGCACCTCGGGTGATCTCGTCAGCGGTCCACTCGGAAACGCCGATGTAGAGCACCTTGCCCGCGCGCACCAGGTCCGCGAACGCGAGGAACGTCTCCTCCAACGGCGTGTTCCGGTCGAACCGGTGCGCCTGGTAGAGGTCGATGTGGTCGGTTTGTAGTCGCGACAACGAATTGTTGGCAGACTCGACGATGTGCTTGCGGCCGAGGCCGCGGTCGTTGCGACCAGGGCCCGTCGGCCAGAACACCTTCGTGAAGATCTCCAGGCCCTCGCGCCGTTGCCCGGCGAGGGCGCGCCCGAGCACGGACTCGGCGCGGGTCTGCGCGTAGACATCAGCCGTGTCGAAGGTGGTGATGCCCGCGTCGAGGGCGGCGTGCACACAGGCAGTCGCCTGTTCCTCCTCGACCTGCGAACCGTGCGTGAGCCAGTTGCCGTACGAGATTTCACTGACCGAAAGGCCGCTGCGGCCGAGGCGACGGAACTCCATGGTCCTGAGCCTAGTCAAAGATTGTTCGCTGAACTAAGTAGTTGGAGCGTGCTCCAGCACTGCTCAGCGCCTGTCGGCGACGGCGACATCGCCCGGCTTCAAGTTCGGCTTGGGCAGGCGCAGCTTGCGGATGGTCATCGCGCGCTGCACCGCGTACCAGCCGATGCTGAACGAGCGGTCCGGCGCCTCGGGGAACTCCGCGCGCACCTTCTTGATCACCCGGCGGCCGATGAAGAAACCCTCGACCAGCATGACGACCAGCAGCGCGAGCAGGATCGGGCTGGCGTAGATCTGGGTGTTCGGGTTGGACGACAACGCGAACGTGGCCACCAGCAGCACCACGACGATCGGCATGAACAAGCCGACCAGTTGGCGGTGCGTGTCGACCTCGTCCCGGATGAACTTCCGCACCGGACCCTTGTCCTTGGGCAGCATGTGGCGAGGATCACCGGAGGCCTGGCCACGGCGCCGCTCGTCGCGGAGGACCTTGCGCTGCTCCTTGCTCACCGCGTTGCGCTTGGACGCCTCGCGCTGAGTGCGTGGCGGCGGGCCGATCGGACCACGGCGCTTGCCTTCGGCATCCCGGCGCTTGGGGGTCGGCCTGCCCTTTTTCGGGGTCAGCGCAGCGGCGCCGATGGGGCTGGTCTCGTTTTCTTCCTCGACAGCGTCCACCTCGGCGGCGGCCACTTCGTCCGATTCGGTGGCACCGGCGGAACGGAGACGCGGAAACTTCACCTCACCAGGGTATGACAGGCCCGGGTGGTCGGAGTCACCTCGGGTCGGTTAACTCCGCTGACTCCGTTCGGTTGTCCGGTTGTGCGACCATGGAGGAACGGGAACAAACTTCGGTCCGGTGTGGGTTGGCATCAGTTGACCGGCTTTGTGCGGGGCCGAAGCCGCGAGAGCGGCCCCACGAGATCTATGAGGAGAGCGATGACTACCGAGAGCACTACCGCCACCGAAACCCACGGTGTCACGCTGAGCGAGACCGCCGCCTCGAAGGCGAAGGCGCTGCTCGACCAGGAAGGTCGGGACGACATGCACCTGCGCATCGCCGTCCAGCCCGGCGGCTGCTCCGGTCTGCGCTACCAGCTCTTCTTCGACGAGCGCACCCTCGACGGCGACCTGACGCAGGACTTCGGCGGTCTGAAGGTGGCCGTCGACCGGATGAGCGCGCCGTACCTGCAGGGCGCCGTGATCGACTTCGTCGACACCATCGAGAAGCAGGGCTTCACCATCGACAACCCGAACGCGTCGGGTTCCTGCGCCTGTGGCGACTCCTTCCACTGAGCCGCCGTTCTGCACGGTCGCGGGGCCGGGTCCACACGGATCCGGCCCCGCGCCACGTCTACGCCCGCTGACGTAACCCGCGATCGCGCTTGTCACCGGATGCCGCGCCCACTAGCCGCCCGGCAAGCTGAAGTCCGGACCCAGTCGCGATGTGGGAGGCAGTCATGGTCGAGCGCGCGTTCCGTTTTGGTGTGGTCGCCGGTCGGGTCGAGTCCAGGACACAGTGGACCGGGTTCGCCAGGCACGTCGAGGACGTCGGTTTCGACACGCTGCTGATGCCGGACACGGTCAACGTGGCCGCCCCGTTCTCCGCGCTGGCCAGCGCCGCCGCCGTCACCACCGATCTGCGGCTGGGCACGTTCGTGCTGGCCACGCCGCTGCACCCGGCCGCGGCCATCGCCTGGGAGACCGCCAGTCTTGGTCGACTCTCCGACGGCCGCTTCGAACTCGGTCTCGGCGCGGGCCGACCCGACGCCGCGCGCGAAGCCGAACTGTTCGGGTTGCCGTTCGGCACGCCGGGGGAGCGGGTCGATCAAGTAGCTGCCGCCGTGCGTGCGCTCGGGCACGACCGGCCCAGGATCATGATCGCGGCGGCCGGTAACCGCATGCTCGGCCTGGCCGGACGCGAAGCCGACATCGTCAACCTGGCACTGCCACCCACTTCGGGCGAAGCGGACGTGACGGCCACCGTCGAGCGGCTGCGCGAGCTCGCCGGGCCTCGATTCGACGAGCTGGAACTGTGTTACAACACGTTCGCGGTCGGTGCCGTCGACAACCTGCCGCCGTGGGTGCGCATCCAACCGGAACAGGCGCGGGACAACCAGGTGCTCGCGGTGCTCACCGGCGGTGCCAGCGAGATCGCGGACGTGCTGCTGCGCCGCAGGGTCGAACTGGGGATCTCCTACGTCGCGGTCAACCAGTACGCGATGGAAGCCTTCGTCCCCGTCATCGACCTGCTCGCCGGTCAGTAACTCTCAGACGTACTCATCGAAGTCGCGGACGGTGGCCGCGCAGGCGTCGCTGACCGTCCACGACGCTGCCAGCCGAGGCAACGGCAAGCCCGGCGTGGACGCCCGCAGCGCCGCCGGAATCGACCCGCAGTCCTCGACCAGTTCGTCCATGGAATCGACACCGACGCTGCTCAGATTGGTCACGTGGCGACGCTAAATCCAGCCAGCTACCTGCGAAACCCTTACCACTCGGTAGTGTGTGCAGATGTTTGACGACCACCCGGACGAGTGACTCACGAGTTGTGCTCCATCGGCTCGTGGCGCAATCACAGTCGCTGACCAGAAGCCGAGACAGGGGAGCCCGCCGTGCCCGTTGCCGTAGCCGGAAGCATCGCAACCGACCACCTCATGCACTTCCCGGGCAAGTTCGCCGAGCAGATCGTTCCCGACCAGTTGCACCGGCTCTCGCTGAGCTTCCTGGTCGACGACCTGGTGGTCCGACGCGGCGGCATCGGCGCCAACATCGCCTTCGGCATGGGTGTGCTCGGCGCGAAGCCGGTGCTCGTCGGCGCGGTCGGCAACGACTTCGCCGACTACCAGTCCTGGCTCGAACGCCACGGCGTCGACTGCTCCGGCGTGCGCGTCTCCGACGTCGCCCAGACCGCGCGGTTCGTCTGCACCACCGACGACGACATGTGCCAGGTCGCGTCCTTCTACACCGGCGCCATGGCCGAAGCGCGCCTGATCGAACTGGAACCCGTCGCCGAGAAGCTCGGCAGTCTCGAACTCGTCGTGATCAGCCCCGACGACCCCGACGGCATGATCCGGCACGCCGAAGAATGCCGGCAGCGCGGCTACGATTTCGCCGCCGACCCGTCCCAGCAGATCGCCCGCATGGAAGGCGACACGCTGCGCGAGTTCATCAACGGCGCCACCTACCTGTTCAGCAACGACTACGAATGGCAGCTGCTGCTGCGCAAAACCGGCCTCACCGAGGACGAAGTGCTCTCGCGCGTCGGGATGCGCATCACCACGCTCGGCGAAAAGGGCGTCGAGATCGTCGGCAAGGACCAGCCGTCCCTGCACGTGAACGCTGTGCCCGAACTCCGCAAGGCCGACCCGACCGGCGTCGGCGACGGCTTCCGCGCCGGTTTCGTCGCGGGCCTGTCCGCAGGCCTGAACCTGGAACGCAGCGCGCAACTCGGCTCGATGGTCGCCGTGCTTGTCCTCGAAACCGTCGGCACCCAGGAATGGGAATTCGACCGGGAAACCGCGCTCACCCGCATCGCA
>DASXOJ010000105.1:0-48428 GCA_036494465.1 Pseudonocardiaceae bacterium
CGACGGCGTGCGCGCGGGCGGGCTCCCATTCGGTTTCGGCGGCGACGCGGCCGACGATCGCGATCCGGTCGCGGAGTTTTTCCAGGCTCCAGCCGACTTCGGCGTAGTACGGCTCCGCGACGGCGTCGATGTCGACGGACGCACGGCGGGTTCGGTGCGCGACCAGCTCGCCCAGTGTCGTTTTTCCCGCACCGGCCGGGCCGATCAGCGCGAGCCATGGACCGCCCATGATCAACGAGGCTAACCGACCGGGGTGACGATCCCGTACTCGTGGATCTTGCGGTAGATGGTCGCGCGGGACATGCCGAGGAATTTCGCGGCGCGCAGCTTGTTGCCGTCGGCGTCCTGGAGGCTCTGCACGATCGCGTCGCGTTCCATGGATTCGAGTTGGTTGAGTTTGCGCCGGGTGATCGTCCGGTATTCGGCGGGCAGGTCGCCCGCGTGGATGGCGCCGGTGCGCCTGCGGTGCTGGGCGACCTGGCGCAGCACCCGGTAGAGCTGTTCGGCGTTGCCCAGCCAGTTCGACCGCATCAGCAGCTGCATCGCGTCCGGCGCGCAGTTCAACGCGCCCGACCCGGCGAGCCTGCTGAGGAAGAACGGGACGAGCTGGCGCAGGTCCTCGATGTGGTGCCGCAACGGCGGAACCTGCACGATCCTCGGGAACAACGACAGCAGCTCGGCGAGTTCGGTCCGGGTTTCGGTGTCTTTGGCCAAGGTGAGGCCGACCCACGACACCTTGCGTGCCTCGCGCGCTTCGCGTAGTAGGTCGGTGAGGTCGGGGATGGCCGCTTCGGTCAGCTTGTCCGCGTGCCGGATGACCAGCGCGTCGGCCGGGTCGTCGCGGATTTCGTTCTGCGCCTGGGCAAGCCAGTCGGGTTCGCCCGAGTCGGCCGCGTCCAGCACGTGCAGGCGACCGGTTGGCTTGCGGCGCTGGTGCACACCCTTCGCCAGCGCGAGCTTGCCAACGCCGCGTTCGCCGGAGAGCACCAGCCATTCGCCGCGCGCGTAGCCGTCGTCGATGTCGTGGCAGCACCGCAACCACAGCGGCGCGGAACCGACCAGCCCGGGCAGGAACATGGGCAGCATCGGGCCCGCGGTCACCTTGTCCGGTTCGTCGGTCGGGATCAGTTTGACGTGCAGCACGCCGCCGACGATGCCGGTGCGACCGGGAATCGGACGGCAGTGCAGCCGGACCCGGGTGCCCGTCGGCAGGTCGATGGTGGACTCGGTGCGACGCCCGTCGCCGAGGAACTGCGCGGCGTGGCCGAGCAGCAACGACTGGTCTGCTGGGTCGAGGAGCTGGCGGGCGTTGTCGTTCATCATCACGACTTCGCTGTTGAGCGCCATCACGATGCCGGTGCTGCGCCTGCACGCCTGCAAATACGCCTGGAACAGTTCGAGTTCGCGCATGCCGCTGTGGGTCAGCAGCGCCTGCTGGATCTGGTCCGCGGTCGTTTTCGCCAACGTGACCAGCAGCGGTCCCGCGTCGCGACGCCAACAGGTCAGGTCGATCGCGCCGACCGTCTTACCGGTGATCGGGTGCTGAATCGGTACGCCGGCACACGCGAGGTCTTCCAGGTTCTCCGCGTAGTGCTCGTGCCCGAACACGTGCATCGGCCGCCCGCCCTCCAGTGCGGTGCCGATGCCGTTGGTGCCGACCGCCTGTTCCGCGTAACTGAAACCAGGCACGAGTTGCACGTGTTCGAGGTGCCGGTGCAGGTCCGGGTCTCCGGTCAGTTGAGACAGCACGACGCCGGACCGGTCGGTCAGGATGATGCTGATCGGCTGGCCGTCGAGTTGTTCACCGAGCCGGTCGAGCACCGGCTGCGCGCTGTGGATCAACGGCGTGTCCTGGTCGTGTTCTGGCACGTAGGGCACGTTGATCCGGTCCGCGGGGACCTGGAACTGCCGTGAGCGCCACCAGGACGCCAGGATCGCATCGCGGACCCGAGTTGGCTCGACCGATTCCGAAGTAAGGAACCGCACTCGAGTCTCGGCCAGCTCGTCACCGTCGGCGACGACCTGTGCTCGGTACGGCTTCGTGGTGGGCGTGGCGGCTTCCTTCAACACGGACCTCCTGACCGGTGCCGGCGGACGGCATTGTGCGCGGGTACGGCAGTGGCGTCGTGCCACAAGACTAGGCCGTGTGCGCAAGCGGGCGCTGTCTCAAATTGAGACCGCACAGGTCGGGGGCCGGTCACGAAGATGACTCGTCAGTGCGCAGGGGGCTGTCCCAAGTGAGGAGCGCGATGACCGACGAGTCGGCAAACGAGGAAACCTACAGTCCCTGGACGATCGTGGATCTGGTGTTCAGCCACCTCGTCGACGCGGGGTTGCACCCCACGCTGGGTAGCGGCCATCCGGGTGACCCCGCGGCGGAGTTGTTGCGCGCGCTGGGCGTCATGCCCACCAACGAGGGGGACACCCGGATCAGCGAAGAGACCCGCCGTCACCTGGCACAACTGCGCGCCACGATGTTCGAGGACCCGTGACCTGTGTCTCATGTTGAGACCTCACGAGGGTCCATCCGGAGCTGTAATCCCCATCTGTAAGTAGCAACAGCAGGGTAATTCGGCCCAATCAAATCGGCCCATCATCGGGGAAACCCGTACGGGTCGGGGGAAGCACCCAGCCGTCGGCCGGAGCGACGGGTAAGGAGTACCCATGAGCCGCCAGAGCGTGGCAAAAGCCCATCAGAAGATCCAGGAACTCTCCTGGGATCCTCAGTACCACGAGCCAGTGTCCCAGTACGGGACCGACTACACGTTCCGCAAGGCCAAGAAGCGCGACCCTCTCAAGCAAGTTCTGCGGTCCTACTTCCCGATGCAGGAAGAAAAGGATCACCGCGTCTACGGCGCGTCCGACGGCGCGATTCGCGGCAACATGTTCCGCCAGGTTCAGGAGCGGTGGCTGGAATGGCAGAAGCTGTTCCTGAGCATCATTCCGTTGCCCGAGATCTCGGCTGCCCGCGCGATGCCGCTGCTGTTCCGGACCGTGCCCAACCCGGAGCTGCACAACGGCCAGGCGATCCAGATGATCGACGAGGTTCGGCACTCCACGATCCAGCAGAACCTCAAGCGCCTGTACATGAACAACTACATCGACCCGGCCGGTTTCAACTCCAGCCTGCGCAACTTCCAGAGCGACTACTGCGGCACCATCGGCCGTCAGTTCGCGGAAGGCTTCATCACCGGTGACGCGATCACCGCGGCGAGCATCTACCTGACCATCGTCGCGGAAACCGCGTTCACGAACACGTTGTTCGTCGCCATGCCAGCGGAAGCGGCCGCCAACGGCGACTACCTGCTGCCGACGGTGTTCCACTCGGTGCAGTCCGACGAATCCCGGCACATCAGCAACGGCTATGCCACCCTGCTGATGGCGCTGTCGGACGAGAGCAACCACCAGTTGCTCGAACGCGACCTGCGCTACGCGTGGTGGAACAACCACCGCGTGGTCGACGCGGCGATCGGCACGTTCATCGAGTACGGCACCAAGGACCGCCGCAAGGACCGGGAAAGCTACGCGGAAATGTGGCGTCGCTGGATTTACGACGACTACTACCGCAGCTATCTCGTTCCGCTGGAGAAGTACGGTCTGGTCATTCCGCACGACCTCATCGAGGAATCGTGGAACCAGATCTGGAACAAGGGCTACGTGCACGAGGTCGCGCAGTTCTTCGCCACCGGCTGGCTCGCCAACTACTGGCGCATCGACCCGATGACGGACGAGGACTTCGAGTGGTTCGAGTTCAAGTACCCGGGTTGGTATGACCGGTACGGCAAGTGGTGGGAGAACTACGCGCGCCTTTCGACGCCGAACGGGCACCACCCGATCGTCGCCGAGAACGTCGACTACGTCTATCCGCACCGCTGCTGGACGTGCATGGTGCCGTGTCTGGTCCGCGAAGACATGGTGATGGCCGAGGTCGACGGTCAGTGGCGCACCTACTGCCACGAGATGTGCCGGTGGACCGACGAGACCGCGTTCCGCCCGACCTACATGGGCCGCAACACCCCGAACATGGGCAAGCTGATCGGCGCCCGTGAGTGGGAGACCCTGTACCACGGTTGGAACTGGGCCGATGTCGTGTCCGACATGGGTTTCGTGCGCGACGACGGCAAGACCATGGTCGCGCAGCCGCACCTTTCGCTTGACGACCCGAAGAAGATGTGGACGCTGGATCACCTGCGCAGGATGGGCCCGGTACAGAGCCCGAACGTCCTGCTCAACCAGATGTCCGCCGACGAGCGGGCCGCGTTCCAGGCCGACTACAACCGGCAGGGTCCTGCCGGCCGGCCTGCACCCGCCGCGTCGTAGCCCAGTTCTCCGGGTGGGGCCCTGTCTCCCTAAACGGGCCCCACCCGTTTCCCATCACGACGAGAACCCGGAGAACGTCCATGGCGGACAAGCACGTGGTGCGGTTCGAACCGGTCGGTATCGACATCGAAGTCGACGAGGACCAGACGGTTCTGCGGGCCGCCGCCGAGCAGGGCGTGATGCTCATGCACGGCTGCAAGGAGGGCCAATGCGCCGCCTGCAAGTCTTTCCTGCTCGAAGGTGAGGATGTCGAGCTCGACCGGTACTCGACCTTCGCGCTGCCCGACTACGAGAAGGAGGAAGGCTACACGCTGCTGTGCCGGGCGCACGTCTACGAGGACGTGACGATCGAGCTGCTCAACTACGACGAGGAGATGATCCGTTCCGGTCTGCCGATCGTGCAGGCGCGGGCGGAGGTCGTCGCGAACGAGGCGTTGACGCACGATCTGCGGCACCTGGTGCTGCGACTGATCGAACCGACCGAGGTGCAGTTCTTTCCCGGCCAGTACGTGGACATCTCGGTGCCGGGCACCGAGGAGTCCCGGTCGTTCTCGATGGCCAACATCTCCAGCAGAGAAGACGGCCGCCTGGAGTTCGTGATCAAGATCTATCCGGGTGGCCTGTTCTCCGAGTTCCTGGCGAACGCGGTCAACGTGGGCGACGAACTGGAACTGACCGGGCCGTTCGGGGTGTTCACCCTGCGCGACAACCCCAACGCCGATCTGATCTTCCTCGGTGGCGGGGCCGGGATGGCACCGATTCTCGCGCTGTTGCGGACGATGGCCGATCGTGGCATCAACCGCAAGGCCACGTTCTACTACGGCGCCCGGCAGCGCAAGGATCTGTGTCTGGAGAAGGAACTGCGCGAACTGGCCGAGGTGCTACCGGATTTCCGGTACATCCCTGCACTGTCCGATCAGGACAAAGGACCGGACTGGGACGGCGAGGTCGGGTTGATCACCGACGTGGTGCGGCGCAACGAGTCCGATCTCGCGGGAGCGGACGCCTATGTGTGCGGGCCACCGCCGATGGTCGAAGCGGCGGTGGAACTGCTAGCCGGCCTTGGTGTCCAGGACAAACGCATCTTCTACGACAAGTTCACCACCACCGGCGACGCGGCCGACGAACCGTGAAGATCGCCACCTGAGGAGACCACATGACATCGACGCAGGAACGCAGTGTTCCGAAGCCGGTCTTCACCGACGCCGAGGCGGGTGCGAAGGAGTTCCCCGACTCGAATTCCCGTCGCTACAACTACTACACGCCGCAGAAGCGCAAGCAGACGCACTACGAGGACGTCACCGTCGAGGTGCAGCCCGACCCGAGGCACTACCTGTCCCAGGGCTGGCTGTACGGGTTCTCCGACGGCCGTGGTGGCTACCCGCTGGACTGGACGAGCCTCAAGGCATGGGGCTCGGACCGGCCTGAGCCCGAGCGTTTCGCCGGTTCCGGCGGCAAGGGCTACGAGTGGCCCGCGCACGGCTGGCACGAGTTCCGCGACCCGAACGAAGAGTGGGAGCTGACCCTCTACCGGTACAACTCCAACGTCGTCCGCCAGGTCAACCAGAACATCGACGCCGCCCGCCAGTCCGGTGCGTTCGCGCAGTGGAACCCGAACTGGGTGTCGTTCGTGGCGCAGCACGTGGGTGCCTGGATGCACGTCGACCACGGTCTCGGCCTGTACCTGTTCGCCAACGCCAACCGCAGGGCGCCGACGAACATGCACAACAACGCGATCTCGGTCAACAGCATGCACCGCATCCGCGCCGCCCAGGACCTCGCGCTGTACAACCTCACGATCTCGGAGGAGATCGAGGCGTTCGATGGCGCCGCGCACCTGACGACGTGGAACGACGACCCGGCGTGGCAGGGTGTGCGCGGCGTCGCCGAGGAACTGACTGGGATCGACGACTGGTGCGAGGCGGTGTTCGCGGCGAACGTCGTGTTCGAGCCGCTGGTCGGCGAACTGTTCCGGAGCAATCTGGTGCAGCAGGCCGCGCCCGCCAACGGCGACTTCATCACGCCGACCGTGGTCGGTGCCGTGGAGTACGACTACGCGGAGCGGGACCTGCGCTATACCAAGGCGATGTTCGAACTCCTGGTCAACGACAAGGAATTCGCTCAGCACAACACCAAGATCATGAACGACTGGCTGGCCACCTGGGTGCCCAAGTGCATCGCGGCCGCCCGGGTGTTGCAACCGCTGTGGTCGCAGCCCGACGCGAAACCACCGAGGTTCGAGGACGGTCTCGACCGGGCGAAGAGCCGCTTCAGTGGAATTCTCGCCAGTCTTGGTCTGCCGGCACCGAAGGAGTTGGCCCAGTGAGCACTTTCAAGACCGCGGAGAGTCCGTTCAAGGCCGACCGCACCCCGTCGAACATGGCCGGCGTGACCTTGATGAACAACCAGATCGGCGCGGTCGTCGCGCAGGTCATGAAGGAAAAGCCGAACGTCACGGTGACCTACCTGCCGTCGATGATCCGTGTGGATGCGCGCAACCGCATGGACTTCATGTACGACGAGATCTCCGAGGCGCTGGGCGAGGAACCGGGTTTCTTCGACTCCGCGCAGCTGGAAGAGAGCATGTCGACGCACTACGGCCGGATGATCCACGAGGACGACCGCACGATCATGTTCGCCAATCCGGAGGACGCGGCCGAATACATCGACTTCGACCTGATCTCGTCCGAATCCTGATTGAAGTAAGGGCCATCCGAGGAGGCGCAGCGTGTACGAGAAAGATGGCGAGAAGTACTTCGTGGTGGACAGCCACATGCACTACTGGAACGCTGACCCGAGCAACTGGGTCAAGGGTGCTGAGAAGTACGCCAAGGGCTGGATCGAATGCTTCCACGCCTACCAGGCGCTCGGACCCGCCGAGACGCACTGGCCGATCGAGAAGTTCCAGTCCTACACCGAGGCCGACCTGATGAAGGACGTCTTCGAGGACGGTTACGTGGACGTCGCGGTGTTCCAGCCGACGTACCTGACGGAGTGGTACAAGGAAGGCTTCAACACCACCGAACGCAACGCCGCTCTCGGTGCGAAGCACCCCGGCAAGTTCATCGCCAACACGCGGTTCGACCCGCGCGACGGCGAAGCCGGGAAGAAGGAACTGCGGGAGAACGTGGCCCGATACGGCAGCAAGGGAATCAAGCTCTACACCGCGGAGTGGCGGCAAGGCTCGCGCGGGTGGAAGCTGTCCGACCCCGAGGCGTACGAGTTCCTGGCGCTCGCTCAGGAACTCGGGGTCAAGAACGTACACGTCCACAAGGGACCGACAATCTGGCCCCTGGACAAGGACGCGTTCGACGTGTCCGATGTGGACCACGCGGCAACGGACTTCCCCGAGCTGAACTTCATCATCGAGCACGTCGGCCTGCCGCGTATCGAGGACTTCTGCTTCATGGCGACGCAGGAGCCGAATGTGTACGCGGGCCTGTCCGTGGTGATCGGCGGGTTGATGCACGCCCGGCCGAAGTTCTTCGCGAAGGTGATGGGCGAACTCTTGTTCTGGGTCGGCGAGGACAAGATGACCTTCGGAAGCGACTACGGCATCTGGGAACCCAAGTGGCAGATCGAGGGATTCGTGGACTGGGACTACCCCAGTGACGAGTTCTCCGACTACCCGAGGATCACCACGGCTACCAAGAAGAAGATCCTCGGCCTCAATGCCGCCCGCCTCTACGGCATCGAGGTCCCGAAGGAATGCCAGTTGCCTGCTACTGGCGGCACCCCGGCCGCGCAGGACGACGCGCAACTGGTGTCTCAGGGATGACGAGCACGCTGTCCGCCGTCGAGGAGCGGGTGCTGGTCGCGTTGGCGACGGTGCGGGATCCGGAATTGGACGAACCCATCACGGCCCTGGGGTTCGTGGCATCCTGCACCGTTGCCGATGACGGGCACGCGGAAGTACGTCTGCGCCTGCCGACGTACTTCTGCGCAGCCAACTTCGCCTTCCTCATGGTCGCGGACGCCTTCGACGTGGTGTCCGCGACCGAGGGGGTGGCCAGCGTCGATGTCGAGCTGCTCGACCACTTCGCGGGTGAGCAGATCAACGCGGGCGTCGCCGCGCGCGCCGGGTTCGTGAAGTCCTTCGACGGTGAGGCCGTCGCCGAGTTGGACGAACTGCGCGCGGATTTCCTCCGCAAGGCAGTGATGGCCGGCACCCACATCGTGTGCCGGCCGTTGCTGGCCGGGGGAAAGACCGAAGCGGAACTTGCCGCGTTGACCATGGGGGAGATACCCGAATCGGCGGACCTGGCGCGACTTCGTCGCCGCAGGGCCGAGTTGGGTATCCCCACTGGGGCGGACGCGCCGCTGGTGATCGACCCGGTCACCGGCGGCGCGGTCGATGTGGCGGCGTTGCCGCTGCACCTCAAGCGCGCCCGGTTGCACAAGGTCGGCATCGACGCGAACGCCGGCATCTGCCGGGGCATGTTGGCACACCGTTATCCCGAGGCGAACGAACACAGCTAGAGGCAAAAGACAGAGCTAGAGGCGAAACACAGGGCCAGAGGTGAAAGAGAGGCAACCATGAAAGCGGTGCGGCTGCACGCCTACCACCAGCAACCAGTTGTCGAGGACGTGCCAGACCCGGTGATCAAGGGCCCGCTCGACGTGATCATCAAGATCGGCGGCGCCGGCGTGTGCCGCACCGACCTGCACATCATCGAGGGTCAGTGGGAAGCCGCGATGGGCCCCGACCTCCCGTACACCGTCGGCCACGAGAATGCTGGCTGGGTGCAGGAGATCGGCGCCGCGGTGACCAATGTGAAGGTTGGCGACACGGTGATCCTGCACCCGACGCCGACCTGCGGCCTGTGCCGCGCCTGCCGGGCCGGGCAGGACATGCACTGCACCAGCAGTTCCTTCCCCGGACTGGATTCAGACGGCGGCATGGCCGAGTACCTGCTCACCTCGGCGCGCGCCTGCGTTCCGCTGGACCCGAGCACGCGTCCGCAGGACGTGGCGGCGCTCGCCGACGCGGGCATCACCGCCTACCACGCGGTGCGCAAGGCGATCCCGCTGCTCTACCCGGGCACGACGTGCGTCGTGATCGGCGCGGGCGGCCTCGGGCACATCGGCATCCAGTGCCTGGCCGCGCTCACCGCGACCAGGGTCATCGTGGTCGACCGCAACCCGGCCGCCCTCGAACTCGCCGCCACCCTCGGCGCCACCGACACCGTGGTCGCCGACGGCGACCAGATCGCGAAGGTGCAGGAGCTGACCGGCGGAGCCGGCGCGGACGTCGTGCTCGACTTCGTCGCCGAACAAGGCGCCGAGCAGGACGGCTTCGCCATGACCAAACCGGGCGGGTCGTATTTCGTGATCGGCTACGGCGGCACGCTGCACGTGCCGACGCTCGACATCATCTCCACCGAACGCAACATCATCGGCAACATCGTCGGCACCTACAACGAGCTCGCCGAGCTCATGGCCCTCGCGGAATCCGGGCGGGTCACGCTGCACACCAAGACCTACTCGCTCGCCGACGCCGTGCAAGCCATCGCCGATCTCGACGCGGGCAACGTGCGCGGCCGCGCCATCCTCGTCCCCTGACCGACTTGCGGAGGCACTGATGTCCAAGGAACTGCGCTTCGGCGCGTCAGCGCGCGAGCTGCTCCAGTCCGGGGTCGACCAGCTCGCCGAGGCAGTCAAGAGCACGCTGGGTCCCAAGGGCCGCAACGTGATTCTGGAGAAGATCACCGGATCTCCGGTCGTCACCAATGACGGTGTGACGATCGCCAGGGAGATCCACCTGAAGAACCAGTTCGAGAACATGGGCGCGCAACTGGTCAAGGAAGCCGCGATCAAGACCAACGACATCGTCGGCGACGGCACCACCACCGCGACGGTCATCGCGCAGGCCATCATCAGGGAGGGCATGCAGGCCATCACCAAGGGCGGCAACCCGGTGCTGGTCAAGCGCGGCATCGACCTGGCCGTCGGCAAACTCGTCGAGCGGCTCCAGGCCGTTGCGCACCCGGTGGTCACCGAGGCCGACTTCGCCCGCGTCGCGGCGATCTCGGCCAACGACGACGACGTGGTCGGCGCGGTCATCGCCAAGGCGCTCTACACCACCGGCGACGGCGGCATCGTGACCGTCGAGGAATCCCCGCAGCACGGCATGAGCGTGTCGTTCGTCGAGGGCTTCGAGTTCGACAACGGCTACCTCTCGCCGTACATGGTCACCAACCCGGCCAGCCTGGAAGCGGTCGTCGACGACCCGTACATCCTGCTGTGCAGCGAGAAGATCACCAAGGTGCAGCAGCTGATGCCGTTGCTGGACAAGGTGATGCGGGACCCGAAGCCGATGATCATCATCGCCGAGAGCCTGGAGGGCACCGCGCTGAGCATGCTGGTGCACAACCACGTGAACGGTATCTTCCAGTGTGTCGGCGTGAAGGCGCCCGGTTTCGGTGACCGGCGACTGCACAAGCTGGAGGACATCGCGGCGATCACCGGCGGTGCCGTCTACAGTCGACACTCCGGACTGACCCTGGAAACGATGGGAATCGAGCACCTCGGCAGGGCCGAACAGGTCCGGGTGACCGCGGACAACACCACCATCATCGGCGGCGCCACCGCCGACCAGGTCGAGTTCCGGCTCACCCAGCTGCGCGCGGAAATGGAGCGGGCCACCTTCGGCGTCGACGAGGACGTGCTCAGCGAACGGATCGGCGCACTGTCCGGAAAGGTCGCGGTGATCAGCGTCGGCGCACCCACCGACGCGGAGCTCAAGGAACTGCAACACCGCGTCGAGGACGCGCTGTCCGCGACCCGCGCCGCCATGGCGGAAGGGATCGTGGCAGGCGGTGGCGCTGCTCTGCTGCACGCGGCGCCCGTTCTGGACGAACTCAACGTCACCGACGACTACGCGATCGGCGTGGACATCGTCCGGCAGACCCTGACCGAGCCGACGTACCTGATCGCCGCCAACGCCGGCTTTCCCGCCGCCGACGTGGTCGCGCACGTCTTGGAACTGGCTGACGACGAAGGATTCGACGCGCTGGCAGGCCGATACGGCAACATGATCGAGATGGGCATCATCGACCCGCTGCGGGTCGCCCGGTCCGCGTTGCAGAACGGCGCCTCCGTGGCCGGGCTGCTGCTCACCACCAACACGCTGATCGCCGAGGAACAGACCCCCTGGGGTGGCGACCCCGCGTTGATGACCGAGTTCGGCCCGTTGGACGACGGTCTGCGGCAGCCATCACCGGATTCGAGTACACCACAATCACTCGGCCTCGGTCCCTCGGTCGGTTAAGGTCGAACGATGGTTCCGCCGGCCGGGGACGGCGAGGCGACCATGGCACTTCCGAAGGCTGCGGCTCCACACGGAGTCGCAGCTTCGGGCCATGCGTCCGCTTCGGTCGGCGGTGGCAGCGATCCGGACTCGCTGCCACCGCCGAGCCAGTTCCGTCAACTGCGCGCCAAGGGCCGGGTGCGGGGCGGCATAGCCTTGCTCGGCCCGGCTTTCGTGGCGGCGGTCGCCTACATCGATCCAGGTAACTTCGCCACCAACCTCACCGCGGGCGCCCAACTGGGCTACACGCTGGTCTGGGTGATCGTGCTCGCCAACGCGATCGCCATGCTGGTCCAGTACCTGTCCGCGAAACTCGGCGTCGCCACCGGCAGGGACCTCGCCGAACTGTGCCGCGACGAGCTGCCCAAACCCGTCTCGATCGGGCTGTGGGTGCAGGCCGAGCTCGTTGCCATGGCGACCGACCTGGCCGAGTTCGTCGGTGCCGCCGTCGGCCTCAACCTGATTTTCGGTGTCCCGCTGCCCGCGGCGGGTCTGATCACCGCGGTGGTCGCGTTCGTCGTGCTCGGCCTCGACCAACGCGGATACCGCCGCTTCGAGCTGGCGATCGCGGGGTTCTTCGCCATCGTGTTCCTCGGTTTCGCCTACGACCTGATCTGGGTGCACGCCAGCCCCGGCGGCGTGGCGGCCGGATTGATCCCGAACTTCGGCGGCGCGAACGGCGTGCTGCTCGCGGTCGGCATCATCGGCGCGACCGTGATGCCGCACGTGATCTACCTGCACTCCAGCCTGACCAAGTCGCGGATCAAGGTCAGCGACGAAACCGAACGCCGCCAAGTCCTGCGCTACCAACGCTGGGACGTGCTGATCGGCCTCGGCGCGGCGGGCATCATCAACCTGGCCATGCTCATCGTGGCCGCGGCTGTGCTGCACCGCACCGGCATCGGCGATGCGGACCCGATCCTCGCCACGCACAGCGCGCTCGGCCACCTGGTCGGCGGGGGAGCGGCCTTGGCCTTCGCGGTGGCGCTGCTGGCATCCGGCTTGTCCTCATCGTCGGTCGGCACCTATGCCGGCCAGGTCGTGATGCGCGGTTTCATCCACCGCAGCGTGCCGCTGCTGCTGCGCCGCGGCCTGACCATGTTGCCCGCGCTGCTCGTGCTCGCACTACGCCTACCGGCAACCGAAAGTTTGGTGATATCCCAGGTCGTGCTGTCCTTCGGCATCCCGTTCGCGCTCGTGCCACTGGTCATGTTGACGCGCAATCCGCGCGTGATGGGCACTTTCGTCAATAACAGGCTCACCACGATTCTCGCTGGCTGTTGCGCGGTGGGCATCATCTTGCTCAACGTGTACTTGCTGACCCATTTCGGTGCGATTTGAGCGGAGGTTGGCCGTGACGGACATGCGGACGCTGGCAGTCGGCCTGATCTTCGTCGGACTGATCGGCGCGATCTCCATGGCGATGTACCTCGCCGCGTACAAACACGTGACCCAGCACCTGATCCCGGTCAGCCACCGCCGCCGCGTACTCGCCTGGCGCCGCTGCGCGCCCGGCGTGCTGATGGTCTCGGTCGGCGCGACCGCGGTCGGTCTGGTCCTGCTGCTCGTCGCCGCCGTCACGCTCGCAGTATCTTAGCTTCGCTATCACGATAACTTCAGTGATAAGTGAAAGTGACGTTCCAGCCGCCAGCCGTACGAAATCCGCCCAGAGCAGACCAGTCATCGAATATCGATCGGCCGACCATCGTCGGCCGGGGTGGACGCGCGGCGTGCGGGGGAGCTGCCGGCCGCGCTCGACGAGGATCAGCGGGCCCTGCTCACTGACCTGCTCGCGCGCGCGGTCCTCGGCAGCGGTTGACGGCCTCGCGAACGGGGAATCACGGATTCAGCCGACATCGCGGGGAGAATCTGATGGCACGTACGAATCCCAACTTCGGTATCGACGCGCCACCGGTGCTCGCCGTGTTCGCGGGTGTGACGCTGGTCGGTGTCGTGCTCGCGTTCGTGCCGCAGGTGCCGTTCGCGTTCATCCCGTTCCTGGTCATCGGGGTGGGCACGCTCGCGTTGATGCTGCACAGCTCGTTGCGCGGCAAGGTCGTGACCCGGGACCGGCTGCTGGACCGGGTGGGCATGCGCTCAGGTGAGAGCGTGCTGGATCTCGGCTGTGGCAGCGGGCTGATGCTGCTCGGCGCGGTGTCCAGGGGGTCGGACGTCACCGGGGTCGGGGTGGATCTGTGGCGCACCGTCGACCAGGCCGGTTCCGATCCGGAGCACTGCATGGACAACGCGCGGCTGCTGGGTGTGGCCGGCCGGGTCAAGCTGGTCAACGCGGACATGAGCGCGTTGCCGCTGCCGGATGACAGTGCGGATCTGGTCACTGCCTGCCTGGCGATCCACAACATCCACGACGAGGACGCGCGGCGCCGCACCCTGGCCGAGGCCGCCCGCGTGCTGCGCCCGGGCGGGCGGTTGGCGATCATCGACTTCGCCAAAACCGGCGAATATGTGCGGTTCGCGCGTGCGGCGGGTTTCGTCGACGTCCGCCGGTCCGGTTACTCGCTGCGGATGTATCCGCCGGTGCGGACGGTCACCGCTCGGCTCAGGGATTCCGCAGTGTCAGGAAGTTGATCGCGGTGGTGGTGAGGACCGTCTCGTCGTGCTGGTTGAACAGCTCGATGCCGGTGCGCACCAGGCCGCGGTCCGGCTTGGACTTCGAGGTGCGGGCGTCCAGGATGCTGGCGCGCAGCCAGAGCGAGTCGCCGGGGCGGACCGGTCGTGGCCAGCGGAGGTCGTCGAGCCCGGGGGAGGCGAGGCTGGCGGCGTGCGATACGTAGTGGGTGACGTACAGGCGCATCATGATCGCGATGGTGTGCGCGCCGCTGGCGATCAGGCCGTCGAAGGGGCCGTTCTTGGCAAAGTCGAGGTCGGTGTGGATGGGCTGCGGGTCATAGAGTCGCGCGAAGGCCAGGATCTCGGCCTCGCTGATCGCCTCGTAGCCGTATTCGTGCGATGCGCCGACGACGTAGTCCTCGAAGTACCGGTCGTCGGTCGGTGCGACGAAGTCGGTGTCCCGCAGTGCCTCGCTCATGTTCGGTGATCTTACGGCCCGTGTTCTCGGCCACGTTTGGTCCTGTTACCCAGGCCGTTTCGCCTGTTGGTCGGTTAGGTTCGGCGCGTGCGGGACATCGCGGTCTTTGGCGGAACTGCCCATCCTGAGCTTGCCAGGGAGATCTGCACCCAGTTGGGGGTGCCGTTGCATCCGGTTCGGGTGACGCGTTTCGCGAACGACTGCCTGGAAGTGCAGTTGCAGGCGAACTGCCGGGAACGGGATGTGTTCCTGATTCAGCCGTTGGTGAAGCCGGTGCAGGAGAACCTGGTCGAGTTGCTGTTGATGCTCGACGCGGCGCGGGGTGCGTCGGCGGCGCGGACGACGGTGGTCATGCCGCACTATTCGTATGCGCGGTCGGACAAGAAGGACGCGCCGAGGATCGCGATCGGTGGGCGACTGGTGGCGGATCTGATGGTGGCGGCGGGCGCGAGTCGCGTGTTGACGATGACGCTGCATTCCCCGCAGGTGCACGGTTTCTTCTCGGTCCCCGTTGATCATCTGCACGCCCTGCGTCAGTTGGCTGCGCATTTCCGCCGTTACGACCTGGGCAACGCGGTGGTGGTGTCGCCGGATCTGGGCAATGCGAAGGACGCGCAGGATTTCGCGCGGTTGCTGGATGTTCCGGTCGCGGTGGGCGCGAAGCAGCGGATCAACGACCACAAGGTGAGTATCACGTCGGTGATCGGTGAGGTGGCCGGTAAGGACGTGATCGTGCTGGACGACGAGATCGCGCGCGGCAGCACGGTGCTGGAGTTGCTGGACCGGTTGCGCGAGCGGGGCGTGAACTCGGTGCGGGTGGCGTGCACGCACGGGTTGTTCGCGGACGGGGCGATCGGGCGGATCGGGGCGGAGCCGGACGTGCTGGAGATCGTGTGCACGAACACGGTGCCGATTCCGGTTGAGGAGCGTTCGTCCAAGTTGACGGTGTTGTCGGTGGCGCCGATCCTGGCCGAGGCGATGCGCCGGATCCATAACGGCGAGTCGGTGAGCACCCTGTTCGCTTGACGTCACCCGGTGCATGTTTCGTCGATCGTTGGGGAAGTCGTCTTGGGGAAACGGGCGAGTCGCTGCCTGGCTCATCTCATCTGTGAGATATCGTCGCCGCCATGGTTGATGACGGTGATCAGTTCGGCGGGACCCTGCAGCGCATCGGCGGCCTGGTTCGCGATGCGCGCAAGCACCACCGCTGGACGCAGAACCAGCTGGCCGACGCGGTCGGCACCAGCCAGAGTGCGATCAACCGGATCGAGAAGGGCAACCAGAACCTCAGCCTGGAGATGCTCAGCCGGATCAGCGGTGCGCTGAACTCGGAGATCGTGTCGCTGGGCCGGTCCGGGCCGATGCACCTGCGGGTGGTCGGCGGCAGGCGGCTTTCCGGCAGCATCAGCGTGAAGACCAGCAAGAACGCGGGTGTCGCGCTGTTGTGTGCGGCACTGCTGAACTCGGGCCGGACCGTGCTGCGGAAGGTCGCGCGGATCGAGGAGGTCAACCGGATTCTGGAGGTGCTGACCAGTATCGGGGTGCGTACCCGCTGGCTCAACGCCGACAACGACCTTGAGCTGATCACGCCCGAGCGGCTCGATCTGTCCGGAATGGACGTCGCGGCGGCGCGGCGCACGCGCAGCATCATCATGTTCCTCGGTCCGCTGCTGCACACGCACGAGAACTTCGAGTTGCCCTACGCGGGCGGTTGCGCGCTGGGGACGCGCACGGTCGAGCCGCACCTGACCGCGTTGCGCCCGTTCGGGCTGGAAGTGAAGGCGACCGACGGGAACTATCACGCCACAGTGGACCGTTCGGTGGCGCCGCAGCGGCCGATCGTGTTGACCGAGCGCGGTGACACGGTGACCGAGAACGCGTTGCTGGCCGCAGCGCGCCGGTCCGGGGTGAGCACGATCCGCAATGCCAGCCCGAATTACATGGTCCAGGATCTGTGTTTCTTCCTGGGTCGGCTCGGTGTGCGGATCGACGGCATCGGTACCACAACGCTGGTCGTGCACGGTGTACCGGACATCCACGTCGATGTGGACTATGCGCCGTCGGAGGATCCGATCGAGGCGATGAGCCTGTTGACGGCGGCGATCGTGACCGACTCGGAGGTGACCATCCAGCGGGTGCCGATCGAGTTCATGGAGATCGAGCTGGCGCTGCTGGAGGAGATGGGTCTGGACTACGACCGGACCGAGGAGTACCCGTCGGTCAACGGGCGGACCCGGCTTGTCGACCTGACCGTGCGGCCGAGCGTGCTGCACGCGCCGCGCGACAAGATCCACCCGATGCCGTTCCCCGGTCTCAACATCGACAACCTGCCGTTCTTCGCGTTGATCGCGGCAACGGCGACCGGGTCGACGTTGATCCACGACTGGGTCTACGAGAACCGGGCGCTGTACCTGACCGAGTTGACCAAGCTCGGCGCCAAGGTGACGCTGCTGGATCCGCACCGGGTGTACGTGGAGGGGCCGACGCACTGGTCGGGTACCGAGGTGATTTGCCCGCCTGCGCTGCGCCCTGCGGTCGTGGTGTTGCTGGCGATGTTGGCGGCGAAGGGCACGTCGGTGCTGCGCAACGTGTACGTGATCAACCGGGGCTATGAGCAGCTCGCGGAGCGGTTGAACCTGCTCGGCGCACGGATCGAGACGTTCCGGGACATGTGACGTGGGTACGCGCACCGAGTTGCTCGGGTGCTTGGCCGATGCGATCGGCTCGGTCCCGGTCGGCCAGCCGACGCGGGTTGCCCTCGATGGGCCACCAGCGGCGGGCAAGACCACGCTCGCCAGTGAGCTTGCCGTCGTCTTGCGGGCGCGGGGGCGCAAGGTCATCCAGGCGAAGATCGAAGAGTTCCTGACCCCTCGGTCGTTGCGGTATCGGCGCGGCATGGACTCCGCCGAGGGCTGCTACCAGGACAGTTTCGATTTCGACGCGCTGCACCGGGTCCTGCTCGATCCGCTGGGTCCGGGTGGCGACCGGCGGTTTCAGCCTGCGGTCTACGACAAGATCGCCGACGTCGCGCTGTCGCCGCCGGTCACGACGGCGCCTGTCGATGCCGTGCTGTTGTTCGACGGCGTGTTCCTGCTGCGTCCGGAGCTGATCGACGCGTGGGACCTGCGCGTGTTCGTGTCGGTCACCTTTGCCGAGGCGCTGGAGCGGGCCCGGATCAGGGATCGGACCTCGTCGAAGTCCAGCGCCGAGGTGGCGCGCCGGTATCGCAGCCGCTATCTCCCGTCTCAGCAGCTCTACTTCGACACGATCCACCCGGCCGAGCTCGCCGACATCGTCGTGCACAACGACCAGCCCCAGACGCCCGCGTGGGAGATCCGCACGCGCTGATGGCGTCAAAGTGGCGCCATACTGCTTGCGATGACGTCACCATGGCGCTACATTGGCGTCATGGAACTCGGGCCGTACATCGACGAGCTGACCGCAGCCATCGCGACCGCTGGCGAAGCAGGCGGTCCCGAGGTGCAGGCCGTGCTCGACCGGTTCACCGCGCCACTGGAGTCGGCCATCCGGCTCGCCATGCTGAACGTGCTGTCCGGCGCGGCCGACGAGATCAGTGCCGACCTGGCACCGGGCTCGGTGGACGTCCGGTTGCGCACCGGCAACCCCGAGTTCGTGGTGCGCGCACCGGCTCCCGCCGAGGAGCCCGCGCCGCCGCCCGGCCCCGCCTTCACGCCCGCCGACGAGGACGGCGCCACCGCGCGGATCAGCCTGCGCGTGCCAGAACGCCTCAAGGCCCTGGTCGACGACGCAGCGGCCCGGGAGGGCCTGTCCGCGAACGCCTGGCTGGTCCGGGTGGTCTCGGCGGCCGTGGACGGATCAGGTCGCGGTCGCGGGGGTTCGTCGTGGGGCCCGAAGATCGGCCAGAGCTACGTCGGCTGGATCAGCTGAACTTTCTTCTCGACACATACCAAGGGGACAACCATGCCTGTTTTCGCCACGCCCGAACCGATTTCCGTCGAACTGGACCTCACGGTCGCGCGCGTCCTGATCACTGCGAGCACCACCTCCGAGACCACTGTGGACATCGCACCGGACAGTCAGACCCAAGCAGCGATCCGCGACGCCCAGGACACCAAGGTCGATTTCTCCGGCGGCATCTTGACGATCACCACGCCTAAGCGCAGAGGCCGGATGTTCGTGGAGGGACCGAAGAGTGGTGGCATCATCGTGCGCATCGATCTGCCCGCCGGTTCCCGGCTGGGTGGCAAGGGCGCCGCGGTGAACATCGAAAGCAGCGGTCAACTGGGTGAGGTCGCCATGCGGACGGCGGCGGGCAGGTTGCGGCTGGAACACGCCGCCGCGCTCACCATCGACGCCGCGGCGGGCGACATCGCGGTGGACCGGGTCGCGGGCAAGGTCGAGGTGAACGGCGCGCACGGCAGTGTCTGGTTCGGCGTGATCGACGGACCCGCCAAGATCAAGAGTGCCAGTGGTTTGGTCGAGGTCGGCGAAGCACGGGACGTTCTGGAGATCAACGGCGTCAACGGCAACGTGTCCATCGGCCAGGCGCACACCGACGCGCAGGCGCGCACGGTCAACGGCGCGGTGCACGTCGGCGAGGTGCGCAGCGGCTCAGTGGTATTGGAGACCGCAGCGGGTTCGATCGACGTCGGCATCAGGAAGGGCACCGCAGCGTGGCTGGACGCCAAGGCGATGCTCGGCAGTGTCCGCAATGGACTGAATGGCCTGGACGAACCCGGTGCCGCGCAGGACAAGGTGCAGCTGCGGGCGCGTACCCAGTTCGGCTCGATCGACGTGCACCGGGCCTGAAGGGTCAGCAGGTCGACAGGAACCGGTCGAGCACCCGCGCGGCGAACCGCAGCCCCTCGACCGGGACCCGCTCGTCCACGCCGTGCGCCAGGCTCCGGTATGGATAGCCCACCGGCACGAACATCGGGGCGAAGCCGTAGCAGTCGATGCCGAGCTGGGTGAACGCCTTGGCATCGGTGCCGCCGCCCAGGCAGTACGGCACCACGACCGCGTCCGGGTCCTCGGTTCGCAGCGCCTCGGCCATGGCCGCGAACCAGGGCGAGTCGATCGGCGCGGACACCGCTTCCTGGTAGGTGATCGGCTCGACCTCGATGCCGGGTCCGATCAGCCGGTTCAGTTCGGCCAGCACCATGGCCTCGGTGCCGGGCAGGGTGCGCACGTCCACCTCGGCGACGGCCTGACCGGGGATGACGTTGACCTTGTAGCCGGCTTGCAGCACGGTCGGCACGGTGCTCGGCCGGACCGTGGTGGCGGCCAGGCTCGCGCCGTCGCCCAACCTGGCCAGGGTCGCGTCGACGTCCGCTTCGCTGGTCAGGTCGACCGGGATGCCGAGCGCGGCGCCGACGCCTTCGATGTGCGCGCGCACGGCGGGGGTGAGGTGCACCGGCCAGTGGTGCTCCGCGATCCGGTGCAGTGCGCCGACCAGGCGGATCACGGCGTTGTCGTCGTTGATCCTGGACGCGTGCCCTGCGCGGCCCTTCGCGACCAGTCGCACGTGCGCGGTGCCGCGTTCGGCCGCGCCGACCGGGTAGATGCGGGTGTCGCCGACGCGGTGGGTGAAGCCGCCGGACTCGCTGATCGCGGCGGCGATGCCGGCGAAGTACTCGGGGTGCTCCTCGACCAGCCAGTGTGCGCCCCAGTAGCCCTTGTCTTCCTCGTCGGCGACGAACGCCAGCACCACGTCCCGGCGCGGCCTGCGGCCCTCGGTGGCCCAGCGGCGGATGGCGGTGAGGGTGGCCGCGACGGTGTCCTTCATGTCGGTGGCGCCCCGGCCCCACACGTAGCCGTCGTGCACCTCACCGGAGAACGGGTGCATCGACCATTCGGCCGGGTCGGCGGGCACTACGTCGAGGTGGCCCTGGAGCAACACGGCGGGCAGGCTCGGATCGCTGCCCGGCACGCGGGCGATGACGTTGGTGCGGCCGGGTTCGCGTTCCAGGAACGTCGACTCCACACCGGCCTCGGCGAGTTGCGCTGCGACGAACTCGGCGGCCGGGCGTTCGCCCTCGGCGTCGCCCGCGCCGCGATTGGTGGTGTCGATCCTGAGCAGGTCGCTGCACAACGAGACGACCAGGTCGTCAGAGGACATACCGTCAGCCATAGATTCCTTCCACCGCACCGGACGCGATGGCGGTCACCACCTTGAACGCCTTCATCGCCTCGGTCATGTCCGGCGCGTCGAAACCTACCCGACGGACGCCGACCTGCTCGACGGTCGGTACTACGGCGGCGGCCTGGGCGACGTGGGTGGCGTCGAACTCGATCTCGATCCGATGTGGACCGACCACCGGCTCGCCCCGTCCGGCCAGGGTCATCGCGGCCAGCGCCGCGCCGCTGATCCAGTCGGCGGTCCGCTCGGGCGGCGTGCAGATGGCGGCGTAGCGGCTCACGCACTCCTTGACGGCCACCCGGTGCGCGTCCGGCGCGTACTCGGCCGCGTCCGCGCACGACTTGTCGTCGCCGGTGAAGGCGATCACCGGCACGCCGTACTCGGCGGCCAGCGCGGCGTTGAGCCTGCCCTCGCTGGCGGGCACGCCGTCCAGCCACACGCCGGTGATGGTGTTGGGCAGGTAGGTGTGCGACAGCACGCCCTCGACGCCGGCGCCCGCGTGGTAGCCGAGGAACACCACGCCGTCCACGCCGCTGTCGATGCCCTGCATCATGGACAGCGGCTTGTGCCTGCCGGTGAGCATCCTGGCCCGCACGTCCAGGTTCTCCAGCAGCAGGTTGCGCTGGGAGGCGTGTGCCTCGTTGACAAGGACATCGGTGGCGCCACCGGCGAACAGGCCGGTCACGCAGGCGTTGACGTCGCCGGTGAACATGCGCCGGAACCGTTGCCACTGTTCGCTGCCAGGCTCGACGTCGGCGGCCCAGGTGACCCCGGTGGCGCCCTCCATGTCGGCTGAGATCATGATCCGCACGGCGTCTACGTTACGTCTTGACGTCATCCACGGACAATCGTTGACTTCTATACCCCGTTGATGGTTACTTCTTCACAAACTTTTTGGGGTGAGGTAGGTAACGAAGATGATACTCAGGCGAATCGGACTTCTGGGGATCGCCGGTGTCCTGGCGTTAGCCGGATCCGCCGCGCTGGCACCCGCGCTGTCGGCACCGGAGGCGCACGCGGACACACCCACCGTGCTGAAGGTGGGGTTGCCGGAGGACATCGACACCCTCAACCCGTTCCGCGCGGTGCTCGCCTCCAGCACGAACATCGGCCGGATGATGTACGAGTTCCTGACCACCTACGACCAGAAGACGGCCGCTCCGGTGCCCGCGCTGGCCGACCGGTGGTCGCACTCGGCCGACGGCCTGACCTGGACCTACCACATCCGTAGCGGTGTCAAGTGGTCCGACGGCCAGCCGGTGACCGCCAAGGACGCGGCGTTCACCTTCAACCTGATGATGACCAACAAGGACGCGGCCACCGCGAACGGCAACTTCGTCGCCAACTTCGCCAAGGTCACCGCGCCCGACGACAGTGACCTGGTCATCACCACCACCCACCCGCAGGCGACCATGCTCGCGCTGGACGTGCCGATCGTGCCCGAGCACGTGTGGGCCGGGGTCAAGGACATGGGCAAGTTCGACAACTACCCGAGCCCAGGGCATCCGATCGTCAGTGACGGCCCGTTCATCCTCACCGACTACAAGCAGGGCCAGTACGTCACGCTGGCAGCCAACAAGAACTACTGGCGGGGCGCACCCAAGATCGGCGAACTCCAGTACATCAAGTTCGACGACATCAACTCCGCGTACTCCGCCCTGGTCAAGGGCGACATCGACCTGTTGAACAACCTCACGGCCACCCAGTTCAACACGCTCAAGCACACCAAGAACATCGCCACGAACCAGGCCGAGGGCAGCCGGTTCGTGGACATGGTCATCAACTCCGGTACCGCGACCAACACCGGCGCTCCGATCGGCAACGGCAACCCGAACCTCAAGGACGTCAAACTCCGGCAGGCGATAGCCGAGGCCATCGATCCGGCGCAGCTGGTCAAGAACGTCTACGGCGGCTACGCGCAGCCCGGCACCAGCTACATCCCGCCGCGCTTCGTCACCTACCACTGGAACCCGGACCCGTCGCAGCTGCGCAAGTTCGACCCGTCGGCCGCCAACGCCGCGCTCGACGCCGCCGGCTACCCCAAGGGCCCGGACGGCATCCGGATGGGCAAGGACGGCAAACCGCTCAACCTCAACCTGATCGGCGACTCCAGCCAGGTCCAGGACACCCAGGAAGCCCAGTACATCAAGGGCTGGCTGCAAGCGGTGGGCATCGGCGTGAACATCCAGCTGGCCACCACCAACAAGGTCAACGACCTCACCAACGGCGGTGACTTCGACCTGGCCCTGTCCGGTTACGGCGTCGACCCCGACCCGGACTACGTGCTGTCCATCCAGACCTGCGCGCAGCGCCCCGACGCCCAGGGCCTGGGCGCCACCACCGAGTCGTTCTTCTGCAACCCGCAGTACGACCAGCTCTACGCCGCCCAACTGTCCGAAATGGACCCGGCGAAGCGCGCCGCCGACATCAAGCAGATGCAGCAGGTCTTCTACGACCAGGTCCCCGAGGTCACCCTGCTCTACAAGGACAACCTGGAGGCCTACCGCTCCGACCGCTGGGCGCCCTTCAAGGTCCAGCCCGACCCCGGCGGCCAGATCATGTTCCAGAACGGCTACTGGAGTTACTGGGAAGCCACCCCGCTGGCCGGCGACACCAGTGACTCCGGCGGCGTCAACGTCGGCCTGATCATCGGCATCGTCGCCGCGGTCATCGTGATCGGTGGCCTGATCTTCTTCCTGACGCGCCGTCGCCGCGTAGCCAGCGACGACCGCGAATGACAGCGCTGGCATCCGGGGAGTCCATCGTCGAGGCGGCCGGGGGCAACGAGCCCCCGGCCTCTCGGGGCGCCCTGCGGTTCGTGCTCACCAAGATCGGCGGCGGCATCGTCAGCCTGCTGCTGGTGATCGTGCTCGGGTTCTTCCTGTTCCGGGTGCTGCCAGGCGACCCGGTCAAGACCATGACGCACGGCGCCCCGATCGGCACCAGGCAACTGCTCCAGCTGCGCGCCCAACTCGGCCTGGACAAGCCGCTGATCGTGCAGTTCTTCGACTACCTCGGCAACCTGCTGCACGGCGACTTCGGCACGTCGTACTTCTACAACCAGCCGGTCGGTGGCCTCGTGCTCGCTGCGCTGTGGCCGACCGTGCTGCTGGTCGGCACCGCGACCGTGATCGCCATCGCGCTGGGCCTGTGGCTGGGCACCCGCGCGGGCTGGCGGCCAGACTCGGTGTTCGACAAGACCTCCACCGGCATCGCGCTCACCCTCTGGTCGGTGCCGCAGTTCTGGCTCGGCATCATCCTGATCCTGGTGTTCGCGCAGGGCATCGGCCCGATTCCCGGCATGTTCCCGGTGCAGGGCCTGACCAACGCCGACACCGCCCCCGGCTTCCCGTACCTGCTCGACCTGCTGCACCACCTGGTGCTGCCCTGCCTCACCCTGGTCGCCGCCGTCTACGCCCAGTACCAGATGATCATGCGCTCCTCGCTGCTCGACGAGATGGGCGCCGACTACCTGGTCACCGCGCGCGCCAAGGGACTGCGCGAGGACGTCGTGCGCCGCCGCCACGCCGTGCCCAACGCGTTGCTGCCCACCGTCACGCTGATCTTCCTCAACCTCGGTCTCGTGGTGAACGGCGCGGTCGCGGTCGAGGTCGTGTACAGCTGGCCCGGGCTCGGCCTGCTCATGTACAACGCGCTCAACGTGCCCGACCTGCCGTTGATCCAGGGCGCGTTCATCACCCTGGCCGGCGCGGTGATCGTGATGAACGTGCTCGCCGACCTCGTCTACCGGCTGCTCGACCCGAGGGTGCGTACCTCATGACCGCGATCGCAACGACATCCGCGCGCAAGGTCACCTGGACCCGGCGCCGCAAATCCGTCGCCCGGGTCTGGAAACAGTTCGCCGCCAACCGCGCCGGCCTCGTCGGCCTGATCATCCTGGTCGTCGTCGGCCTGCTCGCGATCTTCGCGCCGCTGCTCACCAACGCCGACGGGCTCGACGTCACCAAGGCCAACGGCCCACTGCTGGCCGGCCCGAGCGGCGGCTACCTGCTCGGCACGGACGGCAACGGTCGCTCCGTGCTCCTGCTGCTCTGGTGGGGCGCCAGGATCTCGCTGTTCGTCGGCCTCACGGCAGCTCTGTTGACCGTCGGCATCGGCACCCTGGTCGGCCTGATCGCCGCGCACTTCGGCGGCTGGCTGTCCGCGGTGCTGCTGCGCGTCACCGACTTCTTCCTGGTCATGCCGTCCCTGGTGCTGGCCATCGCACTCGGCGCGGTGCTCACCCACGGCGAGGTCACCATCGTCGTCGCGCTCGCCCTCACCTCCTGGCCGACCAGCGCCCGGATCGTCCGCGCGCAGACCCTCACCGTGGAAACCCGGCCCTACATCGAACGCGCCCGCGCGCTCGGCGCCGGACACTGGCACATCCTCGGCAAACACGTGCTGCCCGCGGTCATGCCGCTCGTGCTCGCCAACGCCACCCTGGCCGTGGCCAGCGCGATCATCGGCGAATCCACGCTGACCTTCCTCGGCCTCGGCGACCCCACCCAGACCTCCTGGGGTGGCATGCTCGACGACGCCTGGAAAACCGGCGCGGTATCCGCCAGCGCCTGGTGGTACCTGTTGCCGCCCGGCCTTGCCATCGTGCTCGTGGTGCTCGCCTTCACGCTGGTCGGACGGGCACTGGAAGCAGTGCTGTCGCCAGGAATGCGGACCAGGGGGAAAAAGTGACCACGCCGCTGCTCGAGTTCCGGGACACCACCATCACCTATCGCGGCGCCCTGGGCGCCGTGCCCGCGGTGCGCGGCATCAACCTGAGCATCGGCGCTGGCGAAACCGTTGGCCTGGCAGGGGAATCCGGCTCCGGCAAATCCACGCTGGCCATGTCCGTGCTGCGCCTGCTGCCGAGCAGCACCACGATCGGCGGGCAGATCCTGCTCGACGGCGAGGACATCACCGGCATGAAATGGGGGCGGCTGCGCGCGGTCCGCTGGGCCGACGCGTCCGTCGTGTTCCAGGGCGCCATGCACGGCCTCAACCCGGTACGCCGGATTTCGGACCAGATCGCCGAACCGATCATGGTGCACGGCAACGAAACCGGCCCCGCAGTGGACAAGAAGGTCCGGGAACTGCTGGACCAGGTCGGCCTGCCCAAGCGCCGCGCCGACGCCTACCCGCACGAACTCTCGGGCGGCCAGCGCCAACGCGTCATGATCGCCATGGCGCTCGCCTGCGACCCGCGCCTGGTGATCGCCGACGAGCCGACGACCGCGCTGGACGTGATGATCCAGGCGCAGGTGCTCGACCTGCTCGCCGCGCTCGTCGCCGAACGCGGCCTCGGCCTGCTCATGATCAGCCACGACCTGTCCGTGCTGGCAGGCACCTGCGAACGGCTCGCCGTCATGTACGCGGGCCGCATCGTCGAACACGGCCCGTCCGCCGAGGTCGTCCGCGACGGCAAACACCCCTACACGCGTGCGCTGTCCGGCGCGTTCCCCACCATCGGCGACCCCGCCTCACGACTCGCCCCGAGTGGCCTGCCCGGCGACCCACCCGACCCCAGCGACCTGCCCAGCGGCTGCCCGTTCCACCCGCGCTGCGCCAGCGCCATCGACGAATGCTCGACCATCGACGTCGGCCCGCGCCCGGTCACCCGCGACCACGATGCGGCCTGCGTCCTGGTCGCAGCGGAGGCTCACGCATGAACGACGTCCTCCTCCAGACCGACGACGTGCACGTCGGCTTCGCCACCCCCGGCGGCGGCCGGGTCCGCGCGGTCGCGGGCGTCAACCTCGACCTGCACGCGGGCGAGATCGTCGCGCTGGTCGGCGAATCCGGTTGCGGCAAATCCACCCTTGCCCGCACCCTGCTCGGTCTGCACCGGCCCGACCAGGGCAGCGTCTCCTTCGAAGGCGCCACGCTGCCGACCTCCGTGCGCGGCCTGCGCGCGTTCCGCAGGCAGGTCCAGTTGATCCTGCAGGACCCGACCGGCGCCCTCAACCCGCGCCACTCCGTCTACGAGGCGGTCGCCGAGGGGCTGCGCATCCACCACGTCCCCGGCAACGAACCCGAACTCGTCGCGGATGCCCTGTCCCGCGCCGGACTCCGCCCACCGGAACGGTTCCTGTCGCTGCTGCCCGGCGAACTCTCCGGCGGCCAACGCCAGCGCGTCGTCATCGCGGGCGCCCTCGCCCTGCAACCCCGCGTGCTCATCGCCGACGAACCCGTCGCCTCGCTGGACGCGTCCGTGCGCGGTGAAATCCTCGCGCTGCTGCTGCGTCTGCGTGACGACCTCGGTCTGGCTTCCCTCGTCGTCACCCACGACCTCGGCCTCGCCTGGAACATCGCCGACCGCATCGCCGTCATGTACCTCGGCCGCATCGTCGAATCCGGCCCCGCCCCCGAAGTCCTGACCGCGCCGAAACACCCTTACACCAAGGCACTGCTGTCGGTGCTGCCCGAATCGCCGGAACGCATCGTGCTCACCGGCGAGCCCCCGGACCCCGCCCGCATCCCGGCAGGCTGCCGCTTCCACCCGCGCTGCCCAGCCCTCGCCTCCGGCGCGGCCGACGCCGTCGCCGACCGCTGCCGCACCGTCGACCCCACCCCGTTGGCCGCAGGCGAAACCGGCGTCGCCTGCCACCTCGTCAACCAGATCGAACCCGCGACTACCGGATGAGCCCGGCTTTCCGGGCGCGCAGGACGTAGGTGTCCAGGGGGAGCGGGATCGTTGCGGTAGGTCGAAGCCCGCGTGCCACCGGTGGCGGCGATGGCGGTGTCTTCGACCTCGGGCCAAGATCAACCCTCATGTTTCGCCGGACGCGTGTTGAATGGCGGACGTGTCTCTGGACGAACTCCGCGAACTGCTCACCCGGCACACGCGCCCCGACGCGCGGACCGCCGTCGACGGCGTCCGGGTGTGCCGGGTCGAGCAGGCCAGCGCACCGCAGACGTCGATGTCGGGCATGGTGCTCGCGGTCATCGCCGACGGCAGGAAGCGGCTCGCGCTCGGCGATCGGGTGTTCGACTACGGCGCGGGCCAGTACCTCGTCGCTTCGGTCGACCTGCCGGTGACCGGTCAGTTCGTGGCCGGACCTTCGCTCGGCGTCGGGATCACGCTCGACCCCGCCGTGCTCGCCGACCTGCTGCTGCGGGCCGAACCCGGTGACCTGCCTGCCGCCACCGGCCCGGCGCGCCCAGGAATCGCGGTCAGCGACGTGTCCGAGGAACTGCTCGACGCGGTGATCCGGCTGCTGCGCCTGCTCGACCGACCGCGCGACCGCGCGACACTCGTGCCACTGGTGACGCGGGAGATCCACTGGCTGCTGATGACCGGTGAACAGGGCGACGCGGTGCGTCAGCTCGGCCTCGCCGACAGCAGCCTGAACCACATCGCCCGTGCCGTGCACTGGATCCGCGAGAACTACCGGGAGCCCTTCCAGGTCCAGGACCTGGCGCGGCTGGCGGGCCTGAGCGTGTCGGCTTTTCACCGCAACTTCCAGGCGGTGACCGCGATGAGCCCGATCCAGTTCCAGAAGCAGATCCGGTTGCAGGCGGCCAGGTTGCTGCTGGCGAACAGCCCTGGCGAGGTCACCGGTATCGGTCAGCGGGTCGGCTACGACAGCCCGTCGCAGTTCAGCCGCGAGTACCGGCGCCAGTTCGGTGCGCCGCCGAGCATCGACGCGGTGCGGCTGCGCGAGGGCGTCGATCCCGCGCCGGTGTTGCCGTGAAGCAGGAATGAGCAAGGACCCGAGAGGATCTTGCTAGCCGGAGTCATGACGCGCTGCTTTGCTGGAACCATGATGAAGTACCGCACGCTGGGCCGGACCGGGATCCAGGTCAGCCCGTACTGCCTGGGCACCATGATGTTCGGTGCCATGGGCAATCCCGATCACGACGAGTCGATCCGGATCATCCGCAAAGCACTGGACGCGGGCATCAATTTCGTGGACACCGCGGACATCTACTCGGCGGGTGAGTCCGAAGAGATCGTCGGCAAGGCGATCGAGGGCCGCCGGGACGACGTGGTGCTCGCCACCAAGTCGTTCTATCCCATGGGCGATGACCCCAATCACGGTGGCAGTTCACGACGGTGGATCATCACCGAGGTCGAGAACTCCCTGCGCCGCCTGCGAACCGACCACGTCGACCTGTACCAGATCCACCGTCCCGATCCGACGACCGACATCGAGGAGACCCTGTCCGCGCTGTCGGATCTGGTGCACAGCGGCAAGGTGCGCGCCATCGGCACGTCGAGCTTTCCGGCCGCCGACATCGTTGAGGCGCAATGGGTTTCCGACCGGCGCGGTCTGGCGCGGTTCCGCACCGAGCAGCCGCCGTACTCGATCGTCAACCGGAGCATCGAACGCGACGTGCTGCCGGTCTGCCAGCGGTACGGAATGGGCACGCTGGTGTGGAGTCCGCTGGCGCAGGGCCTGCTGACGGGCCGGGTGCGCAGGAACCAGGCGACCGGCACGCACCGCTCGGGCGGGATGCCGGGGCACTTCGGCGACGAACGAAAGCTCGACGTGGTCGAGCAACTCGTCCCGCTCGCCGACAAGGCGGGGATGCCCATGACCCATCTCGCGATGGCGTTCGCGATCGCCCACCCCGCTGTCACGTCGGCGATCATCGGGCCGCGCACCATGGCGCAGCTCGACGACCTGCTGGCCGGGGCCGACGTCACGCTCGAGGATGACGTGCTGGACCGGATCGATGAGATCGCGCCGCCAGGAACCGACGCTGGCCCCAACGATGTCGCGTATCGTCCGCCCGCTGTGGCGGAGGTGGATTTGCGGCGTCGCCCGGTCGCCCAGCGCGCCGCTGCCTGAGCTCAGTAGCTGTATTCGCCGGAGATGTCGTTGACGATCGCGATGGCGCGGCGGGCGCGCGGCAGGTCGGCGAGGCTGATCGCGGCGTGCAGGATGTCGACCACCGCGAGGTGCGCGAGCCTGCTGCTGGACGCCGCCATGTGCAGGCCGAGATCGGGCCCACCGGCCACCAGCAGCGCGGTCGCCCGCTCGGCGAGCGGCGAGGACGCGAAGCTGGTGATCGCCACGATGCTCGCGCCTGCCGCCGCTGCCGCGTCCGCGACGGCGAGGGTTTCCGCGCTCTGCCCGGAGTTGCTGACGGCCACGAGCGCGGATCCCGTTGGCAGCAAACGGGCTTGGAGCTGCGCCGTGCGGGCGTCGCGCGGGGCGTGCGCGCGGCAGCCGATCGCGGTCCACCGGTAGGCGGCGTCGGCGGCGGGCGCTGCCGAGGTGCCGACGCCGAAGACCATGATGGTGTCCGCGCCTGCCAGCAGGCGGACGGCGTTGCGCAGTTGGGCCGGGTCGAGGGTGGCGCGGGTCGCGCCGATGCTGGCGGCGTGACTGGTCAGCACCAGTTCGCTCACGTCATCCACTGTGGACGATTCGGTGAGCGCCTCGGGTGGCTCGGTGCCCGCGTGCAGCGCGAGATCGGTGAGCAGTGCGCGTTTCAGGTCGCCGAAGCCCTCGAATCCGGCGGCGCGTGCCGCGCGGACGATGGTCGCGGGGGAGACCCCGGCGCGCTCCGCGGCCTCGTTGGTGGTCGCCGACTGCACGAACGCCGCGTCGTCCAGCACCAGGCGCAGCACTTTCGCGTCGCTGACCCGCAGTCCGGGCATCAGCGCGGTGATCGTCGCGCGCAGCCCACCAGCGACATTCTCGGAAACCATGTTTCCCATGATACGTTCGATGGGAAATCGAGTTTCCAAGGGGGTGTCGTGCACTTAGGGTCGTTGGCGCTGCTGGTCAGCGCCGCCGTGCTGCACGCGAGCTGGAACTTCGCGGCCAAACGGGTCGGCGGCGGTGGAGCGGCGTTCGTCTGGTGCTACAACACGGTTTCCGCGTTGCTCTGCGTGCCGATCGCGATCGTGGACGGGTTCGTCGAGCACGTGCACCCGCAGTGGTCGTGGCTCGTGTTCGCCGCGGGCACCGCGGTGCTGCATGTCGGCTACGGCCTGATCCTGCAACGCGGTTACGCCGTCGGCGACATGTCGGTGGTGTATCCGCTGGCCAGAGGCACCGGGCCGCTGCTGTCGGTGGTTGTCGCCGTGCTCGCCTTCCACGAGCGACCCGGTGTGATCGGGCTGCTCGGGGTGGTGGCGGTCGTGCTCGGCGTCTGCGTGATCAGCGCCGGCCGCGCTGCCGACGCGACGAAACCGCGCATCGCCAGCGTGGTCTACGGCGTGCTGACCGGCGCGATGATCGCCGGTTACACGCTGTGGGACGACCAGGCGGTGAGCACCTGGGCGCTGCCGCCGATCATCTACTTCGCGGCCGGTTGCCTTTTGCAGAGCGCGATACTCAGACCTGTCGCGCGCAAGCAGGAGGTTGCCCAGCTGTGGCACGACCACCGGCGCGAAATCCTCGTCGTCGCGGTGCTCTCGCCGTTGGCGTACCTGTTCGTGCTGTTCGCCATGCAGACCACGCCGGTCAGCGTGGTCGCGCCGGTCCGCGAGCTGAGCATCGTGATCGGCAGCATCGTCGCCTGGCGGGTACTCCGCGAACCGAACCCCGTGCGCAGGCTCGTCGGCGCGACGATCGTGCTCACCGGGATCCTCGGCATCGCGGTCGGCTGATCAGGCCAGGATCGATCCGAAGACGACATCGAAGAAGTCGTCGAACGCGACGCTGGACCGCTCGGCGCGCATCGAGATCAGCGTGCCTTCCCACGCGGCGAGCACGAACCGCGCGGTCGTTTTCGGGTCGATGCCACTGTGAATCGTGCCTTCGCGCTGCCCGTCCGCGATGGCGGCTGCCAGCGCGGCAGCCCAGTTGGCGAGGCTGTCCCGGACCGCGTCGCGGATGGCCACGCTGTGGTCGCCGATCTCGGCGCCGAAGTCACCGATCAGGCAGCCACGGGTGTAGTCACGCGCCTCGTTCTCCTGGCGCGGGAACTGGAAGTGCTCCCGCAGTCGTTGCAGCGCGGGCACCGACGTGTCACCGAGTTCGTCGAGTCGACGGGTGGTGCCGTAGCGCTGCAACGCGACGACGGCCAGGGCTTCCTTGCTCTCGAAGTGGTTGTAGAACGAGCCTTTCGGCGCCCCGGCCGCGTCGGTGATGTCCTTGACCCCGGCGGCGTTGAAGCCGTGGGTGTGGAACTGGTCGAGCGCGGCATCGACGATTTCCTCACGCAGGCTCTGTCTCGCCATGTCACGCCTCCAATATGTCCAGTCGTCTTCAGTTTACGCGGTCATGTCCAGCACCATCCGGAACCGGGCCTGACCGGCCATCATCTTGGCGTACGCCGTGGGTGCCTCCTGCCACGGCACCACCTCGATCATCGGGCGAACCCCGTTGCGCAGGCTGAACTTCAGGTTGTCCTCGTTCTCGATCGCGCTGCCGGTCAGCGTGCCGATCACCGCGCGGGTGCCGAACAGCAGGTCTGGCGTGTGCACCGCGATCGGGTCGCCACCTGCGCCGACCACCATCAGTTTGCCGTTGGGCGCGAGACCGGGGATCAACGGCGACATGGACGCGCCGTCGGCAGCGGTCGCCACAATGGCGACGGCGCCGCCCAGTTCCGCCAGTGCGACGCCAGGGTCGACGATCTTGCCGTCGATGTAGTGGTCCGCGCCGAGCTGCCGCGCCAACGCCTCCTTGCCGGTGCCACGGGCTATCGCCGCGACCTCAAACCCGAGGTGCTTCGCGTACTGCACGGCGAGGTGACCCAGGCCGCCGATGCCCTGCACCGCGACCAGCGCGCCGGGATACGCGCCTGCCTTGCGCAGCGCGCTCAACACGGTCAGGCCCGCGCACAGCAGGGGAGCGGCGTCGACCGACGACAACCCCTCCGGCACGCGCACCAGGCCGCTGACCCGGGCGTAGGCGTGTTCCGCGTAGCCACCGTCCACAGTGGTCCCGGTGGTCGGCTGGTTCTCGCAGTTGACGAAGTCGCCGCGCCGGCACGGATCGCATTCATTGCACTGCCCGCCGAGATACCCGACGCCGACCCGCTCGCCGACGTGCCAGGCGTGCACGCCCGCCCCGACCGCGTCGATCACGCCGACGATCTCGTGCCCGGGCACGATCGGTGCCGACGGGTCCGCTCGCAGGCCCTCGACGGCCAGCACGTCGGAATGGCAGACCCCGCACGCCTCGATTCGGATGCGCACGTGGCCAGGTTCGGGGTCGACCAGCTCGCGGTCGACCAGGAGGAAGTTGTGTTCGCCGGTCACCTGAAGTGCTTGGAAGGTCGCCATGGCTCCAATATGACCGGTCGTCTTAGAATTGTCAACCGAGCAGGCGAGAGCCTGCCCGGGAGAGCGATCAGGGGTGCGGAGCGTACGCGGGGGAGTCGAGTTTCGCCAGCAACTGGGCCTGACGGGTGCGGTAGGCGGCGACGTTGCCCAGCTTGACGTCCTCGTAGCCGCGCACCTGGTCCGGCAACTCGGCCAGCTCCGCGACGACCGAGGCGTCCGGCGCCGGGGCGGCGAACGCGCGCAGGATGCCCGCCCGGTACTCGTCGACCAGCGCTCGCTCGACCTTGCGCACCTCGGTGTGCCCGAACGGGTCGAACCACCGGCCACGCACGCCACGCATCGCGTACAGCGTGCGGAAACCCGGCCGGAACCAGGCGCCGAGGCTGATCTTGCCCGTCATAGGCAGACCCAGCATGCCCAGCGCGCGCAGCACTGGAGGGTGCAGCCGATAGCTGTAACGGGTATCGGCGCCAAAGGCGTTACGGAGATCCGACAACACTTTTTCGTCGAGGCAGAGCCGGGCGACCTCGTACTCGTCCTTGTACGCCATCAGCTTGTGCAGGTTCCGCGCCACCGCCTCGGTGATCGCATCCGGCGCCAGCACCCGCACCTGCTCGACGAACTCCGCGTACCCGCGCGCGTAGCCGGCGTTCTGGTAGGCGATCAGTTCGGGAATCCGGATGTCCAGCAACCGGGCCAGTTCGGTGCCCTCGGACGCGGCGACCAGCGCGCGGATCCGGGCTGCTTCCGGGGCGAGCGGCTGCGGTTCCGGGGCCGGGATGGCGAGGTCGGCGTCCAGGGCGGCTTCGTCGGCGACGAGCTGGCGCCCGCGCCGGAACGCCTGGATGTTCTGCTCGACGGCGGTGCCGTTGAGGGTGATCGCCTGCTCGATCACGGTCGCGGGCAACGGGATCGCGCCGGTCTGGAACGCCGCGCCCAACTGGAGGATGTTCGCGGACTGGTCGTTGCCGAACAACCGCTCGGCCAGGCCGCGCGCGTCCAGCGTGACCGTGCGCGCGACCGCGTCGGCGATGGCCGAGCGCACCGCGGTGGGGTTGGGGTAGGAGATGCTGGTGTCGGTGACCATCGCGCCGGTCGGCACCTCGGTCGTGGACACGACCGCCGTCGTCCGGCCCGCGTCGGCGGCAGCCAGGTGGGTCTGGTCGGCACCGACCAGGGCGTCGCAGGCCAGGTAGAGGTCGCACTCGCCCTCGGCGATCTTGGCGGCCCGGGCGATCGGCTCCGCGCTGACCTTCACGTCCGACACGACCGCGCCGCCCTTCTGGGCGAGCCCGGTCTGGTCCAGCGTGCGGACCTGTCGATCGGCGATCACCGCGGCCGTCGCCAGGATCTGCGCGACGGTGACCACGCCCGTGCCGCCGATACCGCTGATCCGCACGGTGAAGTCGTCCGGATCCACCCGGAACGCGGGCTCCGCGATCGCGTCGGCGGCCAGCGCGGCAACCGCGCGGTGCGCCTTGGCGCCCGCCGGGGTGACGGTCAGGAAGGACGGGCAGTCGCCGTTGAGGCACGAGTAGTCGAGGTTGCAGGAGGACTGGTGGATGGCGGTCTTGCGGCCGAACTCGGTCGCGACCGGTTGCACCGAAAGGCAGTTCGACTTGGTGCCGCAGTCGCCACAGCCCTCGCACACCCGCTCGTTGATGACCACCTTCGTGCTCGGTGTCGGCTGCTTGCCCCTGCTGCGCTTGCGCCGCTTCTCCGCCGCGCACTCCTGGTCGTGCACGAGCACGGTGACGCCCGGGATGGCGGCGAGTTCTTCCTGGCTGCGCAGGAGTTCGTCGCGGTGCCGCACCTGCACCTCGCGCGGCAGACCGGCCTTGCGCAACCGCTTCGGCTGATCACTGGTGACGATCACCTTGCGCACGCCCTCGGCGAGCAGCATCGCGGTCAACCGCCGCAGCGGCAACGCACCCACCGCGTCCTGGCCGCCGGTCATCGCCACCGCCGAGTTGTGCAGCAGCTTGTAGGTGATGTTGGTGCCCGCCGCGACCGAGGCGCGGATGCCGAGGCTGCCGGAGTGCGTGAACGTGCCGTCGCCGATGTTCTGCACCAGATGATCCGCCGACACGAACGGCGCCATGCCGATCCACTGCGAGCCCTCGCCGCCCATCTGCGTCACGCCGATGACGTCGCCGACCTGCTGCTCCGGCATGAACAACGTCATCGTGTGACAGCCGATGCCGCCGCCGACCAGCGTGCCGTCCGGCACCTTGGTCGAGGAGTTGTGCGGGCAGCCCGAACAGAAGTACGGGGTCCTGGCGAGCAGCGGGATCGCGATCCGCTCGCGCCGCCGACGCTGCCGCCACGCGGTGACGGGCTCGATGTCGCCCAGTCGGCGCGCGAGACCGGCGGCGATCGTGTCCGGGTCGAGCTCGCCGAGTTCGGTGAACAGCGCCTTGCCGGAGACCTTCGGCGCGTTCGCGTTGCCGTAGAGGATCTCCTTGACCTGCGACTCGATGAACGCGCGCTTCTCCTCGACCACGATGATCTCGTCGAGCCCGTCCGCGAACTGGCGCACGATGCCCGGTTCGACCGGGTGGATCACGCCCAGCTTCAACACCCGGATGCCGAAACGTTCCAGCGCCTGCTCGTCGAGACCCAGCGCGGCGAACGCCTGCATGACGTCCAAGTAGGGCTTTCCGGCGGTGACAATGCCGATCCGGTCGGCCTGGTGTGTCGCGGTGATCCGGTTGATCCCGCTGATCCGCAGGTACTCCAGCGCCAGCGGCACCCGCACGGTGAACAGGCTGCGCTCCAGCGCGGCCAGGTTCGGGCCGAGCAGCTTGCCGCTGGGCGTGTGCTGGTAGGCGGCGAACTCCGGGCCGAACTCCGGTGCCGTCCATTGTGGACGCACGGTCGCGGTGCCTGCCGCGTCGGCGACGTTGGCCACGATCTTCATCGCCGACCAGAGCCCGCTCGCGCGGGACAGCTCGATCGCGTGCTGGCCGAAATCGAGCAGATCCTGGCCGTCGGCCGGAAAGAACACCGGCATCGCGAGATCGGCGAGAGCCAGCTCGGAGGCGCACGGGATGGTGGAGGACTTCGCGTTCGGGTCGTCGCCGACCAGCGCCAGCGCGCCGCCGCGTGGGTCGGTGCCAGCCATGTTCGCGTGCCGCAACGCATCCGTCGCCCGGTCAAGGCCGGGCGCCTTGCCGTACCAGACGCCGAGCACGCCATCGTGCTCGCGCAGGCCGACGCCGCCGGCGAGCTGGCTGCCCATCACCGCGGTCGCGCCGAGTTCCTCGTTCAGGCCCGGTTTGTGCACCACGTTGTGCGCGGCCAGCAGCTTGCCGCGCCGGGCCAGTTCGAGGTCGTACCCGGCCAGCGGCGAACCCTCGTACCCGGACACGAACACGCCCGGATTGGCGCCCGCGGCACGGTCGGTCCGGACCCGGTCGAACAGCAGCCGCACCAGCGCCTGGACACCGGTCAGGTAGATCGTGCCGTCATCGCGCAGGTAGCGGTCGTCGAGAGTGAGGGCAGGCATGATCGACTCCCGTCGGCGCTGAGGCAGGGTCCGCACAGACCACACCCCAGGCGGCCGGTCACGCAACAAGCACGAGTGAAACACCCCGCAACGCGCAAAAATCCTGAGTTGGCGGACTGGCGCGCGCTGGTTGTTTGCGTAGGGTCCATGGACCATGGCGGAGGAACTGGACGAGACCGATCACGAGATCCTGGGTTTGCTGGTCGAGGATGCCCGCCGCACCCTGTCCGACATCGCCGAACGGGTCACGCTGTCCACGGCCGCGGTGAAGCGGCGGGTGGACCGGTTGCAGCGGATCGGCGTGATCACCGGGTTCACCGCGCAGGTCGACCACACCAAGCTCGGCTGGGGCATCGAGGCGTTCATCGAGCTGCGCTTCTCCGGTACGTCCAAGGTGAACGACATCTTCCAGACCACCACCCGGATGCCGGAGGCGCAGGCGGTGTTCACCATCGCGGGCGACCCGGACGCGCTGGTCTGGCTGCGCGTGCGCGACCTCGCCCACCTGCAGAAGACCATCGACGAGATCCGCAGGAACCACCAGGTCACCGGCACCAAGACGCTGATCACCCTGGACTCGTGGGCGGCAGGCAGGCAACGCCCACCCGATCTGTGATGGCAGTCACATCGACCGTGGATGTCGATTCGCGGCCGCCCCGTTCGACGCAACGATGACGCTACCCCAACTCCCGAGGGGATCACCTCATGACCAGCGGATACGCCGACATCAACGGCCTGCACGCGTACTACGAATCGCACGGCACCGGCACCCCGCTCGTGCTGCTGCACGGCGGCATGCTCACCATCGACTACAACTTCGCCGGGCTGATCCCGACCCTGGCCGCCAAGCACCAGGTGATCGGCGTCGAGATGCAGGGCCATGGCCGCACCGCCGACATCGACCGGCCGATCACCCCGGCCAACCTCGCCGGCGACGTCGTCGCGCTACTCGACCACCTGGGCATCGAGCGCGCGCACGTGCTCGGCCACAGCATGGGCGCGGCGGTCACCCTGGAACTCGCCATCAACCACGGCACCCGGGTGCGCTCGATCGTGCCGATCTCGGTCAGCGTGCGGATCGAGGGCATGCACCCGGACCTGATGGACCCGAGCCGCTTCGCCACCTCCGACCGGCTGCCCAGCGCCGGGGACTTCGCCGAGTTCCGGGCGGACTACGAACGACTCTCGCCGCACCCGGAGCAGTTCGACGCGTTCCTGGCCAAGCAGTCCAGCAGCGCCGCCGACCTCCAGGGCTGGAGCGACGAGGAGCTGGCACGCATCACCGCGCCGACCCTGATCGTGCAGGGCGACCACGACTTCGTCACCGTCGCGCACGCCGCGCAGATGCTCGACCTGATCCCCGGCTCGCAGCTCGCGGTGCTGCCGAACACCAACCACATGCAGGTCACCCGCCGCGCCGAGTACCTGCTGCCGATGCTCGCGTCCTTTCTGGACTGAACATGCCAAGGCGGGGCGACCCGTACGGTCGCCCCGCCTCGCGTAGCAACGGATCAGCTGGTGGTCACGGCCAGGTCGTCAAGGACGAACGAGGTCTGCAACGAGCTGTCCTCCGTGCCGCTGAACTTCAGCGTCACCGTCTGACCGGCGAGGCTGGACACGTTGTAGCTGTGCTGCGTGTAACCGTTGGCGTGGTTGAGGTTCGAGAACGTCGCCACCGTGGTCGAGCCGACCGTGACGGTCAGCTTGTCGTACTGGGTCGTCGTGGTCGTCTCACTGGTGTCGATGTGCAGGTAGAACGAGAGGCTCGCGCTGCACCCGGTCGGAATGGTGACCGACTGGGACACCGTGTCGGTGTGCGTGGTGCCGTAGCCGTCCATCCACGCGTCCCAGGTGCCCGCGTGCGCGGGCTCGGAGGGACCGTTCTGGCCGATCACGGCCGGGGTCTGCGTCCAGCCGGAGGTGCCGGACTCGAAGCCGGGGTTGGCCAGCTTCTGGCCCGGGGCCGAGCAGCCGCCGCCACCAGCCGGGTTGATCGTCCAGGTGAACGAGGCAGCCCCGGTCGCGCCGGTGCTGTCCTTCGCGGTCACGCTGACGTTGAACGTACCGGCCGCGCTCGGGGTGCCCGAGATCAAACCGCTGCTGGAGACCGAAAGGCCGGTCGGCAGACCGGTCGCGGTCCAGGTGTAGGGCGCGGTACCACCGGAAGCGGACAGCTGCAGGCTGACCGCGGTGCCGACCGTGCCGGTCTGGTTACCGGGGCTGTTGGCGGTGACGCCACCGCCGGTGCTGGTGCCACCGAACGCGGCAAGACCGTTCGGGGTGCCCCAACCGGTCGGGCCGTCGTAACCGGTGGCGGCGGTGCACAGGTAGGACGGGCTGCACGAACCGTCCGCGCCGCTGGTCACGTCGTAGAGGTTGCTGGTGTGCTGGTAGATGTCCTGCGCGGGAGTGCTGCCCGCGTTGCCTGCCAACGCGTACATCGCCGCGATCATCGGCGAGGACGCGCTGGTGCCACCGACCTCGTTCCAGCCGCCGTTGCCGTTGGTGGTGTCGTAGACGGCAAGACCGGTGCTCGGGTTGGCGTCGGCGGACACGTCGTTGTCGGTGCGGCCGGAGCAGCCGGTGTCGGTCTGCCAGGACGGCTTGGTCTCGTTGGTCGAGCAACCCGAACCGGTGCCTTCACCGCCGGAACTGGAACCCCACACGGTCTCGGTCCAACCACGCGAGTTCGAAGCGGAGTTCAGCGTGGTGCCACCGACGGAGACCACGTTCTTGGAGGTCGCCGGGTAGATCACGCCGTAGCCGGAGTCACCAGCGGAGGCGGTGATCACCTTGCCGGGGTGGTTGAAGTAGGAGGAGTCCATGCTGGCGTCGCTGGAGGAGTCGCTGCCACCCCACGAGTTGGAGATGTAGCCCGCCAGGTTCGCGGCGGTGTTCTCCGCGGTGTAGAGGCCAGTGCCCTGGTCGTCCTGCGCCTCGACGAGCACGATCTTGCAGTTCGGGCAGATCGCGGAAACCATGTCGAGGTCGAGGGATTCCTCCAGCGTCCAGTCGTCGCTGGCCGGTGCCGTCGACGGCAGCGGGGAAGCGGCACCGTTCTGGTTGACCTTGCTGAAGTTCGCGGCGGGCAGACCGGCCGCGGATCGGTAGGTGGACAGGTCGGCGGCCGCGGTCGGGTCGTCGTAGGCGTCGACCAACGCGACCGTGGCGCTACCGCCCTGACTGGCCGCGGCGGAGGCGATGTTGTACGCCGACTGCAACTGGGACGGGCCATAGCCGACGCCGGAGGGAATGGTGTTCGGCGTACTGACCTGGCTCGCCAATAATGGCGTCTTGTCGGTTCTCTTCAGGGCCAGGCAGGCGAGCTTGCCGGGCGTGACCGTCGTGGGGCAGGCACGAGTGGTCGGGGCGGAGCTGGTTGCGGTTGATGTCGTTGCGGCCGAACTCGTCGACGGACTGGCGATCGCCGTCGCGGACCCGAAGGTCAACGACAGCGCGGCAATCCCGGCGAGCGTCAGCATCCCTCGCGTGACACTGCGCACTGTTCCTCCAACGCAGGGTGGACATGACCTCCGGGCGGATCACCCGATGGCGTCATGTGTGTACGCCCTGTGTGAGGTGGCGAGTGTCCGGGCCGGGACAGTGACACATCTGTGCCAGTAACTTTCCGATTACCAGCCGCTGGCAATTTCCTGGTATTGCCTGCTCAGCGCGGGTACTAACGGGGCGTAGCCGGTGCGATGTCAACCAAAAGGCCGCACCCGGAGGGATGCGGCCATAAGGGAGGTTTCACTTTTTCTTGGAATGCCGAATCAGCTCTCGGGATCCATCGAGAGGGCGACCTCGAACTCCATCAGGTCCGCGCCGGTGGTCACGGTCTTCCCGTGGCCGGCGTGCGCGGCCATCGCGCCGCCGGTCGCCCACGCCTGGAACGCCTCTTCCGACTCCCATCGCGAGTAGACGAAATAGCGGGTCTCCCCGGACACCGGTCGGAGCAGCTCGAAACCGAGAAAGCCCTGCTGCTCGCGCAGTCCCGCCATCCGCGCGGCGAACCGCTTCTCCACTTCGGGCCCGGCGCCCTCGGGCATGCTCAACGCGTTGATCTTCACGACGGCCATGCCACCGACGTTACCCGGCGAAGTTACGCAGCCGGTTTCCAGCCGAGTTCCGGACCGAGCCGGGTCGCGACGTCGGTGAGGATCTGCACGTAGTCCTCATGCGCCAAGGTGAACGGCAGCGCGAACACCACCTCGTCGACCTCGCCGAAACCGGCGTGCGCATGCAGCGTGTCCGCGATCTGCGCGGAGGTGCCGACCAGGTCGGTGGAGAACAGCATCTGCCGGGGGCCGAGCGGCGCGGCCGTGCGCGGGGTGCGCGCCTCGGCGTAGGCAGCGTATTTCCCGCGCTGCTCCGCGTTGGCCGAATCGGTCGGGATCACTACCAGCCCCTGCGAGACCCTGGCCGCCGCGCCGGCCGGGTGGCTGGCGCGGAACGCGCGGATCTGGTCGCGCTGGATTTCCGCGAAGCTCGCGCTGGATCCCTCCGCCTGCAACACGTTGCTGCTCAGGAAGTTCAGCCGCTGCGCACCGGCCCAGCGCGCGGACCGGAAACTCCCGCCGCCGTACCAGATCCGGTCGGCCAACCCGCTCGCGTGCGGCTGGACCTGGTCGGAGAACACCTCGATCCCCTCGACTCCGCTCCAGTCGCTGACCTTCTCCCCGCGTACGCATGCCAGCAGCCTGCGCACCCGCTCGTAGCTGAAGTCCTCGACCTCGGCGCTGTCCGGGTAGAGCGCCTGCTTGACCCGGTCGAAGTCGCGCGGCGGACCGACGCTGATGCCCGGGTTGAGCCTGCCGCCCGACAACACGTCCACTGTGGCCAGATCCTCGGCGAGGCGCAGCGGGTTCTCCCAGCCGAGCGGGATGACCGCGGTGCCCAGTTCGATCCGGCTGGTCCGCTGGGTCGCCGCCGCCAGCACCGCGACCGGCGAGGAGATGCCGAACTGCAGGTGTCTGTGCCGCACCCAGGCGCTGTCGAAACCCAGTCGCTCGCCCAGCTCGATGATCTCCAGCGTCGACTCGTGCCCCGCGCGCGGGTTGGCCTCGTCGAACAGGCCGATGGTCAGAAAGCCCAGTTTCCGCAAGGCGTCCGAAGGCTGTGGCACGCGGTCCTCCATCGTCGAGATCTCGATGAAATTCTCCCAGCGATCTTGGCTCGTACCGCCTGGTGAGAAGCCCGCTGGCGCAAGTCCTTGGTAAGAACTGCAAGCCATTCGCATCTTGATGTTCGTTACTTGCGGAACGAGTCAGTGCTTCACGCCAACCAACTTTCCGGCAAGGCGCCTGCGAACTGCCACGATGTGCTTCGCTGGTCTGGCCGCCTTGTCGGAATGCCCTGCTCAGCGCCGCGCGGTTGGTAGACCAGCCGGGCCTGAATGTCGCAAATTTGCGTTCACACGTATGACTTTATCTGTCATGCATCTGGTTATTGCGTCACTGTGTCGACAGAGTTACCGTCCCTGTTACTCCGCCCACAGGCGGGCCGTACCCACCCGAGCTCACCCCCCGTCTCGAAAGTGAGCCCATCGCAATGGCGCGAACCAGCAGAAACCTTCGATTGATGACGTTGCTGACGGCCGGGGCGGCGCTGTTCGCCGCGGGCGCGGCAACAATGACCGCGTTACCGGCGGCCGCCGCGACGGCGACCGGTGGCAGTGGCGCGACCCTGCCCTACGTCGAGGTACAGGCGGAGAACTCCGCGACCAACGGCACGATCATCGGCCCCAGCTACGCACAGGGTCAGCTCGCCGACGAAGCCGCCTTGCGCAAGGCGGTCACCCTGCAAGGCTCCGGCAAGTACGTCACCTTCACCACGCCGGTCGCCACCAACTCGATCGACTTCCGCTACAGCATCCCGGACACCGGCGACGGCTCCACCTACACGGCGCCGTTGTCCTTGTACGTCAACAACACCAAGCAAACCGACTTCACCCTCACCAACGCCTACAGCTGGTACTACGGCAGCTACCCGTTCACCAACTCGCCCGGTAGCAACCCGCACCACTTCTACGACGAGACGCACCGGCTGTTCAGCCAGACCTATCCCGCCGGCACGACCTTCAAGCTCCAGGTCGACTCCGAGGACACCGCCGGCTCGTACACCGTCGACTTCGCCGACTTCGAGAACGTCGGCGCGGCACTGCCGCAACCGGCCGGTTCGGTGTCGGTGACCAGCGAAGGCGCGGACCCCTCCGGCAGCGCCGACGCCACCGCTGCCTTCAACGCCGCGATCAGCGCGGCGGGTTCCGGTGGCACCGTGTGGATCCCGGCGGGCACCTACAACATCCCGGGCCACATCAAGGTCAACAACGTGACCGTCGCGGGCGCGGGTATGTGGTACTCGACGGTCACCGGTGCCGAGCCTGGGTTCTACGGTCTTGGCGAACCGGACAGCTGCGGCGTCGGCGGTGACAAGGGCTCCAGCAGCAACGTGCACCTGTCCAACTTCGCGATCTTCGGCCAGGTCGGCAGCCGGGTCGACTGCAACCAGGACAACGGCATCGGCGGCGCGCTGAACAACTCCACGGTCAGCAACCTGTGGATCGACCACCTGAAGGTCGGCGCCTGGATGGACGGGCCGATGACCGGCCTGACCTTCAGCGGCATGCGGATCAGGGACACGACGGCGGATGGCATCAACTTCCACGGTGGTGTCACGAGTTCGACCGTGACCAACAGCGACATCCGCAACACCGGTGACGACGGCGTCGCCACCTGGGCCGACTCCAGCCTCGGCGCGGACGCCAACGACACCATCTCCAACAACACCGTCGAGTTGCAGATTCTCGCCAACGGCATCGCCATCTACGGCGGCCACGACAACACGGTCACCGGAAACCTGGTGCAGGACACCGGCCTCGCCCAGGGCGGCGGCATCCAGGTCGGCCAGCGGTTCACCTCGACCCCGGTCGGCACCACCACCATCTCCAACAACACCATGATCCGCGACGGCAGCCTCGACCCGAACTGGCAGTTCGGCGTCGGCGCGCTGTGGTTCGACGGCAGCCAGGGCGCGATCAGCGGACCGATCAACGTGTCCAACGCGCTCATCGAACAGAGTCCGTACGAGGCGATCCAGTGGGTCGAGGGCACGGTCAGCGGCGTGAACCTCAACAACGTCACCATCGCCGGGGCAGGCACCTTCGCCCTCCAGGAGCAGACCGCCGGCGCCGCGAGCTTCCAGAACGTGGTCGCAACCGGCGTCGCGCAAACCGCCGCGCCCAGCTACAACTGTGAGGGCAACGGCTTCGCCGTCACCGACAACGGCGGCAACTCCGGCATCAACCCGACCCAGTGCAACGGCTGGCCCGCCCCGGTCTTCCCGCCGTACCCGCCGAGCGGGGTCACCGCGGCGCCGACCGCGCTGAACTTCGGTTCGGTGCCGACCAGCAGCACCAGCACCGCCCAGACCGTCACCGTCTCCAACCCGACCAGCGCGGCGGCGAGCGTCTCGGGCATCTCGATCACCGGCGACTTCAAGCAGACCAACAACTGTGGTTCGTCCATCGCAGCCAACGGTTCCTGCGCGGTCACCGTCACGTTCAGTCCCACCGCGACCGGCAACAGAACCGGCTCGCTGACCGTGAACGCGGGCGGCGTCACCAACACGGTCAGCCTTTCCGGCACGGGCACCGCGCCCGGACCGGTGCTCAGCCCCAACCCGGGCAGCCTCGCCTTCGGCGGCACCGTCGTCGGCGCGCACGCCACCCCGCAAACCGTGACCGTCTCCAACACCGGCACGACCTCCGCGACGGTGTCGGGCGTCTCGGTCACCGGTGACTTCAGCCAGACCAACAACTGCGGCACCATCGCCGTTGGCGCGTCCTGCGCGGTCACCGTCACCTTCACCCCGACCGCTGGTGGCACCCGCACCGGTTCGCTGAGCGTCACCAGCAACGCCAACAACAGCCCGACCACTGTCGGTCTGTCCGGTTCCGCTATCGACAGCAGCACCAACATCGCCGCGGGCAAAACCGCGACGGCCAGTTCCAGCAACGGTTCCTTCACCCCGTCGAACCTGACCGACGCGGACGCCTCGACCTACTGGGAGAGCGCGAACGGCGCGTTCCCGCAGTGGGCCCAGGTCGATCTCGGCCAGAACTACGGCGTCGGCAAGATCGTGCTGAAACTCCCGCCCGCCACCGCATGGGCCGCGCGCACCGAAACCCTCTCGGTGCAGGGCTCGACCGACGGATCCACCTTCTCGACCCTGGTCGGTTCGGCCGGATACACGTTCGACCCGAACGCCAACGCGAACACGGTCACCATCCCGTTCTCGTCCGCGACCGCGCGCTATGTCCGGGTCAACATCACCGCGAACACCGGATGGCCGGCAGGCCAGCTCTCCGACTTCGAGGTGTTCCCGGCCGGTAGCGGCAGCAGCAACCCGGCAACGCTGTCGGTCGCCCCGACCTCGCTGAGCTTCGCCAGCCAGAACCTGGGCAGCACCAGCGCGGCCCAGTCGGTCAAGGTCACCAACACCGGTTCCGCCGCCGCGACCATCTCGGGCGTCAGCACCAGCGGTGACTTCGCCCAGACCAGCAATTGTGGCGCGAGCATCGCCGCGAGCGCCTCGTGCACGGTCAACGTGACCTTCACGCCGACAGCGTCCGGCACCCGCGGTGGCACCCTCTCGATAGCCAGTAACGCCAGCAACAACCCGGTTTCGGTCGCGTTGACCGGAACCGGCGCGGGCAGCGGGGGCGGCAACACCAACCTCGCGCTGAGCAAGCCGACCAGCGAATCCAGCAACACGCAGAACTATGGGTCCGCCAACGTGACCGACGGCAACCAGGACACCTACTGGGAAAGCAACAACAACGCGTTCCCGCAATGGGTCCAGGTCGACCTCGGCTCCGCGCAGTCGGTCAGCAAGGTCGTGCTGCAACTGCCCGGCTCGACCTCGTGGGCGACGCGCAGCCAGACGCTGTCCCTGCTGGGCAGCACCGACGGCACCAACTTCAGCACCGTCGCCGGTTCGGCCGCCTACACCTTCAACCCGTCCACCAACAACACCGTGACCATCACGTTCGCGGCCACCACCCAGCGCTACCTGCGGGTGAACATCACCGCGAACACCGGCTGGCCGGCCGGACAGCTCTCCGAGTTCCAGGTCTGGAACAGCTGATCTCGATCGACCAGCGGTGGCCGCGCGGACCCTCCATCCGCGCGGCCACTTTCGTCGCTGCTCAGCCCATCGCCGCTCGTTGTTGGTCAGGCCGTCGTGATGCGTTGCCGGTCAGGCCGTCGTGGCGCGGCGACGGCGGGCGCGTTGACGGCAGGTCGAGCCGCAGTAGCGCGGCGGGCGCCCGGTGGCGTGTACACGCAGTCGGGACCCGCATTCCGCGCACACCGTTTCGTGACGCTGGGCCGCGCCACTGTCACGAAAAGAATCGAGTTCCGTGACCTGGTGCGTGCGGAGACCATCCAGCAACTGGCGCACCCATCGTCGACCCCTGGCCCGATCACGGTGCGACGCCTGGAGAGCAGCACCACCGCGCACGATCGCGGCCAGATCCTCGGATCGCACGTCGGCGCGGATCGAACCGGCCCGCTGCGCGCTCCTCAACAACCGGTGCTGCGCCTCCCGGAACCGGCTGACCTCGGCGCCCAGCACCGCGCGCGGCCAGCTGTGGTCGGCGGTGAGCGCGTCGCAGACCTGTTCGCCCGCCACCGATTTCTCGATCACCTCGGTCAGGAAGCCGATCAGCGCGTCACCAGGCGCAGCGTGTTGTGCCCAGCGATCGGCGGCGCCGGTGAAGGTCGACACGACTTCGGCGAGCACCGCCTCGACCAGCTCCTCCTTGCTGGGAAAGTGCCGGTAGACGGTGCCTGCGCCGACCCCGGCGCGCTCCGCGATCCGGACCAGCGAGACGGCCATGCCCTCCTCGGTGAACATGGCCGAGGCGGTGCGCAGGACGAGTTCGCGATTGCGGCGGGCATCCGCGCGGATGTCACGCAACTGTTGTCTCCGTGCTGGAAACGGGTGAAGCATTCCGCATCGTGTCAGTATCCCCTTTTTCCAGAAACGATGCGCTGATCCTGGTCGCGGGCGCGACCGGCAACCAGGGCGGTGCCGCGGCGCGCCGCCTGCTCGCCGACGACTGGCCGGTGCGGGCCATGGTCCGTGACCCGGCGGCACCCGCCGCCGTCGCACTAGCCGAAGCAGGCGCGGAACTCGTGCGCGCCGACTTCGACGACCCGGCAAGCCTGAGGGAGGCATTCGACGGCGTGCACGCCGCGTTCGGCATCCCGCCGGTCGCGTTCGGACCCAACGGGTTCGACCCGGACATCGAAGCCCGGCGCGGCAGGGACTTCATCGACGCGGCAGCCGCGGCCGGGGTCCGCCAGATCGTGTTCAGCACCGTCGCCACCGCATCCGGCTCGCCGAGCCCTTCCGCAGGAACAATCGGCAAGCTACGGATCGAGGAATACCTGCGCGCGCAGATCGCGCTGGCGACAGTGCTGCGCCCCGTCCGGTTCATGACCAACTACCTCAGCTTCGGATTCGCGGGCATCGACGGTATTTCCGATGGCCTGCACCGGCATCTGTTCCCGCCCGACGAGCCCATGCCGGTCATCGCGCTGGAGGACATCGCGGAGTTCGCGGCACTGGCCTTCGCGCAGCCGGACCGCTTCGCGGGGCGGACCCTCGAACTGGCAGGCGACCAACCCACCCCGGTGCAGGCAGCCGCCGCGATCACCGAGGCCACCGGCATCCCGGTCCGGTATCAGCAGTTGAGCGATGACGAACTGGCCGCGATCAGGCCGGAGATCGCCGAGACCGGACGGCGCTGGCGCAACGGGCACCGCTGGCATGCCGACATCGAGGCGCTGCGGGTGATCCACCCCGGAATGCGGACCCTCGCCGACTGGCTCGCCGAATCCGGCGCCGCCGCCCTGCTGGCCCATGATCGGCGCGACCGGCCAGCCGGGTAGGCAGACCGGCGGTCTGGACGACTCGACCTGCTCCGCCAGCACGCCGCCATGGCGGATCCGGCCAGACCGCCGCGCACTCTGTCCAGCGTGAGCATGTTCCCGCACCTGCGCTAACGCGACTCGCCGCGGACCCGCGCAAGCAGGTCGGTGATCGCGGCCATCACCGTCGCGGTCGCCTCGGTGAGCAGTTCCGGTGTCACCGCGCGATCCGCGTAGGCGCTCAGGTCGACCGGTGGCCCGGCGACCACGTGCACGGTCGCGCGCGGCAACAGGCGGGGCACGGCCTTGCCCCTGCGCATGACCCGCTGCCCGCCCCAGTGCGCGATCGGGATCACCGGCGCTCCTGTGGTCAACGCCATCCGCGCGATGCCGACCCGACCGCGCATCGGCCAGCCGTGCTCGTCGGTGGTGAAAGTGCCTTCCGGGTACACCACGACGGCCTCGCCATCGCGCAGCGCGGCGAACGCGTTCGCGTACACGGCGGCGGGATCGGGACGACGCCGATGGACCGGAATGTGCCTGCCGCCGGCCAGCACCCGGCCGATGACGGGGATTCGCCACAGCTCGGATTTGGCCAGATAGCGCGGAATCCGACCCTGTCCGAGCACGAACGCGGTCCCCGAGATCGGATCCAGGAACGACACGTGGTTGCTGGCGAGCAACACGCCACCGTCGTGCGGCACGTTCTCACCGCCCTGCCAGACCTGCCGGGTGAACAACATCAACGGCAACCACAACACGTCGATCGCCAACCCGAACCAGAATCCCCGGCCGCGACGCGGCGTCCGCGCCAACGCAACCATCCGCCGCACGCTCACCATGGCCTCCTCGGCAACACCAACCGCAACCCGTCCGGTGCGGGCGTGCGCATCGCGGCCACGATCAGCGGGTCCGGCGCGGCAGCACCGATCGTCCCTGCGACGAACGCGCGCACCAGTCCGGTCCAGTCACCGGCGCGCCGCAGCATCGCATGCCC
>DASXOJ010000106.1:0-33829 GCA_036494465.1 Pseudonocardiaceae bacterium
AGGATCACACCACCGGGGCGCCGAAACCCCTATCCGGATGACGATGACGAGGACTTTTCGCAAGAGCGAATCATGTTCTGATGCGATTCGCTGCTGCGAACGTTAACGCAAGCAACGACCTTCGAAGAAAACGCGACAAGACGGAACCAGTCATGGCAGGGTCTTCGTCGTAGGGGGTGTACGGCGAAAGCTTGAACATCCCGACCCGAAACTTTGAAGGGGGCCATTCTCATGGCTGGGTACACAACTGGTGCAGATGAACTGCTGAAGGCCGGTCAGCAGATGGAAGATGCCAACAACCAGCTGCAGAGCAACCTGGCCAAGCTCGCCGGCGAGTGCGAGCAGATGGAGAGCAGCTGGTCTGGCCAGGCCGCGACCGCGTTCCAGAACCTCATGGTGCGGTTCCAGGACGACGCAAAGAACCTGAACACCTCGCTGCAGTCGATCTCCGAGGCGATCGCCGGCAACGCGAACGCCTACCGCCAGCAGGAGCAGGAAGCGTCCGAGTCGGTCTCCAAGATCGCCAGCGCCCTCGGCGGCTGAGTCAATTCCGCGGTTTCCGGTAGACCCCAAACACACTCAGCCAGCCACACGAACTTAGAGGGAGTAACACCATGGGTGATTCGGTCAAGGTTGATTTTGGCCAGCTGCAAGCGCTCGGCGGCCAGATCCAGTCCGCGTCCGCGCAGGTCGAGAGCGAGCTCGACAGCCTGCGTCAGCAGATCTCGAACCTGGACCAGCTGTGGGCCGGTTCCACGGCCGAAGGCTTCCAGGCCACCAAGCAGAAGTGGTTCCAGGCCGCCGATGACCTGCGTCAGGTGCTGGCCTCCATCGGCACGGCCGTGAACGCCGCCGAGCAGGCTTACAGCGACACCGAGCGGAAGAACTCCAGCGCCTGGCAGTAATCCGCGCAGCGGTAATCCGCGCAGCGCGCTCACGGGCCCCGGGAAAATTCCCGGGGCCCGTTGCTATGCCTCGGGTTCGTGATCCAGTTTGCTCAGCTTCTCCCGCAGGGTGTCGGCCCTCGCTGCGCGGTTCTGCCGGTCGAGCAGTTCCACCGCGCGCGCCCAGGCCGATCTTGCCCGGTCCGGGTCTCCCATCTCGGCGTAACAGTCGCCAAGGCCGGTCTGGACCTCGACCTCGCCGTAGAGGCTCTGGTTCTCGATACACAAGGCCAGAGCCTGTTCGTAGCGCTTGATCGCTTCGGGTCGCCGGTCGGTATCCCGGAGGATTTGTGCGATGAAGTAGTTGGTTTCTGCCGCGGTTTCGACGAGTCCCTCGCTTCGGGCCAGCGGCAGCGCCTTCTCCAGCGTCGCAAGACCATATTCGACCTTGCCCAGTCTTCCTGCGAAGTAGCCGATCAGACCGAGGCTGCGCAGGATGCCGACTTTGTGGTCGATGCTCTGAAACAGTGTCAGCGCCTGTTCGCCATGCGTCAGTCCCTTTCGGAAGTCCAGCCATGCCTCCCACGCCGACGCGAAGGCGTAGTGCGTCTGCGCCTCGCTTTCGGTGTGTCCCGCCACTTGGGCCAGCCGCAACGCCTCGTCCCAGTGCGTCAGAGTTTCCTGTTGCCGGTCAAGGCGTTGGTAGCCCTGTCCAAGAGCGCGGTGGCTTCGGGAGAGTGTCACGTCATCGGCGAACTCTGCCGCGCAGTCCAGCGCGATCAGCCAGCCGACCACCTCTTCTTCGAGACGTCCTCTGAGCATGTTGTAGTAGTCCATCGAGTAGACGATCAGCCAGACATCGCGCGGTGCCAGTTCTGCCAGCGACCGCACGGTGGCGGCGAGACCTGAGTACTCGGCGTCGAACCACGCCATCGCCGCGTCCTTGCCATTGACGTCAACGGGTCCGCGGCTGGTGGTCGGTGGCTCGACGGGAGATGCTTGCCTGCTGGTGGCGCCGATGAAGTGTTCGCAACGCGCCGCGGCGTTCGCGTAGAACGCGGCGATGCGGCGCAGTGCCGGCTCGCGCGTCTGCACCTCGGCGCGTTCGGCCGCATAGATGCGGACCAGGTCGTGCATCCGGAATCGGCCAGGAACGTGTTGCTGGATAAGGGAAACGCGTTCGAGTGAGCGGAGCACCGAACGGGTTCGGCTGTCGGTCAGATCGGCGAGGTTGGCGGCGGCCAGGAGGCTGATGTCTGGGCCGGGGGCCAGGCCGAGGAGGCCGAAGACGGTGGCTTGTTCTTCGGTGAGGGCGGCGTAGGACCAGGAGAGGACCGACCGGACGCTGAGGGTTGGTTCTTCGTCGAGGGCGGCGAGGCGGTCGGTGGCTTGCTGGAGTTCGGCGGCGAATTCGGCCAGGGGAAAGCCGGGGTGTTCGAGGGCGCGGCTGGCGACGATGCTCAGGGCCAGCGGCAGGCCGGCGCAGCAGGTGATGAGGATGTCGACGGCGTCGGGTTCGCGGTCGAGGCGGGTGGTGCCGAGGCGGCCGGCCAGCAGGGCTCGGGCTTCTGGCTCGGGGAGGGCGTCGAGCGGCAGGGGGTGGGCGCCGTGCGTGTTGACGAGGCCGATCATCCGGTCCCGGCTGGTGACCACGACTGTACACAGTGGACTTCCGGGGAGTAGCGGGACGACCTGGGCGGTGTCGGCGGCGTTGTCCAGGACGATCAGCATGCGCTTGCTGGCGACGAGGCTGCGGTACAGCGCGGTCTGCGCGTCGAAGGCGACCGGGATGGCCGACGATTCGACGCCGAGTGCGTCCAGGAAGCCGCGGATCGCGTCCTGGGGCGACGTGGGTTTGCCGGATGGGTCGAAGCCGCGCAGGTTGACGAACAGCTGGCCGTCGGGGAACCGGTTGGTGTGCTGGTGTGCCCAGTGCACCGCAAGCCAGGTTTTGCCGATGCCGCCGGTGCCGCCGACCGCGGAGATGATCACGGTTCGGCCGGGTTCGGCTTGGTCGAGGGCTGCGGTGAGGCGGTCCAGTTCGCGGGTACGGCCACTGAACGAGCTGGGGGCGGCCGGGAGTTGGCGCGGGACGGGGGCGACCGGGGTGGCCGGAACGGGGCCGGCTTCGCCGGTGAGGATTTGCTGGTGGATGGCGCGCAGGTCGGGGCCTGGGTCGATGCCGAGTTCCTCGGCGAGGGTGGCGCGGACGTGTTCGTAGTGGCTGAGGGCGTCGGCTTGGCGGCCCGCACGGTAGAGGGCGAGCAGGTATTGGCCTGCGAGCCGTTCGTCGAGCGGGTTGGTTTCGACGCGGGTGGTCAGCGTCGGCAGGACGTCGCCGTGTTTGCCGTGGCGGAGTTGGGCGTCGACGAGGTCGAGTTCGACGGCGGTGCGTTCCTGGGCGAGGGCGGTGCGCAGGGCGCGGGCCCATGGGACGTCGAGACCGGCGAGCGGGTCGCCCTGCCAGAGGGCCAGTGCCTGTTCGAACGCCGCTGGGTCGCCGGTTTTCTGGGCGGTCGCGGCGAGTTCGCGGAAGCGGTGCAGGTCGACGGCGTGTCTGTCGACGGCGAGGACGTAGCCCGCGCCGTTTCGCGAGATGCTGAGTTCGGGCAGGGCACGGCGGAGTCTGGTCAGGTAGGACTGGAGGCTTTCCCTGGCACGCACGGGTGCTTGGCCCGCCCACACCCGGTCGATCAGTTCCTCGACGGAGACGGCGGTGTTCGCGTCGACGAGCAGCACGGCGAGCACGCAGCGCTGGCGGGCGTGGCCGAGGTCGATCGGGGTGCCCGCGCGGTCGGCTTCGACGCTGCCGAAGAGCCGGAATTCGACGGGTTGGTCAGTGGTCACCTCGACCGGGCCTCCGCGTCCTGGGACAGTTCCGCCAACCGGGCCAGGGTGTGTTCGACATCCTTACCGCGTCCTTGTTTCCGGTAGATCTCCAGGGCTTGTTCCCAGGCGATCCTGGCTTGACCGGGATCACCGATCTGCCGGTGGGCGGTGCCGAGGGAGTTGAGGACTTCGACCTCGCCCAGCAGGCTGCCGACCTGTCGGCACAGGGCGAGCGCTTCCTCGTAGCGGGCGATGGCTTTCTCGTACTGTCCGGTGTGGAGGGCGATGTAGGCGAGGCTGTCGAGGATTTCCGCGCGCCATTCGGTGCCCGCGTAGTCGGTGGTCAGGTCGAACGCGGTCTGGCAGTGGGCGAGCGCTTCGTCGTAGCGCCCGAGTCGCGCCGCGAACGTGCCTAGCATGTTGTGCGCCCGGCCGCGTTCCAGCGTGTCCCCACGTTCTTCTTCGATGCGCAGCGCGGCGGCGGAATGCTCGTACGCCATGGTGAACTCGCCGAGCCGGTCCGCGTGCTGGGCCAGGGCGTAGTGCAGTTTCGCGGTACTGGCCTGGTCGCCGATCCGCTGCGCGAGGCGCAATGAGTCGGCCAACCTGGCCAGGGCTTCCTCGTTCTGACCGACCCGGAACAACGCCTGGCTGAGCGCGCGATCCGAGCGGATGCGCAGTTGGGGGTCGTCGATGTTCTCGATGGCGCGCATCGCGAGTTTCCAGGACCGGACGTCTTCGTGCAGGAGTCCGCGCCGCACGAACAGGAACGTGATCGACCAGGAGATGAGCCATACCGTGAAGTACTGGCCACGCGCGAATGCCGCGGACTGGCTTGCCGTGAGGCAGGCGTGTTCTGCGGTGAACCAGGCGAGCGCTTCGGGCCGGTCGCGCAGTTCCTGGGGGTTGGCGTCCGGGACGGGGGTGCCCATGTCCATCGGGTGCTCGCCGCTGCCGCGCAACCGGTCGACGGTGATGGCGGTGTAGGCGTAGAAGTCCCGGAGCCGGGCAAGGGCGGTTTCCTGGTCCTGTTGGGACAGTCCCTGTTCTTCGGCGTAGAGCCGGACCAGGTCGTGCATGCGGAAGCGGTCGGGGACGTGTTGCTGGAGCAGGGAAACGCGTTCCAGCGAGCGCAGCACCGCACGGACGCGGCTCTCGGTGAGGTTGGTAAGCCGGGCTGCCGCGCCGAGACCGATGTCGGGGCCGGGCGCCAGGCCGAGCAGACCGAAGACGCGAGCCTGTTCTTCGGTCAGGGCCGCATAGGACCAGGACAGCATCGCGCGGACACCGGTGACCGGATCTTCCTCAAGGGAGGTCAGGCGACCGGTCGCGTCGCGCAACTCCTCGGCGATGTCGCGCAGCGGGAAATCGGGGTGTTCCAGGGCGCGGCCTGCGACGATGCCCAGCGCGAGCGGGAGACCGGCGCAGCTGGCCAGGATGGCCGCGACCGCGTCGGGTTCGCGATCGAGGCGCTCGGCGCCGAGCCGGGCGGCGAGCAGCGCGCGAGCATCCAGTTCGGACAGTGTGTCGAGTACGAGCGGAGTGGCGCCGTGCGCGTTGATCAGGTTGATCATCCGGTTGCGGCTGGTGGTGAGCACGGTGCAGGTCGCGCTGCCGGGCAGCAACGGCACGACCTGCGCGGGATCGGCCGCGTTGTCCAGCAGGACCAGCAGGCGCTTGTCCGTGAGCAGGCTGCGGTACAGCGCGGTCTGCGCCTCGAAGGTCGGCGGGATCGACGGCACCTCGACGCCGAGCGCGTCCAGGAAGCCGCGCACCACATCGCTGGGCGGCACCGGTTCGCCCGTCGGGTCGAAGCCGCGCAGGTTGACGAACAGCTGGCCGTCCGGGAAGCGGTGCGCGTTGCGATGAGCCCAGTGCAGCGCCAGCCAGGTTTTGCCGATACCGCCGGTGCCGTCGATGGCGGAGATGATCACGGTCCCGCCCGGTTCGGCGGCGGCGTCCATGGCCTCGTCGATGGCGGCGAGTTCGCGGCCGCGGCCGCTGAACGTGCTGGGTGCGGCCGGGAGCTGGCGGGGCACCGGCACAACCGGGACGGCCGGGGTGGGGGCGGCCTGGCCGCTGAGGATCTGCTGGTGGACGGCGCGCAGGTCCGGACCGGGGTCGATGCCGAGTTCGTCGGCGAGCTGGACGCGGACCCGTTCGTAGTGCCGCAGCGCGTCGCCCTGCCGCCCGGCGCGGTAGAGGGCGAGCAGGTACTGGCCCGCGAGCCGTTCGTCGAGTGGGTCGAGTTCGACCCGCGCGGTCAACGCGGGCAGCACCTCGTTGTGCCTGCCGAGCCGCAGCAGCGTGTCGACGAGTTCGAGCTCGATGGCGGTGCGGTCCAGCGTGAGCGCGGCGCGCAGGCTGCGGGCCCAGGGCACGTCGAGACCGGCGAAGGGTTCGCCACGCCACACCGCGAGCGCCTCTTCGAGCTGGGCAGGGTCGCCGGTCTGCCGCGCGGTCGCGGCCAGCGCGCGGAAGCGATACAGGTCGATCGCTGACTCGTGGACGGAGATCAGGTAACCGGCGCCGGTGCGGGTGATCGGCAATTCCGGCAAGGCCCTGCGCAGCCTGGTCAGATAGGACTGGAGGCTCTCCCTGGCGCGGGCCGGCGGCTCGCCCGCCCACACCCGGTCGATCAGTTCCTCGACCGACACCGGCGCGTTCGCTTCGGCCAGGAGTACGGCCAGCACGCAGCGCTGGCGCGTATGGCCGAGGTCGACCGCCTGACCCCCGCGATCCGCGTCGACCCCACCGAACAGCCGGAATTCGACGGGCGCGTCAGACACTGGCAATCCTGTCCTGATCTGCCGAAACAACATCTCGTCCTGCGAGTTGGCACTGGACCCGGTCGGCGTCCGAAAGCCGGTGCTGGGCCCGGTAGAGCCGCAACGCCTCGCACCATGCGGCCGCTTGCCCCTGCCGTGTCCCCGGACGCGTCGTTGGCCTGTCCCAGCCGGTCCAGCGTATCCGCTTCGAAGTACGGATTCCCGGGTTCGCGGCGAAGCGTGCGGGCGTGCTGGAAGTGCTCGCGAGCCTGCTCGGCCTTGTGTGGAGTTTCACGGGCCCGGTTCGGGCGCAGCCGGTGGCACCTCCTCGCGGGCCGTGCGCAGAGATAACTACCGTGACCTGCTGATTCAAGGGGAAATCAAGAAACACCTCGGGTCGGGAGAGCATCGTTGTCAGCACGGTGGTCCGCCTAGGGGGGATGGACCGCCTGGGAGTGGGACACATCGAGGATGACCCCCCTCGGTCACGCTCTCCGCACCGTGCCGCTACCCCCGATGGCGGCACGCCGGGCGTGGTCGTGGCCGGGAGACCGGTCACGACCACACTCGACCGGTAGTCGGTCGCCACGCGCGGGCCATGCCCGGTTTTTACCATTTTTCGCGAAGGTCGGCGGGCCGTGCGGGAAATGGCGGATGCGCGTCACTGGGGGCGCGGATCTCCGGCTCGACATCGTTGGGGCACACGATGACAAGTGCATTCGGTACGACCGAGAATCCGATCGGTGGCGGCGCGCCACCCCCCGGATTCGAGTTTCTGCTGCTCGGACCGTTGTCGGTCAGTTATCAAGGGCAGCCCGTTCCGGTCGGCGCGCCCAAACACCGCGCGCTGCTCGCCGCGCTGGTCGTCGACGCCAACCGGGTCGTCTCGGTGGACACCCTGGTCGAACGGCTCTGGGGCGAACGTGCGCCGAGCGGCGCCCGGGTGACCCTGCAGAACCATGTGATGCGGCTGCGGCGCGTGCTCGCCTCGGTCGCCTCCGTCGACCCGGTGCTCACCGCGACCGACGGCTACCTGCTCGCCGCCGACGACGACCGGATCGACCTGCGCCGCTTCGACACCCTGCTGGACCGGGCCGCCGCCATCCTGGCCGAAGCCGACCCGGCAAGAGCCCGCCCGCTGCTGGTCGAGGCGCTCGCGCTGTGGCGCGGCGACGCGCTCGTCGACATCCGCTCGGACGCCCTGCACCGCGAAGTCGTGCCCGGGCTGTCCGAGCGCAGGCTGCGCGCGGTCGAACTGCGCGTCGAGGTGGATCTGCGACTGGGGCGGCACGCGCAGCTCATCGCGGAACTGGCCGAGTTGACCGCGCGCTATCCGCTCCGCGAGGGCCTGTGGACCGCGCGCCTGCTCGCCCTCTACCGCTCCGGCAGGCAGGCCGAGGCGCTCGCCGCCTACCGGTTCGTCAGCGGCCTGCTCGCCCGCGACCTGGGCATCGACCCCGGCCCCGCGCTGCGCGACATGCACCGCGCAGTGCTCGCCAACGACCCCGCGCTGCGCGCGCCGACCACCCAGCTGGTGATCGAGCCAGGCCACGTCATCGCCCGGTCCACACGGGACGATCTGCCCGCGCAGCTGCCCGATTTCACCGGCAGGGCAACCGAAACCGGCCAGCTGCTCGCGTTGCCTGCGCGCGGCGGCACCGCGCTGGTCGCCACCATCGACGGCATGCCGGGCGTCGGCAAGACCGCGTTGGCGGTGCGCGCCGCGCACCTGCTCGGCGGGCACTACCCGGACGCACGTCTCTACCTCGACCTGCACGGACACAGTCCGCGCGAACAACCGGTGCGCCCGTTCGCCGCGCTCGGCGGACTGCTGCAGGCGCTGGGTGTGCCCGATCTGCCATCCACTGTGGAGGAACGGTCCGCGTTGCTGCGCATGACGCTGGCCGACCGCAGGGCGCTGATCCTGCTGGACAACGCGGCCAGCGGCGCGCAACTGCGCCCGCTGCTGCCCGGCACCCCCGGTTGCCTGGTGCTCGTCACCAGCAGACGCCGGCTGGCCGATGTGGATGCCGCGCTCGCGCTCTCGCTCGACGTGCTGCCACCGGCGGGCGCGATCCGGCTGTTCCAGCGCGTCTCGGGCGTCGAATCGCTGGAGGACAGCCGCGAGGTGGTGCGCCGCTGCGGTTACCTGCCGCTGGCCATCCGGATCGCCGCCGCCAAACTGCGCACCCGGCCGACCTGGACCGCGCAGCACCTGGTGAGCAGGCTGCGCTCGCGCAACCGGCTCACCGAACTCGCGGTCGGCGACCGCAGCGTGCTCACCGCGTTCGACACCTCCTACCAGCGGCTCGGCCCCGCGCAGCAGGGCCTGTTCCGGTTGCTCGGCCGGTTGCCCGCCGCCGGGTTCGACCTGTGCTCGGCCGCGGCCGTCGCCGGGCTGCCCCCGGTGGAGACCGAACGGCTGCTGGAGGACCTGCTCGACGCGCAACTGCTCGACGCGCCCGAGCCGACGCGCTACCGCGCGCACGAGCTGATCCGCGAGTACGCCGGTATCCTCGAGCACACGGCCGGGCATCAGCTCACTGACGATCGGCTGGCCGCGGCTCATTCGGCCTGACCAGGGCCACCCTCGGCGAGTTGCGAGGGGGGCGTTTTGACCCTGCCGGGGGGCGGCAGGTATCTTCAATGGGTAGTTGTGCGGAGCTTGGCGCGACGCGTGTCGCGCTTGCACCTCGGATTGGGGTGTGGCAGCCGCCGCGACGACACCCCAGACGCAAGTGATGACGAGGTAGATCCGTGCGCACGTACAGCCCCAAGCCCGGCGAGGTGACCCGCGCCTGGCATGTGATCGACGCCGAGGACGTGGTGCTCGGCCGGCTTGCCACGCAGGCCGCCACGCTGCTGCGCGGCAAGCACAAGCCCACCTATGCGCCGCATGTGGACACCGGCGACTTCGTGGTCATCATCAACGCGGAGAAGGTGGCCCTCACCGGTAACAAGCGCGATCAGGCGTTTGTGTACCGGCACAGCGGCTACCCGGGTGGTCTGCGTAAGCGCTCGTTCGGCGAGATGCTGGACAAGCAGCCCGACCGCCTTCTGGAGCAGGCCATCAAGGGCATGCTGCCGCACAACCGGCTCGGCAGGGCGATGGGCAGCAAGCTGAAGGTGTACGCGGGCCCCGAGCACCCGCACACCGCTCAGCAGCCCAAGCCATTCAAGATCATCGACCAGAGCAAGGCGGGCCGATGACCAGCCCCGAGAACATCGAGGAAACCGTGACCACTCCGGCTGAGACCGACGCCGTCGAGGTTGTCGAGACCGAGGCACCGGCCGCTGAGGCGACCGAAGTCACCGAGGTGACCGAGGTGACCGAAGCCCCCGCTGTCGAGGCGACCGAAGCCCCCGCTGTCGAGGCGACCGAAGCCGCTGAGGCGACTGAAGCCGCCGAGACGACCGAGGCTGACGCCCCGGAAGCCGCCGAGGCTCCCGCCACCAAGCCCGCCCGGGTCATCCCGGCAGGCAAGCCGATCCAGACCGTTGGCCGCCGCAAGCAGGCCATCGTCCGCGTTCGGCTGATGCCCGGCAGTGGCAAGTTCACCCTGAACGGCCGCTCCCTTGAGGAGTACTTCCCGAACAAGGTGCACCAGCAGCTCATCCGCGAGCCCCTGGTGACCGTCGAGAAGCCCGAGTCGTTCGACATCTTCGCCAACCTCAAGGGCGGCGGCATCACCGGCCAGGCCGGTGCGCTGCGTCTCGCGATCGCGCGTGCGCTGATCGACGTCGAGATCGACGACCGCCCGGCCCTGAAGAAGGCCGGCTTCCTCACTCGTGACCCCCGGGTCAAGGAGCGCAAGAAGTACGGTCTGAAGAAGGCCCGCAAGGCGCCCCAGTACAGCAAGCGTTGATCTTTCCGCCGCGGTTTTGGCCGATGCGGCGGTAACACAACCAACGGGAGTAGCTATCCGTCTAACGGATGCTGCTCCCGTTGTGGTTTCGGCACCAGCGGTTTCGAGGAGGTCGACGCACCCATGGCACGTCTGTTCGGCACTGACGGAGTTCGTGCTCTCGCCAACGCGGATCTGACCCCTGAGCTGGCGATGTCCATCGCGGCATCGGCGGCCCGGGTGTTCACCGAACACGACCGCACCCACCGGCAGGTTGCCGTGGTCGGCCGCGACCCGCGCGCCAGCGGCGAGATGCTCGAAGCCGCCGTCGTCGCCGGACTCACCTCGGCCGGGTGCGACGTGCTCAGGATCGGCGTGCTGCCCACCCCCGCCATCGCCTACCTGGTCGACGCGCTCGGCGCCGACCTCGGCGTGGTGCTCTCCGCGTCGCACAACCCCATGCCGGACAACGGCGTGAAGCTTTTCGCCAAGGGCGGCCACAAACTGCCGGACGCGGTCGAGGACGAGATCGAGGCGCGCATCGGCGAGTCGTTCGACCGGCCGACCGGCGCCGCCATCGGCCGGGTGACCGACGTGGACGCGCTGGACCGCTACGTCGAGCACCTCATCGAGACCAGTGGCGTGTCCCTGGCCGGGCTGCGCATCGTGGTCGACTGCGCCAACGGCGCGTCCTCGGTCGCCGCGCCCGAGGCGTACCGCCGCGCCGGTGCCGAGGTCATCGCCATCCACAACAGCCCGGACGGCCTCAACATCAACGACAACTGCGGCTCGACCCACCTGGAGAGCCTGCGCGAAGCGGTCGTCGCCAACGGCGTCGACCTGGGCATCGCGCACGACGGCGACGCGGACCGCTGCCTCGCGGTCGACGCGACCGGCGCGGTCGTGGACGGCGACCAGATCATGGCAGTGCTCGCGCTGGCCATGAAGGAACACGGTGTGCTCTCCGACGACACCCTGGTGACGACCGTGATGAGCAACCTCGGCCTGCACCTGGCCATGCGTGAGCACGGCGTGACCATGCGCACGACCGCCGTCGGCGACCGGTACGTGGTGGAGGAACTGCGCGCGGGCGGGTTCACCCTCGGCGGCGAACAGTCCGGCCACGTCCTGCTGCCCGCGTCGTCCACCACCGGCGACGGCCTGCTGACCGCGCTGCGCCTGATGGGCCGCGTCGCGGAAACCGGCCTGCCGCTGGCGAAACTGGCCGGGGTCATGCAGAAGATGCCGCAGGTCCTGCTGAACGTCCGGGTTGCCGACAAGGCCGCGGTCGCCGCCGCCGACGCGGTGTCCGACGCGGTCGCCGAACTGGCCGAGGAACTCGGCGAATCCGGCCGGGTACTGCTGCGCCCGTCCGGCACCGAGCAGCTGGTCCGGGTCATGGTCGAGGCACCGACGCACGACGTCGCCAGCGCGGCGGCGGAGCGCCTGGCCGGCGTGGTCGCGTCGGTCTGACTCAGCGCTGCGGGTAGCCCGGCGGCGGAGCCCAGGCGGGCGGAGCGTTGCGCCGCAACGCGTTGCGCGTCGCGGGCAGGACCAGCAGCACGATCGCGGCTACTTCGAGCACGAGCATGATGAACTGGTTCCAGTAGATGAAGCCCGCGGCGATCGCGTAGACGCGCAGCGCCACCAGGATGATCGCGCCGACCAGGCCCAGGACCCACCCGCGCTGACTACGGCGCAGCAGCAGGATCGCGGCGACCAGCAGCAGGATCATGATCAGTCCGAACGGGAGCACGATCGCGAACGGGGCGACGGCGGCCCGGTACTCGATCACGTTCGATTCGAGGAAGAACGCCATGTTGTACAGGCCGGGCGCGCCATCCATGGGGACCCCCGAGTGCGCCAGGATCTCGACGAGCTCGGTGTAGGCCATGGCGAGGAAGAACCACAGCGTGAGCACGCCGACGATGATCGGCAGCGGCGAGCGGGGCTGGTTCGGCGCCGCGCCATACTGGGCAGGCGCGAATCCGGGCTGCTGCGGATAACCCGGTGCTGGATAGCCAGGCTGTTGCGGATAACCCGGCGCCGGATAACCGGCCTGCTGCGGCGGAAGGCCCGGCGGCGGAGTGGCGGCTGGCTGCGGAGCGCCTTGCTGCGGCGGAAAGTCAGGTTGCGGCATACCGGGCTGCGGCATACCGGGCTGTGGCGCGGGATAGCCGGGTGGTGGCGCACCTGGGTAACCAGGTTGCGGGGCGGCTGGATAGCCGGGCTGCTGGGGTGGGTAGCCGGGTTGCCCGCCTGCCGGTGGTTGATTGGGGTTCCAGCCGGGTTGCGGGCCGTAAGTCATGGCGTCGCACCCTACTCCACCAGTGCCGACGATTCGGTCACTTCGTGCGGATCGGCTCGGGCTCGTGCTGGTAGTCGACGACGCAGCCCTTCACGTCCTCGTCGATCAACGCCTGGTACTTGTCCTGGCCGGTCAGGTGGCGCAGGAAGAATCCGGTGAACAGGGCGCGCACGATCCGCTGGGTCTTGCGTTCGCCCTTGCCGTCGAGCAGCAGCTGGCTCCAGTGGCTGCCTTCGGTCAGGCCAAGGTGTGACGCCTTCGGGATGGTGCGCAATGTCACGGGTCCGTGCCAGGCCTGCGCGATGACCTCGGCGTGGCCGATCGCGGGCGCGATCAGGTCTTCGCCGCCCGCGATCAGCAGGCCCGGTGCGGCACAGCGCAGCGCGGCCTCGGCGGCGGAGGGACGGGTTTCGGCGGGCGCGAACGCGGCGACGGCCGTGAACCGGTCGCTGCCTGCCGCGGCGAGGATGGCGGCGCCGCCGCCGGTGGAGTGGCCCGCGACGCCGAGCTTGCCGGGGTCGATGCTGATCTCGCCGTCGCCCAGCCGTACGCCCTGGCAGATGTCGAGCGCGGTGCCCAGGTCGCCCGCGTGCAGCCGGTGCGAGCCGAGTGGGCCCTGCTGGGTGGCGGGCGCGGCCGCGACGATGCCCCAGGATGCGAGGTGGCGCAGCAGGCCCCGGTAGCGCAGCGGCGGTTGCAGCCAGCCGTGGCCGAACGCGACAGCGGGCAGGTTGCGGCCGGTGCGCGGGGTGAACACGATGCCGGGCAGGCCGGCGAGTGCCAGGTCGCCGCGCATGACCTGGTGCGGTCCGGGACCGGACAGCTCCGCGAACAGGCTCTTGCCGCTCACCTTCTTGGCCATGGCTCCAGACCGTAATGCATCCCACTCCGAGGGGCACCGCGCGCTGGTCAACGCGTCGATCGAACCGGGAACCAGGAATTGGTCTGGACATCATTGATCGACAGTGACGCGCTGAGCTGCGGAAATATCGATTCAGGACACGGTCAGGTGAACTCAATGGTGTGGCTAGTCTGTGCGGTGTGTGTGGAATCGTGGGCTACGTAGGGCATCGACAGGCCCTGGACGTTGTTGTTGACGGGCTGCGCAGGCTTGAGTACCGGGGTTATGACTCGGCAGGCGTCGCCGTGCTGACTCATGGTGGCCTCGCGGTCGAGCGCAAAGCAGGCCGGTTGGCCAACCTGGAGGCGGAGCTGACGAAGGCGGGTACGGCCACGTTCGCGGGCACAGCGGGCATGGGTCACACCCGCTGGGCGACGCACGGCGCGCCGGTGGACCGCAACTCGCACCCACACCGGGACGCGACCGGCCGGGTCGCGGTGGTGCACAACGGCATCATCGAGAACTTCATCGCGCTGCGCGCCGAACTGGAGGCGCAGGGCATCGAGCTGAGCAGCGACACCGACACCGAAACAGCGGCTCACCTGATCGGCATCGCCTACGCGGCCGGCGACACCAAGGGCGACCTGCCTGCCAGCGTGCGCGCGGTCTGCCGACGGCTGGAGGGCGCGTTCACGCTGGTGGTGACGCACGCCGACGAGCCGGACATGGTGGTCGCGGCGCGCCGGTCCTCGCCGCTGGTGGTGGGCGTCGGTGCGGGCGAGCACTTCCTCGCGTCGGACGTGTCCGCGTTCATCGAGCACACCCGGGACGCGGTCGAGCTCGGCCAGGACCAGGTGGTGGTGATCACCAAGGACGGGTACCAGGTCACCGACTTCCACGGTGAGGCCGCCGAGGGCAAGCCGTTCCGGGTGCACTGGGACGCGTCGGCCGCGGAAAAGGGCGGCCACGAGTACTTCATGCTCAAGGAGATCGAGGAGCAGCCCGCGGCCATCGCGGACACGCTGCGCGGCCACTTCGACGGCTACCGGATCACCCTGGACGAGCAGCGCATCTCCGATCAGGACCTGCGCGACGTGGACAAGGTCTTCGTGGTGGCCTGCGGTTCCGCCTACCACTCGGGTCTGGTCGCGAAGTACGCGATCGAGCACTGGTGCCGGCTGCCGGTCGAGGTCGAGCTGGCGAGTGAGTTCCGCTACCGCGACCCGGTGCTGGACCGCGACACGCTGGTTGTCGCGGTGTCGCAGTCCGGCGAGACCGCGGACACCCTGGAGGCGGTGCGGCACGCACGCGCCCAGAAGGCGCGTGTCCTGGCCGTGTGCAACACCAACGGCGCGCAGATCCCGCGCGAGTCGGACGCGGTGCTCTACACGCACGCCGGTCCGGAGATCGGCGTCGCGTCGACCAAGGCGTTCCTGGCCCAGATCGTGGCCAACTACCTGGTCGGGCTGGCGCTGGCGCAGGCGCGCGGCACCAAGTACCCGGACGAGGTCGGCCACGAGTTCCGTGCCCTGGAGGCCATGCCCGACGCGGTCCGGCAGGTTCTGTCCACTGTGGACCAGGTGAAGACGCTGGCGCGCGACCTGTCCGAGTCCAAGGCAGTGCTGTTCCTTGGCAGGCACGTGAGCTACCCGGTCGCGCTGGAAGGCGCGCTCAAGCTCAAGGAACTCGCCTACATGCACGCGGAGGGCTTCGCGGGCGGTGAGCTCAAACACGGCCCGATCGCGCTGATCGAGGACGGCCTGCCCGTCGTGGTGGTGATGCCATCGCCCAAGGGCCGCACCGTGCTGCACGCCAAGCTGCTGTCCAACATCAAGCAGGTGCAGGCGCGCGGCGCACGGACCATCGTGATCGCCGAGGAGGGCGACGAGACGGTGCGCCCGTTCGCCGACCACCTCATCGAGGTGCCCGCAGTGCCGACGCTGCTGCAACCGCTGGTGTCGACGGTTCCGTTGCAGGTGCTCGCCGCCGAGATCGCCCGCAGCCGAGGGTTCGACGTGGACAAGCCACGCAACCTGGCCAAGTCCGTGACGGTCGAATGAGCAACTAGGTTGGGTTGATGCAGGGCATCTGGACGACCGACCACATCCGCGCCGCCGAAGACCGCCTGCTGGCCAGAACGCCCGACGGCGCGCTGATGCGCAAGGCCGCGTTCGGCCTCGCGGTGGAAACCATCGCGGTGCTGCACGAGCGGATCGGCGGGGTGGTCGGTGCCAGGGTCGTGCTGCTGGTCGGCGCGGGCAACAACGGCGGCGACGCGCTCTGGGCCGGTGCGTTCCTGTGCAGGCGCGGCGTCGGCGTGATCGCGGTCCTGCTCAACCCGGACCGCGCGCACCAGGCCGGTCTCGCCGCGCTGCGCAGGGTGGGCGGCCGGGTCAGCGCGGATCCCGCCGCCGACATCGCCAGCGCGGACCTGGTGATCGACGGCATCGTCGGCCTGTCCGCACACGGCCCGCTCCGCCCGGCCGCCGCCGAACTCGTCGAGCAGGTGCGGGCGCCGATCATCGCGGTCGACCTGCCCAGCGGTGTCGAACCGGACACCGGCGCGGTCGACGGACCGGCGGTCACCGCCGATGTGACGGTGACCTTCGGCGCGCGCAAACCCGGGCACGTGCTCGGCGACGGATACGTCCGATGTGGACGGGTCGTGCTGATCGACATCGGGCTCGGCGAGGAACTCGGCGAGCCGGACAGCATCCGGCTGGAAGCAGAGGACGTCGCCGAACTCTGGCCGATCCCCGGCCCGGACGACGACAAGTACTCGCAGGGCGTGGTCGGTATCGCCGCTGGTTCCGCGCGTTATCCGGGCGCCGCCGTGCTCGCGTCGACCTCGGCGGTGTTCGCCACCTCCGGCATGGTGCGGTACGCGGGCAGCGCGGCGGACGCGGTGCTCGCGCGGTGGCCGGAAGTGGTCGCCACCGGTTCGGTCGCGGACGCCGGGCGCACCCAGTCTTGGGTCGTCGGGCCTGGTCTCGGTACCGGGGCGAGTTCGCGCGAGGTGCTGTCGAACCTGCTCGGCATCGGCGTGCCGGTGTGCGCGGACGCGGACGCCATCACCATGCTCGCCGAACACCCGGAGCTCTGGGACGCGCGCCAGCCCGGCACCCCGGTCGTGCTCACCCCGCACGCGGGCGAATTCGCGCGACTCACCGGCGCTTCGGTTGGCGCGGATCGCGTTGCCGCTGCGCGGGCGGCGGCGCGGAAGTTCAGCGCGTTCGTGCTGCTCAAGGGGCATACGACCGTGGTCGCCGCGCCGGACGGTCGCACTTTGGTCAATCCGGCGCGCTCCGCGGCGCCCGCGACCGCTGGGTCGGGTGACGTGCTCTCCGGTCTGATCGGCGCGCTGCTCGCGGCCGGTCTCGATCCGTTCCTGGCGGCGGGCGCGGCGGCGTTTCTGCACGAATTCGCCGCCGAGCTGTCCGCCGACGGTGCGCCCACCTCCGCGTCTCGCCTGGCCGAGGCCATCCCGGACGCCATCAGGGCAGTCCGCGCCACGCTCGGCTGACCGCGGTGTGCAAGCATTTCTCTCATCATGGCTGCTGAAGACGTCTCCCCGGTGCGCGCCGAGGTCGTCGTCGATCTCGACGCGATCGCGCACAATGTCCGGTTGTTCGCGGACCGTGCCGCCGCGTCCGGCGCGGCGACGCTGGTCGCGGTCAAGGCCGACGGCTACGGCCACGGCGCCGTCCAGGTCGCGGACGCCGCGCTGCGCGCCGGTGCGACCTGGCTCGGCTCCTGCTCGCTCGCGGAAGCCCTCGCGCTGCGCGAGGCCGGTATCGCCGGTCGCATCCTCGCCTGGCTGGACCTGCCGACCGTCGACTACGCCCCCGGTATCGCGGCCGATGTGGACATCTCCGTCGCGTCGATCGAGGCCCTGGACGCGGTGCTGCGCACCGGTCAGCATGCACGCCTGCACCTCAAGATCGATACCGGGCTCTCGCGCGGCGGCGCCGTCGCCGACGAGTGGCCCGCTCTGGTCGAGCGCGCGGCCGACGCGCACCGCGACGGTGCCATCGAGCTCGTCGCGGTCTGGTCGCACCTGGCCTGCGCGGACGAACCCGGTCACCCGTCCATCGACCTCCAGGCGAAGCGTTTCGACGCCGCCTACCAGGTCGTCGTCGAGCACGGGCTGCGTCCGTTGCGGCACATCGCCAACTCGGCGGCCACCCTCACCCGGCCGGATCTGCACTTCGACCTGGTCCGGGTCGGCATCGGCGCGTACGGCCTGAATCCCGTTCCGCAGCAGGAAGATCTCCGGCCCGCGATGAGCTTCCACTCGTCGATCGCCTTCACCAAACGGGTTCCGGCCGGTGAGTCCGTCTCCTATGGACACACGTGGACCGCGCCGATGGAGACCACGCTCGCGCTGATCCCGGTCGGCTACGCGGACGGCGTGCCGCGCGGCCTGTCCGGTCGGCTCGACGTGTGGATCGCGGGAGAACGCAGGCCGATCGTGGGGCGGGTCAGCATGGACCAGATCGTCGCGGACATCGGCGACGCGGACGTCCGGCCCGGCGAACCTGTCGTGCTGTTCGGCGACGGCGCGCACGGCGAACCGACCGCGCGCGAATGGGCCGACCGGCTCGGCACCATCGACTACGAGATCGTCACCGGCATGTACCGCCCGCGCGTGTCCCGCCGGTACCTGGGTACTACCGCGTAATGGCGAACGGGCGACTGATCGGCATCATCGGCGGGGTGGTCGGCGCGGCCACCGCGGCCCTGACCGTCGCGGGCATCATCCAGAACCGGCGCAAGCTCGCCATCGAGGGCGGCGACCCGTACCTGGACGAACCGTTCGGCAAGCTCCCCGCCGACCGCACCCGCACCGTCGCCGCCGATGACGGCGTGCCGCTGTCCGTCGAGCAGATCAACCCGGCCACCGGCGGCAAACCGGACCTGACCGTGGTGTTCGTGCACGGGTTCGCGCTGAGCCGCCTGAGCTGGCACTTCCAGCGCCGCGACCTGGCGAAGCTCACCGGCCCCAAGGTCAGCCTGGTGCTCTACGACCAGCGCGGGCACGGCCGCTCCGGCGAACCGAGCGAAGAGTCCTGCACCATCGACCAGCTCGGCCGCGATCTCGACGTCATCCTCCGCTCGGTCGTGCCGGACGGACCGCTGGTGCTGGTCGGCCACTCGATGGGCGGCATGACGATCATGGCGCTGGCCGAACAGCAACCGGAACTGTTCGCCGACCGGGTCCGCGGCGTCGCGCTGATCGGCACGTCCGCCGGTGAGGTCGGGCGGCGCGGGCTGCCGCGCCCGCTGCTGTCCAAGTACAACCCGCTGACCAGGACCGTCGGCGACATCGCGTCCTGGCAACCGGGCATCGCCGACTGGGTGCGCTCCACTGGTGGCGGGGTCACCAGGCAGGCGGTGCGCTGGCTCGCGTTCGGCGACCGCTCGGTGCCGTCCTCGCTGGTCGACTTCATGGTCGGGATGCTCGCCGTCACGCCCGTCGCGGTGCTCGCCCACTTCGTGCCCACCCTCGGCACGCACAACCGCTTCGCCGCGCTCGTCGGCCTGCGACACGCACAGGTCCTGGTGCTCTCCGGCGACCACGACCAGCTCACCCCGTTCTCGCATGCCGAGCGGATCGCCGAAGAACTGCCGGATGCCAAACTGGTCCGCGCATTCGGCGCGGGCCACATGGTCATGCTCGAACAACCCGACCTGGTCACCGACGAGCTGACCGAACTGTTGCGCGCCTGCGCGGCCACCAAATTGCGACAGCTCCGGCTGCGGAGGAACAAGTGAGCAGTACCGGCGAAGTGACCCTGCTGCCGACCGTCGAGAACACCCTCGAATTCGGCAGGCGGCTCGGTGACACCCTGCACGCGGGCGACCTGATCCTGCTCGCCGGACCGCTCGGCGCTGGCAAGACCGTGCTGGCCAGAGGTATCGCGTCCGCGCTCGGCGTGCGCGGGAACGTCAGCTCGCCCACGTTCGTCATCGCCCGCGTGCACCGGCCGGCGCCCGAGGGGCGCGGCATCCCGTTCGTGCACGTGGACGCCTACCGGCTCGGCGACGACCTGGACCAGTTGGACACCCTCGACCTGGATACCGACCTGCTGGACGCGGTCGTGGTGGTCGAGTGGGGCGAGGGAAACGCGGAACGCCTCTCCACCGACCACCTGTTGATTCGCCTCGACCGGCGCGACGACGACGTCCGCGAGATCACCGTGCACCCACACGGTTCCTGGGTGAACCGTGCTGTCGGGGGTCGGGCGCATACTCGCTGACATGCGAGCGGTGATCTTCGACTGGGGCGGCACGCTGACCCCGTGGCGGTCGGTGAACCCGGCCGAAGGCTGGCGCGCCTATGCCGACGCGTTCTCCGAACCGGCGCAGGCAGCGGCCGTCGCCGCGCAACTGCTCGCCGCCGAGGACGCCGCCTGGCAACGCGTGCGCACCGACAGCACCGCGTTCACCTTCGCCGCGCTGCTCGCAACCTGCGGCCTGACCGAGAACCCGACTGCGGTGCGGTCCTTCCGCGCGTTCTGGGAGCAGAGCACCCACACCCGCGAGGAGGTGCTGCCCACGGTGACCGCGCTGCGCGAACGCGGTCTGCGGCTCGGCGTGCTCTCCTCGACCTGGTGGCCGGGCGAATGGCACGAGGACGGGCTGCGCCGCGACGGCGTCTTCGACGCGTTCGACGCCTGCGTCTGGTCCAGCCAGTTGCCCTTCACCAAGCCGCACCCGACCGCGTTCCAGACCGCGATGGCAGCCGTCGGCATCGACGACCCCGCCGACTGCGTCTACGTCGGCGACCGGCTCTACGACGACATCAGCGGCGCCAAGGGCGTCGGCATGCGCGCGGTGCTGATCCCGCACAGCCAGATCCCGCCCGAGCAGACCGTGCCGGTCGACGTGGCGCCGGACGCGATCATCCAGCGCCTCGCCGACCTGGTCCCGCTGGTGGACAGCTGGTCCTAGGTCCAGTGCGGCTCGAACGCCTTGAGCAGCGCGGACTTGGAGCGGACGCCGATCACCGAGGCCACCGGCGAGCCGTCCACGTAGAGGATCATCGTCGGCACCGCCATGATCTGCTGGTTGCGCGCGGTGACCGGGTTCTCGTCGGTGTCCATCTTCGCGACCGCCAACTGGTCGGCGTGCTCGGCGGCGAGCTCTTTCAGGATCGGGTTCAGCGCCCGGCACGGGCCGCACCACTGGGCCCAGTACTCGACCAGCACCGGCTTCGGGCTGTTCAGGACGGTGTCGGTGAACTCGTCGTCGGTGACGGTGACGACGGTTCCGGCACTCGACACGGATCCGGGTACAGCTGTAGCGCCGTGCATGATTCCTCCTGGTCATCCGTTTTCGACAGCTGGGCGCGCAGGTGGTCACGCACGACGGTCAACCTGGTCAGGTAGTCCTCCACCTCGGCCAGCTTCCGCCGGTAGACCTCGACCGACGCCGGACAGGCGTCCCCGCTCTCGTGCCCCGAGCGCAGGCACTCCACGAACGGCCGGGTCTCCTCCAACGCGAAACCGATGGTCAGCAGACCCCGGATCTCACGCACCAACCGCAGGTCGGCCTCGTCGTACTCGCGGTGCCCGTTGGCGCTGCGCCGCGCCGACAACAGGCCGTGTTCCTCGTAGTACCGCAGTGACCGGGTGCTCGTGCCGGCCTTGCGTGCCAGTTCCCCGATCCGCATCCGCTCTCCTTTGGTTCGCGGCCCAACCGCACCGACGGTATGCCTTGACACCGACGTCAAGTCCAGCCTTCGCGAGCCTCTCGTAGGCTGGAGGGGTGATCGTGCTCGCCATTGACACCGCAACCCCCGCGATAACCGCAGGCATCGTCTCGCTCGACGCCGCCGCGCCCGAGACGCTCGCACAGCGGGTCACGGTCGACGCCCGCGCCCACGGCGAGTTGCTCACCCCGCAGGTCCAGCAGGCCCTCGCCGAGGCGGACGTGCAGCTCAGCGGCCTGGACGCGATCGTCGTCGGCGCCGGTCCCGGTCCGTTCACCGGCCTGCGTGTCGGCATGGTCACCGCGGCTGCCTTCGGCGACGCGCTCGGCATCCCGGTGCACCCGGTCTGCTCGCTGGACGCCATCGCCGCCGACGTGCCGGGCACCGAACCGTTCGCCGTGGTCACCGACGCGCGGCGCCGCGAGGTGTACTGGGCCGCGTACGACCCGACCGGCGAACGCCTCGACGGGCCCACCGTCGCCAGACCGGCCGAGATCCTGGACCGGCTCACCGAGCTCGGCGTCCGCGCCCTCGCCGGTGAGGGCGCCACCCGCTACGCGGACGTGCTCGGGCTCCCGGTGACCGAACCCGCGTACCCGTCGGCCAAGGGCCTGGTCACCGCTGCCGCGAACGTGCTGCGCACCGGCGCGGCCCCGGCCCCGTTGACCCCGCTCTACCTGCGGCGGCCCGACGCGACGGAGGCCGTGCCACGCAAGCAGGTGAGCCGGCTTTGACCGTGCGCATCACCAGGTTGCGACGGCAGGACCTGAACCGATGCGTCGAACTGGAGAAGCAGCTGTTCAGCGGGGATGACCCGTGGAGCGAACGGATCTTCCTGTCCGAGCTGCGGCACGCGCACAACCACTACTTCGGCGCCTACACCGACGACGACATCCTGGTCGGCTATGCCGGGCTCGCGGTCAACGGTCGGGCGCCCGACCTGGAGACCGAGGTGCACACCATCGGGGTGGACAGCGCCTGGCAGGGCAAGGGCATCGGCAAGGGCCTGCTGCGCGCCATGCTGCGCATCGCCGACCGTCACCACGCCCCGGTCTTCCTGGAAGTGCGGACCGACAACACGTCCGCGATCAACCTCTACCTCGCGCACGGCTTCGAACGACTCGGGCTGCGCCGCAACTACTACCAGCCCTCCGGCGCCGACGCGTACACCATGGTGCGCCCATCCTCCACTGTGGACGATGGAACGCCCGCCAACGATGATGGGATGATGCCCTGATGTCCGTACTGACCAGGTCGGTCCTCGGCGACATCGTCGTGCTCGGGATCGAGACCTCCTGCGACGAGACCGGGGTCGGCATCGTCCGGCTGCGCCAGGACGGCACGGTCGAGCTGCTCGCCGACGAGATCGCATCCAGCGTCGAGTTGCACGCCCGTTTCGGCGGCGTTGTGCCCGAGGTCGCCTCGCGCGCACACCTGGAAGCCATGGTCCCTGCCGTGCACAGGGCCCTCGGAATCGCAGGCGTCAAACCGTCCGATGTGGATGCGATCGCGGTGACCGCCGGTCCCGGCCTCGCCGGTGCGCTGCTCGTCGGCCTGGCCGCCGCCAAGGCGTACTCCCTCGCCTGGGGCGTGCCGCTCTACGGCGTCAATCACCTCTCGGCGCACGTCGCCGTGGACACCATCGAACACGGCCCGCTGCCCGGCGCCGCGCTCGCCCTGCTCGTCTCCGGCGGGCACTCCAGCCTGCTCAAGGTCGCCTCGCTGCACGAGGAGATCCACACCCTGGGCGCCACCATCGACGACGCGGCAGGCGAAGCGTTCGACAAGGTCGCCCGCCTGCTCGGCCTGCCCTTCCCCGGCGGCCCCTACATCGACAAGGCCGCCCGCGAAGGCGATGCCGGAGCCATCAAATTCCCGCGCGGCCTCACCGGCCCGCGTGACGCCCCCTACGACTTCTCCTTCTCCGGCCTCAAAACCGCCGTCGCCCGCTGGGTCGAAGCGCGCGAGCGCGCGGGCGAACCGGTCCCGGTCAACGACGTCGCCGCGTCCTTCCAGGAAGCGGTCGTGGACGTGCTGACCGCCAAGGCGATCCGCGCTGCCAAGGACTCCGGCATCGACCACCTGCTCATCGGCGGTGGCGTCGCCGCCAACTCGCGACTGCGCGCGCTGGCCGAAACCCGTTGCGCCGACGCGGGCGTCACGCTGCGCGTGCCCCGGCCGAAACTGTGCACCGACAACGGCGCGATGGTCGCCGCGCTCGGCGCGCACCTCTACGCGGCCGGTGTCGCCCCGTCCGCGCTGGACATCTCCGCCGATCCCAGCCTCGCCCTGGTCTGACGAGCCGCGCGTGCCCGACGACGAGGGTGAGCTGCTGCCCGACGGCGGTCTGCACCGGGTGTACCGGGTCGGCGACACCGTCCGCCGACCCGTGCACCCCTGGACGCCGCGCGTGCACCAGCTGCTGAGCCACCTCACCGACGCCGGTTTCGGCGCGTCGCCCATCGCGTACGGCTACGACGAGCAGGGCCGCGAGGTGCTCAGCTACTTCACCGGCACCGTCGGCCACCCGCCGCTCGCCGCGAACCTGCGCGGCGACGACACGCTGATCGCGATCGCGCGGCTGCTGCGCGGCTTCCACGACCTCACCGTGCCGCTGGTCGAGCAGTTCCCGACCGGTTGGCAATATCCAGCCATGGCACCGGCCGAGGTGATCTGCCATGGCGACTTCGCCCCGTACAACTGCGTGTTCCAGGGCGCCGAACCCATCGCCATCATCGACTTCGACACCGCGCGACCGGCACCACGCTGGTGGGACCTCGGCTACGTCGTCTACTGCCTGACCCCGCTCGCACCAGCGCAAGACCAGTCGCCGGAGGAGCAACTGCGCAGGGTCCAACTGTTCTTCGACTCCTACGGTCCGGTCCCGCCGACAACGCCGCCGCTGCTCGAGCAGGTCGGCGCACGGCTGGACAACATGATCGACCTGATCCGCAACCATCCCGCGTTCGTCAAACAACGCGCGGAACGGCACGACCTCGCCTACCAGCGCGACCTCGCCTACCTGCGCGAACACGCCGACCTCTGGTCGAGACTGCGCTTCTAGCCCAGTACCAGCAGGTCCGAGGTGCCCTCGACCGGCGCGCCATCGACATCCGCTGCCACCGCCGCGTCCAACGCCGCGAACCCCGCCTCGATCTCGGCGTCGGTCAGGAACTCGAACGTGGAGATCGCGCGCAACCGCAACTTCTCCGCGTGCGCGGCGAGGCTGTCCGCCAGCCGCGCAGGCACCGCCTCCAGTGCCAACTGCCGCAACCCCACCTCGGCGAACACGTCGAGCACCTCCGCCACCGTCGGGAACATGCCCCGCTCGATCTCGGTCGCCCTCGGAAAGAACCGGTGCCAGCCATCCTTGAAGTGGTCTATCCGATCGGCGAACGTGCTGCGCACCAGCACCCGCCCGCCCGGCGCCAGCACCCGCCCGATCTCGCGCGCGGCAGCGGCCCTGTCCTCGATGTGGTGCAACGACAAGAACATCAGCACCACATCGCAACTGCTGTCCGCCAACGGAATCCGTTCGGCCGACCCGGCCAGGTACCGGACCGCCGGATGCGCGGCGTCCCGCTCGGCAACCCCGCGCATGCCCGCCGACGGCTCGACGGCGGCCACCGGGCCGCCGAACGCGTCCGCCAGCGCGGGCGCGAACCGGCCGGTGCCGGACCCGAGATCCAGCACCGACAACGGTCGCCGCGCGGGCAACTGCCGCGCGAACGCGGTCATCCAGTCGGCGATGCTCGACGGCGCGAGTGCGCGCCCGGTCGCGTAGACGGTGTGCTGCCTGCCGTCGTAATCGATCTGAGCCATCCGCCTATTGTTGCGGCAGGCGGCTCTCGATCGTGGCCAATCGCGCCAGGATCTGCTGCAACGCGGACTCGATCCCGGCCAGTTCCGCGCGCACGTCCACCTTCGGCGTAGACCACGGCGTCGCCTGCGTCTCCTCGACCGACCCGTTGTGCGGCTCGCCCATCGTCGACCTCCCGTTCGTCCGACCCCGAGCATGCTCCGCGTACGGGATCCAGTCTGCGCCGGATCGGGGCCGGCAGCGCGAAAAACGTGGACTTGCCGCAGTCGTCGTCAACAGACCCGGTACTCGGCGTCCGGCACGTCGGTGACGAACATGTGGCCCGGCTGGTGGGTGATCGCGAACGGCGGCCGCGACGCCATCACCGCGGCCTGCGGCGTCACCCCGCACGCCCAGAACACCGGCACGTCATCCGGCTCCGGCCGTACCGCATCGCCGAAATCCGGCCGGGCCAGATCCGCGATACCCAGCGCCGCCGGGTTGCCGACGTGCACCGGATCGCCGTGCACCGCGGGCATTCGCGCGGTCAACCGGATCGCGGTGTCCACCAGTTCGACCGGGATCGGGCGCATCGACACCACCATCGGCCCGCGAATCCGGCCCGCGGGCCTGCACTGCCGGTCGGTCACGTACATGGAGACGTTGCGCTGCTGCTCCACATGCCGCAACGGCAGCCACGCCTGTGTCAACGCGGTCTCGAAGGTGAAGCTGCAGCCGATCAGGAAGCACACCAGATCGTCCCGCCACAACGACTTGACGTGCGTCGACTCGACGACCAGCTCGCCGTTGCGCCACACCCGATAACCCGGCAGATCGGTGCGCAGGTCCGCGTCCGCCGCGAGCGCCGTGCCGGTCTCGCCCGGGTCGGTGACATCGAGGATCGGGCACGGCTTCGGGTTGCGCTGGCAGAACAGCAACACGTCGTACGCCCAGTCGGCGGGCACCGCGATCAGGTTCGCCTGCGCGTATCCCGCGCACCAGCCCGAGGTCGGCACCCGCGTCCCGGCCCGGAACGCGGCCCGTGCCTGAACGGGCGACATCGCGCCCGGGTCCGCATCGATCACCACGGTTCGCCTCCACAACGCCCTCATCGCAGTTGCCTTCCTCGAGTTTCCGGCAGTCCCAGCAACGCGACCACCGCGATGCCGTAACCCAGCGCGCCGAACGACATCGCCCCGCCGATGCCGAACGAGTTCGCCATGAAGCCCACCGTCGCGGGGAAAGCCGCGCCCACCGCCCGGCCGAAGTTGTACGTGAAGCCCTGCCCGGTGCCGCGCAGCTCCGCCGGGTACAGCTCGGCGAGGAACGCGCCAAAGCCGCTGAAGATCGCCGAATACGCGAACCCGAGCGGAAAGCCCAGCACCAGCAACAGTTCGTTCGCGCCGGGCGGCACCAGCGAATACGCGACCAGCAACACCGCGGCGGCCACCGCGAAGATCGCGAAGTTCGCCTTGCGCCCGATCCGGTCGGTCAGCACGCCGCCGAACAGGTAGCCGACGAACGCGCCACTGATCAGGAACGCCAGATAGCCGCCGGTGTTCACCACGTTCAGATGGCGCGCGGTGTGCAGGTAGAGCGGCAGCCAGGTGCCGAGTGTGTAGTACCCGCCCTGCACTCCGGTGGCCAGCAATGCCGCGAAGAACGTCGTCCGCCCCAGCCCACCACGCATGATCGCGCGCACCGAACCCCTGGTCCGGGTCCCGGCCGGCCGGGGCGCATCGGTGACCTTGCGGCGCAGGTAGAGCACGAACAACGCGGGCAGCACGCCGGTCATGAACATGATCCGCCAGCCGATGTCCGGGCTGGTCAGGTCGAACACCAGGGTGTAGACGATCACCGCCGCCGCCCAGCCGACCGCCCACGAGCTCTGGATCAGCGCGGCGACCCGGCCGCGATAGCGCGGCGCCGCGTACTCCGCGACCAGCACCGCGCCCACCGCCCACTCGCCGCCGAAGCCAAGCCCCTGCAACGCGCGGAACGTCAGCAGCAGCCCGAAGTTCGGCGCGAGCCCGCACAGCAGCGTGCACACCGCGTAGGTGCCGATGGTGATCATCAACGTTCTGGTCCGGCCGATCCGGTCGGCCAGGATCCCGGCCAGCAGGCCGCCGATCGCCGACACGACCAGCGTGACCGAGTTGAGCAGCCCGGCTTCGCCTGCGGAGATCCGGAAGTAGACGGTGATCGCGGCCAGGGTCAGCGGAAGCACCTGGTAGTCGAAGGCATCGAGGCCATAGCCGCCGAACGCGCCAACGAACGCGCGACGGCCGGCGGTGGGCAGATGTCGCCACGCGCCGAACCGCATCGGGGCGGTGTCGTCAGGGGAGTCGAGCTGGGTTTGAGCGGTACTCATACGCACCTCGCAGGACAAGCGAAGGGGTGTGACCGAACCCACATATAGTAGAGGATTGTGGAACAATCCTTCAATCCCCTCGAAGGTTGTTTCACTTGCGCATCTACGGTTGACTTGCGGCATGAACGACGCGGTCAGCGGCCTACGAGCCGACCGGGCTCTGCTCGACCGCACCAGCACGGCCGAACGAGTGGCCGACATCCTGCGCACCCGGATCATCGAGGGCTACTTCCCGCCCGGCACCCGGCTGTCCGAGCAGACGATCGTCACCGAACTCGGTATCTCCCGGAACACGCTGCGCGAAGCGTTCCGCCTGCTCACCCACGAACGCCTGCTGCTGCACGAAATGCACCGGGGGGCCTCGGTACGCAAACTCAGCGTCGACGACGTGGTCGACCTCTACCGCGTCCGCAAAGCCGTCGAATGCGCCGCCGTCCGGCTGGTCGTCGCAGGACAGCCCGGTATCACGCGCATCGAGGAAGCCGTCGCGGACGGCGAACGCGCAGCGAAAGCCGACGACTGGAGCCACGTCGGCACCGCGAACCTGCGCTACCACCAGGCGATCGTCGCCCTCGCGGAAAGCCCGCGCCTGGACGAACTCATGCGCGGCGTGCTCGCCGAACTGCGGCTGGTGTTCCACGTGATGGCCGATCCGCGCCGCTTCTACGAGCCCTACCTGGCCCGCAACGGCGAGATCCTCGCCCGGATCCAGGCAGGCGACGCGTCAGCCGCGGACCGGATGCTCGCCGACTACCTCGCCGATGCCGAACACCAGCTGGTCGATGCCTACGCCGCCCGCGCCGCCGAGGACTAGAAGATCTTCCTGCCAACGCCGCCCAGCGCCGCGGACCGGCCCGGCTCGGCCACGTTGTCCGAGGGATCCGGCTGCCACTCCGGGGTGTAGACGACGCCCGGTTCGACCAGCTCGAAACCATCGAACAACTCGGCGATCTGCGCCCGGTCGCGGACACAGGCCGGTTTGTTGGTGACCCGGTACATCTCGGCCGCCGTGCCGACCCGCACGTTCAGGCCCTCGTCGGTCGCGTGCGACATGACCAGATAGCTGCCGGGGACCAGCGCCTGCTGGTAGCGCTTGAGCAGGCTCTTCGGGTCGTCCGCGTCCGGGATGAAGTGCATCAGCGCGACCATCAGCACCGCGATCGGCTCGTCGAAATCGAGCAGCCGCCGCGTCTCGCGCGCGTTCAGCACCGCGTCGGGCTGGCGCAGGTCGGCGTGCACCGCGGCGGCGTTCGGATTGTCGGCGAGCAGCAGTTCGCTGTGCGCGACCGCGAGCGCCTCGTTGTCGACGTAGACCACTCGGCAGTCCGGGTCGATCTGCTGGGCGATCTCGTGGGTGTGGCCGACAGTCGGGATGCCCGCGCCGATGTCCAGGAACTGGCGCACGCCCCTGCTCGCGCAGTAGCGCACCGCCCGGCGCAGAAAAGCGCGGTTGAACAGCGCGTAATCCCGCGCCTCTGGGAGGATTTCCAGCACCTTCTTGCCGAAATCACGATCGACTTTGAGGTTGGCGGCACCGCCGAGGTAGTAGTCGTAAACGCGCGCCGCGTTCGGCCGCTCCGGGTCGAATTCGGCAGGAAACGTGGTCAGGTCGTCGCCCTGCAACACGGCTGCCTCTCTGCTGGTGCTGGTTGCTCGCACATGCCCCCTGGAGGGCAGCGTAGTTGATTGCCTACGCAGCGCGAATTTTCCTGGCAATACGAGATGCACGTTAGCGCTCGAAGGAGACAACAGATCGAAATGCCGTCTTGTCAGATTTACCGGTGCGGCAGCTGGTCCGTTCGGCCGATTAATCTGCAAACGTTTGTGGGAGGAGTAAACGCGCTAGTGCGCGACTCCGCAGCCGTGGATGGCGATCCCCATCAGCACGAAGAACGCGGGCAGGGCGAGGATCAACGCGATCGAGCGCGCCCACTCGTGGGTATTGGTCTTCGGTGGCTTCGTCCACAAAGCGATCACCCCGCCAGCAGTCTGACAGTCCGGTCGTGACCGGACAACGATCTAAATCGCGTCCTGACCCCACCCGTTACGCCGCCCGCCACGGCCGTCCGGGCAGCCCCCGTTGAAGAACTAGCACTCGCGTGGGTAGAGTGCCAATCACACGGCACACGCCGCCTCGGCACCCGCGACGACGGGGCAGCTGGCGCCGTAACCAACTGCCAAACGCTTTCGAGGACCCGTGGAGGTCATAGCGGTGAGCGTGAACATCAAGCCGCTCGAGGACAAGATCGTTGTCCAGGCGAGTGAGGCCGAGGCGACGACGGCTTCCGGCCTCGTCATCCCGGACACGGCCAAGGAGAAGCCCCAGGAGGGCAAGGTTCTGGCTGTCGGCCCGGGTCGGGTCGACGACAACGGCAACCGCGTCCCGCTGGACGTCGCCGTCGGCGACGTCGTCATCTACTCCAAGTACGGCGGCACCGAGGTCAAGTACAACGGCGAGGAGTACTTGATCCTCTCCGCCCGCGACGTGCTGGCCGTCGTCAACTGACGATCGCCCCGCTCGCAGCCTGACGCCCCGGTGACCCCTTGTTCGGGGGTACCGGGGCGTTTCGCACTCCAGGAAAGGCAATCATGCCCAAGCAGATCAGCTTCGACGAGGACGCTCGTCGGGCATTGGAGCGCGGCGTCGACCAGCTCGCGGACGTGGTCAAGGTGACGCTGGGGCCGCGCGGCCGGCACGTTGTGCTGGACAAGAAGTTCGGCGGGCCGACCATCACCAACGACGGTGTCACCATCGCCCGTGAGATCGAGCTGGACGACTCCTTCGAGAACCTCGGCGCCCAGCTGGCCAAGAACGTGGCCACCAAGACCAACGACGTCGCCGGTGACGGCACCACCACCGCGACCGTGCTCGCCCAGGCCATGGTTCGCCACGGCCTGCGCAACGTCGCGGCGGGCGCCAACCCGACCGCGCTCGGCAAGGGCATCCAGGCCGCTGCCGACGCGATCGTCGAGGCGCTCAAGGAGAAGGCGACACCGGTCAAGGGCCGGGACAACATCGCCCAGGTCGGCACCATCGCTTCCCGGGACGCCTCGATCGGCGCCCTGCTCGGCGAGGCCATCGAGAAGGTCGGCGAAGACGGCGTCATCACCGTCGAGGAGTCCTCGACGCTGGCCACCGAGCTGACCGTGACCGAGGGTGTCCAGTTCGACAAGGGCTGGATCTCGGCGCACTTCGTCACCGACCTCGAAGCGCAGGAAGCGACCTACGAGGACGTCTCGGTGCTGCTGCACCGGGAGAAGATCTCCGCGCTCGCGGACCTGCTCCCGCTGTTGGAGAAGGTCGTCGAGGGGGGCAAGGCGCTGCTGATCGTCGCCGAGGACGTGGACGGCGAAGCCCTGTCCACCCTGGCGGTCAACGCGCTGCGCAAGACCCTCAAGGTCGTCGCCGTCAAGGCGCCGTACTTCGGTGACCGCCGCAAGGCGTTCATGGACGACCTCGCGATCGTCACCGGCGCCCAGGTGATCTCCGCCGACCTCGGTCTCAAGCTGTCCGAGTCCGGCCTCGACGTGCTGGGTCACACCCGGCGCGTGGTGGTCACCAAGGACAACACCACGATCGTCGACGGTGCGGCCAGCAAGGACGACATCCAGTCCCGGGTCGAGCAGCTCCGCAAGGAGATCGAGGCCACCGACTCCGACTGGGACCGCGAGAAGCTCCAGGAGCGCGTCGCCAAGCTCTCCGGCGGCGTCGCGGTGATCAAGGTCGGCGCGGCCACCGAGACCGAGCTCAAGGAGCGCAAGCACCGCATCGAGGACGCGGTCGCCGCCACCAAGGCCGCGGTCGAGGAAGGCATCGTGCCCGGCGGCGGTTCCGCGCTGCTGCACGCGGCCAGGGTGCTGGACAGCGGACTCGGCCTGACCGGCGACGAAGCGACCGGCGTCAAGATCGTGCGCAGCGCGCTGGCCGCGCCACTGCACTGGATCGCGGCCAACGCGGGCCAGGAAGGCGCCGTCATCACGTCCAAGGTCGCCGACCTCGAGTGGGGCCAGGGCTACAACGCCGCCACTCTCACCTTCGGTGACCTGGTGCGCGAGGGTGTCGTCGACCCGGTGAAGGTGACTCGCTCCGCGGTCGCCAACGCCGCGTCGATCGCTCGGATGGTGCTGACCACCGAGAGCGCGGTCGTGGACAAGAAGGCAGACGAGCCCGCGGGCGGCCACGGGCACGGCCACGGGCACGGCCACCAGTCCGGTCCCGGCTTCTGAGTTGCTTCTGGGTTCAGCCAGCACTGATCCCGAACACGGCTGAAGGGCGACACCCCGATCCTGGTGTCGCCCTTCAGCTTTTTCACCTGTAGTCGAAACAGGCTTGTCGGCAGGTCGCCGACCTCCCCGGGTACGTCTGATCAGTGCGCGGCCGCCGCCACCTCGCGGCGGACCAGCTTGCGCTTGCGTGACTTGATGATCGACTCGCGCTCGCTCTCCGACAGGCCGCCCCAGATGCCGTAGGGCTCCTGCACGGCGAGAGCGTGCCGACGACACAGCTCCAACACCGGACATGCTTGGCAGACCGCCTTGGCCCTGGCCTCCCGCCTGGCCCGCGCCGGTCCACGCTCACCGTCCGGGTGGAAGAAGAACGCGCTGTCCATACCTCGGCAGGAACCGTCGAGCTGCCAGTCCCACACATCGGCATTTGGGCCCGGAAGCCTCCGGGTATCCGCCATAAAGATCGCCTCCTCCGCACCGGGACCACTTGCTTTACTCCATTCGGCCCAGCGTGGATCACAGTAGAAGCGCGTCAAAACTTGTTCAAGAGGCGGTCGGTGCACAGCAATGGAATTCATCCGTCGGGGGGAGGTAGATCGGGTTCGACGGTGTCATTGGAGTGTCCTGGCCCGTTTTGAACACGCTGTGTGACTGCATGTTGCAGGCGTTTCCAGGGGTTTTCCGGTTGGTTGACCACGGACTGCGAGCAGGTTGAGATCCAGTTGCCGACCGCGCCTGGCCAACCGAACATGCTCGGGTGACCACTTCACCGCAGCCGCCCGTCCTGCCGGGGGCGACATCCGGTGAACCGATCGTTGTTCCCGACGAACCGGCCCTGTCCGTCGCCGCGCTCGCCAGGCGGCTCGGCGTCGCCCCGGCCACGTTGCGCACCTGGGACCGGAGATACGGCGTCGGCCCCAGCGGGCACACCACCGGCAGGCATCGTCGCTACGGCGCCGAGGACATCGCCCGGCTGGAGTTGATGCAGCGCGCGCTGCTGCGCGGCGCATCCCCCGCCGAGGCCGCCCGCTACGCGCTCCAGGCCAACCCCCAGTCCGGCACCGCGCACCGCGAACCCGTCCGGCTGCGCCTGGCCTCCCCCGCACTCGCCGACGACGCGGACGGGCTGGTCGCCGAGGGCGACTTCCACCCCGCCGCCGGTCGGCGAGCCGCGTCCGGTGGCCGGGGACTGAAACTGCCCGGCGCGTCCCGAACCGCGCGCGGCCTCGGTCGAGCCGTACTCGCGATGGACTCACCGGGCGCGCAACGCCTGCTCGCGGATGCCTTCGACAGTCTCGGCGTGCCCGCTGCCTGGGCCGAGGTGATCACGCCGGTCTCCTCGGCCATCCTGGCCCGCTGGGAAACCTCCGGTCTCGGCGTGGAAACCGAACACCTGCTCCGCGAATGCGTGCTCGCCGCACTGGTCCGGGTCACGCCGGTGGTCAGCGTCCCGCGCAACGCCCGGCCGGTGCTGCTCGCCTGCGCCCCGCGCGAACGCGGCAGCCTCCCGCTCTACGCGCTGCTCGCCACCCTCGCCACCCGCGAGATCGGCACCAGGATGCTCGGCGCCGCCCTGCCCGTCGACGCGCTCGCCGCCGCCATCCGGCGCACCGCGCCGTCGGCAGTGGTGCTCTGGGCGCAGGCGCCCCGGCACGCGGATCCGGCCCTGGCGAAAAAACTTCCCACCAATCGCGCCCGCTGCAGGCTGCTGTTCGCGGGCCCCGGCTGGCGCGTCGACAGCCTCGCTGACCAGCGCGAATCCACTCCCCTGAGCATCGACGACGCGCTGCCCGAGGATCTTTCCGGGGCGGCCGATCGCATCGAACGTGTCGTCGTAGGTATCTGAGCGGCGGCAGCCGCCTCCTCTCTTGCATGACGCGGTTGCGGGGACTCGCGATCAAGCTCGGCACTGCTCGGCTGCGTTGGTCGGGGGACGCAGCCGAGCAGTGGATCGTCAGAGCTGTGGATCCTCGGAGAGGGGCACCGGAATTGACGGAACTGTCAGTGGTCCAGGCCAGAATTGACCATGTTCTGCGGCGCGGGAGCCGCGATCATGCGCACAGTCAAGGGCCGGGGCCAGCACCGAGCTGATACGCCCCACAGCCGTCAGGGGTCACAAGGACATGGTGAGCGAGGAGCGCGGTGCCGTCCGGGGGGTGGGCACCGATCGGGAGGACGGGGTCGGTCGCGGGACCGGCGCCGGGTGCGAACCGTACGGGGGATCGGCCGATGCCGGCACGGGG
>DASXOJ010000107.1:0-106435 GCA_036494465.1 Pseudonocardiaceae bacterium
GTCACCGGCGACGACCTGTTGCCGCGAGCGGAGGAACTCGGCCTGTCCGGCGCGCTCACCGCCAACGCGTACCTCGGCGGCTGGGGCATCGCGGAATGCCTGCGCGCGGGCGCGGACATCGTGGTGACCGGTCGCGTCACCGACGCGTCGCTGGTCGTCGGTCCGGCGGCGGCGCACTTCAACTGGTCCCGCACCGACTTCGACGCGCTCGCCGGCGCGACGGTCGCCGGGCACGTCATCGAATGCGGCGCACAGGCCACCGGCGGCAACTTCGCCTTCTTCACCGAGATCGCCGACCTGACCCATCCCGGCTTCCCGATCGCCGAGATCAACGCCGACGGTTCCGCCGTGATCACCAAGCACGCGGGCACCGGCGGCGCGGTCACCGTCGAAACGGTCACCGCCCAGCTGCTGTACGAGATCGGCGCGCCCGACTACCTCGGCCCGGACGTGACCAGCCGCTTCGACACGATCCAGCTGGCCGGCGACGGCCCCGACCGGGTGCGGATCAGCGGCGTGCGCGGCGAAGCCCCGCCGTCGACGGCGAAGGTGTGCGTCAACACGCTCGCCGGTTTCCGCAATGGCGCCACGTTCGTCCTCTGTGGACCCGACATCGACGCGAAGGCCGACCTCGCCCGCCGCCAGCTCGAAACCGAGGTCGGCGCGGACGGCATCAGCTGGACCCTGGCCCGCACCGACCACCCGGACGCCGACACCGAGGAAGCGGCGAGCGCGCTGCTGCACGCGACCATCAAAGCCGACGATCCCAAACGGGTGAAGGGTTTCTCGCGCGCGTGCGTCGAACTCGCGCTCGGGTCCTACCCCGGCTTCACGCTGACCGCGCCCCCGTCGGACGGCACCCCGGTCGGCGTCTACCGCCCCGCCTTCGTCGCCCAGACCGAAGTCCCGCACACCGCGGTCCTCCCCGACGGCGCCCGGGTCGCCATCACACCCCCGGACGTCTTCGCCGACCCCCGCTCGACGTACGCGGTCGCCGCCGAACCCATCGTCTCCGGCGCGACCTACCGTGCCCCACTCGGCACCGTCGTCGGCACGCGCTCCGGCGACAAGGGGGGCGACGCGAACCTCGGCGTCTGGGCGCGCACCGACGCCGGTTTCCATTGGCTGGCGGGCGAACTCACCATCGACCGCCTGCGCGAGCTGCTACCGGAAACCCGCGAACTGACCATCGACCGATACGAGCTGCCGAATCTGCGCGCGGTCAACTTCGTGGTGCACGGTCTGCTCGGGGTCGGCGTTGCGGCGTCGACCCGGTTCGACCCGCAGGCGAAAGCACTCGGCGAATGGCTGCGCAGCCGCGTTGTCGACATCCCGGAGGCGCTCCGATGACCACCGCCCATACCACATTCCCCGCAGGGCTCCAGATTCCATCCACACCCCCCGCGCCCATCCACACCCTCCCCGCGAAACCCCCTCAAACCGCACCCCCGCAACTAGACTGGCCCCGGGGTCGCCCCCCAGGGAGTGGTGGGGGCTGTCCTGAGCAGAGCGAAGAAAATTCGCGAAGTGTGGGTGTGGGCCGTGGTTGAGCGGTGGTGGCAGACCGCGGAGCGGCGGGCCCTGCGCGATGTGGTTCGGCGGTTCGTCGCGGATCAGGTCGTCGACAGTCTGGACGGCTGGGAGCGCGCGGGCGAGTTGCCGCGCGAGTTGCACAAGACTGCTGCCGGCATCGGGTTGCTGGGGATCGGGTTTCCGGAATCGGTTGGTGGCAGCGGCGGGGATCTGCTCGACACCGTCGTGGTGACCGAGGAGCTGATCCAGGCGGGTGGCTCGTCCGGGTTGGTTGCGAGTCTGCTGACGCACGGGATCGCGCTGCCGCACATCGTGTCGGTCGGCAATCCGGATCTCGTCGAGCGGTTCGTGCGGCCGACGTTGGCAGGCGAGTTGATTGGCTCGCTCGGGGTGACCGAGCCGGAAGGCGGATCGGACGTCGCCGCGATTCACACCACGGCGGTTCGGGATGGTGAGCACTACATCGTCAACGGGTCCAAGACCTTCATCACGTCCGGGTGGCGCGCGGATTTCGTGACGACGGCGGTGCGCACGGGCGGGCCGGGGCATGGCGGGATCAGCCTGCTCGTTGTCGAGCGTGACAACCCCGGGTTTACGCGTACGCGCAAGCTGGAAAAGATGGGTTGGCACTGCTCGGACACTGCCGAGTTGTCCTTCGTGGATGCGCGGGTTCCGGTCGCGAATCTCGTCGGCGCGGAGAACTCCGGGTTCGTGTTGCTGATGCAGCAGTTCCAGGCCGAACGGGTCAACCTCGCCGTGCACGCCTACGCGATCGCGCAGCGCTGTCTCGACCTGGCGGAGGCGTGGGTGCGCGAGCGGCGGACGTTTGGCAGGCCATTGTTGTCGCGACAACTGATCCGGCATCGGCTCGTCGAGATGATGCAGCAGATCGAACTCGCCCGCACCTACACCCGCGACGTCGCGGAGCGGGTCGCGGCGGGGGAGGAAGTCGTCGCGCAGGTGTGCATGGCCAAGAACGCGGCGGTCGACGCCTGTTCCTTCGTGGTTGACGCGGCCGTGCAGATGTTCGGCGGCATGGGTTACATGCGCGAGTCCGAAGTGGAGCGTCACTACCGCGATGCGCGCATTCTGGGCATCGGTGGCGGGCCGAGCGAGGTTCTTGCCGAGCTGGCCGCGCGACGATTGGGGTGGAACTGATGACAACGCTGACCTCGACCGTGGACGTCAACTCCTCGGCGTACCGGGACAACCGGGATGCCATGCTCGGCAAGCTCGGCCAACTGAACACCGAGCACGCCAAGGCGCTCGCGGGCGGCGGGCAGAAGTACGTCGACCGGCATCACAATCGGGGCAAGCTGCTCGCGCGCGAGCGCATCGAACTGCTGCTGGATCCGGACAGCGCCTTTCTCGAGTTGTCGCCGCTCGCCGCGTGGGGTACCGAATTTCCGGTTGGCGCGAGTGTGGTCGTGGGCATCGGGGTTGTCGAGGGTGTCGAGTGCCTCGTCGTCGCCAACGACCCGACCGTGCGCGGCGGCGCAAGCAACCCATGGACGTTGCGCAAGAGCTTCAGGGCGAGCGAGATCGCGGCGCAGAACCGGCTGCCGTTGGTACAACTGGTCGAATCGGGCGGAGCGGACCTCAACTCGCAGGGCGAGATCTTCATCCCGGGTGGCCGGATGTTCCGCGATCTGACCCGAGCGTCCGCGCGCCGGATACCGACGGTTGCCGTGGTGTTCGGCAATTCGACGGCGGGCGGCGCGTACCTGCCGGGCATGTCGGATCACGTGGTGATGGTGAAGGAACGCGCCAAGGTCTTTCTGGCCGGACCGCCACTGGTGAAGATGGCGACCGGCGAGGACGCGGACGACGAGGAACTCGGTGGCGCGGAGATGCACGCCCGGACCTCCGGCCTTGCGGACTATCTCGCCGAGGATGAGGCCGATGCGCTGCGGATCACTCGCCGGATCGTCGCCAATCTCAACTGGCACAAGGAAGGGCCAGCGCCGGACGCGGATTTCGCGGAGCCGAAGTTCGACGCCGAGGAACTGCTCGGGCTGGTGCCGACGGATCTCAAGGTGCCCTTCGATCCCCGGCAGGTGATCGCGCGGCTCGTGGACGGATCGGTGTTCGACGAGTTCAAGCCGCGCTACGGCGCGAGCCTGGTCACCGGCTGGGCCGCGATTCACGGCTACCGGATCGGCATCCTGGCCAACGAGCGCGGTGTGCTGTTCAGCGAGGAAGCGCAGAAGGCGGCGCAGTTCATCCAGCTCGCCAACCAGCGCGACATCCCGCTGCTGTTCCTGCAGAACACCACCGGGTACATGGTCGGCAAGGAGTACGAGCGCGCGGGCATCATCAAGCACGGCTCGATGATGATCAACGCGGTGTCCAACAGCCAGGTGCCGCACCTGACCGTGGTCATGGGCGCGTCCTACGGCGCGGGCAACTACGGCATGTGCGGGCGCGCCTATGATCCGCGCTTCCTGTTCACCTGGCCGAATGCGCGATCGGCGGTGATGGGACCGCAGCAGCTCGCCGGTGTGCTGTCCATTGTGGCCAGGCAGGCGGCGGTAGCGCGTGGCCAGGACTACGACGAGGCGGGCGACGCGGCGATGCGCCAGATGGTCGAGTCGACCGTCGAATCACAGTCCGAGGCCGCCTACCTGTCCGGGCGCATCTACGACGACGGCGTCATCGACCCGAGGGACACCAGGACTGTCCTCGGCATCTGTCTTTCCGCGGTGCACACCGCGCCGGTGCGCGGCGCCGAGGGCTTCGGCGTCTTCCGGATGTGAAGGGCCTGATATGAAGGGAAAGGGCCGCGTGATCAGCACACTTCTGGTGGCCAACCGGGGCGAGATCGCCCGGCGGGTGTTCCGCACCTGCCGCGATGTCGGCATTTCGCCGGTCGCGGTGTTCGCCGACCCGGACGCCGCGCTGCCGTTCGTCGGCGAGGCGGACGCTGCCGTGCGGCTGCCGGGCAACACACCGGCGGAGACCTATCTGCGTGTCGACGCGATCATCGACGCCGCGCGGCGCATGGGTGCGGATGCCGTTCATCCCGGGTACGGGTTCCTTTCCGAGAACGCGGATTTCGCGCGCGCGGTGCTCGCCGCCGGGTTGACCTGGGTGGGCCCGACGCCTGCCGCGATCGACGCGATGGGGTCGAAGGTCGCGGCCAAGAAGCTGATGGCCGAGGCGGGCGTGCCGGTGTTGCCGGAGTTCGATCCGGATTCGGTGACCGCTGACGACCTGCCGATTCTGGTCAAGGCGTCCGCTGGTGGTGGCGGGCGCGGGATGCGAGTCGTGCGCGAACTGGCGCAACTCAAGGACCAGGTCGCGTTGGCGCGGCAGGAGGCCGAGTCGGCATTCGGCGACGGCACCGTGTTCTGCGAGCCGTTGCTGGAACGTGCCCGGCACATCGAGGTGCAGATTCTCGCCGACCAGCACGGCACGGTGTGGGCGCTGGGCGAGCGGGAGTGTTCGATCCAGCGCAGGCACCAGAAGATCATCGAGGAGACGCCCAGCCCGGCGGTTGACGCGGAGATCCGCGGGCGGTTGTTCGCGGCGGCGCTGGCCGCGGCGAAGGCGATCGGGTACGTGGGCGCGGGGACCGTCGAGTTCATGTTGGCCGCGAACGGGGAGCTCCACTTCCTTGAGGTCAACACGCGGTTGCAGGTCGAGCATCCGGTGACCGAGTGCGTGTACGGGCTGGATCTGGTGGCCTGGCAGTTGGCGATCGCCGAAGGCGCGCGACTGCCCGGGGCGCCGCCGGAACCGCGCGGGCACGCGATCGAGGTCCGGTTGTACGCGGAGGATCCGGCGCAGGACTGGCGTCCGCAGAGTGGCACCGTGGTTTACTTCGACATTCCGGGTGTGAACTCGGAGTTCACAGTGCCGGGGGAGTTCGGGCTGCGCCTGGACGGCGGCATCGTGAGCGGGTCCGAGGTCAGTACCTTCTACGATCCGATGCTGGCGAAGGTGATCAGCTGGGCGCCGCAGCGGCGGTCTGCCGCTCGCCGGCTGGCCGCTGCGCTGCACGACACCCGGTTGCACGGGCTTACCACCAACCGTGACCTGTTGGTCAACGTGTTGCGGCACGAGGATTTCCTGTCTGGTGACACGGACACGGACTTCCTGACGCGCCATGGCGTTGCCGGGCTTGCGGTGGGGGCCGACGAGACAGCCGTCAAGGCTTCCGCGTTGGCTGCCGCGCTCGCGCGGGCGAGTGGGCGGGCCCGGACGTCGCGGGTGCAGCGAGGGATTCCGGCGGGGTGGCGCAATCTGCGCTCGCAACCGCAGCGGACCGCGTTCGAGGTCGGCGGGGAGCGGCTCGATGTCGAGTACGAGGTGCGGCGGGATGGGCTGGTCACGTCGCTGCTGCCGGATGTCGCACTGGTGGCCGGTGCACCGGATGCGGTGACGCTGGACGTCGACGGGACGCGGCGGACCTTCGCGGTCCGGGTTTACGACCGACTGGTCGAAGTGGACTCGGCGTTGGGTGCGGTGTCGTTGACCGTGATCCCGCGGTTCGCGGACCCGACCGAGCAGATCGCGGAGGGTGCCACGGTCGCGCCGATGCCGGGCACGGTGGTGCGGCTCGCGGTCGAGGCCGGTCAGACCGTCGCGGCGGGCGCGGAACTGCTCGTCCTGGAAGCGATGAAGATGCAGCACCGGGTGGTCGCCGCGAACAGCGGCACGCTCACCGAGCTGCGAGTCAGTGTGGGACAACAGGTTGACGCGGGAGCCGTGCTCGCCGTCATAGAGGAGGCGTAGGGATGACCGAGATCGCGTTCACCGAGTCTGCTGAGCGGGTGGCGCTGCGGGCGGCCGTTCGCGAACTGGCCACCAAGTACGGCCGCGACTACTTCACCGCGAAGGCACGCGCGGGGGAGAAGACCACCGAGATGTGGGCGGACGCCGGCAAGCTCGGTTATCTGGGCGTTGCCGTGCCGGAGGAGTTCGGTGGCGGCGGGGGCGGGATCGGTGACCTCGCCGCGGTCTGCGAGGAGTTCGCGGCCGCGGGCGCGCCGATGTTGTTGATGGTGGTGTCGCCGGCCATCTGCGCGACGGTGATCGCGCGGTTCGGCACGGACGCCCAGAAGCAGCGCTGGCTGCCCGGTTTCGCCGACGGCACAACGAAGATGGCGTTCTCGATCACCGAGCCTGACGCTGGTTCGAACTCGCACAAGCTCGCCACCTCGATCCGCAGGGACGGCGACGAGTGGGTGCTGTCCGGTGGGAAGTACTTCATCTCGGGCGTCGACGAGGTGGACGCGGTGCTGGTGGTCGCGCGGCACGTGGACGAGAACGGGCAGCGGTTGCTGCCGTCTTTGTTGATCGTGCCGACGAACACGCCGGGTTTCACCTATCAGCCGATCGAGATGGACATCATCTCGCCCGAGAAGCAGTTCACGTTGTTCTTCGACGACGTGCGGCTGCCCGCCGAGGCGTTGCTCGGCTCGACCGACGCGGGTCTTGCCCAAGTGTTCGCCGGGCTGAACCCGGAGCGGATCATGGCGGCGTCGTTCTCGACCGGGATCGCCCGGTTCGCGATGGAGCGTGCCACGGACTACGCGCGCAACCGGCAGGTCTGGGACACGCCGATCGGGGCGCACCAGGGGCTGTCACACCCGCTCGCGCAGTGCGCGATCCAGATCGAGCTGGCCAGGTTGATGACGCAGAAGGCCGCCGCCCTCTACGACGCCGGGCTGGACCGGGAGGCGGGCGAGGCCGCGAACATGGCCAAGTACGCGGCTGCCGAGGCCGCGGTGACAACGGTCGACCAGGCGATTCAGGTGCACGGCGGGAACGGCCTCGCCTCCGAGTACGGACTGGGTGCGTTGCTGGCGGCGTCGCGGGTGGGGCGGATCGCGCCGGTGAGCCGGGAGATGATCTTGAACTATGTCGCGCAGCACACGCTGAAGCTGCCCCGCTCCTACTGAATTAGCATTCCCCGGGTGGCGGCGGAACGCGAAGAACTGACCTGGGACCTGTTCGGCACGGCGACTCGGGAGTTGGCCGAGCTGGTGGCGGCCGATGGGTTCGAACCCGATCTGCTGTTGTCGATCGCCCGGGGCGGGCTGTTCGTGGCGGGGGCGCTCGGGTACGCGTTGGACGTGAAGAATCTTCATGTTATGAACGTGGAGTTCTACACCGGCGTTGACAAGCGGCTCGACCTGCCGGTGATGCTCCCGCCGGTGCCCAACGCGGTCGACCTGGCCGGCGCCAAGGTGCTGGTCTGCGATGACGTCGCGGACACCGGCGCCACGCTCAAGCTGGTCCGCGACTTCTGCGCCGACCACGTCGCGGACGTGCGCTGTGCGGTGATCTACCAGAAGCCGCACTCCGAGGTCGCCTGCGAGTACATCTGGCGGCGGACCGGCCGGTGGATCAATTTCCCCTGGTCGGTGCTGCCGCCGGTGGTCCGGCGTGCCGGTCAGGTGCTCGACGCCTGAGCGGAAACCCGCTGGCCAAGGGACCGGGGTGGTTCGTTAGTCTCGTGCATTGACCGAGTCAATGCACGAAGGAGAGATCTACCGTGATGCGGACGCACGAGGCCGGGACACTCCGGGCCTCCCATGCCGGGCAGACCGTCACCCTCACCGGGTGGGTGGCCCGTCGGCGCGATCACGGCGGGGTCATCTTCATCGATCTCCGCGACGCCTCCGGCACCGCACAGGTGGTGTTCCGCGAGGGTGAGATGGCCGAGCGCGCGCACCGGCTGCGCGCCGAGTTCTGCCTGAAGATCACCGGCGAGGTCATCGTCCGGCCCGAGGGCAACGAGAACCCGGACATCCCGACCGGCGCGATCGAGGTCACCGTGACCGAGCTCGACGTGCTCAGCGAGTCCGCGCCGCTGCCCTTCCCGCTGGACGAGCACATCGAGGTCGGCGACGAGGTGCGGCTGCGCCACCGCTACCTGGACCTGCGCCGCAGCGGCCCCGCGCACAACATGCGGCTGCGCAGCGAGGCCAACCGCATCGCCAGGACCGTGCTGCACGAGCAGAAGTTCGTCGAGGTGGAGACCCCGACGATGACCCGGTCCACTCCGGAGGGTGCGCGCGACTTCCTGGTGCCCGCCCGGCTTCGTCCGGGTTCCTGGTACGCGCTGCCGCAGTCGCCGCAGCTGTTCAAGCAGCTGCTGATGGTCGGCGGCATCGAGCGGTACTACCAGATCGCCCGCTGCTACCGGGACGAGGACTTCCGCGCCGACCGCCAGCCCGAGTTCACCCAGCTCGACATCGAGATGAGCTTCGTCGACCAGGATGACGTGATCGCGCTCGGCGAGCGGATCGTCTCGGCGCTGTGGCGCGAACTGGCCGACTACGACATCCCGTTGCCGATCCAGCGGATGACCTACGCGGACGCGATGGCCCGCTACGGCACGGACAAGCCGGATCTGCGCTTCGGCCTGGAACTCACCGAACTGACCGAGTACTTCGCCAACACCCCGTTCCGGGTGTTCCAGGCGCCCTACGTCGGTTGCGTGGTCATGCCGGGCGGCGCTGACCAGCCGCGGCGCACCCTGGACGCGTGGCAGGACTGGGCGAAACAGCGCGGTGCCAAGGGTTTGGCGTACGTGCTGGTGGGGGAGGACGGCACGCTCGGTGGCCCGGTCGCCAAGAACCTCTCGGACAGCGAACGGGAAGGTCTGGCCAAGGCGGCCGGCGCCGAACCGGGCGACTGTGTCTTCTTCGCCGCCGACCAGCCGTCGGCCGCACGGGCGCTACTCGGCGCCTGCCGGTTGGAGATCGGCAGGCGGCAGGGCCTGATCGACGAGTCCGCCTGGTCGTTCGTGTGGGTGGTGGACGCACCGCTGTTCGAGCTCGCGTCGGAGGCGACCGCGAGCGGCGACGTCGCGGTCGGGTCGGGTCGCTGGACGGCCGTGCACCACGCGTTCACCTCGCCCACTCCGGAGTGGATCGACCGGTTCGAGGAAGACCCGGGCAGCGCGCTGGCCTACGCCTACGACATCGTCTGCAACGGCAACGAGATCGGTGGTGGCTCGATTCGTATCCACCGCGCCGATGTGCAGAAGCGGGTCTTCGAGCTGATGGGGCTGTCCGAGGACGAGGCCAACGAGAAGTTCGGCTTCCTGCTGGAGGCGTTCGCGTACGGCCCGCCGCCGCATGGCGGCATCGCGATCGGCTGGGACCGCACCGTGGGTCTGCTCGCGGGCGAGTCGTCGATCCGTGAGGTCATCGCGTTCCCGAAGACCAGTGGCGGGTTCGACCCGCTGACCGGCGCGCCGACGCCGATTACTCCATTGCAGCGTAAGGAAGCCGGGGTCGACTCGAAGCCGCCGGTGAAGGCAGCGGCCAAAGCGGACTCCTGATCCGCATGGGCTGAATCGTCACATCGAGGGCCGATGGCGCCGGATCGGTTGATCCGCGTGTCCTCGGCCCATGGTGCTGCGCGCCAAACGATTCACAGCAATCGCAGAGTGTCATGGACTGGAAACAACCTGTTATGCATTCGTGGCTGCCAAGGCACCCCGAGGGGCACTACGGTCGCATGCGGTCGAAGCCTTCGACGAGCGTGGACGCGGACCACATCACGAGAACCCCGGCCCGCGGCCACCAACCAGGAGTAGGGTCGGTACAGATGGGTGTGGATGCCGCCGCAGGCTCATCGGATGTCGTTGAGGACATCCGATCGGAGGTGTCCGAGACGATGGCAGCGGCCCAGCAGGTGCTCAGTCACCGTTTCGGCGCCACGGTTCGCCTTGCCGCCCCGGAGGATCTCGGCGGCAGCGGCGAATCGACCGTGATCAGGGTTCGGGTTGCCGCCACACCGTTCTCGCTGCCGCGCACGCTCGTCGTGAAGCGCTACGGACCGCCGGAACCTGGCGCGGTGTCCGACGCTTTCGTGCAGGAAGCCGTCAGCTACCAGCTTTTCACCGCGCTCGCGTCCGAGGAACGGATGTGTCCGGAGATGTTCGCGCACGACGGGCGGGAACGCCTTGTGGTGCTGGAGGATCTGGGCCGTTCGCCGACGCTGGCGGACAAGCTGCTCGGCAACGACCCGCGCGCCGCCGAGCGCGCGCTGTTGTCGTGGGCGCGGTCGCTGGGCAAGCTGCACGCGAGCACGGCAGGCCGCGAACAGGACTTCGAGGCGTTGAGCAGGCGGCTCGGTCGGCCGAAGATGGTCGATCCTCTTGTCGGACAAGGCAAGAAGGCGCTCGCCGAGCTGCCGGATCTGCTCTCGGCCAGTCTGGGCGTTGACACCCCGGCGGCCGTGCACGAACGGGCGATGGCCGCTGCCCGGTTGGTCGACTCGCCCCGGCACCGCGCGTTCAGCCCGTCGGACGCGTGCCCGGACAACAACGTGATCACCAGCAAGGGCGTGCGGTTCCTGGACTTCGAGGGCGGCTGCTGGCGGGATGTGTTGCTGGACGCCGGATATCTGCGCGTGCCGTTCCCGTCGTGCTGGTGCAGTTACGCGCTGCCCAACGGGATGATGGAGGCGATGGTCGCGGCCTGGCGGTCCGAGGTAGCGACCATGTGGCCGGACTTGGACGAAGACGCGGTGCTCGCACCTGGTCTCCTGGACGCGCAGGTGTTCTGGGTGTGGCTGTCGACCTGGTGGTTCCTGCCCGCGCCGAGCCAGGAGGACCTGCCGATCGACGGTGAACTGCGCGCGCCCCGGCGCAGTGTCGCGTTGCGCTCGCGCTGGTTGCGTCTGGCCTCGGACGCGGAGCGGACCGGTGAGCCGCAGTTGGCCGATCACGCGTTGTCCGTGGTCGGGGCGTTGGAGCAGCGGTTCGGCACGTCCGATCTGCCACGTTATCCTGCCTTTCGGTGATCTGGTACGGCGTGCGTGAGTACGCTGGTATTTATCCCGTCAATACCCGATCGGCGAGTGGATATGCCGCTGCGGTCACTGTCACCGTAATAGTGCCGTGATCGAACTTGCTTGATCTTGGGGGCAAAGTCAAGACCGATTTTCCACGAAACGGAACGGTCGAGATTCACCCGAGTTCCCCTGCGGTGGCGAAAATTTACCACATAAGAGTGAATATTTTGGCTACGCTGCGTCAAATAGGTTCTGGCGTTATCCGCTTCAGCTGGCTGTGTCGATCGGTCCCGGCGCTGCTCCCTTCCGAGGTGGAGATCGTGGCTGTTTGTGCTGCTGGAAGGGTGTTTTAGCCAGGGCTGGTCGGGCGACGCGGGGTGGCGTCGCAAGAAGGGTGCAGGTTGTCTCGTGTCACCCGTTCGGGCAGGGCGGATCGACTTGAGGGGAGGGTCCGCCAGGCGATTCCCGATCATCTGCCAGCGCCGGGCGAAGTGGGTTTGAGCTGGGGTTTTGTTGGTGTTGAACGGGGTTGTCCGAGCGAGGTCGCGGGGTTCTGGCGGGTGCTGCCGGCGGCCGGTCCAGTTGAGTCGGACATGCAAACTGCGAGATGCACACCATCGAGGTGTAATGCGTCCCGCTATCGGGTGATGAGGACAGTGAATGTGCTGCTCAGGGCAACAAAAATCGGATCTTGATGCACCCGATACGTCCGTTTAGCCTGAAATAACGGTAACTCATGAGTAAAACTGCTGGTCATCGCCACGTGTTGCGAATTGCATCTTGATCACGACGTTTGATGTAGGGTCAAGTACCCGAGCTCAAGAACACCGAATACACGCTGTCTGATTAGTTCAACCCTGCTGACCGCGTGATTTGGCCTTCGGAATTGGTGCACCCACTGTCATTTGAGAATGGTGTGCGGGTGCGCGACGGGAAGAAACGCTTTTGCCGCGCCCGACGATATCGGCAGCGAGGTGAAGAGACATGCTTGTGCTGTTTTGTCATGCCAGAAAGGAATGGCGGGACGTGCATTTCCCCGTGCCCGCCGACCAGTCGGTTTGCCAGTTTTTCGTTGCCCGCAAGGAGGACGCGTGAGTAAGACCGCTGAGCGGGCCAAGCCAGTGCGCGATCGCGGCGACCGGTCGAGCAACGGCCGGAACCCGGCGCGCTCCACGATTGTGCGCTGGCGAGACTGGAGTATTCCGGTCAAGCTCATCGCGGTAATGCTGGTGCCGGTGATCACCACGCTCGCGCTGGGCATTGTCGTGATCAACGCGCAGATGGCCAAAGCAGACGTGTACATCAGCGCGGACGGGCTCACCCAACTCAGTGACAATGCGCGCTCCGCCATTTCCGCGTTGCAGCAGGAGCGGCAGCAGGTCGCCGCGGACAACGCGATCCAGAGCGCGACCACGTCGGCGGCCACACCCGCCTCGATGCCGGGGTCGATGTCCGGCTCGACCATGACGGGCTCGACCAAGGACAAGTCCGCCAAAGATCAACCACCGCCACCACCGCCGCCCAAGCCCGCGCCGAAGCCGGACCCGTCGATGGCCGGCCTCCAGCACGAGGTGGACCTGGCGCTGGGCGGTCTGCGCCAGACCGAGGCCACCAACGCGGGACGGGCCGGGTTCGACCCGGTCGCGGTGGCCGCGTGGAACGAGGCGAGCAGGCAACTCGGCGAGCTGCCCGCGCTGCGCGCCGGGGAAGGCACGCAGGACGCGAATGCCGCCACCGAGGTCGACAGCTACACCCAGCTGATCGACGGGATCTTCGCCTTCGACCGGGTGCTGGCCACCGACCTCGGTGACCCACAGCTGACCCGTGAGGCGATGGCCCTCTACGACCTGTTCTCCGCCCGGGAGGAGGTGCTCTACCAACAGTCCGTCGTCCTGGTCGGCATCGGCCGGGGCACCATGACCGTCGTCGAGGTCACCTCGCTGCACGGTTCCGAGGCCCGGCTGGCCAGCCGCATCAGCGACTTCCGGGCGGTTGCCGCCGTGGACGCCGCGACCGACTACCAGAAAGCGGTCAGCGGCACCACGCTCAGCCAACAGGGCACCCTGCTCGACCAGGCGATCGACGAGTCCGGTGGGATGAGCGGGCAGATCATGCCCGGCATGGTCATCCGGATCCCGCTGGACACCTGGAACTCGGCCAACCAGGCGGTCACCGGCGGACTCACCTCGGTCACCGACACGTTGGCCGGCCAGCTGCGCACGACGGCCGCGAACATGCAGAGCACCGCGAGCAATACCGCGGGCACTGCGGCCGTGATCCTGTTCGCCGCGTTGCTGGTCGCCGCGCTGATCATGGTGATCGTCGCTCGTCAGCTACTGCGCTCCGTCGGTGTGTTGCGCCGCACCGCACGCGACGTCGCCACCCGGCAGTTGCCTGAGGCGGTCGAGCGGATTCAGGCGGGGGAGACCGTGGACATCGCGGTCACCCCGGTCCCGGTGCACACCTCCGACGAGGTCGGCCAGCTGGCCAGAGCCTTCGACGCGGTGCACGCCGAGGCGCTCAAACTGGCCGTCGAACAGGCCAACCTGCGCGGCAACTACAGCGACCTGTTCACCAACCTCTCGCGTCGCAGTCAGGGCCTGGTGCAACGGCAACTGCGCCTGATCGAACAGCTCGAACGCGACGAGGAGGATCCCGACCAACTCTCCGCACTGTTCAAACTGGACCACCTGGCCACCCGGATGCGCCGCAACAACGAGAACCTGATGGTGCTCTCCGGTGGTGAGCTGGGCCGGGGCCCTGCGCAGGCCATGCCCCTGTCCGACCTGCTGCGGGCCGCGGTGAGCGAGATCGAGCAGTACCAACGGGTTTCCGTGCAGCCGCCGCCCGGCGTGCACATTCTCGGCTACGCGGCCGGTGACCTGGTCCGGCTCGTCGCCGAACTGCTGGACAACGCGACCGCGTTCTCCGCGCCGGATACCCAGGTCACCATCGCATCGCATCGCACCCGGTCCCGGTCGATCGTGGTGGACATCGTCGACCACGGCATCGGCATGGGTGACGAGGAACTGCGCGCCGCCAACGAACGGCTCGGCGAGGCCGAGGGATTCGAGGGCCGGATCACCCGGCGGATGGGCCTGTTCGTGGTCAGCAAGCTGGCCAGTCAGCACGGCGTGCGGGTGCGCCTGCACGGTGGCGAGGACATTCCGGGCCTGCGGGTCACGGTGACCCTGCCAGCGCAGCTGATCATCGGCGACGAGGACGTGCAGCTGTCCCTGCCGCCGGGCGAGCTGGAGCCGCCGCAGGCACGCGACGACACGTCGATGAACGCGATCACCGTGACCATTCCGCAACTGCCCAGCGCGGCAGAGTCCGGGGTGAATCTCTTCGCGCCGCTGCCGGGCAGCGCCACCGCGGCGGACGCTGCGCAGGAGACCGAGCCGGAGCAGGCCCAGGACGGGCCGGGCGCGACGACGCCGATCTTCGACGACATGCTCTCCGCCTGGTTCGACTCGGCCAAGCCGATGGACACGCCGGATGAGGAGGAGGCGCCGCCCGAGGACGCGAGTTTCGCGGGCCGGACCGGTTGGCGCTTCGCCGCCGACGAAGGCTGGAAGGCGGCCGACTCGGTCACCCAGTCCTCGCCGGAGGCGTTCACCTCAGCCGGTCTGCCCAAGCGGCAGCCCAAGGCCCGGCTGCTGCCGGGCAGCGCGGGTGCGACCGGCACGACGGGCGTGCAACCCGCGGTGGGTCCGGGCGCGGCGAAGATGCGCAGGCGCCTGGCCGGCTTCCAGCGCGGCGTGCAGAAGGGCCGGCACGAGATCGACGAGGTCGGCCTGACCGAGCCGGAATGGCCGACGGAGAACGCGAACAGCTCGGAGAGTCCGTTCTTCGTCGAGCCAACCGACGAGGCCGAGATGGAGATCGCTGTCGAGGCGATCGACGAGTCCACTGTAGAGGACACATCCACCTCGGTGAGCAGCGAGAACACCACCGCGACTGTCAACCCCGACAGTCTTGAGGACACCGCGATCTGGCCGACCGTCGCGGACGAGGGCTGGGAGGCGGCCGAGGACGCGCTGACCCCCACCCCATCCACGTTCACCCCGGCCGGGTTGCCGCGCCGCCAGCCACGGGCCCAACTGGTGCCAGGCAGCGTTGCGACGAAAGGCAAACCGGCCATGGCCGGTGCCGACGCGGGCGCGGTCCGGGATCGGCTGAGCAGTTTCCAGCGGGGAGTCCGCCAGGGCCGGGACGGCTCGGCGGCGACCGATGGTATCGAGCACGGATTCGAATGGGAGAACGATTGATGTCAAGTCAGTCGCCGCACGGCCGCTTCGGGTGGCTGGTCACCGACTTCACCGAACGCGTACCCGGGGTGGCACACGCCGTGGTCGTTTCCGCGGACGGGTTGTTGCTGACCTGCTCGGCCCGGCTACCCGCGGATCGCGCCGACCAGCTCGCCGCGGTCGCCTCCGGTCTGTCCAGTCTCACCATGGGCGCCGCGCGGTGTTTCGAGGCCGGTCCGGTCCGGGAGACCGTCGTGGAGATGGAACGCGGCGTGATGCTGCTGATGGCCATCAGCGACGGTTCCTCCTTCGCCGTGCTGGCCGCCCCCAACTGCGACATCGGACAGGTCGCGTACGAGATGACACTGCTCGTCGAACGAGTCGGGCAGATGCTCACCCCGGAGCTGCGTGCCGAGCTGCAAGGCTCGCAACGACTGCTGACACGTCAGCCGGTGTGAGGTCACCATGACCATTCCCTTCGACGAGTTCGCTGAACCCGTCGACGACCCCGCTGTCTGGCAGCATCCCACTGACTGGCCCGACCGGGTGGTAACTCCCCCCGTCCCCCCGAGCCCGGTCGGGCCAACCCACCCGGTTTTTCCGGCGCCGAGCCAGTTCGGCGATTCGGGCTACTACGCGGTCGACGATTTTGGCGACGAGGCTTCGCGCGTACGGCCCTACGCCTGGACCGGCGGACGGACCCGGGCCAGCGTTGACCTGCAATTGGAGACGCTGATATCCACCAGTGATCTCGGTCGGGACGAAGCCCTGCTCAACCAGGTGGAATATCGGGCAGTCGGCACTTTATGCCGGCATCCGCACTCGGTGGCGGAAGTCGCCGCGAAGCTTTCGGTTCCACTGGGTGTTGCCAAGGTCATCCTGAGTGACATGGCCGAACTGGGCTTGATCAGTATTCACCGCACATTCGCCGACGACGACATCGCGGCGCATCTCGTGTTGATGGAAAGGGTGTTGAGTGGACTCCGTCGACTTTGAGAGGTCGAAGACGACCCGCCGCTCGCCGAGCGCCACCTCGGCAAAGATCGTGGTAGCCGGTGGTTTCGGCGTCGGCAAGACCACATTTGTCGGTTCGGTCTCCGAAATTGTCCCATTGACCACCGAAGCCGTGCTGACCGATGCCAGCGCCGGCATAGACGACCTGCGTGCCACGCCAGACAAACGCACTACCACCGTCGCCATGGATTTCGGCCGGGTCACCCTGGACTCCGACCTGATCCTGTACCTGTTCGGCACCCCTGGGCAGCAACGATTCTGGTTCATGTGGGATGACCTGGTACGCGGCGCGATCGGCGCCGTGGTGCTGGTGGACACTCGCCGGCTCGCCGACTCCTTCGGCGCGGTCGATTATTTCGAGGAACACGGTCTGCCCTACATCGTCGCCGTGAACACGTTTGAAGGCGTCCTACCCTACCGGTTGGCCGATGTTCGCGAGGCGATGGCGATCTCCCCGGAGATTCCGTTGGTGAAATGTGACGCGCGCGAACGGGAATCAACCAAAGAAACGCTGATCACGATGGTTCAACATGCGATGCAGGCGTGGCACGCGCGGGATCTCGCCGCCGTCCGCGTTGGCCGATGACAACAATATTTGGCCCAAGCGGACGATTGACCACCGGCCAGGACACCTCTACAACAAAGAGGCCAATCCGGCTGGAGGTGGCTCGTGTGGTGCGTTCCGTTGACTTGGACGAACGGATTTCCTCGTTGTCGCGACGTTTGTTGCCCGACGAATTGTGGGAGCTGGCCTATCCGTTGATCCCCCTGCCCAAGGTCCGACCGCAAGGAGGTGGTCGGTCCAGGGTCGGTGACCGCGCGGTCTTCGTCGCCGTGGTCTTCGTCCTCACCAGCGGCTGCGCCTGGCGGCGACTGCCCGATTCGTTCGGTATCGCGGTGCCCACCGCGTATCGCCGGTTCGTTGAATGGACCGGGGTGCGATTGTGGGACAACCTCTACGATGCCGCGGCTGCCGCCAAATGCGACAAGGCACTGCTCGAATGGTGCAGTGCCATCCGCGACGCGGCGGCCACCCGCCCGGCAGCCGGAGCCTGATCATGTCCGCATAGGCTCGGGTGCATGCCTTTGGTGCAACGCAGTCTGTTCGGTCCCGGTCCGTCCAATCCCTATCCGGAGGCGACCTCGGCGCTGGCCGCGCCCCTGCTCGGCCATCTGGACCCCGAGTTCCTGCGGATCCTGGACGAGACCTGTGATCGGCTGCGCGTCGTGTGGGGCACCGCGAACCGGCGCACGCTGCCGTTGTCGGGCACCGGCTCCATCGGTATGGAGGCGGCGTTCGCCAACACCGTGGTGCCCGGCGACGTGGTCGTGGTGGCGGTCAACGGGCTGTTCGGCGAGCGCATGTGCGACGTTGCCGCGCGCTACGGCGGCGACGTGGTGCGGGTCGAGCACGAGTGGGGCCGGCCCGTGAACGTCGACGCGGTCCTCGCCGGGCATCCGGCGCCGAAGCTGGTCGCCGCCGTGCACGCGGAGACGTCCACCGGGGTGCGCAGCGACATCGGTGCGCTCGCCGCTGCCGTGCACGAGCGGGACGCCGATGCGCTGGTGCTCGCCGACTGCGTGACGTCGCTGGGCGGGATCGCGGTCGCCGTCGACGAGTGGGGCGTGGACCTCGGCTACTCGGGCACGCAGAAATGCCTTGGTGTGGCACCGGGTCTCGCGCCGTTCACCATGTCCGAGCGTGGGTGGGCGCGGCGTACCGAGGCACCGCCGACCTGGTACCTGGATCTGGGCATGATCGGCGACTATGTGGGCGGCAACGCTTCGGGTGGCCGCACGTACCACCACACCGCGCCGGTGGCCATGATCGCGTCGCTGCACGCCGCGCTGGGCCGGATCCTGGACGAGGGCCTGCCGAGCGTGTTCGCGCGCCACCAGGCGGCCGGGGAGCGGTTGGTCGAAGGACTGGTCGAACTCGGCCTGACGCCGTTCGCCGAGGAGGGTTCGCGACTGCCGGAACTGACCACGGTGTGGGTGCCGGAGGGTCTCGACTCGGCCGCGGTGCGTGGGCGGCTGCTGACCGAGTACGACATCGAAATCGGCGCGGGCGCCGGCAAGTACGCGTCGTCGGTGTGGCGGATCGGGATGATGGGCCACAACGCGCGGCCCGATCGCGTCGAGCTGTTGCTGGCCGCGCTGGGGAGGGTTCTTGCTGCCCGCTGATCCGTTTCGCGACCAGCCGACGCTGACCGGCACGAGCGTCACGCTGAAACAGCTCGATGCCGGCTACCTCGAGGACTACCTTCTGATGATCGGCGACCCGGAAGCCCGGCGCCTCACCGGCAGCCACACCTCCGAAGCGCATGCCGCAGATCCGGCGCTGGTTCGCCAGCGCGCCCTGGCGTGGCTGAGCTCGCGGCCGGAACTGCCCGACCGGGCCGACTGGGCGATCCTGCGCAACACCGACGGCCGGTTCGTCGGCGAGGTCGTGTTGAACCAGTTCGACCAGGACAACGAGTCGGTCAACTTCCGGATCATGCTCGGCCCTGCCGAACACTTCGGGCACGGCTACGGCAGCGAAGCGACCCGCTTGGTGATCGACTACGCACTGAACGTGGTCGGCGTGCACCGGATCAGCTTGGACGTCTACGCCGTCAACCCGCGTGCGCGCCACGTCTACGAACTGTGTCTTTTACAAGAAGTGCGGGTTCCAGGTGGAAGGCGTGCAACGGGACGCGCTGCGCTGGGACGGCGCCTGGATCGACGCCACCATGATGTCCATAGTGGCCGGTTAGCGGAACGCCGCCAGTGCCTCCAGATCGGAGGCGGGCGCGCGGACGAAGAAATCCACCCACGCGACGACGTCCGGACAACTCGATTCGGCGATGATCTCCTCGGCCGCCGCCGCTGTGTCGTACTCCGTTCGCCGCAACGAGATGCTCGGCCCGTCGCCCAGCAGGGCCCAGTGCGCGCCGGTGCTGCCGTAGGGCATGCCGACACTGCCCGGGTTCACGATGGTGCGCCGGTCGACCAGTCGAACGAACGGCATGTGCGTGTGTCCACACGCTACGGTGCGTACCGTTTCGGCTACGCCCGCGAGAACCTCCTGCCAGCGCGGGATCGGACTGTCCACGAGGGCCACTTCCGCGTCGTCGCTCGGGGTCGCGTGGCAGCACAGCACGTCGCCGAGCCCGTCGACGGTGATGGTCGCGGTGCGGGGGAGTGCGGCGATCAGGTCGAGTTGATCCGGGCGCAGCTGCTGCGCGGCCCAGACGCTGATCTCGTCGGGCGGTTCGATGTCGGCACCTTGGGCGAGTTCGAGGAGTTCGCGTTCGCCGTTGCCCGCGATCCAGATCGCCCGGTCGCCGAGTCCGGTCAGCAGATCCAGGGTCTGCACCGGGAGCGGGCCGGAGGCGAGATCGCCGAGCAGCACAACGGCGTCCGCATCGGCCACATCCGGTTCGGCGAGCACGGCGCGTAGCGCGGGCAGCACTCCGTGCACATCGGACAGCATCGCGACGGATCTCGACATCTGCTCAGTGTGGCCTGTTCGCTCAGGGCGAACGGGATCAGTGCTCGCCCTGCTCGGGTACGTCGGCTCCGCTCGGCGCGTAACAGGTCCGATCCCGGCCGCCCGCCTTCGCCGCGTACAGCGCGGCGTCCACGGCGAGCAGCAACTCGTCCAGATCCGAGCCGCCGCTGGGGAAACAGATCGCGCCCGCCGATGCGGTCACCGGCACCAGTTGGTAGGTCTCGGTCGCGGTCACCTGGACCGTGCTCACACAGTGCCGGAACCGTTCGGCGACCACGCGCAGTTCCACATCGTCCACTCCGGGCAACAACACCAGGAACTCCTCGCCACCGAACCGGCCGACAAGGTCGTAGTCGCGGGTTTCCTTGCGCAGCGCGTCAGCGACCGCCTTCAGCACCTTGTCACCGGTGAGGTGACCGTACGTGTCGTTGATGCGCTTGAAGTGATCCAGGTCCAGCATGAGGATGCCGACGGACGTGTCGTAGCGTTCCGCGCGCGCCAGCTCCGAACGCGCCATCTGGCTCCAGTGCGTGGCATTGGCCAGACCGGTCTTGGTGTCCGTGCGCGCCGCCACCTCGTACTGGCGCATCAGCAGACTGCGGTGCAGCACCAGAATCGGCGGCAGGATCAACAGCAGATACCAGATGTCGTGCTCGATCACCAGCGCCGCCACCGCGCCCAGGCTCAACGCGGCCGTTTCCACGATGTTGTCGCTGAAACTGCCCAGCGCGTCCTTGCCGGGCGTGCTCGGCGAGGACAGCAGGATGATCACCACGACCAGGCCGTGGTTGACGAACCAGCGAACCAGGCCGGCCAACACGATCAGCGCGACCCCTTGCCAGCCGAGCGGCAGGCCGGGATAGGTGCCCGGTGCCATGCCCAGATCCAGCACCGCCGAGGACGCCGCGGTGGCCAGCATGACCGTCGCCGCGCTGTAGACCCAGCGGAACGTCTGCCGGTTGATGATGCGCAGTCGCAGGTGGGCGTAGGTCAATGCGGACATCAGGATGGCCAGGACCGGTGGCAGCAGCAGGATCGACGCGAACGTCCACACCGACTTCAGGTCGACCAGTGGCGCGTTGGCGCGCACCTGCTCCCTGATCTTCTCGATGCTGCGCACCGCCTCCATGTGGACCATGGAACCCGCGAGCAGGAGGCCGAAGATGACCCAGTCCTGATGGGTGATCGGCACGCTTCGCGCAACCGAGGCGGTCACCCCGATGGTGACCGCCTCGACAACGAGGACGGTGATAATGGCCGGACCACGTAGCGCCCACATGGGCCACTTGGTTATTCTTCGCCACAGTTTAGTGACGACCTTTGGCCGCGAAGCCGCGTTGCGGGGAGAATGATTCTCGCCCGCCGCAGCTCCTTCGTCCGTCGTCACCCGACTGACGTTAGCGGAAAGGGCACGCGGGATCACCCGTAGTGTTGCTGAATGTTATGGGTTCGCCGGGATCGCCCCGAACGAAACCGGTCGAAGGGAGCAGGCGCGATGAGTGACACCAGCTGGTAATTGAATATGCGCGGTCGGTAGTTGGCTTCGTGACGCGCTGATGGGTCCAGCGCATTACTCTCCGCAGGGGAAGCGACTGCTTTGGCCGCGTGTGCCAGGTACCAGGGGGTCGCTGATCACTGCTCGGGCAGGTCCTGCCGCGCCTTCGACCAGGACATCGCCGCCCACATGGTGGCCACCGTCCCGGCAGCGGCGAACACGAACACCACCCAGGACGGCGTGAGCCTTACGGTGAGTGCGCCCGCGACCACGATGGCAAGTCCCTGCGCGAGGCGCAGGCTGGTCGACGCCAATCCGAACGCCTGACCGCGACCAGCGTCCGGCACCGCGCGGATGAACGCGGCCGCCGCCACCGTCTGGAACGCCTGCGCGGCACCGGAAATCGCCCAGACCACCAAAGTCACGGCCAGGTTGAGCCGGATTCCGCTCGCCAGCAGCACGAAACACGACGCCACCGCCAGCGGCCCGAGCAGTCCCAACCGCACCGGCGGCGCGATGAACCGGGTCAGCACGATCATGCCGATCGCGGTGCCGAACGGCATCGCAGCGAACAGCAGGCCAGCGGTGAACGGGCCGCCACCGATCTGGTGGGCGTACGGCACGGACAGTGACTCGCCGACCACGTAGAAACCGGAAACGCAACCCATCCCGACCAGCACCCGCAGCGTCCGGTTGCCTGATACCAGCTTCAGCCCGTCCCGCAGCGAGCTCAACGTCGCACCGCGACGCGCGGACGGCTCGTCCTTGCCAGGGGCGTCCCGGTGCGCGATACCGAATCGGACCAGGATCGCGGATGCGACGAAGGTGACCGCGTCGATCGCCAGCGCCACGTACGGCCCGGTGAACGCCACCAGCGCGCCGCCCGCGACGTAACCGGCCAGCGTGCCGGTCTGGTAGGTGATGTTCATGATGGCCTGGCCACCCATGAACAGGTCGCCGTCGAGCATGTTCGGCAACAACGCGGAGCGGGCCGCCGTGAACGGCGAGTTCAGCAGCTGGACCAGCACCAACAGCACGCAGACCACCCAGATCGGCAGGCCACTGATGGCCATCACGGCGACCAGCACCGCGCGCAGCAGATCCGAGACCACCATCACCGACCTGCGCGGATAGCGGTCCGCGAGGCCGGACAGCAGCGGGCCGCCGATCAGGTCGGGCAGGAAGGTCAGCGCGTAGGTGAAGGCACTGAGCAGCGCCGAACCGGTGCGAGCGTAGACGAGCAGGGTCAGCGCGACCCGGGCCAATTGGTCACCGGCAATGGAAAGCACCTGCCCGAACCAGAGCGCCCGGAATTCGCGCACTCGGAAAACGGCGCCGAAACTGCTCGGTGCCGCATCGGCCACTGTTGGTCACCCCGTCGATACTCGTTGTCGGTTTCGTTGTACTAGGCGGGACCCTATCTGGCTACCACACGCGACGGATCACGTACGCGGGGATAACTGTCATGGCCGACGCATAACATTCGGTGTTGTGGACGAACAGCTCTTCGACGACGGCCTGTTCGCCGCGGCCGCCGACGACCGCGGCGCGGCGCTCAAGGCCGCCAACGCGCCGCTCGCCGTGCGGATGCGGCCGGCCTCGCTGAGCGAGGTGCTCGGCCAGGACCACCTGCTCGGCCCCGGCGCGCCGTTGCGGCGCCTGGTCGAGGGCGGCATGCCCGCGTCGGTCCTGCTCTACGGCCCGCCCGGCACCGGCAAGACCACCCTCGCCACCCTGGTCTCGACGGCCACCGGCCGCCGGTTCGTCGCCCTGTCCGCGTTGTCCGCCGGGGTGAAAGAGGTGCGTGCGGTCATCGAGGAGGCCCGCAAGCGGCTGGGCCGGACCGCCGAGGCGACCGTGCTGTTCATCGACGAGGTGCACCGCTTCTCCCGCACCCAGCAGGACGCGCTGCTCGGCGCCGTCGAGGACCGCACCGTGCTGCTGGTCGCCGCGACCACCGAGAACCCGTACTTCTCGATCGTCTCGCCGCTGCTGTCCCGCTCGCTCGTACTGCAACTGCGCCCGCTCACCGACGAGGATGTGCGCCTGCTGATCCGCAGGGCGGTGACCGACGAACGCGGTCTCGGCGGTTCACCGGCGCTCTCGCCCGAAGCCGAGGACCACCTGGTCCGGCTGGCAGGCGGCGACGCCCGCCGCGCTCTCACCGCACTCGAAGCGGCGGCCGACGCGGCTGCCTCGACCGGGGCCGCCGAGATCGACCTGGCCACCGTCGAAGCCACCGTCGACAAGGCCGCCGTTCGCTACGACCGCTCCGGCGACCAGCACTACGACGTGATCAGCGCGTTCATCAAGTCCATCCGCGGCTCGGACGCCGATGCGGCCCTGCACTACCTGGCCAGGATGATCGAAGCGGGCGAGGACCCGAGGTTCATCGCCCGGCGGCTCGTCGTGCACGCCAGCGAAGACGTCGGCCTCGCCGACCCGACGGCCCTCCAGGCCGCGACCGCCGCAGCGGCGGCAGTGCAGCTGATCGGCATGCCGGAAGGCAGGCTCGCGCTCGCTCAGGCCACCGTCCATCTGGCCACCGCGCCCAAGTCCAACGCCATCGTCTCCGCCATCGACGCGGCCCTGGCCGACGTGCGCGGCGGCGCCACCGGCCTGGTCCCCGCGCACCTGCGCGACGGCCACTACGCGGGCGCAAAGAAACTCGGCAACGCCACCGGTTACCGCTACCCGCACGACGTCGCGGAAGGCGTGCTCGAACAGCAGTACCCGCCCGACGACCTGGTCGGCCGCGACTACTACGAACCCACCAACCGAGGCGCCGAACGAGTCCTGGCCGACCGCGTCCCCAAACTCCGCAAAGCGATCCGCGGCGAATAACGCCGAATGGCGTGCTCAGCGACGCCGAGCGGGGGTGGACCTGACCGGGCTCATCTGATCTCATCGTGCGCGTGAACTCGCTGCTCTTGGTCCACGGTGGTCTCTGGGACGACATGAACGCGGACCGGTTCTGGGTGCGGCCGGGGATCGTCGCCGGGTTGGTCGAACGCGGTCGGCAGGTGCTCGCGCCGGAGCGTCCCTATCGGTCGCCGAGTTGGGCGGAGGAGGCGCAGGCACTGGCCGACGAGGTGCCGAGGGCCGATTCGGTGAGCGTGCTGGCCGGGTCGAACGCGTGCTCGGCGGCGGTGCGGTTCGCGCTCGCCGAGCCGGATCGCGTCGACTCCCTGATTCTCGCCTGGCCGGTCGTGGCCGGTGATCCCGAAGTCGACGAGCGGGAACGGCGAGAGCTCGCCGAACGGGGTGCGACCGACGCGGTGATCGACGGGTTGCTCGCGGGGGAGACGCTGCGCGGCGTCACCGACGCGGAGCTGGCCGCGCTGCGCGTGCGAACCGCGATCATTCCGTCCGATGTGGATGGTCGAGTGCATCCGCATCGGACGGCCGACGCGGTGTGCCGGTTGATCCCCGGCGCGGTGCGGCTGCCCGCCTACCCCGAGTCGCCGCGGCCCACCTTTCCCGCGCGCCGCAACGCTTTCGTGACTTCGGTGGTCGATTTCCTCGCCGGTTAGCCCGGCTACTCGCTGATTGTCCGGATTCGCCGGGTGTGATCCGTCGTGGTCGATCGATGACATCCGTCATCGGGCAGTTCCACCCCAACCGGACATGATCGACGTATGACAACAACGCGCAGTCGCTTCGTCCGATGGGGGACGGCCGCCGTCGCCGCCGCGCTGACCAGTGCACTGCTCGCCGCGCCCGCGTCCGCCAGCACGGCACCTCCGCTCACCTTCGGCATCTACCCCGGTGGTTACGCGGGCGGCGGCTCGACCGACGGCAAACCGGACGACCCGGCCAAGATCCGCGCGGCCATCGCCACGTTGCAGGGGCACCAGTCGCAGTTCCTGATCCGCGACTACATCGACTGCGCCACGTCGTTCCCGGACCCGGAATTCGCCGACCTCGGCCCCGGTCGCCGCCTCGACCTGGTGATCACCTACAACGGCGAGAACCCGGCCGACTGGGCCGCCTGCGTGCGGCAGAAGGTCCTGCTCTACGGCCCGTTCGCCGCGACCATCTCGGTCACCCTGGAAGCCAACATCCAGCAGACCCCCGACCCCGGCACCATCTCAGCGCTGGTCAACGGTGTCATCGCGGCCAAGAAGCGGGCCACCACCCTCGGCTACCGGTGGCTCGGCATCGGCTTCGACGAGGTCGCGTTCGGCTACTTCCCGGCCACCGCGTTCTGGCAGGCGCTGGCCAGCACCGGCGGACCCGAGTTCGCCCGCTCCGTCGACTACGTCGGCATCGACACCTACCCGGACGTGCCCTTCCCGGGCGTCCCGACCGGCCCGATCGACCTCGCCGCGTTCATCGGCACGGCGCTGGACACCGTGCGCAACCAGGAAATGCCGATCGCCGGCCTCGGCGCGTCCGTGCCGATCCGGGTGTCCGAGAACGGCTGGGCCACCAGCGCCACCCGCACTCCTGCACAACAACAGCAGGCGCTGAGCACCGAGATCGACGCGATCAACGCCGACCGCGCCCAGTACAACGTGCTCAGCTACGAACTGTTCGCGCTGCGCGACGACGTCACCGGCTCCGCGAACATCTTCGACCAGTTCGGGATCATGACCGACGACTACACCCCGAAGCCGATGTTCTGGACCTACCGCGACCTCGTCAGCACCGTCGGCCGCCCCTGACGACAAGACTCCCATCAGTGGGACTCCCAAACTTGGGACTCCCACCGATGGGAGTCTCTATACTGACGTCATGAACGGGTTCATTGGGCGCGACCGCGAACTGGCCACGTTGGGTCGGATGCTCGATCGGGTCCGGGCCGGCGGCAGGGCTGGCCGGCCCGGTCGGGCCATGCTCATCCGAGGCAGGCGGCGGGTGGGCAAGTCGCGGCTGGTCGAGGAGTTCGTGGAACGGGCCGGACTGCCCTACCTGTTCTTCACCGCCTCCGCCCAGCCGACTCGCGAAGCGGATCTGGCGTTGTTCGCGCAAGCAGCGGCAGCCTCCGACCTGCCAGCCGCCGACTCGTTCCGGGATCAACACCCACAGTCGTGGGACGCGGCACTGCGGCTACTCGCCCAGGCTCTGCCCGAGGACCAGCCGAGCATTGTCGTACTCGACGAGATGCCTTACCTGATCGAGACCGACCCCGGGTTCGAAGGGACACTGCAGAAGATCTTCGATCGGGAGCTGGCCCGTCGCCCGGTCCTGCTTCTCTGCGTAGGCTCAGACCTGGCGATGATGGAGGCGCTGAACGACTACGGCAGGCCGTTCCACCAACGCGCGACCGAGATGATCGTGCCGCCGCTGAACCCGGCCGACGTTGCGGACATGCTCGAACTCTCCGCCGCCGATGCGTTCGACGCCTATCTGGTGTCCGGGGGCTTGCCGCTCATCCTGGACGAGTGGCCCGTCGGTGCCAACGTGCACGACTACCTCGCCGATGCCGTCACCGATCCGGTGTCCGCGCTGCTGGTCAGCGGGGAGCGCGCACTCGCGGCGGAATTCCCCGCGCCTGCCCAGGCCCGAGCGGCGCTCGGCGCGATCGGCTCCGGCGAGCGCACCTATGCCCTGATCGCGCGTGCCGCGGGCGAGATGCCGCACTCGACGTTGGCCAGAGCGCTCCAGTTGTTGACCGCCAAGCGACTGGTCGAGTCGATCACGCCGTTGTCGACGCAGCCGTCCAAAGAGACCAGATACGTCGTCGCTGATCCACATCTGCGATTCTGGCTGACTTTTCTCGGACCGCACGTGGCGGAGATCGATCGCGGCCGGGGCGATCTGATCCTCGACCGGATCACCGCCTCGTGGACCACCTGGCGCGGACGCGCGATCGAGCCCGTCGTCCGGGAAGCGCTGCGCAGACTCCCGTCCGGCCCGCTGCCCGACGACACCGCGGTGATCGGCGGGTACTGGACGCGCACCAACGATCCGGAGATCGACATCGTCGGCGCGGACCGTGCTCCGATCGCGAAGCACATCACGATGGTCGGCTCGATCAAGTGGCTGGAGCACAAGCGGTTCGACAACCACGATCTCGCTCGCCTCATCGTGCACCGGGATCGACTGCCCGGCGCCGATGGCGGCACTCCGCTGCTCGCCGTGACCAGAGGGCCCAGCGACCTCGACGGCGTTCTCGTGCTCACCGCCGCAGACCTCATCCAGGCATGGCACTGAACTGATCTTGCGGTGTTGATCTTCCGGGGGGTGACCCAGCAGGCTCGCGCGGGTGCGGCACGGTAACCTGTTACGCGATCACGACCTGGCACCTCCCGCGTGGAGGGGTCGACCACATTCACCTGCGGAATTCCTCTGGCGGTGACCGGTATCCCCGCTGCCGCCCAGGAGAGGTTCCGCTCGATCGTCAGGAGCGCTCGTGTCGGCAGGGCAGATCGCCGGGCTCGTCGCGGCCGGGGCTTTTTTGCTGCTCGTTCTGCTGGCGGCGGTGCCGTTGATCAAGCTCGGTCGCACGCTGGACGAGGCGACCATCGCGATCCGCAAGGCGCATGAGAACACCGATCCGCTCTTCGACGGCGCCAACACCACGCTGACCCACGTGAACACGCAGCTGGAGCGGGTGGACGGGATCACCGCCAACGCTCGCGCCGTGTCCGGGAATGTCTCCGCGCTGACGTCGCTGTTCACGGCTACCCTTGGGGGGCCGCTGGTCAAGACCGCGGCCCTGTCCTACGGCATCAGCAAGGCGGTCAAGGCGCGTCGCAGGAAGTCGGCGGAAAAAGCCGCCGCTGGTAGCGCCCGAGGCAGACGTGGAGGTCGGAAGAAGTGAAGCGGCTGTTCTGGCTGGGCATCGGCGTCGTCGCCGGGGTGGCCTTCGCCCGCAAGGCGGGTCAGGCCGCCAAGCAGGCGACGCCAGCTGGGCTTGCCGGCAACCTCGGTGAAGCCATCAGCGAATTGGCTGGTGCGATCGGCACGTTCGGCGCTGAGGTGCGCGCCGGTATGGCCGAGCGCGAGGAGGAGCTGGCCAAGGTCGTCGAGGCGACTCCTGGCGTGACTATCCTGGCCAACCACCGCGAGGCCGGCGCACGGCACGCGTTGCGCACCACCACGGCCCCCAAGGCCGTGCGGCCGACGCCTGGCGCGCGAGCTCGCCGGGCGGACGGCTGAGCCTCGCCCCCGAGCGTTGCAGCTGCGCCGTTCGCCGCCGCCGCACCTGTGTCTTCACCGACCCCCAGCCGGGGGCCCACTCCCTCCGGCGACCACCCCGCTCGACCGCTGACGTTCACGCGCGGCCGGGCACCATTCGCCAAGGACGACAATCGTGCAGACCCACGAGATCATCAAAAGATTCCGTGACCATTTCCAGAACGCTGGCCACACGGTGGTACCGAGTGCCTCGCTGATCCTGGACGACCCGAACCTGTTGTTCGTCAACGCGGGCATGGTCCAGTTCAAGCCGTACTTCCTCGGTGAGGCGCCGCCGCCGTACCCGCGCGCGACCAGCATCCAGAAGTGCGTGCGCACCGGCGACATCGACGAGGTCGGCAAGACCGACCGGCACAACACCTTCTTCCAGATGGCCGGGAACTTCTCCTTCGGCGACTACTTCAAGGAAGGTGCGATCACCCACGCCTGGCAGCTGGTCACCGGCAGCCAGGACGATGGCGCGTACGGGTTCGATCCCGACCGGATCTGGGTGACCGTCTACAACAACGACGACGAAGCCATCGAACTGTGGCAGAAGATCGCGGGTTTGCCGCCGGAGCGCATCCAGCGCCGCGACGGCAAGGACAACTACTGGGACATGGGCATTCCCGGTCCCGGTGGCCCCTGCTCGGAGATCTACTACGACCGCGGCCCCGAGCATGGCGTCGAGGGCGGCCCGGTCGCGGACGAGAACCGCTACCTGGAGATCTGGAACCTGGTCTTCATGCAGGACATCCGTGGCGAGCTGAGCCCGAAGGAGGGCCACTCGCCGATCGGCACCCTGCCCGCCAAGAACATCGACACCGGCATGGGCGTCGAGCGGGTCGCCACCCTGCTTCAGGGCGTGAACAACGTCTACGAGTCCGACCTGGTCCGCCCGGTGATCAGCAAGGCCGAGGAGTTCTCCGGTCACCGCTACGGCACCAACCATCCGGACGACGTGCGGTTCCGGATCATCGCCGACCACGCCCGCTCTGGCGTGATGCTCATCGGTGACGGCGTCACGCCCGGCAACGAGGGACGCGGCTACGTGCTGCGCCGCCTGCTGCGCCGCATCGTCCGCTCCTCGCGGCTGCTCGGCGTGCACGAGCCGGTGCTGGGCGAGTTCGGCAAGGTGGTCCGGGACGAAATGGGACCGTCCTATCCGGAACTGGTCGAGGACTTCGGCCGGATCGAGGCGGTGCTGCGCCAGGAGGAATCGTCCTTCTTGGACACTCTGACCTCCGGTTCGCGCATCTTCGACCTTGCGGCGACCGACCTCAGGAAGTCCGGCAGTTCGACGGTGCCCGGCGAGAAGGCGTTCCAGCTGCACGACACCTTCGGCTTCCCGATCGAACTGACCCTGGAGATGGCGGAGGAGCAGGGCCTCACCGTCGACGAGGACGGCTTCCGCAGGCTGATGACCGAGCAGCGGCAGCGCGCCAAGGCGGACGCGGCGCTGCGCAAGACCGGTCACGGCGACGCGTCCGCGTACCGCGCGGTGCTGGAACAGCACGGCCGCACCAACTTCCTCGGCTACCGCGACCTGACCGTGGAGAGCCGGGTCGTCGGCCTGCTCGTGGAGGGCGTCGGCGTGCCCGCCGCGGGTGCGGGTAGCGAGGTCGAGGTTGTGCTGGACCGCACCCCGTTCTACGCGGAGGGCGGCGGTCAGCAGCCCGACCACGGCAGCATCGTCACCGATACGGCGCGGTTGGACGTCTACGACGTGCAGTCGCCAGTGCCGGGCCTGACCGTGCACCGTGCCAAGGTGATCAGCGGCGAGATCCTGCTCGACTCGTCGGCGCACGCCGAGGTCGAGGTGTCCCGGCGGCGCGCGATCTCCCGCTCGCACACCGCGACGCACCTGGTGCACGCGGGCATCCGCAAGGCCATGGACGGCATGGCGGCGCAGGCCGGTTCGCTCAACGCGCCCGGTCGGCTGCGCTTCGACTTCACCTCGCCGACCGGCGCGGTCCCGCCGAGCGTGCTCGCGGAGGTCGAGGAGGAAGTCAACGACGTGCTGCTGCACGACATCGACGTGCGCGCCGAAGTGATGTCGATGGAGCAGGCGCGCAAGACCGGCGCGGTCGCGCTGTTCGGCGAGAAGTACGGCGACGACGTCCGGGTGGTCACCATCGGCGACTACTCCAAGGAACTCTGCGGTGGCACGCACGTCGCGCGGATCGGCGAGATCGGCTTGGTCAAGCTGCTCTCCGAGGCGTCCGTCGCGGCCGGTGTCCGCCGGGTCGACGCGCTGGTCGGGCTGGACGCGTTCCGGTTCCTGGCGCGTGAACACACGCTGGTCTCGCAGTTGGCCGAGCAGTTCAAGACCAGGCCGGAGGACCTGCCAGAGCGGATCGGTCAGACGGTCGAGAAGCTGCGCACCGCTGAGAAGGAACTGGAGCGCCTGCGCGGCGCCCAGCTGCTCTCCGGCGCGGGCGACCTGGCCAAGGGCGCGGAAGACGTGCGCGGGATCGCGTTGGTCGCGGCGGCGGTGCCGGACGGCATCGGCGGCAACGACCTGCGCAACCTGGTGACCGAAGTGCGCAACCAGCTGGGCGCACGGCCCGGCGTTGTCGCGCTGTTCTCCAGTGCCGATGGCAAGGTCAACTTCGTGGTCGCGACCACGTCCGCCGCGCGGGATCAGAAGATCGCGGCGGGCAAGCTGGTGCAGTCCTTCGCGCCCGCCATCGAGGGCCGGGGCGGCGGAAAGCCGGATATGGCGCAGGGCGGCGGCAGCAACCCGGCGGGCGTCGCGGACGCGATCACCGGGCTGCGCGCGGAAATCGACCGGCTCGCCGGATGACCAACCCAGGATCGGCGCACCGGGACGGCCCGGATCGTCCCGGTGCAGCCGATCCCGGTGCAGGTAGGCGGTTGGGCGTGGATGTCGGCTCGGTGCGGGTTGGGGTCTCGCTCAGTGATCCAGGCCCGATGCTGGCCACGCCACTGGTTACCCTGTCCCGGGATGAGCGGGGCGGTCGCGATCTCGACGAGCTCGCCGCCCTGGTCCGGGAGCACGAGGTGGTGGAAGTAGTGGTCGGCCTGCCCACAACGTTGGCCGGTCGGCAGGGCACCGCGGCACAGCTCGCGATCGCCTACGCCGACGAGGTTGCCCGGCGCGTCACGCCGGTTCCGGTCCGGCTCGCCGACGAGCGGCTGACCACCGTGACCGCGGCCAGGATGCTGAGCGAACGCGGGGTGCGCGGCAAGAAGCAGCGCGCCGTCGTCGATCAGGCGGCCGCCGTGCAGATTCTGCAGTCCTGGTTGGACGCGCGCGCCGCCGCGATCGCCCGGCAGAGCGGGTCGGTATGAACTCCGGTCGCGACCTCTACGACGACCTCGCCGACGATTACGACGACTACGACGACGATTACGGCCCGCCGCCGCGGCGCAGTCGCAGGAAGTTGTGGCTGATCATCACGGCCGCCGCCATCGTGGTGGTCGTCGGTCTCGGGTTCGGTGCCGCGCAGGCGCTGGGCTACGGCTTCTACTCCGACTACTCCGGTGACGGCACCGGCGACCTGTTGTTCCAGGTCAACTCGGGCGACACCGTGCGCGACATGGCCGCGAACATGGAGCAGGCAGGCATCGTCGCCAGCGCCAACGCGTTCGTGCAGGCGGCGCGGCACAGCTCCAAGGTGGCGGCCGTCCAGCCCGGCTACTACGTGCTGGAAGCGAAGATGTCGGCGGCGTCGGCCGTCGCCAAGCTGACCAAGTCCTCCAGCCGCGTCGGCGAGTTGCAGGTCCAGGCGGGCTGGCAGCTCGACGACACCACCGCGACCTCCGGCAAGGTCACCAAGGGCATCCTGTCGCACATCGCGGCGTCGACCTGCGCGACGCTCAACGGCAAGAGCACCTGCCTGTCGGTACCGGACCTAGAGAACACCATCGAGAACACCGATCCCGCCGCGCTCGGCGTGCCCACCTGGGCGGTGTCCGCGGTGTCCAGCGCGGATCCGAAGCACCGGCTGGAAGGGCTGATCCTGCCCGGCGTCTACCAGCTCAAACCGGGCGAGACCGCGGTGGAGACGATCAAACGTCTGCTCGCCCAGTCCGACGCGCAGCTGGAGCAGGCCGGGTTACCGTCCTCCACCCAGCAGAACTCGGGTTTCTCCACCTACCAGATCCTCACCATGGCTTCGATCATCGAGCGCGAGTCCGGCACCAACGCGGACATGCCCAAGATCGCCAGGGTGCTCTACAACCGGCTCGCCCAGCCGATGGACCTGCAACTCGACTCCACCGTCGACTACGCGCTCGACCGGCCCATGATCGCGACCTCCCCGTCCGAACGGCCCGGTGCCGGCGCGTACGACACCTACGACAACCCCGGCCTGCCGCCGACGCCGATCTCCAGCCCGAGCGTCTCCGCGATCCAGGCCGCGATGAACCCGGTTCCCGGTACGTGGCTGTTCTTCGTGGTCTGCCAGAAGAACCTGTCCTCCTGCTTCGCGGACACCTTCGCCGAACACCAGCAGAACGTCACGCTCGCGCACAACAATGGTGTCTTCTAGCCGCAAGGCGGGCGTCCTCGGCTCGCCCGTCGCCCACTCGCTGTCCCCGGTGCTGCACAACGCGGCCTACCAGGCGCTGGGCCTGACCGGCTGGACCTTCGACCGGATCGAATGCGACGAGCGGGCGCTGCCCGGCCTGGTCACCGCGTCCGATCCGGACTGGGTCGGTTACGCGGTCACCATGCCCGGCAAACGTGCGGCGCTGGCCATGGCCGACGTGGTCACCGACCGGGCGGCAGCGGTCGGCGCAGCCAACACCCTGCTGCGCCTGGACAACGGCTGGCAGGCCGACTGCACCGACGTGTCCGGCGTGGTCGGCGCGCTCCGCATCGCAGGCGGCTACCAGCCGAAACCCGACGCCACCGGCCTCATCCTCGGCGCGGGCGGCACCGCGTCCGCCGCGCTGGCCGGACTGGCCGAACTGGACGTGCTCGACGTGACCATCGTCGTCCGCGAACCCGCTCGCGCCGCGCAAGCCCGTGCCACCGCCCAACGCCTCGGCATGACGCTGGACGTCCGTCGCTGGTCCGAAACCGACATCGGCGCCCTCGCCGCGACGTGTGCGGTGCTGGTCAGCACCGTCCCCGCCGAAGCCGCCGCCCCGCACGCCGCCGAACTCGCGCTCGCGCCGTGCCTGCTCGACGTCATCTACCACCCCTGGCCGACCCCGGTCGCCGACGCCGTCGCCGCACGCGGCGGGCAGTTGGCCACCGGCCTGGACATGCTGCTGCACCAGTCATTCGGCCAGGTCGAGCAGTTCACCGGTCAGGCAGCGCCGCGTGCAGCCATGCGTGACGCGCTCCGGAAATCGACTGGCAACACGCTGTCGCTTCCGCTGAACTGACCGCATGAGCGAGCAGACCTCAGACGAAACTCTCCGCAACGTCACCATCGGCGACATGCCGACCTACGTGCCGATCGTGCTCGCCGAATACGACGAGGACTGGCCGATTCTCTACCTGCGGGAGGAGCGGCGCATTCGCGCCATCCTCGGCGACCGGGTTGTCCGCATCGACCACTTCGGATCGACCTCGGTACCGGGTCTCGCCGCCAAACCCATCATCGACATCTCGCTCGCGGTCCCGGACTCGTCCGACGAACCCGGCTATGCGCCCGATCTGGAGGCGCACGGCTACGTGCTGCGCATCCGCGAGCCTGACTGGCACGAACACCGTCTGTTCAAGGGCCCGGACACCGACATCAACCTGCACGTCTTCACCGTCGGCAGCCCGGAGATCGACAAGCAGGTGCGCTTCCGCGACTGGCTGCGCACCCACCCCGAGGACCGCGACCTCTATCTGCGCACCAAACGCGACCTGGCCGCGCGGCGGTGGAAGTACACCCAGCACTACGCGGACGCGAAAACCCAGGTCATCGAGGACATCATGGCCCGAACGGGCCTGGACGCTGGGTCTTCTCCCATGGGAAACGGGACGTGATCGCCGTGTCGGGGGGTGTCCGGCGACCACGTCCCGTGTCCTCCTGGACTCTACTTCTCGTCCAGGTCTTTGACGACCAGCCCGGCCAACGCGTCCAGCGCGGCGTCCGCTCCGTCGCCCTCAGCCGCGAGAACGACCTCGTCACCGTGCATGGCGCCGAGCGTCATGAGATTGAGCACGCTGGACGCCGCGACCGGCTTGCCATCGTTCTTGCGGATGGTGATCGGCACCGGCGAGGCCGCAGCGGCCTTCGCGACCAGTGCGGCAGGCCGCGCGTGCAGGCCGACCTTGCTGCCGACCGTTACCCGACGTTCCGGCATGAATGTGCTCCTTAAACGTTTCGATCCGGATTTCAGTATTGCGCTACTGCGGTTCAGGTGGCCGACGTGGCCTCTTCGGCGCCGGTCGGCGTGGCGGGGGCTCGGGAGCCTGGTGACGTGGACCGTCCGGGATCACGACCGGCAGCGCTCGCACGGTCGGAGCGGTGTCCTCCAACTCAGGCGTCAGCTCCTCCCGCCCCGGTGTTCGCAGGTTCCACTTGATGATCACCCACCGGAACACAAAGTAGTAGATCAACGCGTAGCCGAGTCCGATCGGGATCAGCAACCAGGCCTTGGTCGCGATCCCGTAGTTCAACACGTAGTCGACCGCGCCCGCGGAGAAGTTGAACCCGTCGTGGATGCCCAGTGCGTTGCACAACAGCAGCGAGGAGCCGGTCAACACGGCGTTGAGCAGGTAGAGCGGCCAGGCAACGAACAGGAACGAGAACTCGATCGGCTCGGTGACCCCGGTCAGGAACGAGGTCAGCGCCGCCGAGATCATGATCCCGCCGATCAGTTTCCGCTGGCTCGGCCGGGCCGTGCGCCAGATCGCCAACGCGGCAGCGGGCAGACCGAACATGAAGATCGGGAAGAACCCGGTCATGAACGAACCCGCGCTCGGATCGTGTGCGATCAGGAACCGGTTGATGTCCCCGGTCTGTCCATGGAACGTCCCCAACACGAACCACAGCAACACGTTCAGCACGTTGTGCAGCCCCAGCGGGATCAGCAGCCGGTTCGCGAAACCGTAGATCCCGCCGCCCACCACCGGATGCCCGGTCACGAAGTCGCCGAGCACGGTCAGTCCGTCGTTGAAGAACCGGAAGATCAACCCGAACACGACGCCCAATGCCAGCAGCGCCAACGCGTTGATGATCGGCACGAACCGGCGACCGGCGAAGAACGCCAGCGACCTGGGCAGCTTGATCTTGTGGAACCGCTCCCACATCACCGCGCTGACCAGGCCGACGATGATCCCGGACAGCACGCTGTAGGGCCAGTGGATCGGCGCCTCCAGCCAGGACGCGCTGAACCCCGTCTGCGATGCGACCGGCGCGAACACCTGAACGACCTTGTTGAACACCACGAAACCCACGGCAGCGGCGACCGCGGTCGTGCCGTCGCTCTTGCGCGCGAACCCGACCGCGACGCCGATCGCGAACAGCAGCGGCAACCAGTCGAACAGCCCACCGCCCGCCGCCGCCAGCACCTGCGCGACCTTGGCCGTGGCATGCCACCGGCCGAGCAGATCCGGTTGACCGAGCCTGCTGAGCAAACCGGCAGCGGGCAGCGTCGCGATCGGCAGCATCAGGCTGCGGCCGAGCCGCTGCGGCCAGGACGCCTCGCCGTGCGCCCGTCGACGATGCGGGATCGCCGCGGTGGCCGCCGCTGCCGCCGCGCTCATCTGCTCTCGCCGCCCTGGGTCTCCGGTTCCTGGCCGTCCCGCTGCAACTGCATGGTGACCTCGTACTGATCGCCCCGGTACCACGACGTCATGTCCTCAACCGGCTGCCCGTGCCGGGAGGAGATCCGGCGGAACACCAGCAGGGGAGTGCCGGTGCGAATGCCCAGCAACCGCGCTGTCGGCCGGTCCGCCGCCTCCGACCAGACCGTCTGCGTCGCGTGGTCGAACACCACCCCGTGCCGCTTGGCCAGCTGCGTGTACAGCGACTCGGTCAGATCCAGGTCCAGCAGTCCCGGCAGCAGACCCCGGTGATACCAACCCCGCTCGACCGCCAGCGGCGTGCCATCGGCCCTGCGCAACCGGAACAGCCGGTACGCCGACTCCCTCGGCCGCAACCCCAGCGCGTTCGCCGTCGCGGGCGGCGGCACTTCCTGCGTCGCCCCGAGTACCTCCGTGCTCGGCGACAGCCCGCGCCTGCGCATGTCCGAGGTGAAGGACATCAAATACAGCTGGAGTTCCATCCTGCGCTGGATCGTGTAGGTCCCCTTGCCGCGCACAGTGGTCAGCAATCCGTCGCTGACCAGTCGCGCGACCGCGGAGCGAACCGTGAGCCGCGAAACCCCGTACCGCTCGGCGAGATCGCGCTCGGACGGGATCGGCGCGCCCGGCGGCAGTTCCCGTTCGATCAGTTGCCGCAGGATTTCCCGTAACTGCACGTGTTTCGGCTTCGGGCCGTCGACGATCTTGGCGGCGTCGAGAACAGGGGATGCGGCGTGCTGTCGGTGAGCCGCCTCGTTGCGCACGGGTTCCTCCATCAACGGCTGACCCGGCCCCGCTCGCGGTGACGGCTGGTCCGGTCATTGGTACGTTCCGGTCTAGACCAGTTGGTGTCGGGAGGATGCTCGCTCACCCGGGTAAGTGTCAAGGCTCCGTTTGCCATACCCGTCATTTCGGACACGGCAATCGCGGCTGATCCGCCCCGCTCACTCACACGAGTGGCGTTTTCGACGGGAAGAGACGACACGCCGTCGCGGGCATCGATCTTATTTGCGCCCCAACGAAAATCCGATCAGAGTGGTCGCATGAACATCAACGGATTGCTTGTCACATCAGGATTCCTCCTCACCGGCGCCGCTGTCGGTCACGCCACCCGGCGACTACTGGCCCGCCTGCGTCGCGGTGCCGTGTTCCGGCCGCCCGGCTGCGAACTGTTTACTGCCATGGCATCCGCGATTGTCGGCTGGCGCTTCGCGATCGGCGCGCTGCCCGTGTGGTGGTGCGCGGTACCGCTGTTACTGGCGTGGCTGGCCGTGCCGTTGGCGGCGGTGGATCTCGCCGTCCTGCGACTCCCCAATGTCCTCACCTACGCGGCCTATCCGGTTCTCGGCATCGCACTCGCGTTCGCCGCGGCACGTGGTCCAGACCAAGCCCTCGCGATCCGCGCGGTCGTCGGCACCGTCATGTTCGGCGGCGCCCACGCACTGGTCCGGTGGCGAGCGCCGACCACGCTGGGCGCCGGCGACGTCAAACTCGCAGGTAGCCTCGGCGCGGTCCTGGCCGCCCTGAACTGGCAAGCCCTCATCACAGCGACAGCCCTGGCCGCGGCAATCACCCTCGTCCTGGCCCTGACCAATCTGACGCGTCCGCGCCCAATCCCGGCCCGCCGAATCCCAACCCCGACTGGCTCCGCCCCAAGAACCCCCACGCAACCCACCGAACTCTCACCCGTCCCACCGGACCTGGCGAATCGTGTCGGAGCTCCACGCGCCTCATCGAGCCCGATGAACAGCGTCGAATCCCCACACGCTGCGCCCAGTCCAGCCATCTGCACCGCCCCGCCCAGCCCAACTGCCCGCATCACCCCGTCGGCTTCGCCCAGTTCAACTGCCCGTGTCGCCCTGTCGGTGTCGGCCGGCCCGGTCGCCCGCGTCGCCCTGTCGGTTTCGCCCGGCTCAGCCATTCGCGCCGAATCCCAACCCGCCCGGCCTAGCTCGGCCGTCTCCGCCAAACCCCCACCCGTCGTGCCCGACCGAGCCCTCTCGGCCGAACCCCCATCCGTCCTGCCCGACCGAGCCCTCTGCGCCAAACCCCCACCTGTCCTGCCCGACCGAGTCGTCCGCGCCGAACTCCCACCCGCCCCACTCGGCTCAGTCGTCGGCACCGAACCAGCGTTCGGCCCACCCAATGGACATCCGCCATCCCGATCAACCCAATTCCCGGTCCGCGCGATCCCAGCCAATGGGCCGCCGTCCAGCTCCCGCCCAGCCGACGATGCACCCACCGAACAACCACCCGCTCGTGTACCGCTGCTCCGGAGGGCCGTCCCGCACGGGCCCGGATTGCTGGCCGCGACCTGGCTGCTCGCCACCTTCCCAGGTCAGGCCCTGATTGGAGGTGTCACCAGCTGATCTTCACTGCCCAGGCCACGCCAGTCGGCCCAAGCTCGGCCGAGGACGCGCTGGACACCGGGCCACGATCGATGGGACACGCCCGACGTGGGAGTATGCGGAGGTGTTGCGCTGGATAACCGCAGGGGAGTCACACGGCCCCGCGCTGGTCGCCGTCCTGGAGGGGATGGTCGCCGGTGTGGAGGTCACCACACACGACGTGGTCGCCGAACTGGCCCGTCGCCGGCTCGGTTACGGCCGGGGTGCCCGGATGAAGTTCGAGGCCGACGAGATGGAGTTTCTCGGCGGTGTTCGACACGGGCGCACCCAGGGCGGACCCATCGCGGTCCGGGTCGGTAACACCGAGTGGCCGAAGTGGGAGCAGGTGATGTCAGCCGATCCTGTCGAGGCCGAAGTGCTCGACGGGCTCAGCCGCAACGCGCCGCTGACCAGGCCACGGCCGGGTCACGCGGACCTGTCCGGGATGCTGAAGTACGGCTTCGACGATGCACGGCCGGTGCTGGAGCGGGCCAGCGCTCGGGAGACCGCGGCGCGGACGGCGCTCGGTACTGTCGCCAAGGCGTTCCTGCGCCAGGTGCTGGACGCCGAGGTGCTCAGCCATGTGGTCGAGCTCGGCACGGTGAAGGCCACCGAGTACGTGCTGCCCGGGCCGAAGGACCTGGCGCTGATCGACGCGAGCCCGGTGCGCGCGGTCGAGGCGGCCACGACCGAGGCGATGGTCGCCGAGGTCGACGCGGCCCGCAAGGACGGCGACACGCTCGGCGGTGTGGTCGAGGTCGTCGTGCACGGGTTGCCGCCGGGGCTCGGTTCGCACGTGCACTGGGACCGTCGGCTGGACTCGCGGCTGGCCGCCGCCATGATGGGCATCCAGGCCATCAAGGGCGTCGAGATCGGCGACGGGTTCGATGTCGCCCGCTCGCGCGGTAGCGCGGCACACGACGAGATCGAGCCGGGCGAGGCCGGTGGCGCGGTGCGTCGGCGGTCCAACCGGGCGGGTGGGCTCGAAGGCGGCATGACCAACGGCGAGCCGCTGCGGGTTCGGGCCGCGATGAAGCCGATTTCGACGGTTCCACGCGCGCTGTCCACAGTGGACATGTCGACGGGTGAGGTCGCTGTGGCAATCAACCAGCGCTCCGACGTGTGCGCGGTGCCTGCCGCGGGCGTCGTGGCCGAGGCCATGGTGGCGTTGGTGCTCGCCGACGCGGTGCTGGAGAAGTTCGGCGGCGATTCGCTCGCCGAGACCCGGCGCAACGTCGCCGGTTACCTCGCGGCCGTGGCGGAGCGGTGGTGAGCCCGCGCGTCGTGGTGGTCGGTCCGCCCGGGGCTGGCAAGACCACGGTCGGCAGGCTGCTCGCGGGCAAGCTCGGCGTCACCTTCCGCGATGTGGACCACGACATCGAGTCCGCCGCGCGCAAGAGCATCGCCGACATCTTCACCAGCGATGGGGAGCCCGTCTTCCGCGAACTGGAGGAGAACGCGGTGGCGGCCGGTCTCGCCGGGCACGATGGCGTGCTGGCGCTGGGCGGTGGCGCGATCCTGTCCGCGCGGACCAGGGAACGGCTCGCCGGTCACGTCGTGCTGTTCCTCAACGTCGGCATGACCGCAGGCATTCAGCGCACCGGGCTGTCCTCGGCGCGGCCGTTGCTGTCCGGGGTGAATCCGCGCGCGACGTTCAAGACGCTGCTCGACGCCCGGCTGCCGCTCTATCGCGAGGTGGCGCGCGTCGAGGTGCTGACCGACGACCGCACCCCCGACGAGGTCGTCGTCGAGGCCGTGCGCGCCCTCGATGAGATCAAGGCTAGCGAGAGGCAGTGATGACCGAACCGATCCGGATCAGGGTCGCGGCGGAGAAGCCCTACGACGTGGTGGTCGGCCGCAGCCTGCTCGGCGAGTTGACCGAGGCGGTGCGTGGCGCGTCGAGCGTGGCGATCGTGCACCAGCCGAGCCTGGTGACGACCGCGGAAGCGGTTCGCGCCGATTTCGAGGCGGCCGGTGTGAACGCGCACCGGGTCGAGGTGCCGGACGCCGAGGACGGCAAGGCGCTGTCGGTGGCCAGCTTCTGCTGGGAGGTGTTCGGCCGGATCGGGTTGGACCGCAACGGGATCGTCGTCGGTCTCGGCGGTGGCGCCGTGACCGACCTGGCCGGTTTCGTGGCGGGCACCTGGATGCGCGGCGTGCGGGTGGTGCACGTGCCGACGACGCTGCTCGGCATGGTCGACGCGGCGGTCGGCGGCAAGGCCGGGATCAACACCGAGGCGGGCAAGAACCTGGTCGGTGTGTTCCACGAGCCGAGTGCGGTGTTCGTGGACCTGGCCACGCTGGAAACGTTGCCGCCCAACGAACTCGTCGCGGGCATGGCCGAGGTGATCAAGGCTGGTTTCATCGCCGATCCGAGGATTCTCGAACTCGTCGAGGCCGATCCGGCCGCTGCCATCGACGCGACCGGTGATGTGCTGGGCGAGTTGGTGCGCCGGTCGATCCAGATGAAGGCCGATGTGGTCTCCTCGGATCTGCGCGAGGCTGGTCAGCGCGAATTCCTCAACTACGGCCACACCCTCGCGCACGCCATCGAGCGACGCGAACGGTACCGGTGGCGGCATGGGGCGGCGGTGAGCGTCGGCATGGTGTTCGTCGCTGAGCTCGCGCGCCTGGCCGGCCGGCTCGACGACGAGACCGCCGCCCGGCACCGCGCGGTGTTGAGCAGCATCGGTCTGCCGACGAGCTACGACCCGGACGCGCTGCCTGATCTGATCGAGGGCATGCGCACGGACAAGAAGACCAAGTCGGGCACGCTGCGGTTCGTGGTGCTGGACGGGTTGGCGAAGCCGGGCCGGCTGGCAGGTCCAGACCCGAGCTTGTTGGCCGCCGCCTATTCTGCGGTCGCGGGGGAGCAAGCTGGTTCGACCGGTAGCGGGGTGTTCCTGTGAAAGCGTTCGTCCTCAATGGACCAAATCTCGGCAGGCTCGGCAAGCGCGAACCGAGTGTCTATGGCAGCACGACGCACGACGAGCTCGCGGAACTGTGCGTGCGGACCGGAAAGGAACTCGGCATCGAGGTCGAGGTCCGGCAGACCGACCACGAGGGCGAGCTGCTCGGGTGGCTGCACGAAGCGGCTGACGACGGGACCGCGGTCGTGCTCAACGCGGGCGCATGGACGCACACCTCGGTGGCTGTCCGCGACGCGTGCGCGCAACTGACCGCTCCGCTGGTCGAGTTGCACATCTCGAACACGCACCGTCGCGAGGAATTCCGGCACCACAGCTACATTTCCGGCGTGGCGACCGGGGTGATCATGGGACTCGGCGTGGACGGCTATCCGCTGGCCCTGCGCTGGCTGGCCGAGCACGCGGCCTCATGACACCGCCCGAACTGGTCTCGCCCCGGCTGCGCCTGCTGCCGCTGGCCGTCGACGACGCCGAACTGCTGCTGCCGGTCTATGCCGATCCCGAGGTGACCGAGTACTTCGAAGACAAGTACACCGAGATCGAGGGCGTGCGGCACGCCGTCAAACAGCGACTGGCCAGGGACGTGCCGCCCGGTATGGGCACCTGGCTGATCCAGTTCGACGACACCATCATCGGCCACGCGCACCTGTGGACCGCGCGGAATCCGGCCGGGATCGTCGAGATCGGCTGGACGATCGGCAAGGCGCACTGGGGCAAGGGCATCGCGACCGAAGCGGCGCGGGCCGTGATCGAGCACGGGTTCCGGCGGCTCGGCGTCCCGGCGATCTTCGCGATCGTGCACCGGGACAACGCGGCGAGCCTGCGCGTCGCGCAGAAACTCGGTTTCATCGCGGTCGGCGAGCAGGAACACCACAACGCGCCGCACGTGATGCTGGTGACGTTGCCGGATCAGACCGGCTCGCTGGACCACATCGAACTGCGGGTCGATGACCTCGCCGCGGCCGAGAGCAGCTTGGGCTGGCTGCTCACCGAACTCGGCTGGGTGCCGGACGCGCGCTGGCCGGATGGTCTGAGCTGGCGCTACGGCCAACTTTCGGTCGTGGTGCGCGCGGTGGCCGTAAACCACTTCCCGGAAGCCGGAACGGAAGCCGAAACGCAAGGCGAAGCGGAAGCCGACACGCGAGGCGAGCAGGAGGCCAAGCCGGTTGCGGTGCACCGCGACGTGCTCGCCTTGTCGGTGGGCGACTCGACGCGGGTGAGCGAGCTGACCACGGCGCTCGCCGAGCGCGGCTGGCAGTTGATCGCGATCGACCACGCGCCGGATGGCGACGGCCTCAGCCGTCAGGTGGCGCAGTTGGAGACGCCAGAGGGCCTCGCGATCGAGCTTGTCGGTGCGGCTGGGCCGGAGGAACTGCTGGAGGGGTTCGGTCCGGGCTCGGCCTGACGAGAATCGACAGCACTGGGAACACGATCCGCTGACGGGTGCGTTCGCTGAATTGGCTGATGGGAGCCTGCGCACGTGGACCCCAATGGCCCAGCATGCCGAGAAATGAAGACAATCGGTAGTACGAAATCGGGCCGCCTTCACCCCAATGGATGATCGAGTTCGTACACTGTTCGCCGGACTGCCCGACGAACGAAGGAGTTGCGGAACACCGTGAGGGCCTCGGGGGGACGACTGAACACGGTGACGACGCGAACAACAACGGGCGGGCGGATGCGGTTCGTGGCGGCGTTGTTGCTGGCCATCAGCTTGTTGATCACCGCGTGTGGGGGCACTCCGGGCATTCCGGAGGCGGACGGGACCGACGGTGGCGGGTTACCGATGCCGGGGGAGATCAAGCCGGTCAGTCCGCCGCCTGCCGCGGTGACCGCGCCGACCCCGAGCCCGATCGGGCTGGTCACCGGTGCCGAGCACGGCAGCGGGGGCGTGGTCGCGTCCGGCGGACCGAGCGCGCCCTACAACTACGCGCCCTCGGTCATGTCGACGGGCAGCGGCATGGACATGTGGTGGTGCAGCCAGCTGCCTGGCGCGCCCCGGCCGGGTGACCAGATCCTGTTCGCGCAGGGCAGTTCGGCCGATGGGCTGTTCGGGCCCGCGTCGCAGGTGTTCGGCAATTCGCCGGGCGGGTTCGACCAGCTGCACACCTGTGATCCTTCGGTGGTCCGGGTCGACGGCGTCTACTACCTCTACTACACGGGCACCAGCAACGCGCAGGGCGCGGACAACGCGATCGGGCTGGCGTTGAGCACCGATGGCACGCACTGGACCCGGGCCAACGGTGGCGCGCCGATCGTGCAGGCGGCGGGCGACAACACGGGCGGCAATCCCTACGGCGCCGGTCAGCCCTCGGTCGTCTATCTCAATGGCTGGTTCTACCTGCTGTTCACCGACACCACCGGCAAGGCCGCCGATCCGGGCGGGGCCGGGCAGTTCGTGCTGCGGTCCACGACGCCGGGGTTCACCAGCAACGTGCAGTCGCTCGGGCCGACCGGTTTCGGCGCGGTGTCCGGCACCAAGACGCCTCGGTTGCGGTCGGTGCTGGCGGCGAACACGGCCGATTGGATGTGGGTGGATTCGCTGGGCGCGTTCGCCATCGCCGCGGACACCGCGCAGGGCACCACGGTCACCTTCTGGAACGCCGACTTCACCTACCAGCCCTACCAGCCGGTGACGCTGCCCGGTCCAGCGCAGGACGGCCCTGGCCTGGTCCGCGCGCCGGACGGGCACGCGCCGGTGCCGTCGACCGATCCGTGCGGTTCGCTGGCGCTGGACCTGGTCCGCGCGACCTCGAACCACCAGGCACCGACCGGCTTGACGGATTTCGGCGTGACGCTGACCGGGTTCAACGGCTGCCAGAGCACCCAGCAGGCGACCAACGTGCTCAACGGCTTCGCAATGCCGTCGCCGGACCGCACGATGGATCTGCTGGTCGACGGCAAGTTCGTGGATTTCGAGCGGGCGACCGTCGCGCAGGCGCTCGCGATCGGCACGTTGGACGCACCAGTGCCCGCGCTGGCCGGGTTGCCGGTCGAGGCGACCATCAACGCGAACGCGACGGGGGTGTCGACCAGCGGTCAGCCGATCGGTCTGCTCTCCAGCAACGGGCACCTGTGCCTGGTCGGTTCCTCGGACGCGGCGCAGCTGAATTCGTCCACCGTGCAGCCGGTCAACCCGACCGCGTGGGCGGCCTATCCGGGCGGCTGTGACCTGAGCACGTTGCGGCCCTGAGCTGGTTCGCGCACCGCGCGACCTGCTGGCGGTTGCAGGAGTTTGCCGCCGACGGCGAGGCCGAGCCCGGCCGGGATCAGGATCAGCAAAGCGGTGAACGCGGCTCCGCCGGTCAGCGCGCCGCCGAGCGCCCAGATGCCGGTGGCGTCCACGAACGCGGCCTTGCCGATGACGCCGAGCACGCCGGCGAGCAGGCCGCCGATCAGCGCTGCGTAGAACCAGACCATGCCGCGTCCCGGCTTGCGCAGCCAGCCGTCGATCGCGCCCCAGCACAGCGCGACCCCGGCCAGGATCGCGACGGCGACCGGTTCGACGACGTTGCCGCTCGTTGGATGGCCTGCCTCGATGGCACCGAGCAGCGTCTGCGCCACTCCGTTGACGACGCCCATGATCAAACCGCGCACCAGCCAGCGTTGCATTGAGCAAGCGTACGACCATTCGGGTCAGCGTCCCGTTAGGGTTGCTGACATGCCGGAATCACACCTGCGCCGCAGAAACGCATTGCGCAGCGCGCTGTCCGACAACGGGCTGGACGCGTTGTTGGTCGTCGATCTGTGCAATGTCCGCTACCTGACCGGTTTCACCGGCTCCAACGCGGCGTTGCTGGTGCACGCGCAGGACCATTCCGGCGACGAGCGGCGCACCGTGTTGTGCACCGACGGCCGCTACCAGACCCAGGCCGCCGAGCAGGTGCCCGACCTTGAGCCGCTGATCGACCGGATCTGCGACGTCGCGCTGGCGGGCAGGGCTGCCGCGCATCCGGGCACGTACGGCGTGGTCGGGTTCGAGAGCCAGCACGTCACGGTCGACGGGTTGGACGTGCTGACCGCCGTGGCGGGCGGGGTGACACTGCGCAGGGTGCCGTGGCTGGTGGAGGCGCTGCGGATGGTCAAGGACGAGGACGAGATCGAGGCGCTGCGGATGGCCTGCGCTGCGGCAGATCGTGCGCTGGCCGGCCTGGTCGAGCACGGCGGCCTGCGGCCCGGTCGCACCGAGCGCGAGGTGGCTCGTGAGCTGGACGGGCGCATGCTCGATCACGGCGCGGAGGCGGTCGCGTTCGAGACCATCGTGGCGACCGGCGCGAACTCGGCGATTCCGCACCACCGTCCGGTCGACGCGGAGCTGCGCGCGGGCGACTTCGTCAAACTCGACTTCGGCGCGCTGGTCGCGGGTTATCACTCGGACATGACCCGCACGGTCGTGCTCGGCTCAGCGCAGGACTGGCAGCGCGAGGTGTATCAACTGGTCGCGGCCGCGCAGGCGGCGGGCCGGGCGGCGCTGGCGCCGGGACGGGAGTTCCGCGCGGTGGACCATGCCGCCCGCGAGGTGATCGAGCGGGCCGGCCGTGGCGCCGAGTTCACGCACGGCCTCGGACACGGCGTTGGGCTGGAGATTCATGAGGCTCCGGCGTTGTCCAAGACCGGTGACGGTAGACTCTCCGCTGGTATGGCGGTCACCGTCGAGCCCGGCGTGTACGTAGCCGGCCGCGGCGGGGTCCGGATCGAGGACACGCTCGTGGTGCGTTCCGATGCGCCGGAGCTGCTGACCCTGACCACCAAGGACCTCGTCGTCATCTAGCACGGCGTCGCCCGCCCACGTCCCCAGCACTACAGGAGAAGCGCGAACTGTGGCCACCACCAATGACCTGAAGAACGGCCTGGTCCTGAACATCGACGGCCAGCTCTGGACCGTGACGGCGTTTCAGCACGTCAAGCCGGGCAAGGGCGGCGCGTTCGTGCGGACCACGCTGAAGAACGTGCTCTCCGGCAAGGTGGTGGACCGGACCTTCAACGCCGGCCTGAAGGTGGACACCGCGACGGTCGACCGGCGCGAGATGACCTATCTCTACCGCGAGGGCACCGACTTCGTCTTCATGGACACCGATACCTACGACCAGCTGACCGTTTCCGGCGCCACGGTCGGCGACGCGGCCAAGTACATGCTGGAGAACCAGAACGCGATGGTCGCCACGCACGACGGCGTCCCGCTGTTCATCGAGCTCCCGGTCTCGGTCGAGCTGATCATCCAGCACACCGACCCCGGCCTGCAGGGCGACCGCTCCACCGGTGGCACCAAGCCTGCGACGCTGGAGACCGGCGCGGAGATCCAGGTTCCGCTGTTCGTGACCACCGGCGAGAAGGTCAAGGTGGACACCAGGGACGGTCGCTACCTCGGTCGCATCAGTGGCTGAACCAGTCCGGCCCGCGCGCCAGTGCCCGGTGTCGGCATGAGCGGCGCCCGTCGCAAGGCCCGCAAACGCGCGATCGACGTGCTCTACGAGGCCGACATCCGTGGGGTCGACGCGGTGACGCTGCTCGCCGACCGGGTCGGCGCACCCGATCTGCCGCCGGTCAACGACTACACGGTCACCCTGGTCGAGGGGGTGACGGCGAACCGCGCGCGGATCGACGACCTGCTCGCCGAACACGCCGAGGGCTGGACGCTGCAGCGCATGCCACCGGTCGACCTCGCCGTGCTGCGGATGGGCCTCTACGAGCTGCTGTGGGCGCAGGACGTGCCCGACCCGGTGGTCATCGACGAGGCCGTGGAACTGGCCAAGGACCTCTCCACCGACGACTCACCGCGCTTCGTCAACGGCGTGCTCGGCCGCATCGCGGGCATCGCCGACCAGCTCCGCGCGATTCTCTGACCGCTGATCCACCGCTCCACGTTCAGCCCGGCCGCGACGCGTCACTACGGCCGGGTTTTTCGTGCCCGGCGCTGGTTGCACAGAGCGATCGTGCGAGTGGAGTTGGTAGTCGATCGACTGACGCCGCCACGGAGGCGGCCGGATTGATCACGCAGCGCAGTCAACCTGGAGCAGAGCAACTGCCGGCGCGGCGATCGGCCGAGCCGGCAGAACTCGGGGAGGCGCGAGTGTCCTCCTGAGAGGGATCACTCCTCCTTGGCTGGCCTGGCCTCCGGCGGCAGCACGCCCCAGTCGATGAGCTGTTCGGTGAGCTCGCCGGGAGTCATGTCGTAGATGATCGCCAACGAGCGCAGGTCCTCGGTCCGGATGGACAGCACCTTGCCGTTGTAATCACCACGCTGGCTCTGGATCGTCGCGGCGTAGCGGGCAAGGGGTCCGACCTTTTCCGCGGGCAGCTGCTGCAACCGTTCCAGGTTTATCACGATCTTCGTGGCCGGTTCGGCGCCCGACGGCACGCGGCCCTCCGGCAGCAACTCGGCGACCGGAACGCCGTAGAAGTCAGCGAGCTCGGCGAGTTTCTGCACGGTAACGGCACGGTCGCCACGCTCGTAGGAGCCGACGACGACGGCCTTCCACCGGCCACCTGACTTCTGTTCGACGCCGTGCAGCGACAGGCCCTGCTGCTGGCGGATTCCTCGGAGCTTGGCTCCAAGCGCCTTGGCGTAGTCGCCCATGTGACGGTTCTCCATTCGTTCGCCCCGTCAGTCGGTCTGGGAGAGCAACGGGGAGCCTGAGATCGATACGCAGAGTAATGGTTACTCGGAGTTTCCACCAGGTCAAGCCGATCCCGTTGTGTCCGCATCGCGACCTTGCCGAGACCACCCGGTCGGCTGACCGGACGTATTTGATAGTGTGCAGGTCAGAGCCGGTATAAACCGAGCTCGACGTCCTTTAAGGACCCGTCCGGTGAGGCGGGGAAGGAGGTCGGACGTGGCGTCACGGCATCGTGGCGCGACGGACCCAGCCGAGCAGCGCGAGCTGCTTTCGGGTGGAGATGTCGCGCGCACCATCGCCCGAATGGCCCATCAGGTGATCGAGAAGACCGCCTTGGACGCGCCTGGCGCGCCCTCGGTTGTGTTGCTCGGCATTCTCAGTCGAGGTGCCCCGCTGGCCGATCGGCTGGCGGATCGCATCGCGGAGTTCAGCGGCGTTCGCCCGCCCTCCGGTGCCCTCGACGTGACCCTCTACCGCGACGATCTGCGTCGCAAGCCACCCAGGCCGCTGGAACTCTCCCGGCTGCCCGAGGGCGGCATCGAGGACAAGCTGGTCGTGCTCGTGGACGACGTGCTGTTCTCCGGCCGCACCATCCGGGCCGCCCTCGACGCGCTGCGCGACATCGGCAGGCCGCGCGCTGTGCAGCTGGCGGTGCTGGTCGACCGAGGTCACCGGGAGCTGCCCATCCGCGCCGACTATGTCGGCAAGAACGTGCCGACGGCGCGCAGCGAGGAGGTCGCTGTCTTGTTGGACGAGGTCGACGGGACCGACGCGGTGATCCTGAACCGGGGCGAGGGGGCGGAGTGAAGCACCTGCTCTCGGCCCAGGACCTCGACCGGGACACCGCGATCGGCCTGCTGGACACCGCGGACGCGCTCAAGCGCACGCTGCTCGGCAGGGAGGTCCGCAAGCTGCCAACGCTGCGCGGCCGGACCGTGGTCACGATGTTCTACGAGAACTCCACCCGCACCCGGGTCTCCTTCGAGGTGGCGGGCAAGTGGATGAGCGCGGACGTGATCAACGTCTCGGCCAGCGGATCCTCGGTCGGCAAGGGCGAGTCGCTGCGGGACACCGCGCTCACCCTCGCGGCGGTCGGCGCGGATCTGGTGATCGTGCGGCACCCGGCGTCGGGCGCCGCCGACCGGCTGGCGGGCTGGCTGCGCGAGGCCGGTACCTCGGTGGTCAACGCGGGCGACGGCATGCACGAGCACCCCACCCAGGCCCTGCTGGACGCCGCCACGCTGCGCGAGCGCCTCGGCGACATCGAGGGGCGCCGGATCGTCATCGTGGGCGACGTGCTGCACAGCAGGGTCGCCAGGTCCAACCTGCACCTGCTGCGCACGCTCGGCGCGGACGTGGTGCTGGTCGCACCGCCCACCCTGGTGCCAGACGGCATGGGAAAGTGGCTGGCAGACGAGAACGTCCCGGTCAGTCACGACCTGGACGCGGAACTGCCCACCGCGGACGCGGTGATGATGCTGCGTGTGCAGGCCGAACGAATGCATGGTGGCTTCTTCCCGTCCACCAGGGAGTACTCGATCAGCTTCGGCCTCTCGCAGGCCCGGCTGAACCTGCTGCCCGAGCACGCCGTCGTGCTGCACCCCGGGCCGATGCTGCGCGGCATGGAGATCGCGTCCGCCGTCGCCGACTCGGCCCGCTCCGCCATCACCGAACAGGTGCGCAACGGCGTGCACGTTCGGATGTCCGTGCTCTACCACCTGCTGGCGCACGAGGAGGAATCCGCCTGATGACGTCGATCCTGCTGCGGGGCGTCCGCCCCTATGACGAGGGCGATCCGGTCGACGTGCTGCTCGGCGACGGGGTCATCCGCGAGATCGCGCCGTCGATCGACGTGACCGCGCACGAGGACGCCACCGTCATCGACGCGACCGGTCAGGTCCTCCTGCCCGGGTTCGTCGACCTGCACACGCACCTGCGCGAACCGGGCCGCGAGGACACCGAGACCATCGAGACCGGGTCGGCCGCCGCCGTGCTCGGCGGGTACACCGCCGTGTTCGCCATGGCCAACACGAATCCGGTGGCGGACAACGAGATCATCGTCGAGCACGTGTGGCGGCGCGGCCGGGAGGTCGGCCTGGTCGACGTGTACCCGATCGGCGCGGTCACCGTCGGCCTCGGCGGCGAGAAGCTCGCCGAACTCGGTCAGATGGCCCGCTCCCAGGCCCGGGTGCGGATCTTCTCCGACGACGGGCACTGCGTCGCGGACCCGCTGATCATGCGCAGGGCGCTGGAGTACTCGAAGGCGCTGGACGGCGTGATCGCCCAGCACGCCGAGGAACCCCGGCTGACCGTGGGCGCGCAGGCGCACGAGGGCGAGGCCGCCGCCCGGCTCGGCCTGGCCGGGTGGCCCGCCGCCGCCGAGGAGTCGATCATCGCCCGCGACTGCCTGCTGGCCGGGCAGACGGGCGCCCGGCTGCACGTCTGCCACGTGTCCACGGCGGGTGCCGCCGACGTGCTGCGCTGGGCCAAGGACCGGCCGCACGCTGGCTCGATCTCGGCCGAGGTCACCCCGCACCACCTGCTGCTCACCGACGCGCGCCTGGCCACGTACGACCCGGTCAACAAGGTCAACCCGCCGCTGCGCACCACGGCCGACGTGGCCGCGCTGCGCCAGGCGCTGGCCGACGGGGTCATCGACTGCGTGGCCACCGACCACGCCCCGCACGCGGTCCAGGACAAGGACTGCGAATGGGACGCGGCCCGGCCGGGCATGCTCGGGTTGCAGACCGCGCTGTCCGTGCTCGTCGAGTCGATGGTGAACACCGGCCTGCTGGACTGGCGCGGGGTGGCGAAGGTGATGAGCGAACGCCCCGCCGACATCGCCGGACTGCCCGACCAGGGGCGGCCGATCGACGTCGGCGAACCGGCGAACCTGGTGCTGGTCGATCCGGCCGCGACCTGGACGGTGCGCGGCGCGGAATTGGCCAGCGTCGCGGCGAACACGCCGTACGAGGGGATGACCTTGCCCGCAAAGGTGATGACCACGATTCTGCGCGGGCGGATCACCGCGCACGATGGGAAGGTGGCGGCATGATCCGCGTGTTGCTGGTGCTGGTTGTCGTGGTGTTCTTCGCCCTGTGCGTGACCGGCATGTGGTTCGGCTGGCGCGGCCGGGCGCGGCGCCAGTCCGCGATCCTCAGCGACTTCCCGGCGCCGCCCACGTGGGCGGCCGAGGAGGACGGCGAGCGGCCGAAGGACCTCGTCGAGCCCGAGACCGGCGTGTACGTGGGCAGCACCATCGCTGGCGACTGGCAGAACCGGATCGCCATCGGCGACATCGGGTTCCGGGCCGCCGCGACGATGAGCCTGTCCCGGCAGGGACTGCTGATCGAACGGACCGGTGCGAGTCCACTGTGGATCCCGGCGGACGCGCTCGTGTCCGCGCGCACCGACCGTGCCCTGGCAGGCAAGGTCATGGGCATCGAAGGACTTTTCGTGGTGCGCTGGCAACTGGGCGATCAGCAGATCGACTCGGGCCTGCGCGGCGATGACAAGAACTCCTACGCCGCCTGGGTGGACGCGGTGTCCGCCCTGGTCGAGCGTTCCGAGCACAGCGTGCCGGTGGTCGGCGCGCGGGAAGGTGACGGCTCGTGCTGACTGCCGCGCTCGTCCTCGAGGACGGCCGGGTCTTCCCCGGAATGCCTTACGGGGCAACGGGTTCCTCTCTCGGCGAGATCGTGTTCTCCACCGGCATGACCGGGTACCAGGAGACCCTGACCGACCCCTCCTACCGTCGCCAGATCGTGGTGGCGACCGCGCCGCAGATCGGCAACACCGGCTGGAACGACGAGGACGACGAGTCCGGTCGGATCTGGGTGGCCGGTTACGTGATCCGCGACCCTGCGCGCAAGCCCTCCAACTGGCGCTCCCGCCGCGGCCTGGACGAAGCGCTGGAAAGCCAGGGCGTCGTCGGCATCGCCGGCGTGGACACCAGGACGTTGACCAGGCACATCCGCGAGTCTGGCGCGATGCGCGCCGGGATCTTCTCGGGTGCCGCGCTGGCCGACAAGCAGCAGATGCTGGACGCGGTGCTGGCCTCCAGTCAGATGGTCGGCGCCGACCTGGCCGGCGAGGTGAGCACCGAGCAGACCTACGTGGTGCCCGCGGTCGGCGAGCGCCGGTTCCGGGTGGCCGCGCTGGACTCGGGCATCAAGTCGAACACGCCCAGGATGATGGCCGCACGCGGCATCGAGGTGCACGTGCTGCCCTATTCGTCCACAATGGATGACCTGCTCGCGGTCGAGCCGGACGGAGTCTTCTTCGCCAACGGCCCCGGCGACCCGGCCACAGCCGACCACGCGGTCGCGCTCGCGCAGGGCACGCTGGAGCGGCGGGTGCCGCTGTTCGGTATCTGCTTCGGCAACCAGATCCTCGGCCGCGCGCTGGGCCGGTCCACCTACAAGCTGCGGTTCGGTCACCACGGCATCAACGTGCCGGTCATCGACCGCGCCACCGGCAAGGTCTCGATCACCGCGCAGAACCACGGCTTCGCCCTGGAAGGCGAACCGGGGGAGCGGTTCGACACTCCGTTCGGCACGGCCGAGTTCAGCCACTACTGCCCCAACGACAACACCGTGGAGGGCCTGCGCTGCCTCGACGCGCCCGCCTTCTCCGTCCAGTACCACCCCGAGGCCGCCGCCGGTCCGCACGACGCCGCGGGCCTCTTCGACGAATTCGTCGACCTGATACAGCTGTGTCAACCAGGAAGGGTAGGACAGCGCTGATGCCCAAGCGCACGGACATCAAACACGTCCTGGTCATCGGCTCCGGTCCGATCGTGATCGGCCAGGCGTGCGAATTCGACTACTCCGGCACCCAGGCCTGCCGAGTGCTGCGCAGCGAGGGCCTGCGGGTGTCGCTGGTCAACTCAAACCCGGCCACGATCATGACCGACCCGGAGTTCGCCGACGCCACCTACATCGAACCGATCACCCCCGAGTTCGTGGAGAAGGTGATCGCCCGCGAACGCCCGGACGCCATCCTGGCCACGCTCGGCGGCCAGACCGCGTTGAACACCGCGGTCGCGCTGGCCGAACGTGGCACGCTGGAGCGCTACGGCGTCGAACTGATCGGCGCCGACATCGAAGCCATCAACCGGGGCGAGGACCGGCAGCGGTTCAAGGACATCGTCCGCACCATCGGCGGCGAGGTGCCGAGCAGCGCGGTCTGCAAGTCCATGGACGAGGTGCGCAAGGCCGTCGCGGAGCTCGGCCTGCCGGTCGTCATCCGGCCCTCGTTCACCATGGGCGGGCTCGGTTCCGGTATGGCACACACCGACGAGGAACTGGACCGGCTCGCGTCCAGCGGTCTCGCCGAATCGCCGGTGCACGAAGTGCTGATCGAGGAGAGCGTGCTCGGCTGGAAGGAGTACGAGCTCGAACTCATGCGGGATCGCAACGACAACGTCGTGGTGATCTGCTCGATCGAGAACATCGACCCGATGGGCGTGCACACCGGCGACTCGGTCACCGTCGCGCCAGCGATGACGTTGACCGACCGCGAATACCAGCACATGCGCGACGTCGGCATCGCGGTGCTGCGCGAGGTCGGCGTGGACACCGGCGGCTGCAACATCCAGTTCGCGGTGCACCCGGAAACCGGGCGGCTGGTCGTCATCGAGATGAACCCGCGCGTCTCGCGCTCGTCCGCGCTGGCGTCCAAGGCGACCGGCTTCCCGATCGCCAAGATCGCTGCCAAGCTCGCCATCGGATACACGCTCGACGAGATCCTCAACGACATCACCGGCAAGACCCCGGCCTCGTTCGAGCCCACTTTGGACTATGTGGTCGTGAAGGTGCCGCGCTTCGCGTTCGAGAAGTTCCCCGGTGCCGACCCGACCCTGACCACCACCATGAAGTCGGTCGGCGAGGCCATGTCCATCGGCCGCAACTTCGTCGAGGCCCTAGGCAAAGCGTTGCGCTCCATGGAAACCAAGGCAGCGGGCTTCTGGACCACGCCAGATCCGGAAGGCGCCACGCTGGAGTCCACACTGGACGCGTTGCGCGAGGGTCACGACGGCCGGCTCTACACGGTCGAACGCGCGCTGCGCCTCGGCGCGACCGTCGAGCAGGTGCACCAGGCGTCGAAGATCGACCCGTGGTTCGTCGACCAGATCGCCTCGCTGCTCGAACTGCGGGCCGAACTGGAGGACGTTCCGGTGCTCAACGCCGAACTGCTCCGCCAGGCCAAGCGCAGCGGCCTTTCCGACCGTCAGGTCGCCGCACTGCGGCCCGAACTGGCCGGCGAGGACGGGGTGCGCACGCTGCGGCACCGGCTCGGCGTCCGCCCGGTGTTCAAGACTGTGGACACCTGCGCCGCCGAATTCGAGGCGCACACGCCGTACCACTACTCGGCCTATGAAACCGACCCCGACGCGGAAACCGAAGTCGCCGCACAGCCCGACCGGCCCAAGGTGATCATCCTTGGCTCCGGCCCGAACCGGATCGGCCAGGGCATCGAATTCGACTACTCGTGCGTGCACGCGGCCATGGCGCTGCGCGACGCCGGGTTCGAGACCGTGATGATCAACTGCAACCCGGAGACGGTCTCCACCGACTACGACACCGCTGACCGGCTCTACTTCGAACCGCTGACGTTCGAGGACGTGCTGGAGGCGGTGCACTCCGAGCGGGCGTCCGGCACGGTCGCCGGGGTGATCGTGCAGCTCGGCGGTCAGACCCCGCTCGGCCTGGCCAAGCGGCTCACCGAGGCGGGCGTGCCGATCGTGGGCACCCCGGCCGACGCCATCCACCTGGCGGAGGACCGGGGCGCGTTCGGCGACGTGCTCTCCTCGGCGGGTCTGCCTGCCCCGCGCTACGGCACCGCCACCTCGTTCGCGGGCGCCAAGCGCATCGCCGACGAGATCGGTTACCCGGTGCTGGTGCGACCGTCCTACGTGCTCGGCGGGCGCGGCATGGAGATCGTCTACGACGAGGAAAACCTCGCGGGCTACATCCAGCGCGCCACCGAGATCAATCCCGAGCACCCGGTGCTCGTCGACCGGTTCCTGGACGACGCCATCGAGATCGACGTGGACGCCCTGTTCGACGGCGAGGAACTGTTCCTGGCCGGCGTGATGGAACACATCGAGGAAGCGGGCGTGCACTCCGGCGACTCGTCCTGCGCCCTCCCGCCGATCACCCTCGGCCGCGCGGACCTCGCCGCGGTGCGGCGCAGCACCGAAGCGATCGCGCGCGGCGTTGGTGTGCGCGGGCTGCTCAACGTCCAGTACGCGCTCAAGGACGACGTGCTCTACGTCCTGGAAGCGAACCCGAGGGCGTCGCGCACGGTCCCGTTCGTGTCCAAGGCGACCGCGGTGCAGATCGCCAAGGCAGCGGCCCGGATCATGCTCGGCGCCACAGTGGCGTCGCTGCGCGCCGAAGGCATGCTCCCGGCTGTCGGCGACGGCGCCGACCTGCCCGACGACGCGCCGGTCGCGGTCAAGGAAGCGGTCCTGCCCTTCCACCGCTTCCGCACCCGCGAAGGCAAGGGCGTCGACTCGCTGCTCGGCCCCGAGATGAAGTCCACCGGCGAGGTGATGGGCATCGACGCGTCCTTCGGCAAGGCGTTCGCCAAGTCGCAGACCGCGTCCTACGGCTCGCTGCCCACCAGCGGCCGGGTGTTCGTGTCGGTGGCCAACCGGGACAAGCGCGCCATGGTGTTCCCGATCAAGCGCCTCGCCGACCTCGGCTTCAAGGTGCTCGCGACGGCCGGCACGGCGGAGGTGCTGCGGCGCAACGGCATCCCGTGCGTGGTCGTCCGCAAACACTTCGAAGGCCCGGACAACATCGTCGACATGATCCACGCGGGGGAGGTCGACATCATCATCAACACCCCGTACGGCAACCACGGCCCCCGCATCGACGGCTACGAGATCCGGACGGCCGCGGTGGCCAAGGCGATCCCGTGCATCACCACGATCCAGGGCGCCGCAGCCGCAGTGCACGGCATCGAGGCGCTGACTCTGGACGACATCGGCGTGCGACCGTTGCAGGAGTTGCAGGCGATCCTGCACAAAAGCCGCGCCTGACCGACACACCCGGCGGCGTCCACCTCGGCGCCGCCGGGAGCCCGGACATCCGCACATCACCGGCCGCCGCGCGGCACCCAACGCCCGGGCCCCAACTGTCGCGGCGCGGCACCCAACGCCGAGGCACCGGCAATCCGCCGCGGCAGCGGCAAACGGCAGCGGCACCCGACGAAACCGTTACACCGGCAGCGCGCCCGCACCACCACGCTCGCCACATCGCGCGCGCCAAAGTCCCCAATGCACACCGCCGAGCGTCGCACCGCCCGGCAACGACAACCCCCAAGCCCCCAACCGTGAACCCCGAACCTGCCCCCTAATGATTCCGGTCCACACCCGACCAGTCCAACCAAGACCGCCCCAAAAACGGCCTCGAATCAACCTCCCCAGAGCAGCCCCCACCCATCCCGGGGGGAGCGCCCCGCTTCCAGCCTAGCGATCTTGAAAGTGGGATCCAAAACGGACTCGCGGGGTTGTGGATGGGCGGAGCCAATGTGGATAACTCGGGCTTTTCGCGAAAAATGAATTGACACGGAGCTTCGCGCGTGAGTTGTGCGGCGACTTCAGGAAAGCTCTGTGAAAGATGACGAGACGAGAGACGAGGGAACGATGAGCGTGCCGGAAACGCCGACGGAACCGACGGGACCGAAGGGGGGCGTACCGGAAGTCGCGCCGGAGCGCCGGTTCGGGGCGCGGTTGGCGGCGGCGATGGCGGCTCGGGGGCCGTTGTGCGTTGGCGTCGATCCGCATCCCGGCCTGCTCACGGCCTGGGGGCTGCCGCAGGACGCGTCCGGGCTCCAGCGGTTCGCGGATATCTGCGTTGCCGCGCTGGGTGACGAGGTGGCCGTGCTGAAGCCGCAGTCGGCGTTCTTCGAGGCGTACGGGTCGGCCGGGGTGGCGGTGCTGGAGCGGTTGATCGCGCAGGGCCGCGAGGCGGGCGCGCTGATCCTGCTCGACGTGAAGCGCGGGGACATCGGGTCGACGATGGCGGCATATGCGGCGGCCTATCTCGCGGATGGTTCGCCGCTCGCGGCGGACGCGGTGACGCTCTCGCCGTATCTGGGTTTCGACTCGCTGGTGCCCGCGTTCGACCTGGCGGACAAAACCGGACGCGGGGTCTTCGTTCTCGCGTTGACGTCCAATCCGGAAGGCCCAACGGTGCAACGTGCGATTGCTCCGAGTGGGGGAAGTGTTGCTCAGTCAATTATTGATTCGGCGGCGGCCAGGAATCGAAATTTCTCGCCGCTCGGGGATGTGGGCGTTGTGATCGGCGCCACTGTTGGTCGCTCCGAGCTGGCTCTCGACCGGCTCAACGGGCCGATCCTGGCGCCCGGATTCGGCCAACAAGGGGGCACCGTGACCGACCTCGGCGCGGTTTTCGGCGCGGAATTGCCGCGCGTCCTCGCATCGTCTTCGCGCGATATTTTGCGCAACGGGCCTGATGAAGCCGCACTTCGTTCGGCCGCGTTGCGTATTCGATCTGAGCTGATCGAATTCGTGGCAACGCACTGAGCTGCGGCGACACTGCAATTTGCAACTACGCAGCGTGATATTGGGTAAAAGCGATATTTCTCAATATCACAGAGGGTCTCGCCAAGACACACGGGTGGTGGTAATCAAGCCGGGGGAAGTCCTTGGTAGGACTTCCTCTCGCTGCGACTACTGCCGTGGTCACGCCACCCGACCGGGTGGTTGGACCAGATCGAAAACAACCACGTTGGAATCCCGACCCACGTTGTCTTCGCTCACTCACTGTCGGTACGGTCGCGGCACCGATCCAGAGGAAACACCCACACCACGGAGGAGATCGTGGCCCTTCCGCAGCTGACCGAGGAGCAGCGGGCCGCAGCGCTTGAGAAGGCGGCTGCCGCTCGTCGCACCCGGGCTGAGCTCAAGGAGCGCCTCAAGCGCGGCGGCACTACTTTGAAGGACGTCCTGGCTGCCGCTCAGAACGATGAGGTCCTTGGCAAGATGAAGGTGTCCGCGTTGCTGGAGTCCCTGCCGGGCGTCGGCAAGGTGCGCGCGGCGCAGATCATGGAGCGTCTTGAGATTGCTCCGAGCCGCCGGCTGCGTGGCCTGGGCGAGCGGCAGCGCAAGGCGCTGCTCGCCGAGTTCAGCGGCGAGTGACAGACACCGGGTCGGGGGTGGGCGGCGACACCATCGTCGTCCGCCCCCGACTCATCGTGGTAGCCGGACCCTCCGGGGTCGGCAAGACGAGCGTGTTGGCCGAACTTCGGCGACGCTATCCGGACTTCTACTTCAGCGTCTCGGTCACGACCCGGCCGCCCCGGCCGGGTGAGGTGGACGGTTCGCACTATCACTTCGTCGACAACGACACGTTCGACAAGTTGATCAGTGACAACCAGCTGCTGGAACACGCCGAGTACGCGGGCTATCGCTACGGCACCCCGCGTGGACCGGTCGAGCAAGCGCTCGACCAGGGCAAACCCGCGATCCTGGAGATCGAGGTGCAGGGGGCGCGGCAGGTGCGTGTCGCCTGGCCGAGCGCGTTCATGGTGATGATCCAGCCGCCGTCCTGGGGTGTTCTGGTGGCCAGGCTGACCGGTCGGGGCACCGAGAAACCGGAAGTCGTCGAGCGTCGGCTGGCCGCCGCGAAGGACGAACTTTCCGCCTCGGACGAGTTCGACGCGGTCGTTGTCAATGCCGATGTGCGGGCTGCCGCCGCCGAGTTGCTAACCTTGATAGCGGAGCCCCGGGCCTGAATTCGATTCGGGGACCACTTAGAGGCTTGTATTCGACCCGCAGGAGAGTTGCGCGTGACCAACCCCATCCAGCTGGGCGCCCACATGGACACCCCAGAGGGCATCACCAACCCGCCCATCGACGACCTGCTTGAGCAGGTCAGCTCGAAGTACGCGTTGGTCATCTACTCCGCCAAGCGGGCCCGCCAGATCAACGACTACTACGCGCAGCTCGGCGAGGGCCTGCTCGAGTACGTCGGTCCCCTGGTCGAGCCTGGCCCGCGCGAGAAGCCGCTGTCGATCGCGATGCGCGAGATCCACGCCGGCCTGCTGGAACACACCGAAGGCGAGTAAGCCAGGTCACGGGCGACAAACGCGGGAAAGCGTGCGATTGTCGACCTTGTGAGCGTTCCCGGTTCTTCGGCAGACGACCCCACCAAGCCGTTCGTCATTCTTGGCGTCGGCGGTGGGGTCGCCGCGTACAAGGCGTGCGAAGTTCTGCGTGGACTGACCGAATCGGGGCATGATGTCCGGGTCGTGCCGACCGAGGCCGCCCTGAACTTCGTCGGCGCCGCCACCTTCGAGGCGCTCTCCGGCCACCCGGTGCACACCGGCGTGTTCGCGGACGTGCCCGAGGTGCCGCACGTGCGGCTGGGCCGCAGGGCCGACCTGGTGATCGTGGTGCCCGCGACGGCCGACCTGCTGGCCAAGGCCGCGCACGGCCAGGCCGACGACCTGCTCACCGCGACCCTGCTGACCACGAGGTCGCCGGTCGCGTTCTTCCCGGCCATGCACACCGAGATGTGGGAGCACCCCGCCACCCAGGCCAACGTGGCGCTGCTGCGCTCGCGTGGCGCGATCGTGCCTGAGCCCGCCAGTGGCCGGCTGACGGGGCCGGACACCGGCAAGGGGCGGTTGGCCGACCCGGCCGAGATCGTCGATCTGGCCCGGTTGCTGCTGGCCGCGCCGGACGCGCTGCGCCACGATCTCGCCGGTCTCACCGTCGCGATCTCCGCCGGTGGCACCCGCGAGGCCCTGGACCCGGTCCGCTATCTGGGCAACCGTTCCTCCGGCAAGCAGGGCTACGCGCTGGCGCGGGTGGCGGCGGCGCGCGGCGCGCGGGTCACGCTGGTGGCCGCGCACACGCAGGCCCTGCCCGACCCGGCCGGGGTCGAGCTGGTGCGGGTGGGCAGCGCCGAGGAGATGCGTACCGCGATGCTCAAGGCCGCCGAGGAGGCGGATGCGCTGGTGATGGCGGCCGCGGTCGCGGACTTCCGGCCGACGAGCCGTGCCGACTACAAGATCAAGAAGACCGACCACGATCCGGATCCGGTCGAACTGACCCGCAATCCGGACATCCTCCGCGAACTGGTCGAGAAGCGCAGACCTGGTCAGTTCATCGTCGGTTTCGCCGCCGAGACCGGCGACTCGCACGCGGACGTGCTCGACCACGCCAGAGCCAAACTCCGCCGCAAGGGCGTTGACCTCCTGGTGGTCAACGCGGTCGGCGACGGCGTCGCGTTCGAGGTGGAGACCAACGCGGGCTGGCTGCTGTCTTCCGATGGGTCGGAGCACGCTATTCCACTAGGTGCCAAGTCCGCCCTCGCGGCCACACTCTGGGACAACGTGCTGGTGGCGATGCGACGTTGACCAGCTCTCGACTCCGTCCGGATAGTCTGGTGGTGCTGTGGGTCGAAGTGGTGGCGTTGTTGGGCAACGACGAGTCGATATGGGGTGTGTAGTGAGCGAGAGCCGCAGGCTTTTCACAAGTGAATCGGTGACCGAAGGGCACCCGGACAAGATCTGCGACGCGATCAGCGATTCGATCCTCGACGCATTGCTGGCCAAGGACCCACGCAGCAGAGTCGCCGTAGAGACATTGATCACCACCGGCCAGGTGCACGTGGCCGGTGAGGTGACCACCGAGGCGTACGCGGACATTCCCACGATCGTCCGGGAGAAGATCCTGGACATCGGCTACGACTCGTCGGCCAAGGGCTTCGACGGCCACTCGTGCGGCGTGAACGTGGCGCTGGGTTCCCAGTCTCCGGACATCGCCCAGGGTGTGGACACCGCGCACGAGTCGCGGGTCGGGTCCAGTGAGGACGACATCGACCGCCAGGGCGCGGGCGACCAGGGCCTGATGTTCGGCTACGCGTGCTCGGACACCCCCGAGCTGATGCCGCTGCCGATCGCGTTGGCGCACCGGCTTTCCCGGCGCCTGACCGAGGTGCGCAAGCAGGGCGTGCTGCCCTACCTGCGCCCGGACGGCAAGACCCAGGTGACCATCGAGTACGCGGGCGACCAGCCGGTTCGCCTGGACACCATCGTGGTGTCCACTCAGCACGCCGATGGCATCGATCTGGACAAGATGCTCGGCGTCGACGTGCGCGAGCACGTGGTCGCGCCCGAGCTCGGCGAGCTCAAGCTGGACACGACCGGGGTGAAACTGCTGGTCAACCCGACCGGCCGGTTCGTCATCGGCGGTCCGATGGGCGACGCGGGCCTGACCGGCCGCAAGATCATCGTCGACACCTACGGCGGCATGGCGCGGCACGGTGGTGGCGCGTTCTCCGGCAAGGACCCGTCGAAGGTGGACCGCTCGGCCGCGTACGCGATGCGCTGGGTGGCCAAGAACGCGGTCGCCGCCGGTCTCGCGACCCGGATCGAGGTGCAGGTCGCGTACGCGATCGGCAAGGCCGTACCGGTCGGTCTGTTCGTGGAGACCTTCGGCACCGAGACGGTGGACCCGACCAAGATCCAGGCCGCCATCTCCGAGGTGTTCGACCTGCGTCCGGCCGCGATCATCCGCGACCTGGACCTGTTGCGGCCGATCTACGCGGCGACCGCCGCCTACGGTCACTTCGGCCGCACCGACGTGGACCTGCCGTGGGAGCGCACCGACCGCGCGGCCGCGCTGAAGGCCGCCGTCTGACGCTGTTGTTCTGACGCTGTTGTTCTGGGTGCGGGGCCTGGCAGACTCGGGTACATGACCGAGCCAGGCCCCGCTACTCGTATCGAGGACCCCAGTTGCGCCGTCGCGCACGGCGCGGTGCCGCCACCGGCCGCCGAGAAGACCTTGGTGGCGGTGTTCGCGTCGCCGGTCGCGCGTTATTTGTTGCAGTACGGGAAGGATCTGGGCTTCCGGGCGATTCTGGTCGAACCGGATGCCGATCGGCGCGCTGCCTTCTTTCAAGAACAGAGTGGCTTCCGGGATGCGGACTTCGTCAAGGCGGTGCCCGGAGATCTGGACGGGGGCACCGATCTGGTCGCCACCGATCACCATCGGCCCGAACTCGGTGTACTGCTGCGCGATGGGTTGCTGACCAAGGCGCGCTGGATCGGCGTGCTCGGCAATCCGCGTCATCCCGGCCCGCACGTGGAGATGTTGCGCGAACTCGGGGTCGCCGACGACGAAGCCGCGCGAGTGCATCGGCCGGTCGGACTGAACATCGGGTCGCGGACGCCGCCCGAGATCGCCATCGCGGTGCTGGCCGGGTTGCTCGCGGATCGCAACGACCGGCCGGGCGGGTTCGAGTTCTAGGTCCGAAGTAGACGGTGGGTCAGGTCGATCAGGCCGGCGTGGCGCAGGGTCTGGTCGGTGCCGGGTAGCGGGACGTGCAGCGGCTCGGTCCAGCGGGCCGGGATCGCCGTGTCGCCGTAGACCGCGCCGGCCAGTCCGCCGGTGACTGCGGCGACCGTGTCGGTGTCGCCGCCGAGGTCGATCGCGGCGCGCAGCGCGTCCTCGAAACTTGTTGTGGTGCGCAGGGCCCAGACCGCCGAACCGAGGCAGGGCCAGACCGCGCCGTTGGGTTCGCGCGCCAGTTCGGGATGCCAGGTTGGGGCGAGCACGGTCGCGTAGCGTTCGCGTTGGGTTGAATCCACTTCGGCCAGGGTGTCGTCGATCGCGTCGAGCGGATCGGCGGCGGCGAGGGCGACGCGGATCAGTTCGTGGTAGATCGCGGTGCCTTCGCCCGCGGCCGGATCGCCGTGGGTGAGCGCGGAAATCTGGCGCGCGGCGGTCATGGTGGCGGCGCGTCCGGCGGCGGCGAAGTACACGGCGGACGGTGCGGCGCGCATCAGGGAGCCGTTGCCGGCCGCGCGCATGTTCTGTTCGAAGTGGACAGTGGCGGCCCGGTGCCAGGGTTCGCCGTTGGCGAGCACGGTCTGGGTTTGGATGCCGATGTCCTTGGGATCGGCCGTGGCCCAGCGCTGGAAGCGGGCGAAGATGTCGGGCAGGTCGAGTCCGTTGTGGTCGAGCAGGGACTGGGCGACGTGCAGCGCCATCTGAGTGTCGTCGGTGGCTTCGCCGGGATCCCAGCCACCACCGCCACACATCTCGCCACCGCTGGGGAAGCGACCGGTGAACTGGCCCGCAGGGCCGAACTCGAACGGGGCGCCGAGCGCGTCGCCGACCGCCGAACCCACTACCGCGCCCACCGCGCGTTGACCACGATCCATGGGCGCGACCCTAGCCACGCACCGGGCGCGTCGGTGGGTTCTGGTAAACCTGGCCTCATGACCAGCAGGAACGCGCCTCGTCGCGGGGAGCGGCGACCGGCCGCGGCCCTGTCGGTGGCGCGCGTCTGCGTGGACGTGCCGCTCGCCCACCTGGATCGGCCCTTCGACTACCGGATCTCCGAGGATCTGGACGCGAACGCGGTGGTGGGTGCGCGGGTACGGGTGCGTTTCGCCGGGCAGTTGGTCGATGGCTTCATCCTGGCGCGGGTGGACGAGTCCGAGCACCAGGGCAAGCTCGCCTATCTGGAACGGGTGACCTCGGCGGAGCCGGTGCTCTCGCCGCAACTCGCCGAGTTGGCGCGCGCGGTCGCGGACAAGTACGCGGGCATGCTGATCGACGTACTGCGCCTGGCGATTCCACCCCGGCATGCGAAGACCGAGGCGGAGCCGCCCGGCGAACCCGCGCCGGTGCCGGACGCGCCGGATGTCTCCGGCTGGCAGCGTTATCCGTGGGGACCCAACTACCTGGACGCGATCCGGGAGGGGCGGCCGAGGGCGCGCGCGGTGTGGCAGGCGTTGCCGATGGAGGACTGGCCCGCGCGGCTGGCCGAGGCCGGTGCCGCGGTCGCGTCGACGGGGCGCGGGGCGTTGCTGGTGGTGCCGGATCATCGCGATGTCGACCGGTTGTACGCAGCGTGTGCCGCGCTGGTGGGTGACGACGGCGTGGTTGCGCTGTCCGCCGATGTGGGGCCTGCCGAGCGGTACCGGCGCTGGTTGCGGGTGCATCGAGGCAATGTCCGGGTGGTGATCGGGACGCGGGCGGCGATGTTCGCGCCGGTTGCCGATCCCGGTCTTTTCGTGGTCTGGGACGACGGCGACGATCTGCACGCCGAGCCGAGGGCGCCGTATCCGCACGTCCGCGATGTGCTGGTGCAGCGCGCGCACCTGACCGGGGCGGCGTTGCTGGTCGGCGGGTTCGCGCGGACCGCCGAGGCGCAGCTGCTGGTGCAGAGCGGGTGGGCGCACGACGTGGTCGCGGACCGGAACATGGTGCGCGCGACCGCGCCCAGAGTGACCGCGGTCGGTGAGACGGACGAGCAGTTGGCGCGCGATGCGTCGGCCCGGGCGGCGCGGTTGCCGTCGATGGCGTTCGAGGCGGCGCGCGCCGCGCTCAAGGTGGACGCGCCGGTGCTGATCCAGGTGCCTCGGCGCGGCTACATTCCGGCGCTGACCTGCGCGCAGTGCCGGGCGCCCGCGCGGTGCCGGCACTGCGCGGGGCCCTTGGCGTTGCCGGGTGGGCAGGCGTGGCAGGAGGCGCGACCGGCCGCGTGCCGCTGGTGCGGCCAGACCGAGGCGGCGTTCCGGTGCCAGGCGTGTGGTTCGCGGCGGTTGCGCGCGGCGGTGATCGGTGCGAAGCGGACCGCCGAGGAACTGGGGCGAGCGTTCCCGGGGACCGCCGTGCGCACCTCGGGCGGGCGGCGTACGGATGCGGACAGCGGGGTGCTGGCGAGCGTGCCGGCGGAGCCCGCGCTGGTGGTGGCCACGCCGGGGGCGGAGCCGGTGGCGGAGGGCGGTTACGGCGCCGCGCTGTTGCTGGACGGCTGGGCGATGCTGGGCCGGGCGGAGCTGCGTTCCGGTGAGGAGGCGCTGCGCCGGTGGATGACGGCGGCCGCACTGGTTCGGCCGGGGCCCGCGGGCGGCCGGGTGGTGGTGATCGCGGATTCCGCGCTGGTCGGGGTGCAGGCGCTGGTGCGCTGGGACCCGGTCTGGCATGCGGCCGGTGAGCTTGCCAGCCGCGCCGAGCTGGGCTTCCCACCCGCCATGCGGATGGCGGCGGTGGACGCGAACCCGAAGGCGCTCGGTGACCTGCTCGACTCGCTGCGGCTGCCGGATGGCGCGGAGATCCTCGGTCCGGTGCCGATCGAACCGCCTCCGCACAGCCAGCAGCCCGGTCAGCCGCCCGAGGAGCGGGAGCGGGCCCTGATCAGGGCACCCCGAGACCAGGGTGGGGCACTGGCCGCTGCCGTGTTCGACGCGGTCAAGCTGCGCACGGCGCGCAAGGAGACCGATCCGGTGCGGGTCCAGCTCGACCCGCTGGAGCTCGTGTAGGGGCGCGTCTCAGGGGTCGCCTACGACTTCGGGATGACCCGGCTACGTCTTCTGGCTGCCCTGGTCGTAGTGCGGAACGAGACCTGCGGGCGACGCGCGCACAGTGGCTGACCAGCGATTGTGGTGTCACACCGGAAAACGGAGGACATCATGACCGCCATCGCCCACCAAACCGCTTTGATAGGGCAGAGCGCCGCTACCACCGCTTCGCGGGACAACGCTCCCGTCGCGCCCGCCGTAGGTCGCGCGGTGGTCACCGCCGGCAAGTTCGTCGGCAACTTCGCGGTCGCCCTGGCGACCGTCGTACTGCTCGGTGCCGACGCGGACCTGTGATCGCTGTTTGGCGACTCGCCTAGACTGGACTGGATACGTGTTCCAGCCGGTCGAAGGAGTTTCTCAGCGTGACGGTGCAGCCGATCCGGCTATTCGGCGATCCGGTGCTGCGCACCCGCGCGGCTGAGGTCGTCGATTTCGACAAGGAACTTCGGGTCCTGGTCAAGGACCTGTTCGACAGCATGGAGCAGCAGAGCGGGGCTGGCCTCGCCGCTCCGCAGATCGGCGTCGGCCTGCGGGTGTTCACCTACCACGTGGGCGACGACCAGCACGGCCACCTGGTGAATCCGACCTGGAACGTGATCGGCGACGGCTACCAGCTCGGCCCGGAGGGCTGTCTGTCCATCCCGGGTCTGTCCTGGGACTGCGAGCGGCACGAGCACGTGGTGGCCACCGGCTGGAACATGCACGGCGAGCCCATCACGGTGGAGGGCACCGAGAAGCTGGCGCGCTGCATCCAGCACGAGACCGACCACCTGGACGGTGTGATGTTCGTGCAGCGCCTGGACCCGGAGACGCGCAAGCGCGCGCTCAAGGAGATCCGCGAAGCCGAATGGTTCGACGGCGGCGTCCCGGTGATCAAGCAGAGCCCGCATGCGATCTTCGGGCGGGCGGCCAACTGAGATGAGGCTGGTTTTCGCCGGCACGCCGATCGCGGCGGTGCCGTCCCTGCGCGCATTGATCGATTCGCCCGAGCACGAGGTGGTCGCGGTGGTGACCCGGCCGGACGCACCGGCCGGTCGCGGTAAGACCGTGCACCGTTCGCCGGTCGGCGAGGTCGCCGACGAGAGCGGCATCGAGGTGCTGACTCCGCGCAAGGCGGGCGATCCGGACTTCCTGGCCCGGCTCACCGAGCTCGCGCCGGACTGCTGTCCGGTGGTGGCCTACGGCAACCTGCTGCCGACCTCCGCGCTCGTGGTGCCCAAACACGGCTGGGTGAACCTGCACTTCTCGCTGCTGCCCGCCTGGCGCGGTGCGGCGCCGGTGCAGGCCGCGATCAGGCACGGCGACGAGATCACCGGCGCGACCACGTTCCAGATCGTCAAGGAGCTCGACGCCGGTCCGACCTTCGGCATGGTGACCGTCGGCATCGGCGCGACCGAGACTGCCGGTGAGCTGCTGAGCAGGCTGGCCGTTGTCGGGGCCCAACTGCTGGTCGATACGGTGGACGGCATCGCGTCGGACGGACTGCGCGCCCAGGAGCAGCCCGCCGACGGGATCAGCTACGCCGCGAAGGTGACCGTGGACGACGCGCACATCGACTTTGCCGCCCCGGCACTGGCGGTGGACCGGTTGCTGCGCTCGGTCACGCCGGACCCGGGCGGCTGGGCGGTGTTCCGGGAGGACCGGATCAAGCTCGGCCCGGTGACCCAGGTCGAGGATGCGGACCCGGTGCCCGCAGGCGAGTTGGTTGTGCAGCGCAAGCGGGTACTCGTGGGCACCGCGACGGCGCCGGTGGCGCTGGGCGCGGTGCAGGCCGCGGGCAAGAAGCGGATGCCTGCGACGGACTGGGCGAGGGGATCCCGGATCGAACCGGGGGAGCGGCTGTCGTGAACGCGGGCCGGTGCAGATTGAGGAGCAGCAAGTGACTACCCCACGGCGTCGTCCGTCCCGACCGAGGACGCCGCATCCGCCGGGCCGCAGAGGCGGTCCGCGCCGGCCCCCGGTCGAGGACCCCGCGCGTCAGGCCGCGCTGGACACCTTGAGCGCGGTACGCGAGCGCGACGCCTACGCCAACCTGGTGCTGCCCGGTTTGTTGCGGCAGCGCAGGATCATCGGCCGCGACGCCGCGCTGGCGACGGAGCTCGCCTATGGCACCTGTCGCACCATGGGCCTGCTCGACGAGGTGCTCGGCGCGTGCAGCGAGCGGCCGTTGTCCACTGTGGATGGTGTGGCGCTGGACGCGCTGCGGCTGGGCGCCTACCAGTTGCTGCGCACCAGGATTCCGGCGCACGCCGCGGTCGCGGCCACCGTCGACCTGGTTCGCGGCACGGACGGCTCACCGGTCGCAGGCTTCGTGAACGCGGTGCTGCGCAAGGTGTCCGAGCACGACGAGAAGACCTGGGTGGACAAGCTCGCCCCGGATGCGACCGCCGACCCGATCGGCAATCTCGCCTTCGGCACCGCGCACCCGAAGTGGATCGCGCAGGCGTTCGCGGTCGCGCTGCGCGACACCGGCGACGGCCTCGGCGCGGCGCTGGCCGCGGATGACGAGCGGCCGATCGTGCACCTGCTGGCCAGGCCCGGTGAGGTGAGCGCCGAGGAACTCGCGGCGATGACCGGGGGAGAGGTGGCCCCGTATTCGCCCTACGGCGTGCACCTGGAACCGGGCTCCGGTGACCCGGCGGATCTGGATCCGGTGCGCGAACACCTGGCCAACGTGCAGGACGAGGGCAGCCAGCTGTGCGCGCTCGCGCTGTCCCGGGTGCGGATCGATGGCTCGGACGAGCGCTGGCTGGACCTGTGCGCGGGGCCCGGTGGCAAAGCCGCGCTGCTCGCGGCCCTGGTGAAGTTCAACGGCGGCAGCCTGGACGCGGTGGAACGCGCGCCGCACCGGGCCGAGCTGGTCCGCGCGGCAACGCTGGAACTGCCGGTCACCGTGTACGTCGACGACGGCCGCGACCCCGACCTCAAACACGGCAGCTACGACCGGGTGCTGGTCGACGCGCCGTGCACCGGGTTGGGCGCGTTGCGGCGGCGGCCGGAGGCACGCTGGCGGCGCCAGCCAAGCGACGTGGCCGAACTGGCCAAGCTGCAACGCGAACTGCTGCTCTCCGCGCTGCGCCTGGTCCGGCCGGGCGGCGTGGTCGCGTACGTGGTCTGCTCGCCGCACATCTCCGAAACCAGCGGCGTGGTCACCGACGTGGTCCGGCGCAGCGGTGCGGAAACCCTGGACGCCCGGGAGTACTTCCCCGGCGTGCCGGATCTCGGCGACGGCCCGTTCGTCCAGTTGTGGCCGCACCTGCACGGCACCGACGCGATGTTCTGCGCGCTGCTGCGCCGCTCGTCGTGAAACCCCGAATACCCAGGCTGGTCGGCCTCGTCGCCTCCGGAGCGGGCGGGGTCGACGGACGACTGCGCGGCGAACTCGTCGAACCGGCGCTGGCGCGCGGCTGGCAACTCGCTGTCGTTTTCACTCCAGTGGCGGCAATGTGGTTTGAAGCAACCGGTGAACTGGGCAAGATCCAAGCTGTGTGCGAACTGCCGGTTCGCTGGCAGCCGAGGCTGCCCGGCCAACCCAAGCCCTACCCGCTGCCGGAGGGCTTCCTCTTCGTGCCCGCGACCGCGAACTCGCTGGCCAAACTCGCGCTGGGCATCGCGGACAACCAGGCCCTGAGCAATCTCGGCGAGGCGCTCGGCGCCCGCCTCCCGTTGGTGGTGCGCCCGCAGGCCGGGCAGGCGCAACGCGATCATCCCGCGTTCGCCGGGCATCTGGCCACGCTCGCGGCCGCCGGAGTGCGGATCGCGGACGGGCCAGCCGAAGACGACTGGGAACCGTTGCTGGACGTGCTCGACGAACTGCTGCCGGAGGGACCGCGATGAGCAGGAAACGCAGGATCAGTCTGATTTCGCTCGGGGGCACCATCTCGATGACGCCGAGGACCGAAGGCGGCGTTGTGCCGAGCCTGAGCGCGGATGACCTGCTCGCGTCCGTGCCCGGACTCAGCGATGTGGGCGTCAAGCTGACCGCGCAGAGCTTTCGTGCCGTCGCCGGTTCCGCGGTGACCTTTCCGGATCTGGCCGAACTCGCCGAGCTGATCACCGAGCAGATCGCGGAGGGCGCGGACGGCATCGTGGTCACCCAGGGCACCGACACCATCGAGGAGACCGCGTTCTTCCTGGACATGACGGTCGGCTGTGACGCGCCGATCGTGGTGACCGGCGCGATGCGCGCGGCATCACACGCGGGCGCCGACGGTCCGGCGAACCTGTTGGCGGCCATCCAGGTCGCGGCCAGCGATGAGGCGGCGGGCGAGGGCGTGCTGGTGGTGTTCAACGATCAGGTGCACGCCGCGCGCTTCGTCCGCAAGACGCACACCACGTCGCCTGCCACGTTCGTGTCGGGTGCGTTCGGGCCGCTGGGCCAGGTGGTGGAGGGCAAGCCGAGGATGCTGCGGATCGCCGAACGCGTGCCGAACCTGCCGATCGGCGACAAGCTGGCCAAGCGCAAGGTGGCCGTCATCCCGATCGGGTTGGGCGATGACGGGGAGCTGCTGCGTCGCGCGGCGGGTGGGTTTTCCGGCTTGGTGATCGCCGCGATGGGGGTCGGGCACGTACCGGACGCGGTGCTGCCGACGTTGTTCGAGCAGGTGAAGTCGGTGCCGGTGGTGCTCGCTTCGCGCACCGGGTCCGGTCCGGTTCTGCGCTGGACCTACGGTTTCCCGGGCTCTGAACGGGATCTGCGTGATCACGGCCTGATCGGCGCGGGTTTCCTGGACCCGTACAAGGCGCGGGTCCTGTTGCAGCTGCTGGTCGCCGCCGACGCGAGCCACGACGAGATCGTGGCAACGTTCGCGCACTTCGAATAAACGGCATCTCCGCGTGCTGTGCGAGACGTTCGCTCATTTCGGGTAAACCCCCGTCGCCCACCCGGCGTAGGAGTCCGGCCACGGTCGGTGGATGTACGGGCCGGGATATCTGCCATCTCGGGTAATTCGGGGCGAAACTCTCCCAAATCCGCGTAATCCGGTTAAGAAGGATCACGTGGCTACCTTGCGTCCCTGACCGGTCGCGGTCCGCCACTCGGCCGGGCGCGGCCGCACGTCGCCGCGTATCGGCCGGAGCACTGACCCGGTTCGGCGTGCTCTGCTGGGGAGGCTGCAAGGTGAGATCTCGAAGTACCGCACGCGCACTGGCGGTCGCGGTCGGCGCGGCAACCGCGCTGACCGGCGTGGGGGTCGCGCACGCGAGCCCGGATTTATCCGCCACTCCCGCCTCGCTGACCGGCGCGGCACATGTCGTCACCCTGATCACCGGCGACCGGGTGCTGTTACGTGCCGATGGCAGCTACAGCGTGCTGTCCGCCCCGGGCAGCACCGGCGCGCTCGACACCTTCCAGAACGCCAGCGGCGACCGCTCCTTCGTGCCCGCCACGGCGTTGCCGTACTACTCCGCCGGGCTCGACCCGTCGCTGTTCGACACGAACGCGCTCATCGCGGCGGGCGCGACCGGCCAGGTGCCACTGAAGCTGACCTTCGCGCCGGGCAGCACGCCGACCGCGCCGGCCGGCGTGACCCTCACCTCGGTCAGCGGCGCCACCGCGACCGGCTACGTGAGCACGACCGGAGGTCCGGCGTTCGCGGCGGCACTGCGCGCGAAGGTCGGCGCCGACCACGCCGATGGCCGGCCGGTCGGCAGCACGCCGCTGGTGCCCGGCCTGACCGACATCAGCCTGGCCGGGGCCGCCACCGCGCCGGTCGCAACACCGCACTACCCGTTGCACATCCTCCAGATCAACGCCAACGACCTGGCAGGCAAACCGGTGGCGGGCGCGGACGTGCTGCTGATCAACGCGGACAACGTGCGCACCGCCGACATCATCGCGCCGATCAACAACGGCGTGGACAAGGTCGCGGTGCCTGCGGGCAACTACACCGCGATCGTCCTGTTCGACGACTTCGACGCGAGCGGCGCGTTCGTCGCGACACGCACGGTCGTCCAGGACCTGTCCGTGCCGGACACGGGCCCGGCCACCGCGACCGTCAACGAGAGCGCGGCGACCGCGCAGGTCGGCTTCACGGTGCCCAAGCCGGTCAACGCCCAGTACGAGTTGACCACTTTCCTGCGGCAGGACGCGGCCGGCAACGGCGCCAGCTTCGCCGAGATCGACTTCGGTGCGCCGCCGCCCACCTACGTCAGCCCGACCCCGGCACCTGCCGTCGGCAAACTGGACTACCTGGTCCAGTGGGGTGGGTCCGCGCCCACCGCGGGCCAGAACTACCGCTACGACGTGGCGTTCGGCTCGGCCGACGGCATTCCCGCGCAGGAACAGGACACCGTGCGCCAGGATCAGGTCGCGACCGTGACCGACCGGTTCTCCGCCGACCCGGCGACCAAGGGCGCGCAGGGCTCGCTACTGGTCGGTGCCAGCGACCCGCTGTTGGCGCGCTACGGCGCCTCGTCCATCGGCTACGGCACGCCCATGCCCGGCGACACCACCGACTACCTCGCCTCGACCGTCGGCGGCCTCTGGCAGCAGCAGTCCTTCGGCTCGAACAACGTGGTGCTCGTAGGCGACACGCACACCTACCAGGCCCGCCACGACTACACCGTGGACTGGGCGCACGGACCACTGGCGGCCGAGTTCGGCCAGCACACCGGGTTCCAGGAATGCCTGGCGTGCGCCACGGGCAGCACGCTGAGCCTGATCTACAGCCCGGTCGGCGACAGCGACCCGACCCACGCCGGGCTGCTGTTCACCCAGCCGACCAGTTCGCACTTCACCCTCTACCGCAACGGCACGTCCGTGTTCGACCAGGACGGCTACGACGGCACCGTGCTGGACAACGTGCCTGCCGGCCCCGCGACCTACCGAGGCGTGTTCGACCTGAACATGACCGGTGTGCCCGGGTTCAGCCAGTCCACGGTCACGCACACCGATCTGACCCTGCGCTACGACCCGAACGCGACCACGGGCAGCACCCTGCCCGCACCGTCGCAGTGCGAAGGCCAGACGGCGAGCACACCGTGCGTGATCCTGCCCGCGCTGACCCTGAACTACCGGCTGGACACCGACGAGAACAACACCAGCACCGGCCCGGTGCAGGCGCTGAACCTGACGGTCGGACACCTCAGCTACGACGGTGCCGGTTCGCACGCGCCGATCACCTCCGCGTCGGTGCGGGTGTCCTTCGACAACGGCAGCACCTGGCAGCGCGTCCCGGTGATCGGTTTCGCCGGTCACTACGTCGCGCTGTGGCGCAACACGGCAGGCACCAGTCCGTCGATCGAGGTGACCGCGACCGACGCGGTGGGCGGCTCGATCACCCAGACCGTCACCAATGCCTACACCGTCGGCGCATCGACCCACTGACCCCGAGGGGACGACTCATCATGAAACACACCCGCCTGGCCGGGATGCTGGCCGGCGCGGTGGCCCTCGTGGTCGCCGTGCTGCCCGGGTTACCGGCGTCGGCTTCACCAAACAACGTTCGCGACGTGTGTGGCGCCGCGGCACCCGGGTACGCCCGGTGCTTCGCGGAGGTCCGCACCGACACGGGCACACGCAATCTGGCCGCGCACGCGCTGCCGACCGGTTACGGCCCAGCCGACCTGCGTTCCGCGTACGCGCTGCCCAGCGCTGGCGGTGCCAACCAGACCGTGGCCATCGTCGACGCGGGGGACGACGCCACCGCCGAGGCCGATCTCGGCGTGTACCGCAGCACCTACGGCCTGCCCGCGTGCACCACCGCCAACGGCTGCTTCCGCAAGGTCGACGAGCAGGGCAAGACCAGCCCGCTGCCCACCAACCAGGGCTGGGGCATCGAGATCGCGCTCGACCTGGACATGGTGTCCGCGGCCTGCCCCGGTTGCCACATCTTGTTGGTCGAGGGTGATTCCGCGTCCTTCGACGACCTGGGCACGTCCGAGAACACCGCGGTCGCGTTGGGCGCCAACGAGGTCTCCAACAGCTACGGCGGCACCGAGTTCAACGGCTCCACCGACTACGCCGCCGACTACGCCCATCCCGGGGTCGCGATCGTGGCTTCGTCGGGCGACGCCGGGTACGGCGTCGCGAACACGCCCGCCGCCTATCAGAGCGTGGTCGCGGTCGGCGGCACGTCGCTGACCAAGGCGAACAACGCGCGTGGCTGGGCCGAGACCGCGTGGGCCGGTGCGTCCAGCGGTTGCTCGGCGTGGATCGACAAGCCCGCGTGGCAGAGCGACCCGAACTGCCCCGGCCGGATGGTCGCGGACGTGGCGGCCGACGCCGACCCGGACACCGGGCCGGCCGTCTACGACGCGTTCGACGGCTACCAGTGGCTCGTGGTCGGCGGCACCAGCGCGTCGTCACCGTTCATCGCGGGCGTGATCGGCCTGGCAGGCAACCCCGGCCAGTACCCGAACGCGTCCTACTTCTACCCGCACGCCGCGCAGCTCAACGATGTGACCAGCGGAAACAACAGCGCCTCCGAGGACTGCGGCGGCGACTACCAGTGCAACGCGGTGCCGGGCTACGACGGGCCGACCGGCCTGGGCACGCCGAACGGGGTCGCCGGGTTCTGACCCGAGGACGCCACGACGAAGCCTCGGCCATCTTTGGTCGGGGCTTCGTCGTATGTGGGTAACAAACCTCTTTCACTGGTTTGCCCGGCGCTCCAAGATCGGTATCGTGGCTGGTCGCGGTCGACCGACGGGGTGGGGTTGCTGGTGGCGCTGGATTCGCAGGTCGGGCTCGTCGGACGGGACGACACCGCCGCGCTGATCGAACTGTTGATGAAGTGGCGTCCTCGGCGGCAGTTGCCGGTGCTGGTTGCGTTCGGCCCGGGTGGCAGTGGCAAGACCGCGCTGCTCGACCACGTGCAGCGGCGCTATCGGGACATGCCGATCGCCAGGGTGAACCTGGACGAGGCGGGCTCGCTGGGCTGCGAGGACATCCTCGCCGCGGTCTTCGACGACCTGCGCTCGTTCACCCATCCCGAGTTCGGCCGCATCGAGTTGCCGCGTTACGCGCTGGCCCGGCTGGCGATGATGTGCGAGTCGCCGGCCGCGGAGGACGGCGACCCGTACGCGTCGACCCGGCAGTTGCTGGCCCGTCGACCGGACGGCCTGCCGCAGGCCGCGCGAGCGTTTGCCGAGGTCGCCGGATTGTTCCCGGCACACCGCTGGTTCACCCGGCTATTCCGGCCGCTGCTGGCCTGGCTCGCCAGGGTCGCGGTGCTCGCGCCGGGCTGGTCGCGGCGGTGGCTGGTCGGGTCGACCATGGCGCACGCGCTGAACTGGTTCGAGCGCACCGCCGCCAAGCCGCACCTGCTCGATCTGGCCCGGGGCAGCCGGGTGGACGCGGTGTTCGTCCGGTTGCGCCGGTTGGTGCACGGCAGCGACGTCACCGACCGGACCGGAGCCGACCGCGAACGGCTGGATCGACTGCTGGTCGCGGCGTTCGTCGCGGACATCGCCGAGGCGTTTCGCGGCAGGCGAAGGCGGCGCGCCAACTGCCTGCTGCTGCTGGACGGCGCGGACCTGCTGGAACCGTTCGAGTACAGCATGTTCGAGTCCAGCCGTGGCGTTTTCCCTTCGCCGCAAACAGATTTCCTGCAGCTGCTCGCCGAGGCCCGGTTGGCGCAACCGGGCGCGCCGCTGCTGGTGATCGCCACCAAACAGTCCTCTTCGGACCTCGCCGAGATCGAACCGCAGGAGCGGGTGGTACCGGCCAACGGGTTCGAGCCGACCGCTGCCGAGATCGCGGCCGCGCGCTACGAGGGCTGGGTGCGGCGATTCGGCGCTGCCAGGACCGTCACCAACTCGTTCTTCCCGGTGCGGCTGCGGCCCTTCACACTCGCCCAGACCGAACAGTTCGTGGTCGAGTGGAACCGGCGGCAGGGCAGCACCGGCGCGTCCCAGGTGCTGCTCGCCGAACTGCACGAGGTCACCAAGGGACATCCGCTCGCGGTGCGGCTGGCCATCGAGGCGATCAACCTCGACTACCAGTCGACGATGGTGCAGCCCTCCGTGCGCAGCGTGTTCGCGCAACGGTTGCAGGGCGAGGCGCGCCAGCGGATCGGCGAATACCTGCTGGCCCGGTTCCTGCAACGGTTCCGGGTCGGTGCGGACGTGGAGGAACGCGCGAAGACCAGGGCGGTACTGGCCCGGCTCGCCGCGCCCCTGCTGATCGACGAGCAGACCATCGCGCTGCTCACTCCGGAGCTCGATCCGCGTGACACGTTCCTGCGCCTGCGGCACTACAGCTTCGCGGAACTCTTCGAACGCGACAGTGTCGTCACCGACCCCCTGGCGGGGGCCCACCCCCACCGGGACCGCTATCTCACGCTGCACCCGCTGCTGCGCGACCTGCTCGCCGAGACCCTGCTGCACGAACCCGCACCCGGCCTGCTCACCTACGCCGAAGTGCACGAGCTGCTCAAACAGCGCTTCCACGACGACCACAACCGCACCGCCGAGCTGTATCACACGCTGGCGCTCGGCGAGGTCGCCTCGGTCGCCGCGCAACTCAAACAGGACGTGCAGACCAGCAGGGCGGGCTGGCCCGCGATGCTCGAACAGATCGCCGAGGCACCCACCCGGGACCGGGTCCGCAGGCCGTTGCGCGGCGAACGGCTGGACCGCTGGCGGCACCGGCTCGGGGTGACCGTGCGCCGGGACGCCAACACGGTCCGGGATCTGGTCGAGGACATGTGGCGGTTGCGGTCGGCGACCAGCACCGCCCAGTACTCCGCCGAGGCGTTCGAGCGGATCGCCAAGGACTACATCGAACTCGCCGAGCTCGCTGCCCCCGACGGCGACACCACCGCCCTGGACGAGCGGGACAACTACCAGCGGCTGGCCGAGACCGCGGTCGACCGCGCGTTGCCGCGCAACGCCGAACCGCTGCCCGGATACGTGCTCGCCGAGGAGAAGTTCCCGTATCCGAGTGTGCTGTTCAAGCCGCGCACCGTGCACCGCGTCGCGCTGGCCGCGGTGGTGTTGTTGCTGGCAGGCTATTTCACCGTGTTCGGCGTGCAGTTGAACAACGACTGCATCTCCGGGAATCCGTTCGACGCGATCAGTCTCGGCTCCTCCGTGCTCAACCCGGACACCACGTTGAACAAGACGCCGACCGGCGAATGCGTCGGCGTCACCGGCAGCGTCAGCACCTTCGCCTACGCGACCGCCGATCCCACCGATCCGACCGAGGTCGCCGAGGCCGCCGAGATCAACACGTTGAGCTCGCTGATCTACACGCAGAACCAGCGGGTGATCGACCAGACCGACTCGGTCCAGCCGCTGCCCTACGTCACCGTCGTGGTGTCGACCATGTTCAGTTCGGCGAACCAGCAACCGTTCCTGGACCTCTCGGTCGGCGTGAACGAACTGCGCGGCGCGTACCTCGCGCAGGAGATGTGGAACCAGCTGGACACCGGGCAGCGCAAACCACCGTTCTTGCTCCGGCTGCTGCTGGCCAACTTCGGCGGCGACTCGGTCTACGCGGCCCAGGCCGCCACCCAGATCCAGCAACTCGCCGAGCACGACTCGTCGGTCCTCGCGGTGACCGGCATGGGCCAGACCCGCGAGCAGACGATCAGCGCGGCGAGCACCCTCGGCACGGCGGCAGGCGGCTGGTCCGGTATCCCGGTGGTCACGTCCGCACCGAGCGGGGAAGCGTTCGCGGGCAAGGACTACGTGTTCATGACCGCCGCGACCAACCCGCGCCAGGCCGACGTCGGCACGGCATTCGTGCAGAGCCACTTCCCGAACCGCAAGCTGTACGTGATCTACGACCCGAACGACCTCTACTCCAACGACCTGTACAACGACTACGGGCGCTCGCTCGCCAATGCCGATCTGCCGCCCGCGATCCCGGAGATCTACGACGCCGACTCCAACGACACCCGGCAGTCGCTGACCGGCATCGTCGGCGACATCTGCTCGCACAGCGGCCCGAACACGCAGGCCCCGATGATCCTGTACGCGGGCCGGGCGAACGAGCTGCCCACGTTCATGGACCTGTTGCAGGGCAACACCTGCGACCAGCGCGCGGTCGTGCTTGGCGACGACGACCTGACCCAGGAGGAGACCAACGGCTACGCCGACCTCACCGGCATCTCGAACTTCGTGAACACCCGGCTGTACTTCACCTCGTTCGGGCCGACCAGGGACGGCTGGCAGCGGATCCTCGCCGACGGCGACCTCCCGGCGCAGCAGCGCGCCGCCGAACAGAGCGCGGAGACCTCGTTCTTCAACGCCTACAACCAGTTGGCCCGCCAGGAACACGGCACGGCGTACCAGACGCCCGCGAACGGACACATCATGCTCGCCTACGACGCGGTCAACCTGGCCGTGTCGGCGATCCAGAGCGGCATATCCGGCGGCCAGCTGCCCGATCGGACCGAGGTGTACGACCAGTTGCGCGACACCACCGGTGCGCGCGCCTATCCAGGCGCGAGCGGGCCGATCGACTTCCAGACGACCGACCCGGCCCCGTTGAACAAGGGCGGCTTCGACGCGAACAAACTCGTTGTCGTGCAGGAAGTCCGCAAGGACCCGGCTTCCGGCAAGCTCGGCTCCGCCTACGTCTACAGCCAACCGTGATCAGCGCGCCGCGATGATCGGCACTCCCGCCGCGCGGAGTTCGGGGAGCACCGGGTGGTCGTCGGGCGCGTCGGTGATGATGCCGCTGACCTCGGCCAGCGGCAGCACCGGGAACGGGGATGCCGCGCCGATCTTCTCGCTGCTGGCCAGCACGTAGGTGTCGGCGGCGCGCGCGGCGAGCGCTCGTTTCATCGCGGCCTCGTCCGGGTCGCCGGTGGTCAGTCCGGCCTCGTGGTGCACGCCGGTGACGCCGAGCAGGAAGATCTCCGCGGTCACCGCGCGCGCCGCCTCGACCGCCGCGGCGCCGCACGCGACCGCGGAATGCTTGAACAGCCGCCCGCCCAGGATGAACACCTCGACCGTGGGGTGCTCGACCAGGGCGGCGGCGACCGTCGGGCTGTGCGTGATCACGGTGGCGGTCAGGTCGGCGGGCAGCGCCTTGGCGACCGCGAGGGCGGTGGTGCCGCCGTCGAGCAGGACCGTGCCGCCCGGGTTGACCAGGGCGGCGGCCGTGGCCGCGACGCGCTGTTTGCTGTCGGTGGCGACCGCCTGCCGGGTCGCGTAGTCGGCGATCGCGGGGGAGACCGGCAGCGCGCCGCCGTAGACCCGTTGGCACAGCCCGGCGGCGGCGAGTTCGCGCAGGTCGCGGCGGATGCTGTCCTCGGCGACGCCGAGTTCGGCGGCGATCTGTTTGGCCAGCACTTTGCCGTCGGTGCGCAGCCTGCTCAGCAACAGGTCGCGCCGCTCGCTGACCAACATCCACGTTCCTCCGTGTTTGTGCGTGTTCTTGCCGAGTATTGCACGTTCTGTTTACAGTTGGCGCCATGACCCGACCGTTGCTGATCCTGATCGCCGGCCCCTACCGGTCCGGCACCGGGGACGACCCTGACAAGCTCGCCGCGAACCTGGCCAGGCTGGAGGAGGCCGCCTGGCCGCTGTTCCGCGCCGGTCACGTGCCGATGATCGGCGAATGGGTCGCGCTGCCGGTACTGCGCGGCGCGGGCGCGACCGGACTGGCCGATCCCGTCGCCGCACAGGTGATGTACCCGACCGCGCAGCGGCTGCTCGAACACTGCGACGCGGTGCTGCGCCTGCCCGGCGAATCGACCGGCGCCGACCAGGACGTCGCCATCGCCGAACAACGCGGCCTGCCCGTCTACTACCGGCTCGAAGACGTGCCCCGATCAGTCGCCTGACCCGACCGCTTCGACGGCGGGGGTGCGCAGTGCGGCCCAGGTCGGTAGCACGGTCGCGGCCAGGCTCAGCCCGATCGCGCCAGCGACGACCGCGAAGTACACCCACCAGGGTCCGTGCGGCATCGGTGAACCGCTGGCCGCGTAGCCGAACGGCACCAGCACGGCGGCCCCGATCACGGTGCCGAGCACGATCCCGCTCGACGCCACCAGCAGCCCCTCGACGCTGACCATGCGCAGCACCTGCGCCTTGGTCGAGCCGACGAGCCGGTGCAGCGCGAACTCGGCGCGGCGCCGGTTGGTGGTCATCACCAGCGTGTTGATCAGCGAGATCACCGCATAGCCGACGATCATGGCGACCAGCAGGTAGTTGATCCACTCGCTGGTCTGCTGCTGATCGGCGAACTGCCCGGCGAGCGCGGCGCGGTCCTCGACCACCAGCCCGGGCTGGTTTGCCGCCAGCGCGGCCAGGTTCGCGGTGAGTTGCGCGGTGCTGGTACCGGGCGCCGCGGTCACCAGGATCTGCGGCAGCAGGCCGTTGGTCAGGTGCGGGATCACCAGGTCGGCGGGCATCAGGATGGTGTCGTCACCGCGCTGCCCGGTGAGCAGCGCGACGACCGTCGGGTTGAGCCGGGTGCCGTCGCCGAGTTCGATCGGGATGGTCTGACCGAGCGCGGCGCCGTAGTCGGCGGCGATGCCGGTGGGCAGGGCGATGGTGTTGCCGGTCAACCTGGTCAGGCTGCCTTGCGCGACCGTGGTCGCGGTCGTCTGCGCCGCCGCGTCCGCGCTGATGCCCTGGATCGGGTAGTTCTCGACATCGGGTTCGTCTTGGTGCTTGTCGTCTGAGTTGCCGCCGGGCTCGGTCAGGTAACCGCTCGTGGTGGCGAACGCCGACGCCGCCGCGACGCCGGGGGTGCGCCGGACGGTGTCCACGAAGCCGGTCGGCAGCCCGCCGGTGCTGCTGGCGACGACCGCGTCCGCGCGCAGGCTCGCCACGTACGCGGAGTCGGCGTCCGCGACCGACGTGGTCTGCAGGTACACCATGGCGATCGCCATGCCGGTGGCGAGCATGTTCGGTACGACCGCGCCGGCCATCCTGATCTTCGCGGCCTTCGCGTTCAGCACCGCCACGTACCCGGCCAGGCCGGTGAACGTGCGCAGCGGCCACCGGAACACGGCGGTGCACAACCGGAACAGTCCCGGTCCGAGCAGTGCCAGCGCGCACGCCCACAACACCGATGACGGGCCAGCCGTACTCGCCGCGACCGGGCCCGCCATCACGGTCGCGGTCACGATCGCCAGCGCGGTGGCGCCACCGAGGCAGGCGAGCGCGGCCGTGATCCGTAGCCAGCTCACCCAGTGCTGCGGCAACGCGGCTTCGGCCAGCGCCTCGGTCGGTTTGGCGCGGGCCGCGCGGTTGGCCGCGATGAACCCGGCGAGCAGAGCGGTCAGGAGGCCGATGCCGACCGCGCTGACGGTGGGTATCCAGCCCTGGTGGAACTGGATCGCGGGGGAGATGACGCCGTTGGCGCCCATCTGCCTGGTCAGCCAACGGCCAGCGGCCTGACCGGGGAAGTAGGCGAGGCCGGTGGCCAGCACCGCGACCGCGATCACCTCGGTCAGCACCATCCGCCGCAACTGGCGGGGCGTGGTGCCGATCGCGCGCAGCAGCGCCAGTTCGCGTTGCCGCTGCTGGATGGACAGGCCCAGGGTGGCGCCGACCACGAAGATCGCGATCGCGATGCCCAACCCGCCGAACACGCCCGCCAGCGCGACCAGGTTGTCGCCGCCGTTGACCGAGCCGGTGATCTCCGCCTGCCCGCGATCGTCCCCGGTCAACGCGACCGCCTGATGTCCACTCAGGACTGTGGTGAGCTGTTGCGCCAAGGTGTCGGCATTCGTGCCCTGGGTGGGCACCACGCCGATCGAGTCGACCTTGCCGGGGCTGTTCAGCAAGGTGTCTGCTTCGCGGTCGGTGAAGAACATCGTTGCCGGGTCGGCGGTTTTCGCGCTCACCAGGCCGACCACGTGGAAGTCCCGCGCGCCGCCCGCGACCGCCAACCGGATCTCGTCACCGACCTTCAGCCCCAGGCTGGTGTCGGCGACCACATCGTCGGCGGTGCTTGGCGCGGCGCCGGATGTCATCGTGTACGGCGCCAGGCGCGCCGAATCCCAACCATGCCCAGTGGACGGTGTGCTGGGTTCGCCGTTGTGCAGCAACGTCGCCGGGAACGAGACGTCCGGGATCGCCGCCGCGACGCCAGGAACGGCGGCGATCGAACCAACCAGACCCGCGTCGAGGCGCACGCGCTCGGCCAGATCCTCGCCGGAACCCTTGGCGCCGGAGGACTGGTCGCCGGTGACCACGATCGGCGCCCCGGCAAGCCGTTGCGGCGGGATCGCGGTACGGATGCCGGTCTCCATCAACCCGCCGCACGCCATCACGATCGTCGCGCCGAACAACAACGCGATGAACGACGCGACGAAACCGCCGGTGCGGAAGCGCAACGTGCGCAGCGCGAGCCGGATCATCACGCCACCCCGCTCGGAATCCGCTGCTGCGCCATGGCGCCCAGGTGCGTCATGCGTTCCGCGACCCCGGCGACCGTCGGCGAGTCGAGTTCGCCGACGAACCGGCCGTCGGCGAGGAACACCACCCGGTCCGCGTACGCGGCCGCGACCGGGTCGTGGGTGACCATGATGACGGTCAGACCGGCCTGCCGCACGGTTTCCCGCAGCAGGCTGAGCACCTCGCGCGAGGTGCCGGTGTCCAGCGCGCCGGTCGGCTCGTCGCCGAACACGACGGCGGGCCGGGTGATCAGCGCGCGGGCGATCGCGACGCGCTGTTGCTGACCGCCGGACAACTCGCTCGGTCGCCGGTTCATCTTGCCGTCCAGCCCAACCCGGGCCAGCACGTCGAACACGGCGGCCCGCTTGGGCCTGCGCCCGGCCAGCCGCAGCGGCAGCGTCACGTTCTCCAGCACGGTCAACGCGGGCAGCAGGTTGAACGCCTGGAACACGAACCCGATGCGCGCACGGCGCAGTTCGGTCAGTTTCCGTTCGGACAGGGCACTCAGTTCCTGTCCGTCCAGCAGCACCGAACCGGACGTCGGCCGGTCGAGTCCGGCGGCGCAGTGCAGAAAAGTCGACTTGCCGGACCCGGACGGGCCCATCACGGCGGTGAAACTTCCCGGGCGAAAGCCGATCGTCACACCGTCCAGGGCGCGCACCCCGGACCGTTCGCTGCCATAGATCTTGACCACGTCGTGCAACCGCACGATCTCGCCATCCATACCGATGACGGTAGGAAGATCGGGTGCGCGCAACCATGGTGTGGTCCCGCCAGCCCGAGGTGGGGTAAACCCCACTCGCCGATGAGCAAGAACTGAGCGCGGGACAAGCCAAAAGAAACATCAACAGCACGGAACGTCGACCGGCAAGAACGTTGCGCACCAAGAAGATCAGGAAAATAGGCTAAATAGCTTCCACAACCCGGGGCCGGTCACCGCGATGCGGGCCGGCCCCGGGTTGGGCGTGCGAACATGCGCAGAGCTGGGGTCAGCTGAGCGCGGAGAGCAGCGCGGCACGCTGCCGGTCGCCGAGGCCTGCGGCCCGACGCTCGACGGGGATACCGGCTTCTTCCAGCACGGCGGCCACTTTGGCCGGTCCGTAACCGGGCAGGGCCTTGACCAGCTGCGCGACCTTGGTCTTGCCGACGATCGCGTCCGTCTTGGCCCGCGAAAGGACCGAGGGGATCGTCTCGGAGCCGGCCTTGATGTCGTTCAGCAGCTTGGTGCGTGCCTGCCTGGCCTCGGCGGCCTTGGCCAATGCAGCCTGGCGCTGCTCGGGGGTCAGGTTAGGGAGAGCCACTCGTTGTTTCCTTCCATTCAGGACAGTCCATCCGCGCGTGTCACGCCCGGTTGGCAACCCATCATGACGCCTCACCCTGCCACGTCCCGCATCGACACGTCGAAGAACCCCCTCCACCTCGTTGTTCGTTTGCCCACGTCGAACGCTTCCGACGGTCTCCGGAACAGGTGTTCGGTAACACCGAGTGGGTGAAATGCCCTAAACGGTGGTGCTCGAAAGAGTGATACAAGCCAACTTTTGTCGTTTCAGATGGGCGCAGAGTGACGGTTGTCGGCTTGCCCACGCTGATCGGTCAGTGATCGCGCGCGGAAGGCCAGAATCAGCCGTTGAGCTGGGTGAGTTCAGCACATCGAGGCATGTTTCGAGCGTGTCCCAACCCTGCGCGATACCCGCTGTGGGTTGCTGCTTGTGCGTTGCCCCCGGTTGGCAGAGGCTGTCGGGGGCAGGGTGTTCGCAGTGTGTACACGAGGAGAGAGGGTGCGGCGTGGCTCAGGTGGGTTCCGCGGAATCGTCGGCAACTGAGAAATTTCGGTTGGCAAGGGATTTCTTGCTGGACCGGAGGGACAGTTACGACCTCGCCTACCGCGACTTCCGCTGGCCGGAATTCACCGAGTTCAACTGGGCGCTGGACTGGTTCGACGCGGTCGCGGCCACCGAACCGACCGCGTCCCGGCCCGCGCTGTGGATCGTCGAGGAGGACGGCGCCGAGGTCCGCCACACCTTCGCCGAGCTGTCTGCCCGCTCCAACCGGGTGGCGAACTGGCTGCGCTCGGTCGGCGTCGGGCGCGGCGACCGGCTGATCCTGATGCTCGGCAACCAGACCGAACTCTGGGAGACCATCCTGGCCGCCATCAAGCTCGGCGCGGTGGTGATCCCGGCCAGCACCCTGCTCGGCCCGGTCGACCTCACCGACCGGGTGGACCGCGGCAACGCGAGGCACGTGGTGGTGCGCTCGGTGGACGCCCCGAAGTTCGCCAAGGTCGGCGGTGACTACACGCGCGTTGCGGTGGGCGAGCCGGTCGACGGTTGGCACAACTATGCCGATGCCTACGCCGCCCCGGCCGAGTTCACCCCGGACGGCCGCAGCGCGGCCACCGACACCATGCTGCTCTACTTCACCTCGGGCACCACCGCGCAGCCCAAACTCGTCGAGCACACCCAGGTTTCCTACCCGGTCGGCCATCTGTCCACAATGTACTGGATCGGGCTGCGTCCCGGCGACGTCCACCTGAACATCTCCTCGCCCGGCTGGGCCAAACACGCCTGGAGCAACGTTTTCGCGCCGTGGAACGCGGAAGCCTGCGTGTTCATCTACAACTACAACCGCTTCGACCCCGGTGCGCTGATGCGCCAGATCGACCGCTGCGGCATCACCAGTTTCTGCGCCCCGCCGACCGTCTGGCGGATGCTCATCCAAGCCGACCTGACTCAGTTGGCGAATCCGCCGCGTGAGGTCGTCGGCGCGGGCGAGCCCCTCAACCCGGAAGTCATCGACCAGGTCAGCCGAGCCTGGGGGCGGACCATCCGGGACGGTTTCGGCCAGACCGAAACCACCGTCCAGATCGCCAACACCCCAGGTCAGGCAGTCAAACCAGGGTCGATGGGCCGCCCGGTGCCCGGCTACGCGATCGCGCTGATCGACCCGGCGACCGGCGTCATCGGCGAGGAGGGCGAGATCTGCGACGACCTCGCGCACCGGCCCGTCGGCCTGATGGCCGGTTACCGCGACGACGACGAGCGCACCGCCGAGGTCATGCGCGACGGTTACTACCACACTGGCGACGTCGGCTCCCGCGACGCCGACGGCTACATCACCTATGTCGGCCGCGCCGACGATGTGTTCAAGGCCAGCGACTACAAGATCTCCCCGTTCGAACTGGAGAGCGTCCTGCTCGAACACGAAGCCGTCGCCGAGGCGGCCATCGTGCCCGCGCCCGACCCGGTTCGATTGGCCGTGCCCAAGGCATATGTGACTCTGACTGCCGGGCACCAACCCAGTCGCGAGACAGCGTTGGCGATCTTCGCGTTCTCGCGGGAGAACCTGGCGCCCTACAAGCGGGTGCGCAGGCTGGAGTTCACCACCGAGCTGCCGAAAACGATCTCCGGCAAGATCCGCCGCGTCGAACTTCGCGGCCGCGAAGAGGAGTCGCCGCAGGACTATCGCGAAGAGGACTTCCCCGAGTTGCGCGGCTGATTCTCAGGTGTCGAGCAGGGCGGGGGCGAAGATGTCCCCGCCCTGCCACTGCCGTTTGGACAGGCCCTGTTCGCGGTGGTAGCGCAGGAACGTGTCGACCGCGTCGCGGTTCGCGGCGAGCCCGTAGGGCCACCAGTCCTCGCCGAGCAGTCGCCGGTTCTCGGCGAACAGGTCGCTGAACCACGGCGTCATGATCGCCATGTGCTGCTTCAGCGCCCCCTCGCGGTGCCGGTTCGCGGTGATTTCCTTGGCGTCCGTGAACGCCTGGTACACGGCGCGCAGCAGATCCGGTTGGTCGGCGAGCTCTTTCCGGACCGCGATGACGTGCATCATCGGGAAGATTCCGGTCCGCCGGTAGTAGTCCTGCTCGACCGTCCGGTAATCCGGGAACAACCGCCTGACCCGCGGTGATCCGTCCAGCAGTGTTTCCGGCACATCGACCGAGATCAAGGCGTCGATATCGCCGGTTTCGAGCATCGCGCCCAGCGTCTGCCCTGGCTCGGCATGCCGGACGTCGATGCCGCCCGGGATCGGCTGGGGGATCCAGTCCAACGAGGGGAACGGCTGGTTGACGCCGCCGATGACCCAGTTCGACTGATCCTGGGTGACGCCGAACTCGTCGGCCAGGATGCCCTTGGCCCACACGCCCGCGTCGTGCCCGAACAGCGCGAACTCGCCGATCCGCCGACCGGCGAGGTCTTCGGGCTTCCTGATGTCGCTCGCGGTGTGCACGTAGATCGCGGAGTGCCGGAAGTTCCGGTTGGGGAAGATCGGCAGCGCGAGGAACGGCGGATCGTCGAGCTCGAACGTGCGCAGGAAGTAGGTCAGGCCCAGTTCGGCGATGTCGAACTCGCCCTGGACCATCCGCCGGAAGATGTCCGACACGATCGGTTCGGTCTCGAAACGCGCTGTCTGGCCGGGGATGGTCACCGTCCCGTCGAACAGAGCCGCGGTGTGTTCGTACTGGTAGACGCCGATGCGCAACATGGTTACCCGATTTCCGTGAATGATCGTTTACCGTGTATCATAGCGAATGAACATTCACTGTGGGAGGTGTCGATGCCACGGCTGACCGATGCGAACCGCGCCGCCAAACGCACCGAGATCCTGGCCGCCGCGCGCCGCTGCTTCGCCCGCGACGGGTTCCACCAGACCGCGATGCCGGACATCGCGCGCGAAGCCGGACTGTCCGTCGGCGCGCCCTACCGGTATTTCGCCAGCAAGGACGAGCTCATCCTCGAACTCGCGGGCGACGCCTTCACCGCGATCTTCGAACCGATGGTCGCGGCGCCCGAACCGGTAGACATCGGCGACCTGGTCGCCGAGGCGATCGAGGCGAGCCCCGGCGAGGAACTGCTGCGCTGCGCGGTGCATGCCTGGAGCGAACTGCTGATCAACGACGCCGTGCGCGAACGCGCGGTCGCCGGTTTCGAGAGCGTCCGGCTGCGCCTTGCCGACGTGCTCCGACGCGGTCAGGACGCGGGCACCGTCCAGCTCGCCCTCGACCCCGGGCGCGGCGCGCGGGTGATCATGGCGCTACTGCACGGTTTCCTGCTGCAACGCGTCGCGTTCGGCCTCGACGACGTCGCCGGTTTCGTCGCCGACGTGCGTGCGGTGCTGACATGACTTGCTTCTGGCCCGTCGGGTGGGGGTGTTGATCGACTCGGGCGCCGTTAGGACTGGTGCGCTGCGAGCAATGCACGTTTGTCGGGTTTGCCAGTGGCGGTCTGCGGCACGTCGTGCACGATCGTCATGTTCGCGGGCACGCTCAGCGTGCCGAGTTGGTCGCGCACCAGCTCGGCCAGTGCGGCCAGGTCGGGTTCGTGGCCGGGGACGGGCTGGATGAAGGCGTGGATCGCCTCGCCGGTGCGGTCGTCCGGGGCGCCGATCACGAACGCCTCCTGCACGTCCTCCGAACGGCCCAGCGTGGCCTCGATCGGGCCGGTGTAGTAGATCTGCGCGTTCACGATGACCACGTCGCGCGACCGGCCGACCAGGTGCAGCAGGCCGTTCTGGTCGAGGAAGCCGAGGTCGCGAGTGCGCAGCCACCCGTCGATCAGCACCTCGGCGGTGAGTTCGGGTTCGTGCCAGTAGCCGGTCATCATGGCCGGGCCGCGCACGAAGATCTCACCGGTTTCGCCCCGGGGCACCGGATTGCCCTCGGTGTCGCGGGCCTGGACCTCGACATCGGGGTGCACCCGGCCGACGGTGGACAGCGCGTCCGCGCCCCATTCGCGCACCCCGGCCGGGGTCAGCATGGCGATCACGCCTGCTTCGCTCTGGCCGTACAGGTTGTACATGACCGGGCCGATCCGCTCGATCGCCTCGGCCAGGCGGTGTGCTGGCACCGGTGAGCCCGACACGGTGAGCGCGCGCAGGCTGCTCAGGTCGACCTGCTCGGTGCGCAGCACGGACAGGATCGCGTTCACCCGCGACACCGGCAGAATCGCCGAGCTGATCCGGTATTTCTCGATGCCGTACGGGAGCAGGCGACTCAGGTCGCCGGTCGGGATGACGGCGGTGCCGCCGCCGAGCAGGCTCAGCACCACCTGGTCGAAGATCACCGGGCTGGCCAGCGTGCCCGCGCACAGGTAGCGGCTGCCCGCCGCGGCGAGCGCGGCGACTTCCGGCGTCCAGCGGTCGGGTTGCCAGAAGCTGCGGGCGGTCATCGAGGCGTAGGTCTGCATGCAGCCCTTGGGCAAGCCGGTGCTGCCGCTGGTGAACACCAACCGGGCCACGTCGTCGGGCTTGCCGCGCGGTTCGGGATCGGCCTCGCCGTGGGCGCGCAGCTCGTCGAGCGACGAGTCGGTGAGCACCACGTCGATGTCGGCGGCGAGCACGTGCGCGCGTTGCGCTGGCGCATACCCGGGCGCCACACCGACAACGCGGGTGCCGACCACGAAAGCAGCCAGGTAGGCGGCGAACGCCTCGGGCGTCACCGACGTCGTCATGGCGACCGCGCGACCCGGTCCGATGTTCTCGGCGTCGAAACCGGCGACGAGTTCGCGCACCAACGACAACAGTTGCCCATTGGTGACCCGGCGGTCGCCGTGCTCGAACGCGATCCGTTCCGGGTGTTCGGTCAGCACGTCCAGTAGCGACTGGGGAAACGGCGCGTTCACATGATCAGGCTAGTGATCTCGGGTTGGTGATTTCTCAAAGCGCGGCGACTTGCCCACCCCGGACGCGCCGAGGACGGGCGTGATCACCTCAGCTGAGTTTGGTCGTGCGGGTGGCGATCGCGCCCGCGAGCACGCCCCAGCCGAGCAGGATCAGCGCGCACATCCAGACCGGCGTGCTGCCCTGGCCGAGCGCCGAGTACAGCCCTTCGGCGAGCGCGCCGGACGGGATGATCAGCAGCGCGTCGCGCACGCCGTCCGGCAGCGACGACGTCAGCCCGGCGCCGCCGACCAGCAGCAGCACGAACCAGATGATGTTGGCCAGCGCCAGCACGATCTCCGCGCGCAGCGCGCCGCCGAGCAGCACGCCCAGCGCGCCGAAGGCCAAGGTGCCCAACGCGATCAGCAGGATCCCGCCGCCGACGCCGGACCAGTCCGGCGACCAGCCCAGGGTCGCGGCGACGATGCCCAGCACGACGATCTGCACGACCACCACGGTCGCCGCCGCCGCGAGTCGGCCCGCGCCGAGCAGCCAGCGGGGGAGCGCGGTCGCGGCGAGGCGTTTGAGCACGCCGTAGCGGCGGTCGAAGCCCAGCGCGATGGCCTGGCCGGTGAACGCGGAGGACATGATGGCCAGCGCGAACACGCGCGGGGTCACCGAGTCGACGCGCGGCGCGGGCATCGGGACGATCTTGAGCAGGGTCAGGCCGATCAGCAGCGCCAGCGGGATCAGCAGGGTGAGCAGCACCTGCTCGCCGTTGCGCAGCGCCAGCAGCGTTTCGATCCGCGCCTGCGTGTAGAGCATGCGGCCCTTGCTGCCCCGGCCCGGCGCCGGAGTGAAGGTGCCAGGCGCGAACCGCGTCGAGGTCGTCATCGAGAACAATCTCCAGTGCTCAGGAACGCAGTTCGCGGCCGGTCAGGTCGAGGAAAACGTCTTCAAGGCTGCGCTTGCTCACCTGCAACGCCTCCGCCAGCACGCCCTGCTGCGCGCACCACGCGGTCACCGTGGACACCACCTGCGGCGTGATCTCGCCGTTCACCACATAGTGGCCGGGCGTGGTCTCGTCGGTGGTGCAGTCCTCGGGCAGGGCCGCCTTCAGCAGGCGCAGATCGAGGCCGCGCCGGGCCTGGAAACGCAACCGCTGCTCGTCGGCGGTGCTGGTGGTCAGCTCGCCGGGCGAACCCTGCGCGACCACCCGGCCGTTGTCGATGATCACCACCTGGTCGGCGAGCGCCTCGGCCTCGTCCATCAGGTGGGTGGTCAGCAGCACGCTCACCCCGTCGGTGCGCAGCGCGTCCACCAGGTCCCACACCAGCCGCCGCGCCTGCGGGTCCATGCCAGCGGTGGGCTCGTCGAGGAAGACCAGTTCTGGTCGGCCGACCAGCGCGCAGGCCAGCGAGAGCCGCTGCTGCTGACCGCCGGAGAGGCGCTTGAACGTGGTGCGCTTCGCCGCGTCCAGCCCCAGGGTGCGCAGCAGCCAGGCCGGATCCAGTGGGTTCGCCGCGCAGGATGCGACCAGCGCCAGCATTTCGTCGACCCGGACGCCCGGATACGCGCCGCCGCCCTGCGGCATCACGCCGACCCGGGCGCGCAGCGCTGCCCCATCGGCGCGCGGATCCAGCCCGAGTACCCGGACGGTGCCCGCGTCTGCCGCGCGGAAGCCTTCGCAGATCTCCACGGTGGTGGTCTTGCCCGCCCCGTTGGGACCGAGCAGCGCGAGCACCTCGCCTGCCGGGAGCAGTAAGTCGAGTCCGTCGACTGCCGTCTTCGAGCCGTAGCGCTTCTCGAGTCCGGTCACCTCGACGGCGGGTGTTCTCACGGGGCGACCTCGCTGGCGCTCGGCCACGCCGTGAACGCTCCCTGTGTCCGATGGTTCGCTCCGCAGGCTCCGCTCACGGTCCAACAGCCTAGGCCGTGGCCTGGCTCACCCGAGTTTGACCTGGTCTATCAGCTTTGTCCCGAAAGATCGGGATCCACCTGCGCACGATCAGCAGCACGATGATGAACACGATCGCGGCGGCAAGGTACGCGTCGATACCCACGTAGCCCGCGCTGATCGGGCCGCCGGTCGGCAGCGGCGTGACCATGCCGTACCCGGCGCTGACGATCGCGGTAGCGGCGCGGAACTTGCGGTTGTTGACGGCGGTCGCCAACGGGACGATCGCCCACAGCAGGTACCAGGGCTGCACGGTCGCGGACAGCAGCGCGACCACGCCCAGCGCGAGCCCGAGTCCGACCATCGGGTGAATCCGGCCGCGATACGAGCGCCAGAGCAGCACGATCGCGGTCAGCACGCTGGCGATCTCGCCCAGCCAGCGCATCACGCCGACCGTCGTGTCGGTGTGGTTGCCCAGGCCGAGCACGATGCCGAGACCACCGGCCAGGAACCCGACCGCCGTCACCGGCGATTCCCAGCTGAGCACGATGCCGTTGCTGCTGTTCACCGCGTTCACCCAGCCGAAGCCGAGCCCGGTGCCCAGCGAGATGATCACGGTCAGTACCGCGAACACGCCGGTGACCAGCAGCGTCGCGTACACCAGATGCCGGAACCTGCCGCCCCAGCGGCGCGCGACCAGCACACCGAGGAACCCGAGGGTGGCGATCGCGGAGAGCTTCACCGCGACGCCGAGCGTGATCACCGAAACGCCCGCGAGCAACCAGAGGATCTCGTGGGTTGTCACCGGTTGACCGATCTTCGGTATGCCGATCATGGCGATCTCGAAACCGGCCAGCATCAGGCCGATCATCAGCGCCTCGTTGTGCACGCCGATCAGCAGGTGCCAGATCAGCAGCGGGTTGCCGACGCCGAGCCACAACGCGTTCACCGGCGACACGCCGAAGCGCTTGGCCAGCCTCGGCACCGCCCACACGATCAGCGCGATGCCGACCAGTTCCAGGGCGCGTTGCAGATAGACGCCGGTGACCACGTGGTTGCCGCTGATCGCGTTGAGCCCGCGGCCGATGTAGAGGAACAACGGCCCGTACGGTGCGGGCGTATCGCGCCAGATGCCATCGACGCCCCTGGTCAACGGGTCGGAAACGCCAAGGGCGGGCACCGGGCCGAGCTTGTACGGGTCAAAGCCGAGCGCGGCGATCTTGGACTGCGCCAGGTAGCTGTAGACGTCGCGGCTGAACATCGGCGGCACGACGAGCAGCGGCACCCCCCAGGTGATCAGCGTGCGGCGTAGCTGGCGCGGCGAGATCACCCTGGCCCGGCCCGGCCGGACGAACCGGCCCAGCCACAGCCAACTGAGCACGATCATCGCCATGCCGATGAACGCGCAGGCCAGCTCGACTGTGGGCATGCGCACGAACAGGCCGAGGAATGGCGTGGTGACCAGCGGGTTGAACACGGGGGATGCGCTCGCGCCGAGCGAGCCGGCGGCCAGCAGCAGGGCACCGGTGGTGCCGAAGCGGCGGACCAGCTTGAGCTGGCGTTCGTCGGTTTCGTCCAGTGGGGCCGGTTCGTCGGTTGTGGGCAGGAAATCGTCATCGAGGGGGGCGGTCTCGCCCGCCTGCTTGTCGACGTCTCCCATCACCACGAGCCGAAGCGTATCGATCGGGGGATGGGCGTGAGCCGGGTCACCCGAAGTCGATCGAACTTTGCTTGATCGACGTAAATACGTCACACTTGTGTTGTGAAAAACGTCGGCGCAGCTCCGGGAGCCGCCGAGACCGCGAAGGCGGCCTCGACGGAGCACCCCGCGCAGCCCGCCGACCGTCGCACCAGGCAGGCCGTGGCCCAGCTCATGCTGGAACGCGGGCCGATCATCGCCGCGGACATCGCCGAGGAGCTCAACCTCACCGCCGCCGCCGTACGTCGTCACCTCGACGTGCTCATCGACGCGGGCGAGGTCGGCACCAGGGACGCGCCCCGGAATGGTCAGCGCGGTCGTGGCCGACCGGCCAAGCTGTTCCTGCTGACCGAGACCGGACGATCCCGGTTCGGTCACGCCTACGACGATCTCGCCGTCTCTGCCCTGCGCTTCCTCGCCCAACAGGGTGGTGAGGAAGCGGTGCGCGCGTTCGCCGAGTCCAGGGTGGATGCCCTGGTCGGCGCGCACCGTTTGGAAGTGACCTCGGAAAACGACGCGGTCGCCAGGGCGAGGGCGCTGGCAAAGGCGTTGACCAGCGAGGGATACGCTGCGTCAACCCGACAGGTCGGCTCCGGCGAGCAGTTGTGTCAGCACCACTGCCCGGTGGCGCACGTCGCCGCCGAGTTCCCGCAGCTGTGCGAGGCCGAGACGGCGGTGTTCGCCGACCTGCTCGGTACCCACGTGCAGCGGCTGGCGACGATCGCCCGTGGCGACGCGGCCTGCACCACCCACGTGCCGGCGAGTTCGGTCCCGAACCCGAACGAGCCGGGCAACACAGCAACACATGATGATGGAGGGGAGTCCGGATGACTGCCGCTGCCGAGCAGCGCACACCCACCACGCCAGTAGTTCCGCCGATGAGCCAGGACGAAGCCCTGGCGACACTGGGCAACTACGAGTACGGCTGGGCTGACGCGGATACGGCCGGGGCGAGTGCCCGTCGTGGCCTCGACGAAGACGTCGTCCGGGACATCTCGGCGAAGAAGAACGAGCCAGAGTGGATGCTGGAGCAGCGGCTCAAGGCGCTCAAGCTCTTCGAGCGCAAGCCGATGCCCAACTGGGGCGCCGACCTGTCCGGGATCTTCTTCGACACCATCAAGTACTTCGTGCGGTCGACGGAGAAGCAGGCCGAGTCCTGGGAAGATCTGCCCGAGGACATCAAGAACACCTACGACCGCCTCGGCATCCCCGAAGCGGAGAAGCAGCGCCTGATCGCCGGTGTCGCCGCCCAGTACGAGAGCGAAGTCGTCTACCACAAGATCCGCGAGGACCTGGAGACCCAGGGCGTGATCTTCGTGGACACCGACACCGGTCTGCGCGAGCACCCGGAGCTGTTCAAGGAGTACTTCGGTTCGGTCATCCCCAGTGGTGACAACAAGTTCTCCGCGCTGAACACCTCGGTCTGGAGTGGTGGGTCGTTCATCTACGTCCCCAAGGGCGTGCACGTGGACATCCCGCTCCAGGCGTACTTCCGGATCAACACCGAGAACATGGGCCAGTTCGAGCGGACCCTGATCATCGTCGACGAAGACGCCTACGTGCACTACGTCGAAGGCTGCACCGCGCCGATCTACAAGTCGGACTCGCTGCACTCGGCGGTCGTCGAGATCATCGTCAAGAAGGGTGGCCGGTGTCGCTACACCACCATCCAGAACTGGTCGAACAACGTCTACAACCTGGTCACCAAGCGCGCCAAGGCCGAAGAGGGCGCGACCATGGAGTGGATCGACGGCAACCTCGGTTCCAAGGTCACCATGAAGTACCCGTCGGTGTTCCTGATGGGCGAGCACGCGCACGGTGAGGTGCTCTCCATCGCCTGTGCCGGTGAAGGCCAGCACCAGGACGCGGGCGCCAAGATGGTGCACATGGCGCCGCACACCACCTCGACCATCGTGTCCAAGTCGGTGGCACGCGGCGGTGGCCGGACCTCGTATCGCGGCCTGGTCCAGGTGAACAAGCGGGCGCACCACTCCCGGTCCACGGTCAAGTGCGACGCCCTGCTGGTCGACCAGATCAGCCGCTCGGACACCTATCCGTACGTGGACATCCGCGAGGACGACGTGTCCATGGGGCACGAAGCCACGGTGTCCAAGATCAGCGACGAGCAGCTGTTCTACCTGATGTCCCGCGGTCTCACCGAGGACGAGGCCATGGCCATGATCGTGCGCGGCTTCATCGAGCCGATCGCGCGCGAGCTGCCGATGGAATACGCCCTCGAACTCAACCGGCTCATCGAGCTCCAGATGGAAGGGGCCGTCGGCTAATCATGACGACCACCCAACAGCCGACCCAGCACGGACTCGGCGCGCACTCGCACGGCTCCGGCGTGGTGCCTGCCTCGACCCGGGCGGATCGGCAGGACAACGTCGCCGTGCCGCAGGGCCGGGAGGAGAACTGGCGCTTCACGCCGATGAAGCGGCTGGGCAGCCTGGTTCCGGCGCAGCCGGCGACCGGCACCGCGACCGTCGAGGTCTCCTCGGGCCGCGATGTCATCGTCGACTCGGTCGGCCGCGACGACGAGCGGATCGGCGCGGCGGGCGAGCCGACCGACTACATCTCGCGCACCGCGTTCGAGTCCTTCGCCAAGGCCACCGTGGTCACCATCCCGCGTGAGTCCAAGGTGGACGAACCGGTGATGGTCACGGTCACCGGCCCCGGTGTGGGCCAGACCGCCTACGGGCACCTCCAGGTGCGCGTCGAGCAGTTCGCGCAAGCCGTTGTGGTGCTCGACTTCCGGGGCTCCGGCAGCTACGCGGACAACGTGGAACTCGTGGTCGGCGACGGCGCCAAGCTCACCGTGGTCGCCGTGCACGACTGGGCCGACGACGCGGTGCACGTCACCGCGCACCAGACCAAACTCGGCCGGGACGCGACCCTGCGGCACACGGTCGTCACCCTCGGCGGCGACCTGGTCCGGGTCAGCCCGACCGTCGCGTTCACCGAAAAGGGTGGCGACGCCGAACTGACCGGCCTGTACTTCGCCGACGCAGGCCAGCACCTGGAACACCGGCTGTTCGTGGACCATGCGGTGCCCAACTGCCGCAGCAACGTCGCCTACAAGGGCGCGTTGCAGGGCGATGGCGCGCGCACCGTGTGGATCGGCGACGTGCTGATCCGCGCGGCGGCCGAGAGCACCGACACCTACGAGCTCAACCGCAACCTGGTGCTCACCGACGGCGCCCGCGCCGACTCGGTGCCGAACCTGGAGATCGAGACCGGCGAGATCGTCGGCGCCGGTCACGCCAGCACCACCGGCCGTTTCGACGACGAGCAGCTGTTCTACTTGCAGGCTCGCGGTATTCCGGAAGACCAGGCGCGCAGGCTCGTGGTGCGCGGGTTCTTCCACGAGATCCTCGCCAAGATCGCCGTGCCGAGCGTGCGCGAGCGCCTGGAAGCCGCGATCGAGGCCGAACTCGCGGTGGTCGGTATATGACCGCCGGCATGCGGGTGTGCGCGCTCGCCGACCTGGAGGAAGGCAAACCTGCCGGGTACTCCGTCGGTGACACGCAGGTCGTGCTGGTGCGCGACGGCGACGCCGTGCACGCGCTGCGCGACGAGTGCTCGCATGCCGAACTCGCGTTGAGCGAGGGCGAGATCAGCAGGGGCAAGGGCGGCGCGTTGCGCATCGAGTGCTGGTTGCACGGGTCGTGTTTCGACCTGCGCACCGGCCAGCCGTCCTCGCCACCCGCGACCGAACCGGTCGACGTGTACGCGGTGACCGTCACGGACGCGGACGTCTACGTCGACACCGCGACCCCGGCAAACCGCTAGAACCCGAAGCCTCCCACCACATCCGACACGGAGAAGCGAAGTAGAAATGGCCACCCTGGAGATCAAGGACCTGCACGTTTCGGTCGTCGCCGATGACGCTGCCAAAGAGATCCTGACCGGCGTCAACCTGACCATCAAGGCGGGCGAGACGCACGCCATCATGGGGCCGAACGGCTCGGGCAAGTCCACGCTGTCCTACGCGATCGCGGGCCACCCGAAGTACCAGGTCACCTCCGGCCAGGTGCTACTTGACGGCGAGGACATCCTCGGCATGACCGTTGACGAGCGCGCGCGGGCCGGTGTCTTCCTCGCCATGCAGTACCCGGTCGAGGTTCCCGGCGTGTCCATGTCGAACTTCCTGCGCACGGCAGCGACCGCGGTCCGCGGCGAGGCGCCGCAGCTGCGCAAGTGGGTCAAGGAAGTCAAGGAAGCCATGGGCGAGCTGGAGATCGACGCCGCGTTCGCCGAGCGCAGCGTCAACGAAGGCTTCTCCGGCGGCGAGAAGAAGCGCCACGAGATCCTGCAACTCTCGTTGCTGCACCCGAAGATCGCCATCCTGGACGAGACGGACTCCGGCCTGGACGTGGACGCGCTGCGCGTCGTGTCCGATGGCGTGAACCGGTACAAGGAAGCCGGCGACGTGGGCGTCATGCTGATCACCCACTACACCCGCATCCTCAAGCACATCACCCCCGACTTCGTGCACGTGTTCGCGGGCGGTCGCATCGTCGAGTCCGGCGGCCCCGAACTGGCCGGCAGGCTGGAAGAAGAGGGCTACGTCCGCTACACCGGCGGTAAGCACGAAGAGGCGACGGTCTCATGACGACAACTGGTCTGCCGCTGGATGTCGACACGATCAAGAAGGACTTTCCGATCCTGGGTCGCACGGTCCGCGACGGGAAGCCGCTGATCTACCTCGATTCCGGTGCCACCTCGGAGAAGCCGAGCCAGGTGCTGGATGCCGAGCGCACCTTCCTGGAGACGTCGAACGCGGCAGTGCACCGCGGCGCGCACCAGCTCGCCGAGGAAGCCACCGACTTCTACGAGGGCGCCCGCGAGCGGATCGCCGCGTTCGTCGGCGCCGACGTCGACGAGGTGGTGTTCACCAAGAACGCCACCGAGGGCATCAACCTCGTCGCCTACGCGATCAGCAACTCCTCGACGGCCGGGCCGGAAGCCAAGCGGTTCGCGGTCGGTCCCGGTGACGAGATCGTCATCACCGAGATGGAACACCACGCGAACCTGGTGCCGTGGCAGCAGGTCGCGCAGCGCACCGGCGCGACCCTGCGCTGGTTCGGCCTCACCGACGACGGCCGCCTCGATCTGTCCAATCTGGACGAACTGATCAACGAGCGGACCAAGGTCGTCGCGTTCGCCCACCAGTCCAACGTGCTCGGCACCGTCAACCCGCCCGCCCCGCTGGTCGAGAAGGCCAAGCAGGTCGGCGCGCTGACCGTGCTGGACGCCTGCCAGTCCGTGCCGCACTCGCCGGTCGACTTCCACGCCCTTGACGTCGACTTCGCGGTGTTCTCCGGCCACAAGATGCTCGGCCCGTCCGGCATCGGCGTGCTCTACGGTCGTCGCGAGCTGCTCGCGGCCCTGCCGCCGTTCCTCACCGGCGGGTCCATGATCGAGATGGTCGAGATGGCCAAATCCACGTTCATGCCGCCGCCGCAGCGTTTCGAGGCGGGCACCATGATGACCTCGCAGGCAGTGGGACTTGGCGCGGCCGTCGACTACCTGTCGGTCGTCGGCATGACGCGCATCGCCGAACACGAGCACCGGCTCACCGAAGCCGCGCTCGCCGGACTCGCCGAGATCGCGGGCGTGCGGATCATCGGCCCGACGGGAACAGACAGCCGGGGTGGCGCTGTTTCCTTTGTTGTGGATGGCATCCATCCGCACGACGCGGGTCAGGTCCTGGACAGCCTCGGCATCGCGGTCCGGGTCGGTCACCACTGCGCGTGGCCACTGCACCGCCGCTACGGCGTGCCCGGCACCGTGCGCGCGACGTTCTACCTGTACAACGACCTCAGCGATGTGTCAGCGCTGGTGGACGGGGTACGCGAAGCACAGCGCTTCTTCGGTGTCGCCTGAGCGGGAGGATGGGGGTCCAGTGAACCTCGACCAGATGTACCAGGAGATCATCCTGGACCATTACAAGCACCCGCACGGGCGCGGACTGCGCGATCCGTACCAGGCCGAAGTCCACCACATCAATCCGACCTGCGGCGACGAGATCACGCTGCGGGTCAACCTCAACGGCGAGGGCACCGACGCCGAGATCGTCGACGTGTCCTATGACGGTCAGGGCTGCTCGATCAGCCAGGCATCGGCCTCCGTGCTCAACGACCTGGTGGTCGGCCAGACGGTCGGCGCCGCGTTCAAGACGCTCGACGTGTTCGTCGAACTGATGCAGGGCCGGGGCCAGATCGAGCCGAACGAGGACGTGCTGGAGGACGCCATCGCGTTCGCCGGTGTCGCCAAGTACCCGGCCAGGGTGAAGTGCGCGCTGCTCGGGTGGATGGCGTTCAAGGACGCGGTCGCCCAGTCCGAATCGGCCGAGAAGGTGGAAAACTCATGACCGAAGAGATTCAACGCGGCGCCGCGGGGATGCCCGAGGCGCCCACCCGCGCCGAGGTCGCCAAGATCGAGGACGTCGAAGAGGCCATGCGCGACGTGGTCGACCCGGAACTGGGCATCAACGTCGTCGACCTCGGTCTCGTCTATGACCTGCGCGTCGACGAGTCCAACACCGCCCTGATCGACATGACGCTCACCTCGGCGGCCTGCCCGCTGACCGACGTCATCGAAGACCAGGCGCGCAGCGCGCTGACCGGTGGCGTCGGCGGGGGACTGGTCGACGACATCAAGATCAACTGGGTCTGGATGCCGCCGTGGGGCCCGGAAAAGATCACCGACGACGGCCGCGAGCAGCTCCGCGCCCTCGGCTTCACCGTCTGAATTCTTTCCCGGCCGGGTCAGTCGCTTAATGACTGGCCCTGCCGAGCCATGTCATGCCAGCCTCGCTGCATGACCTGGCAGGACACCTACGCCGCCCGCTACGACGAGTGGTCAGCGGGGATGACCGAGGACATCGCGTTCTACGTCGAGCTCGCCCGCGAGGCGGACGGTCCGCTGGTCGAACTCGCGGTCGGCAACGGTCGCGTCGCGATCCCGCTGGCGCAGGCGACGGGACAGCGCGTGATCGGTATCGACTTCTCGCCCGCCATGCTCGCGCAGGCGCGAAGCCGTGCGCTCCACGCCAACGTCGAACTCGATCTGCGCGAAGCCGACCTGCGCGACCTGCGCCTGGACGAGCCCGCTGCGTTGATCTACTGCCCGTTCCGCTCATTGCTGAACCTGCCCACCTGGTCCGACCGCCGCCGCGTCTTCGAACGCGTCGCCGCATCGCTGCGACCAGGCGGCCGGTTCGCCTGGAACGCCTTCGCCTTCAGCCACCGCGCCGCCGTCGCTCTCGACGGTGTGCATCAAAACCACCCAGTACCGCACACGCTGCGCTACTCGGTCGGCGACAACCGCATTGACATCGTCCTCGACGACGGCACCAGCACCTCCCTGTGGTGGGCGACGAAGAACGAATGGCTCGGCCTGATCGACGTCGCCGGTCTCGAACTGGAAGCGCTGTACGGCGGTTTCGCCAACGAACCCTGCACCGACGACAGCACCGAATATGTGTGCGTGGCCCGGCGGAGAGGTGTAGAACTCTGACCATGGGCACAGTCGCGTCAGCCATGTCGATGTCGTTGGACGGGTACGTCACCGGTCCGCACGACAGTCGCGAATATCCACTCGGTGTCGGCGGCGAGGTGCTGCACCACTGGCTCGGACCGACGGCGACGCCCGCCGACCGGGCTGTCCTCCAGGAGATGGTGGACGGGGTCGGCGCGATCATCATGGGCCGCCGCTCCTACGACTTCTGCGTCGGTGATGGCGGTTGGGGCGATGGCGGTCCGGCGGGCGATGCACCGTGTTTCGTGCTGACCCATCACGTGCCCGACCTGGCGGGGGTGCCGAAGGTGTTCACGTTCGTCACCGACGGCATCGCGTCCGCGGTCGCGCAGGCACAGGCGGTGGCGGGTGATCGCACGATCGGTCTGCACGGCGCGACCGCCGCGCAGCAGGCGCTGGCCGCCGGTCTGCTCGACGAGATCCAGGTGCATCTCGTGCCGGTGCTGCTCGGCGGCGGCGTGCGACTGTTCGACCTGCTCGGTTCAGGGCCGGTTGAGTTGGAACGGGATCGCGTTGTCGAGGCGGGCAGCGGCGTCACCCACCTTCGCTACCGCGTGATCCGATAATCGCTGGTGCCGGTCGCCTGCCGACGGCACCATCGGGCTATGGACATCGAAGCCCGGCTGGCGGCGGCGACCGCACTGATCCGGTTGGCTCGCGGCGAGGACCACCGGGACCGTGTGGATGCTGCGCGCGGCCTCGCCGGGTTCGCGGACCTGCCGGAGGTCGGCGAGGTGCTGCTCGATTTGGTTCTGGACAAGGACGACACCTATGTCACCGCCGTGACGGCGGAGGCATTGCTGCGCAGAGGTGATATGACGGCGTTGGCGATCTTCTGCGCCGGTTACGCGGTCGCCGAGTACCAGCACATCGACGAGCTGGCTGGGACGGTGCAGTGGACCGTCGGCATCGTCGATCGGGATCGCGACGCCGCGGTGCTGATCTGTCGTGGTCTCATCGACGATCCGGCACGATCCGACCAAGTACGCGCTGGCGCGCAGGCACTGCTCACCAACCTGATCGAGCTCCGACCGGTGTTGCTGGCTGAGGAGAAGCACTGACGCGGCTCGTCTTTTGAGCCAATGCGGGATTCGGCAACTCGTACTTTTGGTTGATGTTGGTCCTGTTCGGTCTCTCTACCTTCGGTCGTGCACTCGATCTCGACATCGAAGGGGAGAACTCGGATGGGGCTGCACCAAAAGCGATTCCGCCGCCCAGCGATCATGGCGGTCTGTTTGTTGAGCGGGCTGTTCGGCGCCGGGGCGGGCGTCGCGCAGGCGGGCACGGGGGAGAACCTGACCGTTCAGTTGTGGCTGAACTATGACAAGGCCGGTGCCACCGGCTACGCGGATGCGGTGAGCGATCCGCACAACGCGAATTTCCACCACTATCTGAGCCCGAGCGGCTATGCCGCGAAGTTCGGGCCGTCTGCGAGTTCGGTCGACGCGGTGCGCTCGTGGTTGGGCCAGCAGGGTTTCACTGGTGTCACGGTGTCGGCGCAGCGCGACTACGTGCGGGCGGTCGCGCCGGTGTCCATCGTGGACAAGGCGTTCCAGGTTCAGATGAAGACCTATTCGGTTGCTGGCACGGCAAAGCCGGTCACCGCCAACGACCGCGCGATCACCCTGCCAGCAAGTATCGCGGGCGACGTGCTCGGCGTCAGTGGGCTCAACAACAGTCAGCCGACCACCAATCTGACCAACGCGCACAGCGATGCCGCTCCGGCGAACTGTTCGCACTACTTCGGCGAGAACGTCCAGAGTGGACTTCCGGTGCTGGATGGCCGGACCAGTTTTCCGACGAGCACCTGTGGTTACACGGCGGCGCAGTTGCGCGCGGCGTACGGCATGAACAATGCCAGCACCGGCAAGGGCGTCACCGTCTCCTACATCGAGGACGGCCTGCCGGAGCGGATGTTCGACGTGTTGACTCAGTGGTCCGCCGCGAACGGCCTGCCCGCGCCGAAATCGACCAACTACCAGGAGATGTCGATCGGCAACGGCGGCGCGTGCACGGACGTCTGGTGCGTCGAGGCGCCGCTGGATGTCGAGGCGGGCTATGCGATGGCGCCGGACGCGCATCAGCTCGTCGTCAGCGCGGACACCACCAACCAGGGTTTGCAGGGACTGTTCGACGCGAACACCGCCGTGCTCGACGGCAACGGCAGCCAGCCGCTCGCGTCGATCGCTTCCAATTCCTGGGGGCTCACCAACGGCGAGTCGATCCTGCCCGGCGACTACCTGAACATCATGCACTCGATCCTGTTGCGCGCGGCGGTGGAAGGCGTCGGCATGTACTTCGCCTCGGGCGACGCACCCGATGTCGCCGTGCCCGCCTCAGATCCGTACGCGACCGCCGTCGGCGGCACCACCATGGCGATCGACGCGAACAACCGTGACGTTTTCGACACCGGCTGGTCCGATCGCGACTACGTGCTGGACTCCGCGACCAACGGCTACGACGACAACGGCACCCTGCGGTGGGCGGCCGGCGGCGGGACGAGCGTGGCCTGGCAGCAGCCCGGCTACCAGAAGGGTGTGGTGCCGAACTCGATCGCGACGCCGGGCGGGGACCGGGGCGGTCCGTCGCGGGTGGTGCCGGACATCGGCGCGCTGGCCGATCAGACCACCGGCATGGACGAGTCGTTCTACGTGGTCAATCCCGCTACCGGCAATACGCAGTTGGCGACCATTCCGCAGGGCGGCACCAGCATGTCCACTCCGCTGGTCGCGGGCATGGTCGCTGCGGCGCAACAAGGGCAGCGCACCAGTTTCGGGTTCCTCAACCCGGTGCTGTACTCGCTGTCCGGCACCTCCGCCGTGCACGACGTCCTGCCGGTCACCTCGGCCACTCCCGCCCAGTACCGTGGCGTGTACTGCGGGACCGACCTGCTCTGCTACGGCGTGCACCCTTCGGTGTGGACGTTCGACAGCGAGGATTCGCTCTACACCAACCAGAAGACCCTGTCGGGCTACGACACCATGACCGGTGTCGGCGCCCCGAACGGCCAGTCTTTCATCACCGCGCTGCGGCGTCAGGCCCAGTAAGGCTCGGACCGCTGCGCGAAACCGTGCTCGATCCGGAGTCGGATCGACGGGTGGATGTCGAGTCCGGCGAGGTCGTTCCTGCTCACCCAGGCGACCTCGCTGGACTCGCCGCTCGTTTTCGGTGTGCCACCGAGATACCGGGCCCGGAAACAGATCGAGAACTCCTGGCGCACCTCGCCATCCGAGAAGGCGATCACGTGCTCAGGGTCGGAGTAGATGCCGACGATCCCGGTGGGCTCGACCTCGATGCCGGTTTCCTCGGCGACCTCGCGAACGACCGCCGCGCCGATGGTCTCGCCGACCTCCTGCGCGCCGCCCGGGATCGCGTGGCGACCGGAGTCGGTACGACGAATCACCAACAGCTTCGATTTTTCGTCAAGAACGAACGCGGTCACCGCGACGACAATACTGTTCGCGTTCGGCGCGGCCGGGTCGCGGTGGTAGTCGGTCCGCGCCATCGGGGGGCTCCTTTTGTTCATATATTCATCCGTCGAGATTTTAACAAATGACATATACGCTCAGTGTCGAGCTTGTCACCCCCCGACCATCCGATCGGGTCCGGTCAGCGCAATCGGCTAGGCTGATCAGCCTAGCAAGTTACGCCAAACGGGACCTTCCCGGAGTATGGTCGGAGGCTGTTTGCTGTCATCCGAGTGGTCGAACATCCTTTGATTAATTTGGGAATCATCCACCGCATCGGAGGCACATTTGTGAGTGTCGTGGTGCAGCTCGCCGTCACGCGTTCACCGCATGATTCCGACGTGAGACAAATAGCGGCCGTGTCCGCGCGGTTGGCATATCTGTTCATGTGCCTGACGCTCGCCTGGGGCGTATTCGCGGCGACCGGTTGGATCAACCGGATCACCGGACGCGGTGCGGTGCGTGGGACACACGCGTTCTTCGCCGTGTTCACCATCGCCTTCGGCCTGCTGCACGCGGCGGCGTTCCTGTTCCTCACCGACGCCAACGAGCTGTTCGACCCGCTCATGCTCACCGTGCCGCTCGCCGGCGGCAGCCTGCTGCGCTGGGCCCCCGGGATCATCGGGCTGGAGCTGATGATCGCCATCGCGATCGCGGTCAGCCTGCAACACCGGGTCAACTACCGGAAATGGTTGCGGTTCCATCAGTTCGGCTATGTCGCGGTCGGCCTGACCGCTGTGCACAGCTGGTTCGGCGCGGTCGCGAACGGCCATCTGGAACTGCTCTGGCTGGCGGGCATCACGGTGCTCGCGCCGGTCATCGTGGTGTGCGTGCTGCGTTTCGTGCCGAGCCGGGTGCTGGCGTCGGCCGGTCTGCTCAACAGCTAGTTCGTATCAATCGGAGGGAGCGGCGAATGAGTCCGCGCCGGGTGCTGCACGCCGAAACGTCCGTCGAGGTCAGCGTGAACAACGCGCGCTGCCATCTGTACGGGATCTGCCAGGCGGAAGCGCCCGATCTGTTCGAGCTGACCGAGGACGAGCGGCTGCGCTACGTCAGCCACATCGGCCCGGCGCACGTCGACCAGGCGAAGGCAGCCGCGAGAGGCTGTCCGATGCGGGCGGTGACCCTCTCCTTGGAACGGCGGTGATCCGGGCCATGGAGCAGATCGTCATCGTCGGCGCGGGCCTGGCCGCGCTGCGCTCGGCGGAACACCTACGCGAACTCGGTTTCGACGGCCGGATCGTGATCGTCGGCGACGAGCCGCACCGTCCCTACCATCGACCGGCGCTGTCCAAACAGATCGTCACCGGCGAACTGAAACCCGCCGACCTGACCTTCCCCGCCTACACCGAGCTGGATGTCCGCTGGCGCCTGCGCACTCCAGCGCACGGCCTGGACGTTGGGCGCCGGGTCGTGGAACTGCCCGGTGGGGAAGAGTTGCCTTACGACGGCCTGATCATCGCGACCGGTGTCGAGGCTCGGCATCTGCCCGGCGCGCCACGCCACGATCCGCGGGTGCACGTGCTGCGCACCATCGCCGACGCCGAAGGGCTGGTCGGCACGCTGCGCGCGACGAAGGGGCGGGTGGTGATCGTCGGCACCGGCTTCACCGGCTGTGAGCTCGCAGGCAGCCTGCGCGAACTGCACCGCGACGTCACCCTGGTCGGTCGCTCGACGACCTTGTTCGGCAACGCGCTCGGCCCCGATCTGAGCGACTCGCTGCGGGCGTTGCACCAGCGCAACGGTGTGGATCTCGCGCTCGGGGCCACCGTGCGGACCTGGGCGCCGTCCGCGAACGGTGTCGCCCTGGTGCTCTCCGACGAGCGGCTGCTGCTCGCCGACTGCGTCGTCCTCGCTGTCGGCAGCGAACCGAACACGCGGTGGCTGGCGGGCAGCGGTCTGGTGCTGGAGGACGGCGTGCTGTGCGAGGCGACCTGCCACGCGGTCGGTGCCACCGATGTGATGGCCGCGGGCGACGTTGCCGCCTGGCCGAACCTGCGCTTCGACGGCGTGCCGCGCCGCGTCGAGCACTGGCTGAACGCGATCGAGATGGGCCGGGCGGCAGCGGCGAATCTCCTTTCCGGGCGCGGAAAAGCCGAGATGTTCACGCCGCTGCCGCGGTTCTGGTCCGAACAGCACCACGTGCGCATCCAGGCGGCGGGCATGCCGAGCCTGGCCGATCAACGGCTCAAGGTGGACACCCGGGCAGGGGGCAAACCCGAGTCGGTGAGTGTCTACGCCCGCAACGGCAACACCATCGGCGTGGTCGGCCTCGACCGGCCGCGGATGGTGCTCACCCTGACCGACCAGCTCGCCAACACCGCCTGGCCCAGGATGCGCCCGCAGGACGCGGGCAACGTGTTCCGCCCGGCGAGCCCGCAGGTCGTCCAGTTGCCCGTGCCGGAATCCGCCTGATGCCGGCCAAGTGGAAGCTGGTCACGCCGACCGCGTACCGGCGCCCGCGCAGGCCAGGGCGCCGGGGGTTGCTGGTCGCCAGCGGCCTCGCACTGTCCACAGTGGTCGCTGGGCTGGCCGTGCTCGGCTCGATCCACGCGACCGCCCCGAGTTCGGCGACCGCGCCGCCACCCGGACCGACCATTCCGGCCACCACGCAGACCTCGTCGCCTGTCGCCCCGACTCTGCTCACCCTGCCGACCGGCTCTCGCGCGCTCGCCGGGTATGCCGGTACGCATCCGCCGACCATCACACAAACCAGCGGCTACGCCGCGCCCACGCTCACGCCGACCGGCGCGGCGCCACCGCCGGCCACGACAACGAGCGGCAGCGACACCTACACGATGACCTACGACTCCGGGACGGTCGTGGTCATCTACCCGGGTACTGATGGCGGCGGCGATCATCATGACGGGCACCACCACTGAGCCTTGTTGCTCCGCCGTGCTGATCAGCCGTAGATCACCTGCGGGACGGCGACGGCCTTGAGACCTTCGACGCCGAACTCAAGGCCGTAGCCGGAGTGCTTGACGCCGCCGAACGGGATGACCGGATCGACGCCGCCGTGGCCGTTGATCCATACCGTCCCAGCCCGGATGCGCGCCGCGATCGCCTGCGCGCTTTCCCGGTCGGGCGACCACACCGACGCGCCGAGGCCGACGTCGACGCCGTTGGCCCACTCGATCGCCTGTGCCACGTCGGTGTACCGGATGATCGGCAGGACCGGGCCGAACTGCTCCTCCTGCACCAGCGGGGCTGAGTTGTCGATGTCGGCGACCAGCGTCGCCGGGTAGAA
>DASXOJ010000108.1:0-15634 GCA_036494465.1 Pseudonocardiaceae bacterium
CGCAACGTCGCCCGCGTCGTCACCCGCGCGTCGTGCAGCGCGGTCAGCAGCTCGGCGACGCCGTCCGCGTCTGCCGATCCCAGCGCGGAGGCCGAGGTGGCCAGCCGCTGCGCGAGCACGTCCAGGTCGCGGACCGTGCCCAGCTCGCCACCCAGCCAGCCCAGTTCCGCGCGCAGCTCCGGACCGATGTCCGTGCCCAGCCGCAGCGTGACCCGCATCCGCCGGCTGGCCACCCGCATCTGGTGCACGGCCTCCGGGTCGTTCAGGTCGTCGACCCTGCGCTGCTGGTCGAGCAGCACCCGCAGCTGAGTGTCCATTGTGGCGGTGACGCCGCCGTCGCCATTGGCAGCCTGCGGTTGCTCGGCGAGCCGCAGCACCGCCGCGGTGAGCGGACGAGGGGACCGGGCTGTTGGGCGCGTCGGGACAGCTGTCATCACATGATGGTAAACGCCACGGATTTACCTGATTGGTTCTCGTGAACCGTTGCGATAACTGCCCGCGCACCGCAAGGTGTCCGCATGCCCGATGTTGATCCCCGCCTGGCCGCCATGCTCGACGTCGCCGTGGCCGAGGCGCAGGCGGGTGCCGCCGAGGGCGGTGTGCCGATCGGCGCGGCCCTGTTCCACCGGGACGGCACGCTGCTCGGGCGCGGCCACAACCGGCGGGTCCAGGACGGCGACCCGTCGATGCACGCGGAGACCGCCGCCTTCCGCAACGCAGGGCGTCGGCCGGGCTACGCGGACACGGTGATGGTCACCACACTCTCGCCGTGCTGGTACTGCAGCGGTCTGGTCCGCCAGTTCGGCATCGGCGCGGTCCTGATCGGCGAGTCGGCCACGTTCACCGGCGGCCACGACTGGCTGGCCGAACACGGCGTGACGATCACCCTCTTGGATGACGCGCGCTGTGTCGGCATGATGCGCGAGTTCATCGAACGCAGGCCGGACATCTGGTTCGAGGACATCGGCGTGCCGTTGGAAGAGGGCCAGCGATGAACGACTACGTACCGATGATCGACCTGGCGCCCTGGTTCGCAGGCGGCGAAGGGCGCGCGCAGGTCGCCGCCCAGGTCGACGAGGCGCTGCAACGGGCGGGCTTTCTGCTGATCACCGGGCACGGCGTCACCGACGAACTGCGCGCCGAGGTCCGCGCGCTGGCCCGCGAGTTCTTCGCGCTGCCGGCCGAGGTGAAGGCGAAGTACGCGGTCAGCGTCGGCGGACGCGGCTGGCTGCCGCCGGGCGTGGAAGCCAACGGCTACGCCGAGGGCACGCCGACCCCGCCCGATCTCAAGGAGTCCTACACGCTCGCCCAGGACGACCCGACCGGCGACCCGGAGGTCGACCGCGACTGGTTCCCGCCCAACGTCTGGCCCGACGAGGTGCCCAGGATGCGTGAGGTGGTCACCGAGTACCTGCGGCAGATGCACGCGCTGTCCGACGAGCTGATGGCCATCTGCGCGGTCGCGCTCGGCCTGCCGGACGAGCACTTCGCCCAGTACCTCACGCATCCGACCTACGGCTTCAACCTCAACTGGTACCCGGCGCTGCGCAGGCTCGGCCCGCCCGAACCGGGCCAGTTCCGGATCGGCCCGCACACCGACTTCGGCACGGTCACCGTGCTGGACCGCGAATCCGGCCTCGGCGGTCTCCAGGTGTACACATTGGACGGTGAATGGGTGGACGCGCCGTTCGACCGGAGCGCGTTCACCGTCAACCTCGGCGACCTGATGGCGCGCTGGACCGGCGACCGCTGGCGCTCCACCCGGCACCGCGTGCTGCCGCCGCCGCAGGACGCGCCGGAAGAAGAGCTGCTGTCCCTGGTGTTCTTCTACGAGACCGATCACGACGCGGTCATCGAATCCTTCCCGCCACCGATCGGCACAACCAGCTATCCACCGGTGGTGTGGGGTCAGTACCTGCGAGAGAAATTGGCGGCGATCTCCGTTGACTGAACAAGCGACCGGCGCGGTAGCTGCCGAACCGGTGCGGCCGGGCGACTACGGCACCAAGGTGGTTGCCATCGAACCCGGTGGCATCGAATACATCTCGCGCACCGAACGGCACGGCAAACCGCACCAGCTGCTGTGGACGTGGGCCTCGCCCAACCTGGAGTTCGCCACGATCTTCGTCGGCGTGCTCGCGGTCGGCGTGTTCGGGCTCGGGTTCTGGCAGGCGGTGCTGGCGATCGTGCTCGGCAACGTGCTCGGTGCGGTGGCACACGGCGTACTGTCCGCGCGCGGGCCCGGTTACGGCGTGCCGCAGATGGTCCTCAGCAGGGCCGCGTTCGGCTTCTGGGGCAACATTCTGCCCGCCGGCCTGATGTCGATCACCGCAGGCATCGGCTGGTTCGCGGTCAACAGCGTCAGCGGCGCGTTCGCCCTCAACGCGTTGACCGGCCTGCCGAAACTGTTGTGCCTGGGGATCATCGTCGTGGTGCAGATCGCGGTCGCGTTCTTCGGCCACAACCTGGTGCAGGCGTTCGAGCGCTACGCGTTCATCTTCCTCGGCATCGTGTTCGTGATCGCGTCCGTACTGATCCTGGCCAAGACTCACGCAGGTGCGCCCACCAAGCCGATCCCCGGCGGCTTCCTGCTCACCGCCGGTGCCGCTTTCGGTTACGCGGCAGGCTGGAACCCCTACGCCAGCGACTACACCCGTTATCTGCCATCGGATTCCAGTAAGCGCGCGGTCGGCGGCTGGGCAGCGGCGGGTGTGTTCCTGTCCTGCGTGCTGCTGGAGGTTGTCGGCGCCGCGTCGGTCACCGCGGGTGGCACCTCGGCGGACAACCCGACCGGCGCGTTCACCGGTCAGCTGCCCGGTTTCATCGGCGCGTTGACGTTGCTGGCGATCGCGCTCGGGGCGGTGTCCGCGAACGCGCTGAACATCTACTCGGGCGCGATGTCGTTCCTGACCCTGGGCCTGAAGCTGCCGATGGCGTTCCGGCGTGCGCTGGTCGCGTTGTTGTTCGGCGTGCTCGGGTTCGTGCTGGCCTGGTCCGGCCTGTCCGACGCGGCCGAGAAGTACGAGAACTTCCTGCTGGTGATCGCGTACTGGATCGGACCGTGGCTCGGCGTGTTCTTCACCGACCAGTTCCTGCGCCGTGGCCAGCGGGCCGACGACCTGCTCTACGCCAAGTGGTACCAGAACTGGGCGGGCCCGGTCGCGATGATCGTCGGCATGGTGGCGTCGATCCTGTTGTTCTCCAACCAGACCGAGTTCGTCGGCGTGGTCCCGCAACACCTGCCCGCGGTCGGCGACATCACCTTCGCGGTCGGCTTCGTGCTGTCCGCACTGCTCTACGCGGCGCTGCGGCCGTGGCTCGGCGCGAACCGGACCACGCCGCCCGCCTGATCAGTTGCTGTGCAGCATGCTGTTGAGTTCGATGCCGATCCCGTTGCGCTCACGCACCTCGACGCCGCCGGTGACCGAGTTGCGGATGAACAGCAGGCCCGAGGAGCCGGACAGGTCGCGCGCCTTCACGATGCGGCCGTCCGGCAGGGTCACCTTGGTGCCCTCGGTCACGTAGAGACCGGCCTCCACCACGCAGTCGTCGCCGAGCGAGATGCCGATGCCCGCGTTCGCGCCGAGCAGGCAGCGCTCGCCGATGGTGATGACCTGCTTGCCGCCACCGGACAACGTGCCCATGATCGACGAGCCGCCGCCGATGTCCGACCCGTCACCGACCACGACACCGGCGGTGATCCGGCCCTCCACCATGGACGTGCCCAGGGTGCCCGCGTTGAAGTTGACGAAGCCCTCGTGCATCACGGTCGTGCCACTGGAGAGGTGTGCGCCCAGCCGGACCCGGTCCGCGTCGGCGATCCGCACTCCGGTCGGCACCACGTAGTCGACCATCCTCGGGAACTTGTCGATCCCGTAGACGGTGACCGGGCCGCGCGTCGCGCGCAGCCGCAGCCGGGTCGCCTCGAACCCGTCGACCGGGCACGGACCGTGGCTGGTCCACACCACGTTGGACAGCAGCCCGAACTGACCATCCAGGTTGGCGCCGTGCGGCTGGATCAACCGGCTGGAGAGCAGGTGCAGCCGCAGGTAAACGTCGTGGGCGTCGATCGGTGCTTCGGCGAGCGACGCGATGTGCGTGTGCACCGCGACCACCTCGACGCCCCGGGCCAGGTCCTCGCCGAGCGCCGCTGCGGCCTCGGTGCCGAGCGCCTCGGCGGCCTGCTCCGGGGTCAGTCGCGTCGAACCGGTGCTGCCGCCCGCCGCGCCGAGCTTGGGGGCCGGGAACCAGGTGTCCAGCACGGTGTCGCCGGCCAGGGTCGCGATGCCGATGCCCTGCGCGGACGTGGTGGCGGGAGTGTGTGGGGAGCTCACACCCGATACCGTAGTGCAGCCGCTGATCAGGACGTTCCGGACGGGAGCGTGCTCAGGGTTTTGTCCACGCTGTCCAGTTCGGTGCCGATGGCGTGCAGCGCGTCCGGGCAGCTCTTCGTCTGCGCGGCACTGGCGTCGTTGTTCACCGTCTCGCAGCGCAGCTGCTGGAAGGTGTTGACCGCGCCCTGGAGGTTGCTGGTCAGCTGCGGCTGGTTGGGCAACTCGGCGTGCACCGCGTCCACCACGTTCGAGACCTCGGTCACGTAGCGACCGCAGTTCGGGTAGAGCTTGTTCGCCTGCGTGCCCCGGCACGGATCGTTCTGCAGCGCCGGGATCTTCACCAGCAGGTCGGCGATGGAATCGGTGTAACCGGGACCGTTGTTGACGTCGCCCGGTTGGGCATCGGCGCACCCGGCGAGTACCAGGACGGCGGCGAGCGCGGTGCCGGTGATCGCGGCGCGACCGGCAGTGCGGCGCATGGCTCGACCTTTCTGCGTATGAGGGGACTCGGGGTGCGCCCCTGACGGTAGTCCGCCTGCTCGGACCGGTGACAATGGGTAGGTGACCGGTTCTCTGGATCTCACCGTCGACCCGATCGAACTCACCGCCGCGCTGGTGGACTTCCCGAGCGTCTCCGGCGACGAACAGGGCATCGCCGACGCCGTGCAGGACGCGCTCGCCCGCCAGGCACCACACCTGGAGCTCGTTCGCTCCGGCAACGCCGTGCTGGCCAGGACGAACCTGGGCAGGCGACACCGGGTGATCTTCGCCGGTCACCTGGACACCGTGCCGATCAACGACAACCTGCCGACCACCCGCACCGGCGACGGTGACAACCTGGTGTTGCACGGCTGCGGCACGGTCGACATGAAAAGCGGCGACGCGGTCGCCCTGCATCTCGCCGCCACCCTGCCCGAACCCGCGCACGACGTGACCTTCATCTTCTACGACTGCGAAGAGGTCGAGGCGTCCCGCAACGGCTTGGGGCGCATCGAAAAGGACCTGCCCGACTGGCTGGCCGCGGACCTCGCGATCGTCGGCGAACCGTCCAATGTGATCGTTGAAGCCGGTTGCCAGGGCACCATGCGCATCGAGGTGCGCACCGAAGGCCAACGGGCGCACACCGCGCGCGCCTGGATGGGCGTCAACGCGATCCACGCGATGGGCGGAGCCTTGCGACGGTTGGCGCAATATCAGCCGCGCATCGTGGACATCGACGGCTGTACGTACCGGGAAGGCTTGCAGGCGGTCAAGATCGGCGGCGGCGTCGCAGGCAATGTGGTGCCGGACGAGTGCCTGCTGACTGTGAACCACCGGTTCGCACCCGACCGCACGCCGGACGAAGCCGAGGCACATCTGCGCCAGGTCTTCGACGGATTCGGGGTGACCGTCCGTGACATGGCGCCCGCCGCCGCCCCGGGCCTGTCCGCACCGCTCGCTCAGGAACTCCTTGCCGCCACCGGGGACAAGCCTGCCGCCAAGCTCGGCTGGACCGACGTGGCCCGGTTCGCCGCCCTCGGTTTGCCTGCCGTCAACTTCGGCCCCGGCGACCCGACCCTGGCGCATACCAAGCAGGAGCACGTACCAGCAGCGCAGATCGGCCAATATGCCCGATTGTTGCGGGCGTTTCTTCTCGGCTGAAGCTTCATGCCATTCCCGGGCTCGCCAATGGCAACCTCTCGTTAACAGTCAAGCGTGGCACCATTCGTCTTGTGCTGTTTGGCTGCGTGCGGCGTCAGTACAGGGAAGGGGCCAGTCCAATGGTCGAGTCAGGTTTCAACCGCCGCAGGTTCATCGGCGGTGCCGCCGGTGCCGCAGCCGCGGCCAGTGTGTTCAGCGGGTTGCCATCGGGCATGGCCGAGGCGATGACCGAACCGCGCAAGCGCGGCAAGCTGGACGACGTCGAGCACGTCGTCATCCTCATGCAGGAGAACCGGTCCTTCGACCACTACTTCGGCAGCATGCGCGGCGTGCGCGGCTTCGGCGACCAGACCGCGCTCACCCTGCCTGGCGGCAAGAGTGTCTTTCACCAGCCGGACAGCAAGCGCACCGACGGCGGCTACCTGCTGCCCTTCCACGTCGATACGTCCAAAGTAGACGGTCAGGACCTTGGCGACCTCGACCACAGCTGGCAGCCGACGCACAACGCGTGGGACAACGGCGCCTACGACGCCTGGATCCCCAACAAGTCCGAGCTGACCATGGGCTACTTCACCCAGGCGGACATCCCGTTCCAGCGCGCGCTCGCGGACTCCTTCACCATCTGCGACCACTACTTCTGCTCGATCCAGGGCCCGACCACGCCCAACCGGCTCTACCACTGGACCGGGACCATCGACGCGGCAGGCAAATACGGCGGCCCGATCAACTACAACCCCGACGACTACAACCCGGTGCTGTCCTGGCCGACCTACCCGGAGCGGTTGCAGGACGCGGGCGTCTCCTGGCAGATCTTCGCCAACAAGGAGGTCGGCGACGGTGGCGGCATCGACGGCTGGGTCGGCGACTACGGCGACAACCCGCTGTGGCTGTTCAACGCCTACCACGACGCGCTGAACAGCTCCGACCCGGCGAAGCAGCAGCTCGCCGCGCGCGCGAACGTGATCAAGCAGTGGCTGCCCGACTCCGGCCAGGGCATGGACCCGCAGCACGTGCTGGCCGACTTCATCGCCGCCTGCAAGACCGGCAACCTGCCGAAGGTGTCCTGGATCGTCGCCCCCTACCGCTGGTGCGAACACCCGGCCGCCCGCCCGGTCGACGGTGCCGTCTACGTCAGCAACGTGCTGAAGGCGTTGTGGGGCAACCAGAAGCTCTGGGACAGCACCGCGCTGTTCATCAACTTCGACGAGAACGACGGCTTCTTCGACCACGTCGTCCCGCCGACCGCACCGGCAGGCACCGAGGACGAGTACATCGACGGCCTGCCGATCGGCCTCGGGCCGCGCGTGCCGATGATGGTCATCTCGCCGTGGAGCCGGGGCGGCTGGGTCAACTCCGAGGTCTTCGACCACACCTCGGTGCTGCGTTTCCTGGAACAATGGACCGGCGTCGAGGAACCGAACATCTCCGCCTGGCGGCGCGCCATCTGCGGTGACCTGACCAGCGCGTTCGACTTCTCCAAGTGGAACCCGGGCATCCCGCTGCTGCCCGACACCGCCAAGCTTCAGGCGGTCGCCGACCAGACCCAGTCCACGCTGCCCACCCCGACCCCGCCTGCCGAGGGCCAGCAGAGCGACCCCAAGCAGGAGCCCGGCGTCCGCCCCGCCCGGGCCATCCCCTACCAGGCGATCGCGAACGCGCAGCTCAGCGCGTCGAACCTGACCCTGCACCTGGCCAACGCGGGCGCGAGCACGTTCCAGTTCCAGATCTACCCGGCCGGGTCCGCGATCCTGCGCCAGGACGTCGCCCCGCGCGGATCCGCGCAGGTCAACGTGCCGGTCAGCGGTGCATACCAGGTCGAGGTGCACGGCCCGAACCGTTTCCTGCGCACCTTCGCAGGCAACGGCAAGGGCGCGGGCGTCGAGGTCACCGTCACCATCGACGGGCGCCGCCTCAGGGTCGCCATCAGCAACGGCGGCGCGGCCCCGGCCACCGTCACACTCGCCGGTCACCACGTCGGCCAGTCCGGCACCTTCCTGGTCGGCGCCGGGCACACCAGCACCGAGGAGATCGACGTCGTCGACCTCGCCCAGGGCTGGTACGACCTCACCGCAACGGTCAACGGCGACGCCGCGTTCTCGCGCCGCTTCGCCGGCCACGTCGAGTACGGCAACACGATCACCGGCTGATCGTTGCGGCGTGTTGAGGCCGTGGGGGTGGGCCCCCGTCGGGGGGTCGGCAATGGCAGAGCCGTCACGGCGCGGGACTAGGCTCGCGCCGTGACGGCACAGAACAACGGCCAGGACCGGGAACACCAGCCAGAGCGGCAGCGCGGCCCGGTCACCCTGCGCGGAGCGCGCCTGACCGAGACGACCACGACCGACCAGCGACTGCTCGACTCGCGCGGACCGACCGACTGGGTGCACACCGACCCCTGGCGCGTGCTGCGCATCCAGGCCGAGTTCGTGGAGGGCTTCGGCGCGCTCGCCGAGGTGCCGAAGGCCGTGACCGTGTTCGGCTCCGCCCGCACCGGGCGCGACCACCCCGAATACGAACAGGGCCGGGCGCTCGGCGCCGCGCTCGCGGCAGCCGGTTACGCGGTGATCACCGGCGGCGGGCCGGGCACCATGGAGGCCGTCAACCGGGGCGCAGCGGAAGCCGGCGGCATGTCCGTCGGCCTCGGCATCGAGCTGCCGTTCGAGCAGGGCCTGAACCCGTGGGTCGACCTCGGCGTGAACTTCCGCTACTTCTTCGTGCGCAAGACCATGTTCATGAAGTACGCGCAGGCCATCATCTGCCTGCCCGGCGGCTTCGGCACCCTGGACGAACTGTTCGAGTCGCTGACGCTGGTGCAGACCAAGAAGGTCACCAAGTTCCCGGTGGTGCTGTTCGGCAAGTCCTACTGGCAGGGCCTCTACGACTGGGTGCGCCAGTCGGCGCTCGAAGGCGGCAAGGTGTCCGAGAAGGACCTCGACCTGCTGCACCTCACCGACGACATCGACGATGCGGTGCGCGTCGTCGAAGACTCCTACGCGGCGTGGAGCAAAGCCCACTGAAAACGCGGGCAGGGGCGGGCGGTTTCCCGCCCCTGCCCGCGCTTCAGGACCAGGGAGTCGCGCCGGTGAAGTCCTTGGTGAGCGTGGAGTTCACCGAGGACACGATCGACGAGTTGGTGGTGATCATGCCCAGCTCGCGGTTCTCGTTCAGCGACGCGTTCGAGAAGTTCTCCGAACCCACGTACGCCGTGCCGCCATCGGCCACGATCGCCTTGGCGTGGATATAGATCGGCGTCTCACCGGTGTAGGTGGACACGTGCGCGCCCGCGCTCTTGAGCGCGTCGAACTCGGTGGCGTAGTCGTTGCCGGAGTTCGTCATCGTGATCGTCACGTTGACGCCCTTCTTGGCCGCGTTCTCCAGCGCGCTGGTGACCGCGGCGTCGCCCATCTCCTCGTTCTCCACGTTGAGCGACTTGGTCGCGCCGTTGATCAGCGCCAGCAACTGCGTCTGCGAGTCGGTCGGGCTCCACACCAGGTTGTCGCCGTCGGTCGGGGTGATCGCGGTGTTCGCGTAGTCCGCGTTGAACACCTTCTCGATCGCGCTGACGTCCAGCGAGTTGGTGTCGATCACGCCGAAATCACGGGTGGTCGAGTAGTACTTCGAGGTCAGGTTGCCGGTCATGACCAGCGACGTCGCCCCATCGACGGTGATCGTCTTCTGGTGCGTGGTGCGGCCGGACTTCGCCCAGACCGCTGACACACCGTTCGCGTTGAGATAGTTGAACGCGGTCGTATTGCTCGATTTCTCCAGGTTCTGATCCAGGATCACCCGGACCTTCACGCCCTTCTTGGCGGCGGCCACGAGATCCTGTTCCGCTGTCGTGTCCACCAGTTCGTACATGGTCATGTCGAGCGTCTTGGTCGCGGTGCCGATGAAGTTGTACACCGGCGTATAGGACTGGTCCGGTTCGGTGATCAGCGTGTACGACGCTGCCGGTGCGGCCTGCGCGGCCGGTATGGTGGTCGCCACGGCCCCCGCGGCGATCAGGCCGGCCACCACGGGCACGGCGAGTAAAACGTGCTTTTTCATTTGCAGGGTTCCCATTCCCTAGAGGACAGGGCATTTCGTTTGTACCCAGCAAAAGCACGATCGACAACGAATCAGTCGTGAATATCCATGAATGCGAAGTTAACAGAAAATACCTATTGTTGAATATTCACAGTTGACTGTTTATCAATGGCGATTCGAGGCCCATTTCGGGCGGACGTTAGGATCGTGGCGTGCGCGTATGTGTTTACTGTGGCTCATCGACGGGTAGCCGTCCGGTCTATGTGGAGGCCGCCGCGGCGCTGGGCACGTTGCTTGCCGAGCGCGGTATCGGTCTGGTCTACGGCGGCGCCAGCGTCGGCACCATGGGTGCCGTTGCCGACGCTGTCATCGCGGCGGGCGGCGAGGCCATCGGCGTCATCCCGACTCATTTGGCCGGTCGCGAACTCGCCCACGCCGACCTGACCGAACTGCATGTCGTCGCGAACATGCACGAGCGCAAGGCGCGGATGGCGCAGCTCGCCGACGGCTTCCTCGCGCTGCCCGGCGGCGCGGGCACCCTTGAGGAGCTCTTCGAGATCTGGACCTGGGCGCAGCTCGGCCTGCACGACAAGCCGATCGGCCTGGTCGACGTCGAGGGCTACTACCAGCCGCTGCTCACCATGACCGAACACATGGTCGACGCGGGCTTCCTGCGTCCCGTCTACCGCGAGATGATCGCGGTCAACGCCGACCCGGCGGCCCTGCTCGACGGCTTCGCGAACTACCGGGCGCCGGAAACCAAATGGGCCGCGCCCACCACCGAAGAAGTCAAACCCGTCGACGTGCTCGCCTGGATCGTCGTGCGGGACGGCAAACTCCTCAACGTCCGGACGAAGGGCAAGGCGCACTTCTACCTGCCCGGCGGCAAACGCGAACCCGGCGAAAGCGACCCGGCCGGTCTGGCCCGCGAGATCGCAGAAGAACTCGGCGTGCGCATCGACCCGGCCAGCATGCGCCTGTTCGACCTGGTCACCGACCAGGCCGACGGCTGGGCGAACGGTCAGCTCGTCCGGATGGCCTGCTACTGGGCCGACCACGACGGCGAACCGGCCCCCGGCGGCGAGATCGCCGAACTCGCCTGGGTCGGCCTCGCCGACGCGCACAAACTCGCCCCGGCGGGCCAGCAGGTGCTGCGCACGCTGGCCGAACAGGGCCTGATCAACTAAGCGCCACTGATCCGGCTCAGCCTGCCTGGGCGTTGCCGGCCGCGGTCACCATGCCGAGCGCGAGTTCGGCATAGAACCGGCCGATCGTCTCGGGTGTGTCGGGTCCGTCAAGCCGGTACCAGCGGACCAGGTCGACGCACAGCGACAGAATCGCGCGCACGACGCGATGGTCGTCGACGACGCCGAACACGCCTTCCTTGGTGCCCCAGCGGATCGCATCGTGGAAGACGGCGGTGGTCTGCTGGCGCAGCGCCACGATGGACTCGTAGTGCTCGGCGGTCAGGCCGGACAGCTCGTACTGGCCGACCCGGCCCGCCACGTGGCAATGCGCGTGCCAGGCGACGAACCGCGCGACGAGCGTCTTGAGGTAGGCGGCCGGATCGGCGTCGGCGGCGGTGTCCCGCACGACCTGCAACACGCTGCGGTGCGCGGCGCGGGTGATCTCGAACAGCACTGCTTCCTTCGAGGCGAAGTGCACGTACAGGGCGGCGGAGGACAGTCCGGCGGCCGTGGTGATGTCCCTGGTCTTGGTCGCGTGGAAGCCGTTGGCCGCGAAGCAGCGCACGCCCGCGGTCAGCAGCCGCCGGGCGACCTCGCCGAAAGCGTCGTCCCACAGTTGCGGCGAGCCGTCGACCAGTTCCGGGACGGCGGAGTGCTTGGCGCCCATCCACTGCCTCCTTCCGGCGGCTGAGGCCCGGCAAGCCTGCCCGGCCACGCCTTGCCCGCCGACATCGACGTGTGTAACGTGCCACACATGTTAGCCAGGTTACTGGGCGCTTAGTCATTTCAGCTGGCAGATGAGTCAAAGAGTCCGTTCGCTCACCCGGAGGAGGGCACATGGACGTGTCTTGCGCGTTTCCCACCGCACTGGACTCACCGGACAACATCGCCCTGGCCGAACGCCTCGGCTATCACCGCGCCTGGGTCTACGACACCCCACAGCAGAGCCCGGATGTCTGGATGACGCTCGCGCTGGCCGCGGACCGCACCGAACGCATCGGCCTCGGCCCCGGCGTGCTCGTGCCGAGCCTGCGGCACCCGATGGTCAACGCGGCGGCGACCGCGACCCTCGCCGCGCTCGCGCCGGGACGCGTCGCGGTCGCGTTCGGAACCGGGTTCAGCGGACGGCGGGCCATGGGGTACGGCGCGGTCCGCTGGGCGTTCATGGACTCCTACATCCGCGCCTACCGTGGTCTGCTGCGCGGTGAGGTCGTCGAGTGGGAGGGCGCGCGGATGCGGATGCTGCACCCGGATGGCCACGCCCCGGCCCGCCCGGTCGACGTGCCGATCCTGATCGGTGCACTCGGGCCCAAGGGCAACAAGGTCGCGCGCGAACTCGGCGACGGCCTGTTCGCCACGCTCGCGCCGCCGGAGTTCATGACCGAGCACAAGTGGGTCGCCTACCTGGAGTGGGGAACCGTGCTCGACGAGGACGAGGCCGACTCCTCAGAGCACGCCCGCGTCGCGGGTGGACCCGGCTGGGCGCTGTCGTTGCACGGCGCCTACGAGTTCGGTGGACCGGACGCGGTGCGCGCCCTGCCCGGCGGCGCGGAATGGCTCGCGGTGGTGGAACGGACGCAGCAGGAGCAACGGCATCTCACCGTCCACTCCGGACACTGTGTCGGGCTGAACGCCGCCGACGACGCGGCCTGGCGAGCGGGCGGCAGCAGCACACTGCGCGAGGTCACCTTGAGCGGCACGCGCGAGGAGATCCGGCGCAAGGTCGACGACTACCGGGAACGCGGCGTCACCGAGATCGTCTTCCAGCCATGCGGGCCCGACATCCAGCGCGAACTCGAGCGCTTCCTCGACGCCACTGCCGCCTGAACACCGAACCGATGGGACGAGCATGAGCCGTGAACTGAACACCACCGTCGAAGGGTTCGCCTACCTCGAATGCCCGCGCTGGCACGATGGCCGGATCTGGTTCGCCGACTTCTACACCTACCGGGTGTACTCGGCCGCCGAGGACGGCAGCGACCTGCGCACCGAAGCCGAAGTCCCCCAGCAACCCTCGGGCATCGGCTGGCTGCCGGACGGCAGGCTGCTCGTGGTCTCGATGCGGGACGCGCGCATCCTGCGCCGCGAACCCGACGGCACCCTGGTCACCCATGCCGACCTGGCCGGCCACGTCGCCGGCTACCCCAACGACATGGTGGTGGACGCGCGCGGCCGGGCGTTCGTCGGCGAGTTCGGCTTCGACCTGATGGGCGGCAAACCACTGCGCACCGCCGTGCTGCTGCGCGCCGATCCGGACGGCACGGTGACCACGGTCGCCGAGGATCTGTGGTTCCCCAACGGCAGCGTCATCACCGACGACAACGTGCTGCTGGTCAACGAGACCTTCGGCAACCGGGTCAGCGCGTTCGACATCGCCGAGGACGGCTCGCTCGTCAACCGGCGCGTGTGGGCGAAGTTCGGCGAACTCCCGACCGAGACCGAGCCGGACAAACTGCTCCCGCAGATCGTTGTCGCCCCGGACGGTTGTGGCCTGGACGCCGACGGGGCGCTGTGGCTGGCCGACGCGATCAGCAACCGGGTGTTGCGGGTGCGTGCGGGCGGCGAGATCACCGCGGAGATCGCCGTGGGGACCGGCGTGTTCGCGTGCATGCTCGGCGGCACCGACGGCCGCACGCTGTTTCTGTGCGCGGCACCGGATTTCGCCGAGGAAGCCCGCAAGAACGCGCGCGAGGGCAAGCTGTTGAGCACCCGGGTCGAGACCGGGCACGCGGGCCGTCCCTGACAGCCGATGCTCAGGCCGCGTTCGGCCGCTTGTGGTAGGCGTCCACGTAGACCTGGTCGGACAGCTCCAGGATCGCGTACATGATCTCGTCGGTCACCGACCGGCGAATGGCCGGTGAATCCGCGAGGCCCTCGTAGCGGGCGAAGTCCAGTGGCTCGCCGAAGCGCATGGTGAACTTGGCGCCCGGCTTCGGCAGCTTCGCGCCCACCGGCAACACGGTCTCGGTCCCGATCAGGCCCAGCGGCACCACCGGCGCGCCGGTCATCAACGCCAACTGCGCGACCCCGGTGTGCCCCCGGTGCAGCCTGCCGTCCAGCGACCGGGTGCCCTCCGGATGGATGCCGATCGCCTTGCCCGCCGTGAGCAGATCGGTCAGCGTGTCGAGCGCGGCAACCGCCGCCCGGCCCGCACCGCGCTTGACCGGCACCGCGCCGAACGCCCCCATGAACGCACCGACCGCGCGTTGCCGCCAGTTGCCACCATCGAAGTACTCCGCCTTGGCCAGGAACGCCACCGGCCGACCGGCGTAAACCGGGATCAGGAAGCTGTCGATCACGGAGAGGTGGTTGCTGGCCAGGATCAGTGCGCCGGTCTTCGGCACGTTCTCCAAACCTTCGATGGTGGGTCGGCAGAGAGCATTGGTCGCCGAGCCGACGATGGCCCGGCTCACCGTGTACAGCACCGCGCAGCCTCCTCATGGGGTTGCTTCGAGCGTACCCGGAGAGGCCCTTGACCAGGGAGTCGAAGGCGGCGATACGCCCGTTGACTTGCTAACACCCGTTCGGCGTATCGCTGCTCACTCGATGGTCCGCGCCGGTCAGCGGCATGGCACCATCGGTGATCGTGACCCAGCGACCACCGTCCGCATCGACCTCGAACTACGCGCAGTGATGTTGCCCGCAAGCCGAGACTGGTTCGCGGACCGCACCTGGCAAAGTCCGGAGTGGACGGTTCAGGAGTTGTTGGCGGTCAAGGGAGCCCGCACCGTCAGCGTCGTGCTACCGGCACTGAACGAGGAGGCCACGGTCGCGGGCGTGATCGCGTCGGTGCTGCCGCTGGTCGGCTCGGTGGTGGACGACTGTGTCGTCGTCGACTCCGGCTCGACCGACCGAACCGTCGCCATCGCAATGCAGGCAGGCGCCCGAGTCGTCCCGCGCGACGCCGTCCTGTCCGATCTGCCCTGCCAACCCGGCAAAGGCGAAGTCCTCTGGCGCGCGCTCGCCGCCACCGACGCCGACGTGCTCGTCTACCTCGACTCCGACCTGATCGACCCCGACCCCGGCTTCGTCACCGCCCTGCTCGGCCCGATCCTCGGCGAACCGGACGTGCACCTGGTCAAAGGCTTCTACCGGCGACCGCTTCGGCTGGAAAGCGCCGAGATCGGCACCGGCGGCGGTCGCGTCACCGAACTGCTGGCCCGCCCCCTGCTCGCCGCGCTACGCCCCGAACTCGCCGGAGTCATCCAACCGCTCGGCGGTGAATACGCCGTGACCAGGGAATTCGCTGAATCGGTCCCGTTCGCGGCCGGGTACGGCGTCGAGATCGGCCTGCTCCTGGACGCGCATGCGCGTTACGGGCTGGACGGGTTGGCACAGGTCAACCTCGGGGTGCGCAAACACCGCAACCGGTCACTGCTCCAGTTGGGGGTGATGAGCAGGCAGATCCTCGGCACCGCCCTCGCCCGCTGCGGCGTCCCCGCCGACGAA
>DASXOJ010000109.1:0-39877 GCA_036494465.1 Pseudonocardiaceae bacterium
AACCCCAGCGCCCGCCCCACCATCGCGTTCGCGGCAGGCCCCGCCCACGTCGACGCCCACACCAACTCGGCCCCGGTCCGCTGCGCCAACCCCAGCAACAACGACCCGTGCGCCGGGTTCAACCACATCCGCAACCGCCGCCGCCCCCACCGCGAAACCCGGACCCGATGCTCCACGAACCCAGCGGGCCGATCCCCGGACGCCCACACGTTCAGCGGCCCGTCCACGTCGAGGAAGACGATCGGCCGACTCTCAGACATCCTTCTCGCGATCAACCGGCAACCGCTCGAACGGCACGTCGGTGGGCAGGTCATAGAAACCGCAGTCCTCGCTCGCTCGCACCATCTCATCCATGGCCGCGGCACGTTCCCGTCGAGCACGTTCCAGATCGGTTGTCGGGTCGCCCATCATGTCGCCCACGCAGGGTCGCGGCTGGCCAGCAAGTTGATCAACTGGTCCACTTCCGCTGCGGGCCGGCCAGTTGAACCGCAGCCAATGCAACCAGTTCTCCGCCTGTCTGCCCCTTGCCGGAGAGCATGACCGGGGTGCGGCCGGCGAAGGTGTTCTGCTGGCAGGGCTACCTGGATTTATCCGTGCCCACGCGCTGAGCGGACGTGTCCGGTCCAGTTCGCCGGCCAACCGATCTTTCATGCGCCTCAGGTCGTGGCGGGATTGCAGGTTGAGCCAGAACCATTCCGAGGTCCCGAAGAAGCGGGCCAGCCTCAGCGCGGTACCAGCCGAAATCCCCCGCTTGCCGTGCACGATCTCGTTGATACGACGCGGCGGTAACCCGATTTCCACGGCGAGGTGGTGCTGGGTCACACCGAGCGGCGCGAGGTACTCCTGCGCCAGAACTTCGCCCGGGTGAACCGGCGGCATCAGGTGGTCGTTGGTCATCTTCGCTCCTTTCAGTGATAGTCGACGATCTCGACTTCCCTCGGCCCAGCAGCGCGGCCGTGGCCAAGAAAACGTCGGACGCGGCGTGAGCGCAGATCAGACCAGGCCGGCGAGCGACTTGGCGGTGATCAGGACATCTTCGAGCATCGCCGGGGTGAGACGGCCGGTGAAGGTGTTCTGCTGGGAGACGTGGAAGCAGCCGAGTAGTTGAAGCTGGTCGGGGCGTTCGGCGTGGGTGAGGGTGAACTGGGCGCCGTGGCCGAAGGTGGGGCGGGGGCGCGGGATCTGCCAGCCCGCGGCGGCCAGGACGGGCAGGAGGGCTTGCCAGCCGAAGGCGCCGAGCACCGTGATCACGCGCAGGGTGGGGGCGAGCAGGGCGAGTTCGGCGGCGAGCCAGGGGCGGCAGGTGTCGCGTTCGGCAGGGGTGGGTTTGTTGGCGGGTGGGGCGCAGTGCACCGGGGCGGCGATCCGGGTGTGGTAAAGCTCCAGTCCGTCGCCGATGCGGATCGCGGTCGGCTGTGAGGCGAGGCCGACGGCGTGCAGGCCGGCGTAGAGGAAGTCGCCGGAGCGGTCACCGGTGAACATGCGGCCGGTGCGGTTGGCGCCGTGCGCGGCGGGGGCAAGGCCGACGATCAGGATGGACGCGTCCTGGGCGCCGAAGCTGGGCACGGGGCGACCCCAGTAGTCCTGGTCGGCGAAGGCGGCACGTTTGACGTGGGCAACTTCTTCGCGCCAGGCGACCAGACGCGGGCAGGCGCGGCAGTCGATCAGCGCGGCGTCGAGTTGGTCGAGGGTGCGCGCTCGCGGCGCCACCTTGGCTGGATCGTCCACCGGATCAGGTTCCCGTACGTCGGTTGGTTTTAGGGTGACAGCATGGCATCCGAGGACACCAAGCCGAGCGAACCCGACACGGCGGCTGAGACGAAGACCGAACCGACCGATGACCTGGTCAGCACCGAGCACACGATCACCGTGCCGTCGGGCGAGTTGCGGTACACCGCGTCGACCGGGCGGATCGTGTTGCGCAAGGAGGTGCTGACCGACGGCACCTCGGACGGGCACAAGGCGAAGGCGGAGGTGTTCCTGACCGCGTACACGCTGGCCGACGCGGATCCGGCGGACCGGCCGGTGACGTTCGCGTTCAACGGTGGGCCGGGTTCGTCGAGCGTGTGGCTGCACGTGGGGCTGCTGGGGCCGCGCCGGGTGCTCAGCGGCGACGCGGGCAACGCCGTGCCGCCGCCGTACGGTCTGGTCGACAACGCGGAAACCTTGTTGGCGCACAGCGACATCGTGTTCATCGACCCGATCTCGACCGGTTACTCACGGGCGGGCAAGGGCGAGAAACCCGCCGAGTACCACGGTTACAGCGCGGACCTGGAGTCGGTCGGCGAGATCATTCGCTTGTGGACTTCGCGCAACGGGCGCTGGATGTCGCCGAAGTTCATCGCGGGCGAGTCGTACGGGACGCTGCGCGCGGCCGGGCTGGCTGAGCACCTGCAGAGCCGGTACGGCATGTACCTCAACGGTCTGATGCTCATTTCGTCCGTTTTGGACTTGGGTACCGTGCATTTCAGCGAGGGCAACGACGTCCCGTTCGTGAACTACCTGCCCACCTACGCCGCGGTCGCGCACTACCACGGGCGGCACGGCAACCGGGCGCTGTCCGATGTGCTCGCCGAGGCGGAGGCGTTCGCGGAGCGCGACTATCCGTGGGCGCTCGCGCGCGGTCACCGGCTCTCCGCCGATGAGCGGGCCGCGATGGTCGCCAGGCTGGCCGCGTTGACCGGGCTGTCCGAGTCCTACGTCGACCAGGTGGATCTGCGCCCTGAGCACGTCCGGTTCTTCACCGAACTGCTGCGCGACGAGCGCAAGGTGGTCGGCAGGCTGGACGCGCGCTTCACCGGCTGGGACAAGGACTACGGCATGGAGCGCTTCGCCGAGGACCCGTCGTACTCGGCGATCCTCGGGCCGTATTCGGCCGCGTTCAACCACTACGTGCGCACGGAACTGGGCTACGAGAGCGATCTGCCCTACGAGATCCTCACCGGCAACGTGCATCCCTGGTCGTACAAGGAGTTCGAGGGCGCCTCGGTGACGGTCGTGGACAAACTGGCGGCGGCGATGCGGGCCAACCCGCACCTCAAGGTGCACGTCGCGTTCGGCTACCACGACGGGGCGACGCCGTACTACGCGGCCGAGCACGTGCTGGCGCACCTGGCGATTCCCCGTGAGCTGCACGGCAACATCAGCCGCGCGTACTACGAGGCGGGGCACATGATGTACGTGCACGAGCCGAGCCGGTTGCGGCAGTCGGGCGATCTGGCGAATTTCGTGGTCGGGTCGTCGAATCGCTGAGCGCGTCGAACCGGTCATGGGCTGCGGTTGTGCTGAGCTAACCCGGACAGGCGCAACCGTAGGAGAGGCGACCATGACCGGGGTTAGGCGACTGGCCGACTATCGCAGGGACAAGGCGCGGGCCGCCGCGGCGCGGCAGAAGCCGCAGTCGATGCGCTATCTGCTCTACATGTACTGCGACGCGGCCGACGAGCTCGATGAGCGCAGCCTGGAGCGCCAGATGAAGGAGATCCGCGAACTGGCTGAGGACTACGCCTGGGTCGTCACCGAGTCGGTCGAACCGGTCACCGAGGACGCCGAATAGCGCTCACGCGAGGGACAGCGCGATGCCGTCCAGGATGTCGTGCTCGCTGACCACCATCTCGGTCAGGCCGGCGCGCACGGCGAGTTGTTCGGCGACGGTGCGCACGATGAGCGCGCCGCCGCCGATCACGTCGACCCGGCCGGGGTGGATGGCCTGGATCTCGGCGCGCTGGGCGCGCGGCAGTTCGAGCAGGCGAGCCGTGGTGCGGCGGATCTCCGTGAGCGACATGGTGGAGAGGTGGGTGCGTTCCGGGTCGTACTCGACCAGGCCCTGGTTGACGGCGGAGAGCGTGGTCACGGTGCCCGCGACGCCGATGAAGGTGCGGGCCTCGCGCACGTCGACCGCGTCGAACGCGGGGGTGAGGGTGTCCATGGTGACCTCGACCGCGGCAGCGACCTCCTGCGCGGTGGGCGGGTCGCTGGGCAGGCAGCGTTCGGTGAGCCGGACGCAGCCGATGTTCACCGACTTGGTGGCGCGGATGTCCGCGGTGGTGCCGTTCCAGGTGCCCAGCACCAGCTCGGTCGAGCCGCCGCCGACGTCGACCACGACGAACGGGCCGCGGCGCGGTTCCTGTTCGCCGACCGCGCCGGTGAAGGACAGCGTCGCTTCCTCGTCGCCGCTGATCACTTCGGCTTCGACGCCGAGCACGTCGCGGGTCATGGTGAAGAACTCGTCGCGGTTGCTGGCGTCGCGGGTCGCCGAGGTGGCGACCATGCGCGCCCGCTGCACGCCCTTGCGCACCGCCATGATCTGGTAGTCGACCAGCGCCGCGCGGGTGCGTTCGAGGGCCTCGGGGGCGAGTTTGCCGGTTGCGTCGACGCCCTGACCGAGCCGGACGACGCGCATTTCCCGGTGCACGTCGCGCAGCCACGCGCTGCCGTCGTCGCGGACGGTCAGGTCCGCGATCAGCAGACGAATCGAGTTGGTCCCACAGTCGATCGCGGCCACCCTGGTCATGCGCACCACCGTATGCGATCAACCGCACCGGCAATGGATCGGGCGGTGGTCAGAGGGGGGTGGTCAGGGGGTGGTGGTGACCGTGTCGCCGCCCGCGTTGTCCGCGCCGTTGCCGGAGGTCGTCGTCCCGCACGGCGGCGGGGGTGTCGGCGAGGTCGTGGTGGTGGTCGGCGTCGGACTCGTCGTCGTCGTCGTGGTGGTGGTCGTCGGGGCCGTCGTCGTGGTGCAGGTCGGCGGCGTCGGACTCGTGGTCGTCGTGGTCGGCGGGGCCGACGTCGTGGTCTTCGTGGTGGTGGTCGAGCCGGTCGACGTGGGGCTGGTCGAAGAACTGCTGGTCGCCGGGTCGCTGGTGGTGATCGACGGCGGCGTGGTCGGGGTCGCGGGCGGGGTGTAGACGCCCGAGGGGGGCGGGCCTGCCATCTGGAGCTGCTGCGGGGGCACCGGGGTTTCGGGCAGCGGGGTGACGCCCCTGGCGTACGCGTTGGCCCACAACAGCACCTTGGCCACGTAGCTGTTGGAGTGGTTGTAGCTGAACACCGCCTGCGCCTGCTGCGCAGGGTCGGAGAGGTCACGACCGCCCGCGCAGAGGTAGCGGCCTGCCGCCATGGCGGCGTCGAAGACGTTGCTCGGGTTGCCGGTGCCGCCGTACTCGACCCAGGTCGAGGGCAGGAACTGCATGGGGCCGACGGCACGCTGCCAGGTCGGGTCGCCGGTGAGCCGGTAGCTCAGCGCGGTCGCCGGGATCGCGGCGGAACCGTTGGTGCCGTTGAGGACCGGGCCGAGGATCGGGCGCAGCGTGTTGCCGTTCGCGTCGACCTCGCCGTTCTCCGCCTGGCTCGACTCGATCTTGCCGATGCCCGCCAGCAGGTACCAGGGCAGGTGACAGCTCGGGTCGCTGACGGCGAGGTTCTGCTGTGCCCGCTGGTACGCCTGGAGCACGATGCCCGGAATGCCGAGCGGTCCGCTGGGCACGTTGGCCATGGGACCTGCCGCGGCGAGCAGCGCGGACTGGTTGTTGGCGTTGTGCAGCAGGGCGGGTGAGAGGCCGCTGTCGTGCGGGTTGGCGCCGCTGGCGCCGTCGCTGGAGGGGACGGGCTTGGCGAACGGGGAGAACACCGGAGGTCCGCTGGGGTTGTTGCTGCTGGCCAGGACCACGTTGGCTGAACCGCCGATCATCGAGATCGGCACGGCTAACGCGGCGCCTGCCGCGATCCCGATGACCCTGCGCCGACGCCGCGACAGAGGGGTTTGGTACATACCGACGGTGACCTTGCGGGTCGGTATCACTACGAAACCGCCTCTCCCTGGAGTGACTTAGCGATCATCATCGATCAACTGCGGGTCCCCACCGGGTCCCCAGCCTGCCTTATTCGGGCGCGCATGTCATGGGTCTGCCGGGATTGATTGCGCTTCTGCCAGCCGCGCGCCACCGCGTGTACTGCCGAACTACACTGGCTGGCCCAACCCGCTACTACTGGCCGGTAGCCGCTGGTCAGGCGCTGAGAGTGTGATCGGTACGAGGTACCGGATCGTTTCCGGAAGTGGGCAGGTGTCACCCAATACTGTGAAAATTCAAAGCTTGGCGAAAACCGGCGTTCACTTCGCGCAGTCGCCGGTTGGCCAGTTCTGACGCACAAGAGCCAGCGTCTCGTCGCCGAACGGGTTGACGCCCGGCCCCTTGGCCAGGGTGTGCGCCAGGTGCACGTGCAGGCACTTGACCCGGCCGGGCATGCCGCCGGCGCTCACCTCGGTGCCCAGCGACTCGATCGCGTCCCGCTCGGCCAGGTACTCCTGGTGCGTGCGCAGGTAGCGGGCGGCCAGCTCGGGGTCGTCGGAGAGACGCTGGGTCATCTCCTTCATGATCCCGCTCGCCTCCAGCGTGCCGACCAGCGAGGACAGCTTGGCGCAGGTCAGGTAGTAGAGCGTGGGGAACGGGGTGCCGTCGGGCAGGCGCGGGTTGGTCGAGATGGCCGCCGGGTGACCGCTCGGGCAGCGCGCCACGATCTCGCGGATGGCGCGCGGCGGCCTGCCGAGTTGCTCGGCGACGGCGGCACGGTCCGCGTCGGAGACCACGGGAAGGTCGGTGTTCATCAGGGGCTCCCCACGGCCGAACTCCACAGTTGCTGGTACCAGGCACCGGGTGAGGTGGTCGGCGCGACCGGCTGGGTCGTGCCGTTGGTGCCGGTGTCGCCGGGGAGCTGCACCACGTAGGGCACCTCTCCCGGCATGACGTAGTGCAGCCGCTCCTTGGCTTGCGCCTTCACCTCGGCGGTGTCGGAGAGCTGCGCCTGCTGCCGTTGCAGCTGGTTGAGCTGGTTCTGCAGGCTCTGCTGCTCGGCCAGCTGGCTTTGCAGGTCGGCGCGCTGCGAGAAGTAGGTGCGCAGCGGCACCGCGACGCTCAGCGCTAGCGCGGCGACCACCAGCGCGAGCACGGCGGCCCTGCGGGTGGTCAACCTGGCGAGCAGGCGGCTGAACCGCGCCATGGTCGCGGAGCGGCTCGTCGCGCGCGGACGCCGGGTGGCGCGCTCCGGTGCGGCGGGGCCACGCGTGGCGGCGGTGTCGCGGCCGGACGCGGAGCCACGCGTGCTGGCGGTGCCGCGGCCGGACGCTGGCTTGGTGTCGGTGTCCCGAGCGGCGCTGGTTTCCCGGGCCGAGGTCGGCTTGGCGCGGGCCGAGGCCACGCCGGACTTCGCCGAACCTGGCTTCGCCGCGCCGGATTCGCGGGCGGCGCGCTGCCGGGACCTGGCTGCCGCGCGTGCGGCCGGGTCGGCGGTGTTGCCGCGACTGGCCGCGCGTTCGGCGGCGGCACGACCGGCTGCCGTCTTCGGGGTGCGACCAGTGGACGAGGCGGGCGTGGCGCGGCGAGCGGGATCGGCTCGGCGAGCCGACGTGGCGTCGCGGTTCTCGGGATCGTCCCGGTCACCGCTGCCCCGTCGGCTGCTGCCCTGCCGATCGCGCTCGCCGCCTGCCATGCCTGACTCTCTCAGTCCTCGGCGGAGAACCGCGGGAAGGCCAGGTCACCCGCGTAGCGGGCGGCCTCGCCGAGGGCTTCCTCGATGCGCAGCAGCTGGTTGTACTTGGCGACGCGTTCGCTGCGTGCGGGCGCACCCGACTTGATCTGACCGGCACCGGTGGCGACGACCAGGTCGGCGATGGTGGTGTCCTCGGTCTCACCGGAACGGTGGCTGATCATGCAGCGGTAGCCGCAGGTGTGCGCGAGGGTGACCGCGTCCAGGGTCTCGGACAGCGTGCCGATCTGGTTGACCTTCACCAGCAGCGCGTTGGCGGCGCGGCGGGCGATGCCTTCCTCAAGGCGCTCCGGGTTGGTGACGAACAGGTCGTCGCCGACGATCTGGACCTTCTCGCCGAGGCTGGCGGTCAGCCGCACCCAGCCGTCCCAGTCGTCCTCGGACAGCGGGTCCTCGATGGACACCAGCGGGTAGTTGGCCAGCAGTTCGGTGTAGTACGAGGTCATCTGCTCGGCGCTGCGCTTGGTGCCTTCGAAGGTGTAGGCGCCGTCGGCGTAGAACTCGGTGGCGGCCACGTCCAGGGCCAGCGCGACGTCGCGGCCTGCGGTGTAACCGGCCTTCTCGATCGCGGTGATGATCAGGTCGAGCGCGTCGCGGTTGCTCGGCAGGTTCGGCGCGAAGCCGCCCTCGTCACCGAGACCGGTGGACAGGCCCTTGCTCTTCAGCACGGACTTGAGCGCGTGGTAGACCTCGGCGCCCCAGCGCAGCGCCTCGCGGAAGGACTCCGCTCCGATCGGGGCGATCATGAACTCCTGGATGTCCACGTCGCTGTCGGCGTGCGCGCCGCCGTTGACGATGTTGAACATGGGCACCGGCAGCACGTGTGCGTTCGGCCCGCCCAGGTAGCGGAACAGTTCCAGGCCGCTGGACTCGGCGGCGGCCTTGGCGACCGCGAGCGAGACGCCGAGGATGGCGTTCGCGCCGAGGCGGCTCTTGTCCGGGGTGCCGTCCAGGTCGACCAGCTTCTGGTCGACGATGCGCTGGTCCACGACCTCGATGCCGGCCAACTCCGGGCCGATCTCGTCGAGCACCGCGTTCACGGCCTTCTCGACACCCTTGCCGCCGAACCGCTTCGCGTCCCCGTCCCGCAGTTCCACAGCTTCGTGTTCGCCGGTCGACGCGCCGGAGGGCACCGCTGCCCTCGACAGCGTGCCGTCATCCAGCGCCACCTCGACCTCAACGGTCGGGTTACCGCGCGAGTCGAGGATTTCGCGCGCGCCAACCTGCTCGATGACCGCCACGTACGCTCCCTAGTTCACAATTCGCCACCACTTGGCGACGGCTTCGGATACTGAATGCTTTCCGAAACAGAGTATCCAGTGCTGTTCAGGCTCGTGACGAGCCTAGCGGGCTGCGGTTATCACCCGGTGGAGGCACACGCGCGGATCCGGAAACTGTCCGTGATCATCCGGTCGGCGCATCGAGGAACACCTGAACGGTCGGTAACGTTGACGGGACCATGACTGACGGCACCTTCGAGTCCTTCCGCCGGGCGGAGACGCTGCTTTCCCAGCGCCGGCCGCTCGAAGCGCTGCGTGAACTGGCCTCCGTCGTCGAGGAGGCGCCAGACACGCCGAGTGTGCAACTACTCGCCGGCCGCGCGTACCTCGGCTCCGCCCAGTTGAAACGGGCGGAGTCGGCTTTTCTGCGGGTCATCGAGCTGGACCCGGCCGACCACTACGCACGGTTCGCGCTCGGTCGCACCCTGCAACGGCAGGGCCGATTGGCCGAGGCGAAGACCCAGCTGAAGATGGCCACCGCGATGAACCCGCTGCCCGAGTACCAGGAGGCGCTCGGCGAGGTCAGCGCGCGCCTGGCCGTGCTGGAGTCGCGCCAGAACCCGGCCCCTGAGGACTAGCGGGTCGCGTCCGAGTACGCCTGCGCCGCGCTGTACACGCTGATGCCGTACGCCTGCGAGTTGTTGTAGATGTAGACGCCCTTCCACCAGTTGCCCGGCACCGTCATGTCGCCGACCGACCTGCACAGGTAGTCGCCCGCGGTCAGCGCGGCGTCCGCGATGTTCTGCGGGTCCGGAGCCTTGCCGTCGTTCGACGCGCGCAGGCCCCAGGTCAGCCAGGTGCTGGGCAGGAACTGCATCGGGCCGAGCGCGTGGTCCCACTGCGGGTCGCCGTCGAGCGAGCCGTGATCGGTGTCCGGAATGCTCTGCACGCCGGAACTGCCGTTCAGGGGAGGGCCGATGATCGGGTGCGTCTCGCGGTTGTCCGGTCCGATGGAGTCGCCGCCGTACTGGCCGTGGCGCGACTCGATCCAGCCGATCCCGGCCAGCGTCGTCCAGTTGATGCCGCAGGTCGGATCGCGCTGGGCCAGCATGTTCTGCGCGTTCACGTAGGCGGTGAGCGCGCGACTGGGCAGGTAGGTCGACGCGGAGAGTTTGGTGATCCAGGCGATCTGCGGGTCGTGCGGGCCGGGCACGGAGGCCGGGGTCGGCGCGGGCCGCGAGGGCACCGCCTGGCCCGGAGTGACATCGAGATCGACGATCTGAAACGTCGGCACGGACGGCCCGGTGTGCTTGGCGGGCGGCTTGGTCACCAGGTCGTGCAGCCACACGCCGCCGCCGGCGAGCAGCAGTACGAACACCACGAGCAGCGCCCAGCCGCCCCACATCGGCCTGCGCCTGCGGCGCTTGCCTTCGTCTCGATCATGCGAAGCGGAGAGCATCGAGTCGAACGAGGAACCCTCATCGTGTTCGGGTTCTTCGTCCTCGTAGTACTCGTGGTCGTCGAGCACGTCGAGGTCGGATTCGCCCTGCTCGTCGGGTGCCGCGTGTTGGCCTGCCACGCGGCCAGGCTACTGGTCGGCGGAAAACGTGAATGCTTTCGGCCAATTCCCACACACAACGGGGTCATTTGGCGCAGGGCGCGATCCGCAGTTCAGTGAGGTACCGCTTGGTGATCCGGCCGTCGTGGCGGGTGTCGATGAGCGTGCCGATGTCGTGCAGGAACCCGTGTCTGGTGCGCGGCGGCAGGCCGAGCGTTGCCGAGTAGGTGCGCAGCAGGTCGAGGTAGCCGGCGGTCGAGTACCCGGCGTCCCAGGTGCGCCGGTGAAACGCGATCGGGCCGAACAGCCCGCCGCGCTCCAGATCGCGGTTGTACCGGATCTGTTCGGCACGCGGTCGCGGCTCGGCCGGATCGACATCGGGCAGCCAGCGCGGATAGATCGCGCGTTGCGCGGTCGCGAAGAACGCTTCGGTGCCACCGAACACGTGATAGGTGTCGATGGTGGCCAGTGCACCGCCGGGGCGGAGCAGGTCGGCAATGCGGGCCAGCCGGGTGTCCGGGTCGAGCCAGTGGAACGCGGTGGCCGACACGACCAGGTCGAACCGTTCGCGCGGCCCTGCCCAGGAATCGAAGTCGGCGACGAGGATCTCGGCGCGCGTTTTCGCGGATGCGATCGCGGCCAGGTGCGGACCGAGTTCGACCGCGGTGACCTCGGCACCGAACTCGACCAGCGGCACGGTCAACTGGCCGGTGCCGCAACCGATTTCCAGGATTCGCGTGCCTGCCTGGATTCCGGTCGACGCGGCCAGTTCCGCGATGATCTCGGCCGGATACCCGGGCCGGACCCGGTCGTAGAGCTCGGCGACATCGTCGAAGCTGGCACGCAACCGAAGCCGGTCCGTCACGGCCAGAATTTCCGCCAGGCAGCGGCATCCAGGTCGGCCGGATCGAGTCCGGCGGCCTTGGCGGCCTGTTCGGCGGCCCGGATGTTCCGCTCGAAGGTGCGGGCGACCGTGCGCAGCGCCAGTTCCGGTTCAACCTCGCGCGCGGCAGCGGCGGCGGCGATCCCGAACAAGGTGTCGCCCAGTTCGCCGGAGTCGGTGGTGGGCCACAGATCGGCGGGAAGGCCCTTCTTGGCGGTGCGCGAGATCAGCTTGCCGACCAGGAACAGCGACGGCGAACTCAGCGCCACACCGTCCACACTGGACTCACGTTTCTTCTCGACCTGCTTGAGTTCGTCCCAGCGCACGGTCTGCGTTGCCGCGTCGCGCACGGCGGGATCGCCGCCGGAGAACACATGCGGATGCCTGCCGACCAGCTTGCGCACCAGATCGTCGGCGGCATCGTCGATGCCGAACGGATCGGCCGCGTCCTCCTGCGCGATGCGCGCGTGGAACAGCACCTGCAACAGCACGTCGCCCAGTTCCTCGCGCAACGCGACCCGGTCGTCGTCCTCGATCGCGTCGAGCAGTTCGTAGGTCTCTTCGAGGAGGTAGCGGCGCAGCGAATCGTGCGACTGCTCGGCGTCCCACGGGCAACCGTTCGGCGAGCGCAACCGGTCCATCACCGCGACAGCGGCGAGCAGTTCGGCGCCTGCCGGTGCTTCGGTGCGGATCAGTTGGGCGCCTGCGTCGAGCAGTGCCTGCGCGGCCGGTTCGGCGAGGTCGGTGGTGATCAGCACGACCGAACCGGCAGCGCGCACCAACTCGTCCGGGCCGGGCGCGGGCGTGCCGAGTTCGGCGGGCAGATCACCGGTGATGTACACGGCGTCGGCGGTGCGCAGCACCGGCACTGCCGCGGCAGGCAGGACGGAACCGAGCCGGGGATCCAGCAGGACGATGGAGGACGTGGTGGTCACGTCCCCCATTCCACCATCACCTGGATCAGGACGCGCCGGACGTGGTCTTGTTCGGGAACTCGGCACCAGCCGCGCCCGCGCTCGCAACGACCGACATGCCGATCTCGTCCCACACGCCGTAACGCGGGCTGATCTTGATGCTCATGCTCTTGGCGAACGAAGTGAGCAGGTAGGAGCCGGACTGGTAGAGGACCTGGGGATCGCTGGTGGAGATCCCTTCCTTGTCCGTAGCCGACGGCGTCGCGTTGGTGTTCGCGTCGTGCACCACCAGCACCGCCCAGTCGCTCTGATCGAGCGGGAAGGTCAGCACGGTGTTGGACTTCGCCGCGAACAGCGGCAGCAGGGTGCCGGGTGAGCCGCCGCCCTGCTGCTGCGCCTGCTGGTTCGCCTGGTTCTGCTGGGCGATGATCTGGCCACCGGTCAGCTTGCCGCCGAACTCCGGCTGGCTGCCGACGGCCGCCGCGGTGGTGGTCATGACCGAGCGGGCGTTCGCCGGGTCGGCGGCCAGCTTCTGCGCCAGGTCCGTCGCGGTCTTCTGGTCCTTCATCGTCAACTCGTCGAAGGTGACCTGGAACTTGCCGACGTACTGGTTGGCGTAGATCAGCTGCGCGACCTCGTCGTGCAGGATCATCTGGGCCTCGGCGGTGCTGAAGCCGAAGTGCTGGGCGATCTTGTCGATGCCGCCGCCCGCGCTGGCGAACTCGCTGACCGCCTGCGGTGGGATGTTCAGGTGGTACTTGGCAACGGCCGCGTTGTCGATCTGGTCCAGCACCGAGAACCCGACGATCGCCCTGGCCTCGTCGGCCGGGCTCGTCTGCTGCTGCTGGGAGGCGGCCGCCGGACTCGCCAGATAGGTGTTCAGCTCGGTCTGCACGCTGTCCAGCGAGATCACGTTGCCGTTGACGATCGCGGCGGAACCGGCCTGGCCCGGACCGCTGGCGCAGCCGGCCAGCAGCAGGCCCGCGAGAGCGCCCGTCACCAACAGTTTGGTGCTACGGCTAATGACCATCATCACAGTCGCCAACCCTCTCACAGCATCGTGGTGGCCTTCACCGAGATCGGAATCACACCCTAATGGCCTGCGATGGGCGGGACGCAGTCGGGCTCAGTGCGGCTTGATCAACTTGGCGACTTCGTCGGCCGACATCGGTGCGCCGAAATGCGGGCCGCTCGCGGCGGAGGCACCAGCCGAACGCCAGTACTCGGCCTCGTCGGTGGTGCGGATGTCCGGGATGAGCGTGGCGAAACCGGCGTCGGTGGCGAGCTTGATCATGCTCTCGGCGGCGCGCAGGGTCAGCGAGTCGGGCCTGGCCGCGGCGACCTTGCGGACGAACCAGGACGCCAGCTGGATCCCCTTCACCGGCAACTCGTCGACCCGGACCAGGTCGCCGGAGATCGAGCCGACATCGGTGAGCATCACGCCGACACCCTGCCCGGAGAGCAGATCGAGGTTGTCGTAGGCCTCGGTGTCGTCGTTGCCGAGCGCCTTGACCGGCAGACCGAGCCACAGCACGCTCGGATCCAGTTCGGCGTGCGCCAACGCGGCGTCCACGAGGCTGATGAGGTCGGGATCGGCCGCCTGCAACGGAGTCAGGGCGAGACCGCAGGGCACCTGGGTGCCGAACTGGTCGCGCCACTTCTTGATCTGCTCGCACAGCGCGTTCAGCATCCATTCGCCGACCGGCAGGCTCGCGCCGGTCTGTTCGGCGAGATCGATGCACTGGTCGTGACCGAGCGGTCCCTGTTCCGGATGGTTCCAGCGCAACCGGATCGCCGCGCCGGCCGGTTCGCCGGTGGGCAGGATCTGCCACGGCACCCATTCCGCGACCAGCTCACCGAACTCCAACGCGCCCGGCAGCGCGGCGGCGAGCCGGAGGTTGGCGCGTTCGCCGCGGTCGCGGTACTTGTCGTAGACCGCCCACTGGCGCTTGCCGGTGGACTGGATGCGGCGCAGCGTCACGTCCGCGGCGCGCAGCAGTTCGGACGCGGTGATCTCGCCGACCGGCGAGTGCGCGACGCCGGTGCTCGCGGACACCGCGATGCCGCCGTCGGACGTGTGCAACGGTTCGGCGAGTTCCTCGTTGATCTGGCCGACCGTGCCCATCACGTCCGGCGGCCCGACGGTGCGGATCAGCACCGCGAACTCGTCGCCGGCGACCCTGGCCACCAGGGTGTCGTCGCTTTCCACGCTGTCCTGCGCGAACAGCGATTCCAGCCGCTTGGCCACGTCCTTGAGCAGCCGGTCGCCCTCGTCCATGCCGAGGCCGTTGTTGATCACCGAGAAGCCGTCGAGGTCGAGCAGGTAGAGAGCGACGTGCTGGCGGTTCGGGCCGGTCTGGACGCGTTCGCCGAGCATGCCCTCCAACCGGGAGAGCAGGTGCTGGCGGTTGGGCAGACCCGTCAGCGCGTCGTGCAGGGACTGGAAGCTGACCCGCCCTTGCAGCAGGTGCAGGTCGCTGACGTCCTCGACCATGGTCAGGTGCAGGCCTGGGCCGTCCTCGGTATCGCGCAGCAACGACACCAGCAGGTACACCCAGGCGGTCTGGCCGTCGGAGCGCACGAGTCTGCGGCGCTTGCGGAAGCGCTCGCCGTCGCGCTCGACCAGGCCCTGGTAACTGGCGGAGAGGTCGGCGGCCTCGTCCTCGTGGAAGAAGTCGGTGAGCGCGCGGCCTTCGAGATCGTCCGGCGTGTAGCCGAGGATCTCGGCCATCCTCGGGTTGACCTCGATGATCGACCCGTCCGGGTCGGACAGCGCGATGCCGACCGCGGAGCGGGTGAACACCTCGCGGAACCGGGCTTCGCTGATGGCGAGGTCGCGACGAGCCTGGCTCATCGCGCGCAGCAGCGCCTGCTTGACCTGTTCCTGTTGGGCGAACAGCCATTCCCTGGTGGCGGCGGCATAGCCGGAGCAGAGCCCGGCGAGCAGCGAGACGACTTTGGTCGCGGCGTCCTCGACGCCGGCCTGCCCGCCGATCCCGACCAGCGGCCTGCTCAGCGCGTCGACGCTGGCGCGCAGGCTGGTCGGTCCGGTGAAGCGAGCCTCGACGACCGCTGCTCCGACCTGTTCGGCCGCGATGGCCGAGAACGGGGCGCTGCGCAGGGCGTCGACGAGTTGGGCGACGAAGCGTTCGAACATCGGCACGAGTTCCGCGCCGGGAACCGGTGAGTAGGCAGTGCGATACACCGCCTGGGCCCAGCGCTCCCCAAGCGCAGCGCAGGCGGCAGCCAACTCCGGATCCTCCGGAGACAACGGCGGCACGTCCCGTGAGTCGGTCATCGCTGTGAGGCCGCCGGTCCCGTCACCGGCAAGCCCGTTGCCCACTCCTTCTGCTTCAGTCCTGGTCTTCAACAGCTCTATCGACGTCCCACCGCGATGCGTACCACGCCTTGCGCAGGCGAAGTGACCACCACGAACTCCTTGAGAGATTGCACGATGCGAATCCGACCTTAGTGGGCGTCCGGAGCGCTAAACAGGAAGGTCCACCCAGACGACCACAGCGCCACCCGAACGGAGCAAGGATCCACACGGTAGGCAATCACGGGATAATAACAAACCGGATATTAGCGGCACGCAGCGTGACCAACGCCCGCCAAACGTGCCCTGGGGATCGTCCGTGTGAGTTAACGTACCAGCGATCTATTTAGCAGGGAAGCACAGTTGATCTGGTCCGGAATCCGAAATCCCGAACCAGAATCCGCATAGTCCGGACGACGAGCCACACTTTCGACACGCCGTCGAAAACATCCAGTGTTGCATCCCGTGAAATTCGGACAATTCACCTTTTCTATCGTGGCTCAGCCGACCGGCACCGGCGCGCCCGCCAGCGACGTGAGCAGCTGCACGCACCAGTTGAGCAGTTCCTGATCACGCAACGCCGGTGCGCCGATCCGGCCACCAGCGCCGCCCTCGGTTGGCCTCGGCACCGACACCGTGTGCACGGTCGCCTTGTACAGCGCCTTCGGGTAGAGGCGCTTGAGCCGGACCAGCTGCGAATCGCGCAGCTCAAGCGGCGCGAACCGGATGCTCGCCCCCTGCGTGGCCACCTCGGTCACCCCGTGCGCGCGGCAGGTCTGCCGGAACTTCGCCACCGCCAGCAGGTTCTCCACCGGCAACGGCAGCGGCCCGTACCGGTCCACCAGCTCCTCCCTGACCCGCTGCGTCGCCTCCTCGTCGGCAGCGGCGGCGATCTTGCGGTACGCCTCCAGGCGCAGCCGCTCCCCTGGCACGTAGTCGTGCGGGATGTGTGCGTCCACCGGCAGATCGACCCGGACGTCGGCCAGTTCCTGCTCGTCATCGCCCACGTCGACGCCCGCGCTGGTGCGGAACGCCTCGACCGCCTCGCCGACCAGCCGCAGGTACAGGTCGAATCCGACGCCCGCGATGTGCCCGGACTGCTCGGCACCCAGGATGTTGCCCGCGCCGCGGATCTCCAGGTCCTTCATGGCGACCGCCATGCCGGCACCCAGCTCGGTGTTCTGCGCGATCGTCGCCAGCCGGTCGTGCGCGGTCTCGGTGAGCGGCTGCTCCGGCGGATACAGGAAATAGGAGTAACCGCGCTCCCGGCCGCGCCCGACCCTGCCGCGCAACTGGTGCAACTGGGCCAGGCCGAGCATGTCCCCGCGCTCCACGATCAACGTGTTCGCGTTCGAGATGTCCAATCCGGTTTCGATGATGGTGGTGCAGACCAATACGTCGTACTCGCGTTCCCAGAAGCCCTGGATCAGCTTTTCCAGCCGGTCCTCGTTCATCTGCCCGTGACCGGTCACCACTCGCGCTTCCGGCACCAGTTCCCGCAATCGTTTGGCGGCTTTTTCGATGCTCGAAACACGATTGTGGACGTAGAAAACCTGACCGTCGCGAAGCAGTTCCCGACGAATCGCGGCGCCCACCTGTTTGTCGTCGTAGGCGCCGACATAGGTGAGGATCGGATGCCGTTCCTCGGGCGGCGTGAGAATGGTCGACATCTCCCTGATGCCCGCCAAGCTCATCTCCAGCGTGCGCGGAATCGGCGTCGCGGACATGGTCAGCACGTCAACGTGGGTGCGTAGGGCCTTGATGTGCTCCTTGTGCTCGACACCGAAGCGCTGCTCCTCGTCGACGATGACGAGGCCGAGGTCCTTCCAGCGGATGCCGGTCTGCAACAGCCGGTGCGTGCCGATCACGATGTCGACCGTGCCGTCGGCCAGTCCCTCGATGACCTGCTCCGAGTCGAGGCCGTGCGTGAACCGGGACAGTCCCTTGATTGTCACTGGAAACGATTGCATGCGATCGGTGAACGTGTTCAGGTGCTGCTGCGCGAGCAGCGTGGTCGGCACCAGCACCACCACCTGCTTGCCGTCCTGCACCGCCTTGAAGGCAGCTCGGACCGCGATCTCGGTCTTGCCATAGCCGACGTCGCCGCAGACCACCCGGTCCATCGGGACCGGCTTCATCATGTCCGCCTTGACCTCGTCGATCGCGCCCATCTGGTCCGGCGTCTCGACGAACGGGAAGGCGTCCTCCAGCTCCGCCTGCCACGGCGTGTCCGGGCCGAACGCGTGCCCCGGCGCGGCCTGGCGTGCCGCGTAGAGCTGGACGAGTTCGGCGGCGATCTGCTTGACCGCCTTCTTCGCCTTCGCCTTGGTGTTCTTCCAGTCCGAGCCACCCAGCCGGTTCAACGAGGGCAGCTCGCCGCCGACGTAGCGGGACACCTCGTCCAGCTGATCGGTCGGCACGAACAACCGGTCGCCCGGCTGGCCGCGTTTGCTGGCCGCGTATTCCAGCACCAGGTACTCGCGGGTGGCGCCAGCGACGGTGCGCTGCACCATCTCCACGTACTTGCCGATGCCGTGCTGCTCGTGCACGACGTAGTCGCCCGCCCGCAGCGCCAGCGGATCCACCGCGTTGCGCCGCCGCGACGGCATCGAGCTGCGCATGTCCTTTGTGGACGTACCGCCTCGGCCGCCGGTCAGGTCGGTCTCGGTGAGCACCACGTACCCGAGGTCCGGCGCGGCAAAGCCCTCCAGCAACTGGCCGCGCACCACGGTCACCATCGCGGGCGAGGGCGGCTCGTCGGCCAACCCGTTCTCCGCGAGAACGGCGGCGATTTCGGCCTCGCGCAACTGCTCGGCCGCCCGTTGCGCGGTACCCGTGCCCGGCACCACCAGCACGGCCGTCCCACCGGTCGCCACATGCGCACGCAGGTCCGCGAACGCGCGCGGCACCTCACCCCGGTACGCCTCCACCGGCCGCAACTCAAGGCGCAGCACCGCGTCGCCCTCGGCGGTCAGCTGCGACAACGTCCACCACGGATGATCCCGATCGCGCGCCGACGCGGCGACATCGCCGATCTCCCAGTAGGCGGACGCGCCAAGGTCGATCGGCGCCTTGCCGCCACCGGCGGCCGCCATCCACGACGCTTCCAGGAACTCCTGCCCGGTGCGCACCAGATCGTGTGCGCGAGCCCGGATCTTCTCCGGATCGGCCAGGATCACGTGCGTGCCTGCCGGGACGACGTCGGTCAGCAGCTGCATCTGGCCGGGGCACAGCGCCGGGATCAGCGCCTCCATGCCCTCGCTCGGAATGCCCTGCGCGAGCTTCTCCAGCAATTCGCTGAGCTGCGCGTCATTCTGGTGCGCGTCAACGAGCTGCGCGGCACGCGCCTTCACGTCCTCGGTCAGCAACAGTTCGCGGCACGGCGGCGCGACCACCTCGGTCAGCTCGCCCGGCAGCGAGCGCTGGTCGGCGACGGAGAACGGCCGGATCTCGCTGACCTCGTCCCCCCAGAACTCGACCCGCAGCGGATGCTCGGCAGTCGGCGGAAACAGGTCCAGAATGCCGCCGCGAACAGCGAACTCGCCACGCTTCTCGACCATGTCCACCCGCGCGTACGCGAGCTCGACGAGTCGCTCGATCAACGCCTCGAAGTCCTGCTCCTCGCCGACCTTGAGGTCGACCGGCGTGAGCTCGCCGAGCCCCGGCGCCATCGGCTGGATCAAACTGCGCACCGCGGTCACCACGACGCGCAGCCGCCCAGCCGGGTGTTCCTCCGGATGCGCGAGCCTGCGCAACACCGCTAGCCGCTGACCGACCGTGTCCGCGCGCGGCGAGAGCCGCTCGTGCGGCAACGTCTCCCAGGACGGGAACGAGGCCACCACGTCCCGCCCGAGCAGATCGCCGAGCACGGTCGTCAACTCCTCGACCTCGCGCCCGGTCGCGGTGACCATCAACACCGGCCGATCCGCCCCACCCAACTCGGCGGGTGCGGCCAGCGCACCCACCACCAGCGGACGCGCGGCAGGCGGCCCCTCCAATTCCAAGATCCCGACATCGGCCTGCTCCAGTACGGATTGCAGACCACTCGCGGGCAGCACGGCACGAAGCAGGCCGGAGAGCGAACCAGACAACGGGTCTATCCCCCTAAACGGGACGAAACAGGCATCGGTCGACGCAGAACACACCCCTCCCCGGGACAACAACTCCGGAAGGGGCCTGTTCCTTCCACCCTACGTCCAACCCCTGACATCGCGCCGCCGAGTAAACGACTCCGAACTCCAGACCAGTCGATCCGGGTGGCACACCCCATCCGTCAACTGCCCGGACAGCACCGGATCAAGCGACCGCCCAACCAGCTCGACCGCATTTGCGTGACTTGGGTAGTCAGCACAGTCCGCGACCCCACACGCCACCTTCGGATAGCTTGCTGATCCGACTGTCGATCGCCGCCCACAGGGCTTCCGGCGTGCCGAAATCAGCCAACGCCCGTCCGGGAACTTTCGCGGTCACCAGTGGGCTCCTTGTGATGTGCGCTCGGGTCTAAGACGACGATGACCTGGTCGGTGAGGTGGCCGATGTCGATCTGGGTGATCGTGCGGTCGACGGAGATGTCGGTGGCACGCAGCTTCGTGGCGATCAGGTCTGCGAGCGCGTCTTCGAACGCGCTGCCTAGCCGCAGCAGCACGTCGAGCAACTGGTCACCGTCGCCGGCAGTGCATCCGTACTTGGCGGCGAACGGGCCGATCTCGCGCGCGAGGTCGTACACATCGATCGCCCGCGCCCGCACTGCCGCGCCGAGGACACCGGCGATGTGTTCACCATCGTGACTGTCGGCGAGCAGGTCGACGACGGTTCGGGCAGGCCGGGTGATCGGGAGACCTTCATGAATGGTGACGTCGGCCGGATCCAGCGTGCGGCGGTGCAGCACCACATCGGTGCGCCGGGTTTGCTTGCGAGTCGGGAGGGTGAACTCATGCTGGTCGGCGGCGACGTCACCGAAGCCGTACAGAACATCCGCGGAAGCGTGCGAGATGACCGCGCCTGCCGGTCCGTCGTAGAAACGTTCGGCGGCGGTGCGTGCTGGATCGAGGTGCAGCCAGGCGGCGCGGATCTCCAGCAGATTGTCGCTGCCCGCTGCCCGCGCCAGGTAGACGCCGTGGCTGCGGCGTTCGATGACACCGGCCTCGACGAGGCGGGTCAGCTGAACTCGGGTGACGCCGACCCGCTGCGCCTGGGCCGCGGTGAACAGGCCCCATTGACCGGCCGCGAGACCGGCCAGCGCAGCTTCAGCTCGCAGCGACATGCTGCGAAAGCAGCATATACGGAAACTATTGCAGCACTCATGGCCGGGACGTGAGGTAGCGCTGGATGGTCGGGCCGATCTCGGCGACGAGCTGATCAGCGGTCATGGCGACGACCGGGGGCAGTTTCAGCACGTAGCGGGTGAAGGCGACGCCGAGGACCTGGCTGGCGAGCAGGCCCGCGCGGCGCGGGGCGTCGTCGGGGTCGCCGACGCTGAGCACGGCGGGCATGATCTGGCGGGCGAAGATCTCCTGGAACTTGGCGATGGCGCGGTCGTCGGTGATGGACGAGCGCATCAGGGTCAGCAGGATCTCGCTGGTCGGCGACCGTTCCCAGACGGTGAGGGCGTGCCGCATCAGGGTTTCGCCGAGGCGGCCGGGCTCGATGTCGGCGATGTCCGCGAGGCCGAGGTCCACGTCGACGGCGGCGTCGAACAGGCCGTCCTTGTTGCCGTAGTAGCGCATGACCATCGACGGGTCGATGTCCGCATCGGCGGCGATCGCGCGGATGGTCGCTTTTTGGAAGCCGTCGGCGGCGAAGCGGTGCCGGGCCGCTTCGAGGATCGCGGCACGGGTGGCGTCGGACCGGCGCGGGGCTTCTTCCTGCGACAACATCATGCCAACAAGTGTAGGCCAACAACTGTTGACATGCCAGGCGCACCCTCCTACATTGAATGCCAACAGGCGTTGGCAAACAGTTGTTGACAAGATGGAGGGGATCATGAACAGCGAACTTCCCGAGCGGACCTCGGTACTGATCGTGGGCGCCGGGCCTGCCGGACTCGCGGCTGCCGTCACACTCGCGCAGGCAGGCGTCGACCACGTCGTGCTGGACCAGCTCGGCGAGGCCGCCAACACCTCGCGCGCCGCCGTGGTGCACGCGCGCACACTGGAAGTGCTCGACGAGCTCGGCGTCACCGGCGAGCTGATCGCCAAGGGCGAGATCATGGGGCGGTTCCGGATGTTCGACGGGTCGCGCACGATCGCGTCGATCGGTTTCGACGATCTGCCGACCCGCTACCCGTTCACGTTGATGGTGCCGCAGGACGTCACCGAGGCCACGTTGCTCGCCAAGCTGCGTTCGCTCGGCGGCGACGCGCACCGGCCGTACACGGTGACCACTGTGGACAATCGAACCGACGGCGTCGCGGTGACGGCGACCGACGCGGACGGCGTCGCGCACACCATCACCGCCGACTATGTGATCGGCGCGGATGGCATGCACAGCGTGGTGCGCGAGCAGGTCGGCATCGGCTTCACCGGCGCCAGCTATCCCGAGTCGTTCGTGCTCGCCGACGTGCGGATGACCTGGCCGGTGCCGCGCACGGACGTGACCATGCACCTGTCCGCCGAGGGCATCACCGTGGTCGCACCGTTGCCGGACAACCGGTTCCGGGTGGTCGCCACGGTCGCGGACGCGCCGCAGCACCCCAGCATCGACGATGTTCAGCGGATCCTGCGCGCGCGTGGTCCACACGGGACTATCGAGGTGACCGAAGTGCTGTGGAGTTCACGCTTCCACGTGCACCACCGGATCGCCGACCACTACCGCGCGGGCCGGGTGCTGCTCGCGGGCGACGCGGCGCACGTGCACAGCCCGGCGGGCGGGCAGGGCATGAACACCGGCATCCAGGACGCGGTGGCGCTGGGCACGCTGCTCGTCCGGGTGTTGAAGGGCGAGGACGTGCTGGACGAGTACGAGAGCACGCGTCGGCCGGTCGCGCTCGGCGTTGTCGCGTTCACCGACCGGATGACCAGGATGGCGACGATCACGTCCGCCCCGCTGCGCGCGGTTCGGGACACCGTCCTCCCCCTTGTCACCCGGATTCCCGCCATGCGCCGCCGGATCGCCTACCAGCTCAGCGAACTGGGCAACCGCTAGAAGGCCAGGAAGTACATCAGCGCGATGTTGGCGACGAGCAGCGGCACCGCGGTCGGGAGCTGGGCTTTGATGGCGCCGTACCGGTCGTTCATCTCCAGCAGCGCCGCCGGGACGATGTTGAAGTTGGCGGCCATCGGCGTGCACAGCGTGCCACAGAAGCCGGCGAGCATGCCGATCGCGAAGACGGCGGCCGGGTTGCCGTGGAACTGCTGCACCAGCACCGGCCAGCCGATGGCCGCGGTCATGATCGGGAAGGCGGCGAACGCGTTGCCCATGATCACCGTGAACAGCGCCATGCCGACGCAGTAGACGACGACCGCGCCGATCAGCGATCCGCTCGGGATGACGTGCTGGGTGATGGTGCCGACCGCCTTGCCGACTCCGGCGGCGGTGAACAGGTTGCCGAGGGTGGCGAGCATCTGCGGCAGCACCACGGCCCAGCCGATCGCTTCCAGCAGGCGCCTGGCCTCGTGCACGGGCGCGGCCGGTGACGGCGGGCGCAGCATGAGCACCCCGGCGACCACCGCGATGATCGACGCGACGCCGAGTCCGATGATGGTCTCGGATCCCGTTTCCAGCAACGGTTTTCCGTTGACGTGGATGGCTTTGACGGCGGTCGCGAAGATGACCGTGACGACCGGGATGATCAGCGCAGGCACGAACAGCCAGCCGCCGAACCGGTCCGCGCCCTTCTTCTGTTCGGCTTCGCCAGGACCTGTCGCCGCACCTCGCCCGAGCCGGCCGGTGCCCGCCAGGATCGCGAGCACGATGACCACGGCGCCGAGGATCCACGGCGGCATGGACCCGTTGGTGACGAAGGTGCCGAGCACGAACGAGACGCCGAGCAACGCCCAGAAGGTGCCGCTGGTGATGCGTTTGCTGTTCGACCGGTCGACGAACACGAACCCGCTGATGACGACGAAGATCAGCCCGCACAGCCAGTAGAACCATTCGGCCTTGATCATGCCTGGACCGCCTCTTCGTCCGTGGCGGCCAGTTTGCCGAGTTGGCGGTCGAGGTAGAGCAATCGTCCACCGTGGATGATCAGCGCGACGACCGCGGTCGGGATGGCCCAGACGGCGATCTGGAAGGCGTCGAGTTTGACGTGGTAGGCGGAGTCGACGAACGCGGCGATGAGCAGGATCGAGCCGATGGCGACGAAGATGTCCTCGCCGAAGAACACGCCGACGTTGTCCGCGCTGGCCGCGAACCACTTGATCCGTTCGGCCATCTTCGGCGGCACCGAGCCGTAGCGGCGCAGCGCGGCGCCTTCGGCCATCGGGTAGACCAGCGGACGCACGGTCTGCGCGGGTCCGGCGATCGAGTTGAGGCCCAGCGCCGCGGTGACCTGGCGGATGAGCTGGTAGAGGGCGAGCAGCCTGCCGGGCGTCGCCGTGGAGAGCTTGGCGATCATGCGGCGGGCCTGTTCCTGGAGGCCGAACCGTTCGATCAGGCCGATGACCGGCAGCACGACGATGAACACGCTGACCGAGCGGCTACTGGCGAACCCGGTGCCGAACGCGTTGAGGATGGCCAGCGGCGAGAGGCCGCCGAGCAGGCCGGTGACGATGCCCGCGATGGTCACCACCAGGAGCGGGTTGAGCCGCAACGCGAACCCGATGACGACGAGCAGAACCCCGATCAGGACCAGCATCCCCGACCTCCGTGTGGTCATGCGTTCGGTCATGGCGAACACGCGCAGCGTAGGGATTGTTGAGCAATCCAACAAGGGTCTGTCGGGGGTGGACATTCGTTCCTGAGCGGCTTTAACCTCGAACGGGGCCATAAGGGGGAAGATCACGATGTCGCACGATGCGTGGCAGCTGCGCGCTGCCCGTTGCTACGACGACGCCACCTTCGGGGGCAGGCCGGAGCTGGTCGTCGAGGGGGAACGCGAGCTGGACGTGGTCGAGGCCGATCTGGCGCTCGCGCGCGGAAAGTTGCTGCACGCCCGGTTTCTGGATGGTCGGGTGAATCGCGACGAACGCGAACTGCCGCTGTTCGAGCTGGCCGTTGAGCTCTACGGCAAACTCGGCGAGCGGGCGAAGCTCGCGGAGGCACTGTTCTGGGTCGGCTGCTGCCACCAGGTCGTGCTCGACGACGAGGCCACCGCGCTGGAGCACTTCCACGCCTCCTACGACCTGGCCGCCGAACTCGGCGAGGACGTGATCCGGTCCTACGCCGTCCGCCACCTCGGCTTCGCCGCGCTGAGCACGGGCGAGCTGGACCTGGCCGAAACCCGCTTCGACGAGTCGCTGCGGCTGCGCAGGGACGCCGGCGCGCCTGCCGCCACGGTCGCGGCGGCGATCATCCCGCTGGCCGTGCTCGCCGAGCAGCGCGGCGATCTCGGCCGGGCCGGGCACCTCTTCGCTGAGGCCACTCGGATCGCGGAGGACAATAGGGCGGTTGGCGTACTCGACTGGATCGAGCGGGCGCGCGCGGGCAGCTGACGCTGGTCGCGGAACTAGCCGGCTCGACACGGCGTTGTGCGATGCGGTGAGTTGGCGTGAGCCGGCTCGCGAGAGGGCGAAAACGGCGAAAGGGGCAAGCTTTCGTGGTTACCCGGTGGCAACGGTTGCGGGCCGGTTTCGGTCGCATGGTGGACGCGACGCGCCCTGGCACGCTGGCCGCGTACCAGGGGCTCGTGGCCAAGGCGGGCGCGGACGAGGCACGGATAGGCGAACTGACCGACGAGGCACTGACCGCGGCGGCGATGGCGCTACGTGATCGGTCCGGCGGCTGGAACGACCGGGACCGGGTCGAATGGTGCGCGCTCGGCCGGGAGGCCGCGCACCGCTCGGTGGACCTGCGGCCGTTCGACGTGCAGCTGCTCGGCACGGTGGCGATGCTGACCGGTTCGGTCGTGCAGATGGCCACCGGCGAGGGCAAGACGCTGGTCGGCGCCCTGGTCGCGGCCGGTTATGCCGCGCAGGGCCACCAGGTGCACGTGATCAGCGTGAACGACTACCTTGCGCAGCGCGACGCCGAGTGGATGGGCCCGCTCTACCGGCTGCTGGGCGTGTCGGTCGGCTGGCTCAGCCAGCACTCCACGCCGGAGGAGCGCCGCGCCGCGTATGCCGCGGACGTCACCTACGTCTCGGTCAGCGAGGTCGGGTTCGACGTGCTGCGCGACCGGATGGCGACCGACGTCGCCGACGTGATCGTGCCCGAACCGGACGTCGCGCTGGTCGACGAGGTCGACTCGGTGCTGGTCGACGAGGCCACCATCCCGCTGGTGCTGGCAGGTGCCGTCGCCGGGAGCGCCACCGACCGGTCGATCACCACGATCGTCGGCTCGTTGCAGGCCGAGGAGCACTACGAGATCGACGACGAGGGCCGCAACGTCTTCCTGACCGAGGCGGGCGCGATCGTCATCGAGCAGGCGCTGGGCGGGATCGACCTCTACGACGCCGAGGCGGGCCCGACGCTGGCGCAGGTCAACGTGAGCCTGCACGCGCACGCGCTGCTCCGCCGCGACGTGGACTACCTGGTCAAGGACGGCAAGGTCGCGCTGATCAACTCCTCCCGGGGCCGGGTGGCGTCGTTGCAGCGCTGGCCGGACGGATTGCAGGCGGCGGTCGAGCTCAAGGAGCAGGTCAAGGTCAGCGAGGGCGGCGAAGTGCTGGACCAGATGACGGTCCAGTCGCTGCTGCGCCGCTACAAGACGCTGTGCGGCATGTCCGGCACGGCGGCTCAGGTGGTGGAGAACCTTCAGGAGTTCTACCAACTGGGTGTGCGCACCGCCGATCCGAACGTGCCGTGCGTGCGCGAGGACGAGGCGGACCGGGTGTACGCGACGGTGCCGCAGAAGGACGAGGCGATCGTCGACTACATCGCGGACCGGCACGAGGAAGGCAGGCCGGTCCTGGTCGGCACGCTGGACGTCGCCGAGTCCGAACGGCTGGCCAAGCGGCTGGCCCGGCGCGGACTGACCTACGTCGTGCTGAACGCGCGCAACGACGCCAGCGAGGCCGCGATCGTGGCCGAGGCGGGCGCGTACGGCGCGATCACCGTGTCGACCCAGATGGCGGGCCGCGGCACGGACATCCGGCTGGGCGGCAGCAACAGCGAAGACGACCACGATCGCGTCGCCGAGGCGGGCGGCCTGGTCGTGATCGGCACCGGCCGACACAGCAGCAGCAGACTCGACGACCAGTTGCGCGGCCGCTCCGGCCGCCAGGGCGACCCGGGCAGCAGCGTGTTCTTCACCAGCCTGGAAGACGAGATCGTCCAGCACTACGCCCCGGAGACCGAACCCGCCGCCGACGGCGAGACCGACGAGTTCGGCATGCTCACCAGCAAGCGCGCGCAGGCGGACCTGCGGCACGCGCAGAAGGTGGCCGAGGCGGTGCAGCTGGAGATCCACCGCAACACCTGGCGCTACAACCAGCTCGCCGAGCAGCAGCGCACCATCCTGTTGCGGCACAGGGACAAACTGCTCACCAGCGATGCCGCGCTCGCCGAGTTGAAGCAGCGCTGCCAGGAACGCTACGAGGAACTGGCGAAGACGGTCGATGAGGACACCCTCGTCGAGGCGGCCCGCCAGATCGCACTGTTCCATGTGGACCGTTGCTGGGTGGACCACCTGGCTTTCCTTGCCGACATCAGGGAAACCATCCACCTCCAGGCATTGGCCCGGGAGGATCCGCTCACCGAGTTCCACCGGTTGTCGATCCCGGCATTCAAGGAACTGGTCTCGGACTCGTGGGAGCGCAGCGCGAAAACCTTCGAGACCGCGAACATCACCGAGCAGCACGGTCTCGACCTCGCCGACGCGGGCCTGAAGCGGCCCAACTCGACCTGGACCTACCTGGTGCAGGACAACCCGTTCGGCAACGAGGACGACCGCACCATCCGGCACGTCGCCGCGCTGCTGCGCAAGGGTCGCGCGAAGAAGGGCTAAAACCGGGGTTGCCGCTTTTCCAGAAAGGCGGCAACCCCTTCCGCGTATTCGGGGCCGAGCACAGCTTCGTCGTAGATGGCGTGCACCGCGTCGTCCTCGGCGTGCTGCCCGGCCAGGATCCGGCCGACGATCTGTTTGGCGCCGCGCACGCTCACCCCGGCCCGGGACGCGATCCGCTCGGCGAGTTCGCGCACGTGCGCGCCCAGTTCCCCGGTCGGCAGCAGCTCGTCGACCAGGCCGATGCGCAGCGCGGTCGGCGCGTCCAGCAGGTCAGCGCTGAACAGGATCCGCTTGGCCCAGGCCGGACCGACCGCGTCCACCAGTTGCTTGGTCGAGGTGATGTTGTAGACGATGCCGAGCTTCGCCGGGGTGATGCCGAACCGCGCGTCCTGTGCGGCGATCCGGATGTCGCAGGCCAGCGCGATCTCGCAGCCGCCGCCGATGCAGAACCCGTTGATCGCGGCGATCGTGGGGATCTCCAGCTCGGCGATGGCGCGCTCGCCCGCGTGCACGGCCGCGCCGTAGCGACGGGCCCCGTCCGCGCCCGCGCGCAGCGTCGCGAACTCGCTGATGTCGGCGCCCGCCGAGAAGTGCTCGGAGCCCGTGATGATCAGCACCCGCACGTCGTCACCGGCCTTGACCCGGCCGATCAGGCCGGGCAGCGCGGACCACATCGCGAAGCTCATCGCGTTGCGGCGCGCGGGCCGGTCGATGGTCAGGGTGGCCAGGCGGCCGTCGATGGCCAGTCGCAGATGTTCGTCCACTCCCGAACCCTAAATCAGTCCTCCCGCAGCAGCTGAAGGCATTGCAGGAAGTTCGGGCCGTCCGGGCCGAGGGTGGCGAAGAACGCGGTGTCGGCCGCGTCCACGTCGGCGAGCGCGCCGGTGAGCACCTTGCGGCCGGTGTCGGTGAGCAGGATCCGGCGGGCGCGCGCGTCCTTGTCGTCCAGTTCGCGGCTGATCAGCTGGCGCGCGGCCAGTCGACGCAGCACCTGGCTGGTCATCATGGTGTCCACGTTCACGTGCTCGGCGATGCGTTGCTGCGTCGGCGGTTCCTCGTGCTCAGCCAGCCACCACGCCGAGGTCAGCAGGACGAACTGCACATGCGTCAGTTCGTGCGGATCGAGCACCGCCCGCATGGCGCGCTGCCAGGCGAGGGTGACCTGCCAGAGCATGAAACCCGTGCTGTCACTGGCCTTCTCGAACCGGGAGTAGGGCCCGCTGGCGTTCCCCGCCGCAGCGGGCCCGTCGCTCGGCGTTGTCATGCGACCGAGGATGCCGCATCCGCGTCGGGTCCGGGTACTCGCCGCGCTTCGGCGAGCGCGACCAATCCGGCCATGGCCTCCGGCACGTCCTCGGTGACCGCCGGTCCGAGCTGCGCGGCGAACTCGGCCCCGCCCTCGATCTGCACCGTCTCGATCTGCACCCGATGGGTGACCACGGCGCCTTCCTGGTGCGGCGCCACGACGTGGATGAACCGGAGGACGCCGCCCGGGATCGGGGTTTCGTCGGTGAAACCGGACTCGTCGATCGCGGTCAACGTGAAGCTGACCGGGTCCTGCCCGGCCAGGTGCATGGTGCCGCCGTTGCCGACCGCGAAGGGGCCGTCAAGGTCGACCTTGGTGACCGAGGTGTCCCAACTCGGCCAGCTCGCCGGATCCCGCCAGAGGGCCAGGATCGCGTCCGGAGAGGCGCTGGTGATGACGCTGTGCTCGTACTCGTAATTCAGCATGCGCACATACTATATGCGCGCATGCTACTTGCGCCAGAGCTATTTGCCGACGGGTCGCACCCTGGCCCGGTTCGCCCGCGCCGGGTTCATCGGATCGGGCGACAGCGCGGCCAGCCCGTTCCAGGCCAGATTGGCCAGGTGCGCGGCCACCTCGGTCTTGTCCTGCTCACGCGAGTCCAGCCACCACTGCCCGGTCAACCCGACCATGCCCACGAGCGCCTGCGCGTACAGCGCGGCCATCTCGGGTTCGTAGCCGCGCCGCGCGAACTGGGACCGCAGCACGTGCTCCACCTGACGCGCGATGTCCCCGAGCAGGCTGGAAAACGTTCCGCCGGAACCAGCGACCGGCGAATCCCGGACCAGGATGCGGAACCCGTCCGCGTACTCCTCGATGTAGTCCAGGAAAGCCAACGCGGCCTGACCGACCAACTGGTGCGGGTGCTCGCCAACCGAAAGGGCGGCGTTGATCCGGTCCAGCAGCCTGCGCATCTCCCGCTCGACCACAACGCGGTAGATGCCGTCCTTGCCGCCGAAGTGTTCGTACACAACGGGTTTGCTGACCCCGGCACGATTCGCGATCTCCTCGACCGAGGTCGCCTCGAACCCGCGTTCGGCCAACAGCCTGCGTGCCACGTCGAGCAGTTGCTCGCGCCGCTGGGAACCCGTCATCCGGACCCTGGGCACCACCACATGTGGCGCCGCCGTTCCGTGCTCACCACTGCGCGTACGTCGTCTGCCCGCCATTTGGCATGAGCATAGGCGCCCTGGCGGACAGACGAGACGTGAACGCGTTACTACTCAGCCGGGGTTGCGGTGATGCGGGCCAGGCGCTGCGGGGTTGGCCAGCGCACGTTGGACGCCCAGCCGAACTTCTCGAAGATCCAGATGGCCCGGGCCGAGATGTCGATCTGGCCACGCTGCACGCCGTGCCGGGCACAGGTCGGGTCGGCGTGGTGCAGGTTGTGCCAGGACTCACCGCCGGACAGGATCGCCAGCGGCCAGAAGTTCGCGGCCTTGTCGCGCGAGTTGAACGGACGCTCGCCGAGCATGTGGCAGATCGAGTTGGTCGACCAGGTCACGTGGTGCAGCACGGCGATGCGCACCAGGCCCGCCCAGAAGAAGGCGGTGAACGCGCCCCACCAGGACCAGGTGGCCAGGCCGCCGATGACGGCGGGCAGGAACAGCGACACGATCGTGGTCAACCAGAACAGGCCGCTGACTCGGACGATGTCCTTGTCCGCCAGCAGGTCCGGCGCGAAGCGCTGCTTGTTGGTGTAGTCGCGGTCGAACACCCAGCCCATGTGCGCGTGCCAGAAACCCCTGGCGATCGCGACCGGCGAGGTGCCGAACAGCCACGGCGAGTGCGGGTCGCCGTCGCGGTCGGAGAAGGCATGGTGGCGACGGTGGTCGGCAACCCAGATGATCACCGGGCCCTGGATGCCCATGCCACCCATCACCGCGAGCGTGATCCGCAGCCAGCGCTTGGCCTTGAACGAGCCGTGCGTGAAGTAGCGGTGGTAGCCGACCGTCACCCCGAGCAGGGTCAGGTAGAAGAAGCCGACGGCCAGGCCGACGTCCAGCCAGCTCAGACCCCAGCCCCAGACGAACGGGATGGCGGCGATCAGGGCAAGCATCGGCACCAGGACGAACCCGTATACCGCGACCTGGGCCCAGGTGTCGCGCCGGCCGTTCATCATCGGCCTCGGACCCGCCGATTGGCCCTCGGAGACCCGATCGAGGGTGCTCGTCATCTGATACCTCACCGTCTCCCGAACTTAGGGGAACCTAACCTACGATACCGTAACCCAACGCCAGAGTAAGTTGAAACAGCCCGGTTGTGCCAGATCCAACCGGTCGACATCATGTGTCATCGACACCAAAACCTGCGGTCAGCAGGTATTCGGCACCGAGCCGCTTCGAGGTTTGGTCCACTGGTGAGTACCCAGGACGGCGATCCGGTATGACAGCCGGGAACCGCTCATGACACCATTACGGGCGCGCGAACCACAGCGCGAGAAACAACTGAAACCGGTTGGAGCTGACGTCAGCCGGTCGATCCGCCATAGTGTAATGGCAGCACCTCAGATTTTGGTTCTGATGGTCCAGGTTCGAATCCTGGTGGCGGAGCAGTACGGACGGAGGTGGCCAACTGCCCGACTACACGGCCACGCCGTCCTACGGCGACATCTCCGAAGCCTGGCTGCTCGGTCGCGGCCGGGAGCTGATCTCGATCGCCCAGTTCAGCGACATCAAGGAACAGCAGCGCATCGTCGAGGAACTCGACGGCCTGCTCACCGAGACCCTGCGCAGAGCCGAACCGGCGGCGGTCGGCCAGATGCTGCGCTTCGCCATCACCGCCAGGATGCTGACCTCGACGATCTCCAACGAGCTTGTCGACCCGCTGCTGGACGAGTTGCTCGAACACGCCCGCAGGCACGGCCTGACCCTCCTGGAAGCCAACGCGTTCGCGCTGCGCGCCAAGCGCGCCCTGCGCAGCGGCGCCAACGAGAGCGCGGTCGAGGACCTCGCCGTCGCCCTGGCCATGCTCGACTCCGAGCCGGTCGCCACCGGCGCCGCAAGCATCGACGCGCCGACCAACCAGCAGCGCCAGCACGCCGAGGGCCTGCTCTCCGCCGTCCTCGTGGACACCACTCTCGCCCTTACCGACCTGGGCATGTTCGAGGTCGCGGACGAGGTCACCGCGCGCGCCAACAACACCATCGCCACCTGGGGCCCACACGAGATCGCGGTGCACCTGTGTAACCGGGTCCGGCTGTGGCTGGGGTGGGCGCTGCAACAGGAACGGCTCGGCAACGCCCGGCAGGCCGCCAAGCGCTTCCGCACCGCGGCGCAGATGGCCGAGGCCGCCGAGGTCCCCTTCCACGACTCGTTGTTCCCGCTGGACAAGACCAAGCCCGCCGCCGACCAGGTGACCATGCTCGGCTCGGCACTCGCCCTTGCCAAGCCCGGCGGCGAGCACATCGAGCGGCTCGAATCGCTGTTGCACACCAACAACGCCAACTCCGACCTGGCCATCGTCGCCATCGCGCTGGCCCGCTGCTACGCGGCCGACGGCGACGTGCCCGAGGCGATCGCGATCCTCACCGAGATGCGCCAGCACCTCGCCGACGAGTCGTCCGAGTCCGTACAACGACTCTCGATCATCCGCGAGATCGCCCGCCTGTGCTCGGCACCGGACGACGCCGTTGGCGGCACCGACGACCTGCGGCGCATCCTCTCCCTCGAGGCGTACGCGGCCGAGCTGGAAAAGGAGCTCTGGGCCAGCCGCACCTCGCGGCAGGCCACCGTGAAGGCGCGGCGCGAGCACGTGCGCCTGTCCCGCGAGCACGGCGCCATCTCGATCAAAGCCATGGAAGACCCGCTCACCGGCCTGGCCAACCGGCGCGCGCTGGACGAGCGGCTCGCCGAACTGACCGCGCAGCAGGGCAGCCAGGTCGTCTCGATCGCCCTGGTCGACCTGGATGGCTTCAAGAACGTCAACGACCGCGCGTCACACGCGGAAGGCGACGACGTGCTGCGTGTCGTCGCGGGCACGCTGCGCAACACCCTGCGCGGTGGTGACCTGGTGGCCCGTTACGGCGGTGACGAGTTCGTCGCGCTGCTGCCCGGTGCCCCGCTCTCCGCGGCCGAGGCCGCGCTCAACCGCGCCGCCAAGGCAGTGGCCAACCTGCCGACCGACCTCTCGCACGACGTGACGCTGTCCGTCGGGGTGGTCTCGCTGCGTCCGCAGGAGTCCGCCGCGAGCGTGCTCGCCCGCGCCGATTCAGCCATGTACCAGGCAAAACGCGCTGGCGGGAACGCCGTCGCCGCAGTGTCCGGCTCGCCGTTGACCGACGCGGAGGACGCGGCGGAAGCGGCAGGAGAGACCGGCGCGGCTTGGGTGCCTCCGGAGGCCCCGTAGGATCTCGGGACACACCCCGGCGTCCACACGTGTCATAGCGGCATGTCGATCGGGGCGTGCGCCAGTACCACCGCACCCGACGACAACATCCCACGATCCGAATCCCACAACGGCGAGGGAGAGCCTCGAATGCCCGAGGGCGTTACCGGAGGACAGACCGCATCGACTCCGGACCTGGCCAAATTGATCGACTTGGCTGCCGGTCCGATCACCGCCATCGTGCTCGCGGCGGGCGAAGGCACCAGGATGCGCTCGGCCACCCCGAAGGTGCTGCACCGGATCGCCGGTCGCACCCTGGTCGAACACGCGGTCCGGGCCGCGGCAGGGCTGGCCCCGCAACACCTGGTCACCGTGGTCGGGCACGGCCGGGAAGCCGTCGCCGACCACCTCAAGACTGTCGGTGACGCACTCGGCCGCGAGATCGTCGCGGCCGTCCAGGCACAGCAGAAGGGCACCGGTCACGCGGTCGCCTGCGGCCTCGCCGAACTCCCCGAAGACCTGACCGGCACGGTCGTCGTCTCCTACGGTGACGCTCCCCTGCTCACCAAGGACACCCTGCATGACCTGGTCGCCGAGCACGTCGCACGCGGTCAGGCCGTGACCGTGCTCACCGCGTTCGTGCCCGACCCGAACGGCTACGGCCGCATCCTGCGCGACGCCGACGGCGCGGTCACCGCGATCGTCGAGCAGCGCGACGCCACCGCCGAACAGCGCGCCATCACCGAGATCAACTCGGGCATCTACGCGTTCGACGCACGGGTGCTCATCGACGCGCTCAGCAAGCTCGGCACCGACAACGCCCAAGGTGAGCTCTATCTCACCGACGTGATCGGCATCGCCCGCGCGGGCGGCCACGGCACCGGCGCGTTCGTCACCGAGGACGTGTGGCAGGTCGAAGGCATCAACGACCGCGTCCAGCTCTCGAACCTCGGCGCAGAACTCAACCGGCGGATCGTCCGGCGCTGGCAGCGGGCCGGCGTCACCATGCTCGACCCGGCCACGGTCTGGCTGGACGTGGACGTGCAGCTCGCCCGCGACGTGACGATCGAACCGAACACCCAGCTGCGCGGTCACACCACGGTCGGCGAAGGCGCCACCGTCGGCCCGGACACCACGCTCACCGACGTCGTCGTCGGCGAAGGCGCCAAGGTCATCCGCACGCATGGCAGCGACGCCGAGATCGGCCCGAACGCCAGCGTCGGCCCCTACGCCTACCTGCGGCCCGGCGCCCAGCTCGGCGAAAAGGGCAAGATCGGCACGTTCGTCGAGGTCAAGAACTCGCAGATCGGGAAGGGCACGAAGGTGCCGCACCTGAGCTACGTTGGGGACGCGACCATCGGCGAGTACAGCAACATCGGCGCGGCCAGCGTCTTCGTCAACTACGACGGAGTCAACAAGCACCGCTCCGTTGTCGGGTCGCATGTGCGCATGGGCTCCGACAACATGTACGTCGCCCCGGTCACCATCGGGGATGGCGCCGCGAGTGGTGCGGGCGCGGTGATCAGGCGCAACGTGCCACCGGGGGCCCTGGCAGTGTCCGGTGGTCCCCAGCGCAACCTGGAAGGCTGGGTGCTCAGCAAGCGCGCCGGTACCCCGGCCGCAGAAGCCGCGCAGGCGGCGCTGGATGCCCTCCAGGCAGCAGAAGACGGTCAAGTGCAGGACGAACAAGAGGACTGACTACCGCAATGAGTCCCAAAACCGGAATTCCGAAGAAGAGCTTGATGCTCTTCGCCGGCCGCGCCCACCAGGAGCTGGCCGACGAAGTCGCCAAGCACCTCAACGTGACGATCACGCCACAGTCGGCATACGACTTCGCCAACGGTGAGATCTTCGTCCGGTTCGAGGAATCGGTGCGGGGCAGCGACGCCTTCGTCATTCAGAGCCACTGCGCGCCGATCAACCAGTGGGTGATGGAACAGCTGATCATGGTCGACGCGCTCAAGCGCGCCAGCGCCAAGCGGATCACCGTGATCATGCCGTTCTACCCGTACGCGCGGCAGGACAAGAAGCACAAGGGCCGTGAACCGATCTCCGCGCGCCTGATCGCGGACCTGTTCAAGACCGCGGGCGCGGACCGGATCATGACCGTCGACCTGCACACCGCGCAGATCATGGGCTTCTTCGACGGCCCGGTCGACCACCTGCTCGCGCAGAACCTGCTCGCCGAGCACGTCGCCGCCACCTACCTGACCGAGCCGATCACGGTCGTGTCGCCGGACGCCGGTCGCACCAAGCTGGCGGAGAAGTGGGCCGACCAGCTCGGCGGCGCCCCGATCGCGTTCATCCACAAAACCCGCGACCCGCTCAAGCCCAACGAGGTCGTCGCCAACCGGGTGGTCGGCGAGATCAAGGGCAGGCTGTGCGTGGTCATCGACGACATGGTCGACACCGGCGGCACGATTGCCAAAGCGGTCGGCCAGTTGCTGGCAGCGGGCGCGTCGGACGTGGTCATCGCCGCGACGCACGGCGTGCTGTCCGGCACCGCACCCCAACGCCTGGCCGAATGCGGTGCGCGCGAGGTGATTTTCACCAACACCCTGCCCATCGAGGACGAGAAACGGTTCCCGGGCATGACCGTGTTGTCGATCGCTCCCCTGCTGGCCAGGGCCATCCAGGAAGTGTTCGAGGACGGGTCGGTTACCAGCCTGTTCAACGGGAACGCCTGATAACAGGCCGACCCCCGTTCGGTGTTGCGGATTCAGGCGGCCTACACTGTCAGGGTTGCCTCGGCGAGGGTAGGCCCATCTGGGCCTGGCGTAATCGACGCGGCGGTTGGTCTCGCAGCCTGCCGTCATGTCGATGATCGCGCGAGCCGCCGCCCAGAGGCAACCACCGCCCTTGTTTCGACCTGTGATTGACCGCCGTCCGTTTCTCTTCGTTCAAGGAGTACCCCGCCGTGTCCGAGGTCCGTCTCGCCGCCGAACCGCGTACCGAGTTCGGTAAGGGCGCTGCCCGCCGTACTCGTCGCGCCGGCAAGATCCCCGCGGTGCTCTACGGCCACGGTTCCGACCCGAAGCACCTGGCCCTGCCGGCGCTTGAGTTCGCCCGTGTCGTCCGTGAGCACGGCCAGAACGCCGTTCTGACCCTCGACATCGATGCGTCCGGCACCGAGCTGGCGCTGACCAAGACGGTCACCACGCATCCGATCAAGAACTACATCGAGCACGTCGACCTGCTGCTGGTGCAGCGCGGTGAGAAGGTCACCGTCGACATCCCCGTCGTGATCACCGGTGACGCCGCCAACGGCACCCTGGTCAACCAGGAAGCCACCACCATCCAGGTCGACGCGGAAGCGCTGCACATCCCCGACGAGATCCAGGTCTCCATCGAGGGCGCCACCGCAGGCACCCAGATCACCGCCGCGCAGCTCACCCTGCCGCAGGGCGTCGACCTGGCCGTCGACCCGGAAACCCTGGTCGTCAACATCATCCTCGCCCCGACCGCCGCCCAGCTGGACGCGGCCGAAGGCGAAGCCGCTGCCGAAGGCGACGCCGAGGACAGCGACGAAAGCTGACCCGATCCGGGTCGGAGATTTCCGCGAAACCCGCCGAGCATGCGACCATGCCCGGCGGGTTTCGCCGTGAACGGGGTGGAGTGCAGCGATGCCAACTGAAGATCAGCTGTTCCTGGTGGTCGGCCTCGGCAACCCCGGCCCTGCCTACGCGCACAACCGGCACAACATCGGCTTCGGCGTCGTCGAAGAGCTGGCCGGTCGGGTCGGTGGCAGGTTCAAGGCGCACAAGAGCAACGCCGACATCGTCGAAGGCAGGCTCGCCGGCCAGCGCGTCGTGCTCGCCAAACCCCGCACGTACATGAACCTCTCCGGCGGCCCCGTCGCCGGACTCGCCCGGTTCTTCAAGCTGACCCCCGAGTCGGTCATCGTCACCCACGACGAACTCGACATCCCGTTCGACACCGTGCGCCTCAAACTCGGCGGCGGCGACAACGGACACAACGGACTCCGCTCGATCACGAAATCCCTCGGCAGCAAGGACTACTACCGAGTCCGCGTCGGCATCGGCCGCCCACCCGGCCGGATGGACCCCGCCGACTTCGTCCTCAAGGACTTCTCCTCCACCGAGCGCAAAGACCTTCCCCTCCTCGTCGACCGCGCCGCAGACGCCGTGGAAGCGTTGATCAAAGTGGGTCTCGAAGCCGCCCAGAACACCTTCCACGCAGGCTGAATCGCTTCGCTGCCTATGCACCAGAGGTAGCGTTGATCATGCACCGTCGGTAGCGCATCTAGTGCTCCAGAAGTAGCGTGATCTTTGCACCAGAGGTAGCGTAGCTGCCATGGCGGACTACCTTCCACGCATCGTCGATACCGAGCTGGACGAACTGATCGAAGGCTTGCCCGCGATCAGTTTGGAGGGACCAAAAGGTGTCGGCAAGACAGCCACCGCACAACGTCGGGCACGTACCGTCATCGCACTCGACGACCCCAGAGCGCGCTCACTGCTTGAGGCAGATCCAGGAAGGCTCGATACGTCACCCACGCCGATCCTGATCGACGAATGGCAACGTGATCCAGTTGTCTGGGACCGGGTACGCCGAAGTGTCGATCGCGATCCCAGCGGAGGCCGGTTTCTCCTGACTGGCAGCGCGACTCCTGTCGTAGCACCAACCCACTCAGGCGCCGGGCGAATCGTCCGCATGCGAATGCGACCAATGACGTTGGCTGAGCGCCAGGTGGACGCAACAACCGTCCGACTCAGCGATCTACTCGCCGGTGATCATTCGCAGATCACCGGCGATACCAAGGTCGGCCTGCCCCGATACACCGACGAAATTCTGCGATCTGGCTTCCCTGCCATCCACAAGCTGTCGCAGCGCTTGGGCCGCATTCAGCTCGACGGCTATCTGGATCGCATTGTCGAGCACGACTTTCCAGAACAAGGTCACCTCGTTCGCAGACCAGCTACTCTGCGTTCATGGCTCGCCGCTTACGCAGCGGCTACCTCGACCACCACTTCCTACACGACCATCCTTGATGCGGCGACACCCGGCGATGCCGAAAAACCGGCGAAAACTACAACCATCGCGTACCGAGATGTGCTGAGCCAGATCTGGCTTCTGGATTCGGTCCCAGGTTGGGTACCAACCCGCAATCCATTCGTCCGCCTCATGCACGTCCCTAAACACCACCTAGCTGACCCCGCCCTCGCCGCGAGATTGCTTGGCGCCAGTGAGAAATCACTCCTCGGCGGCAAGATCGTTGGCCCGATCATCCCTCGCGACGGCACCATGCTCGGCGCACTCTTCGAATCACTGGTCGCCTTGGACCTTCGGGTTTACGCGCAGGCCAACGAGGCAAAGGTATACCACCTGCGAACGCACGACGGCCGACATGAGGTCGACTTCATTATCGAGCGTGACGACCACAAAGTTGTAGCGCTCGAAGTCAAGCTCGCTGGCTCGGTTGGCGATGACGACGTCGTCCATCTGCACTGGCTTCGTGACCGTCTCGGGGAAGACCTGCTCGACGCCGCTGTCATCACCACGGGGCCGTATGCCTACCGCCGCCGGGATGGCATCGCGGTCATTCCGGCGGCGTTGCTCGGCCCCTGAGGCGGGACAGACGTACACGGCAAGGCCGGTGACGGCTACCTCTGCTCCCGGTAGCAGGCGGCGATGTCGTCGCTGGTGGTGAGCCAGGCGTCGGGCTGGGCAGCGAGGAATTCCAGGGCCTGGTCGAGGTATTTGGCGCGGAAGGGCTGGCCGGTGACGAACGGGTGCAGGGCGATGGCCAGCACGCGACCGCTGGTGGCCGAGTCGGCGCGGAGTTGTTCGTACTGGTCGCGGACGATGCGGACGAATTCGGGGCCGGTACAGCCTTTGCCGAACAGCAGCAGGTCGTTGAGTTCGACGGAATAGGGCACGCTGAGCATGCCGGGCACGGTCAGCGGGAAGGGCTGGTCGTCGGCGGTCCAGTCGAGGACGTAGGTCAGGCCGAGTTCGGCGAGCAGTTCCGGGGTGTGCGCGGTTTCGGTGAGGCCGGGGCCCATCCAGCCGTGCGGGCGGTGGCCGGTCGCGGTGGTGATGGTGTCGACGATCCCGGTGAGGACGCGGCGTTCTTCGTCGCGGGGCAGGTCGGTGTGCAGGGTGGAGTTGGTGGCGCCGTGCGCGAGCCAGGCCCAGTCACGGTCGGCGCCTGCCTTGATGATCTGGGGGTACTGCTCGGCGGCCATCGAGTTGAGCAGGGCGCTGGCGCGGAAGCCGTGCCGGTCGAGGCTGTCGATGGTGCGCCAGATGCCGACGCGGGTGCCGTAGTCGCGCCAGCCGTGGTTGAGCGGGTCGGGGACCAGGTTGGCGGTGCCGGGCCAGATGCTGGTCGAGGGCTTGCCGTGGACGAAGTGTTCGATGTTGAGGCCGACGTACGCGGCGACGCGGGCGCCGCCCGGCCAGTGCAGGGGTGGGCGGTCGGTGATGGGGCTGTATTCGTAGGGCGGGTTCGTCATGGTTCGACGGTAAGATCTGACATTGATGTCAGGTTCAAGTCCGGGAGGGGGCCTGGTGCGGATCGGTGAGCTGGCGCGGCGGACCGGGGTGAGCGAGCGGTCGCTGCGGTACTACGAGCAGCAGGGGTTGCTGGCCGCCGACCGGACGCCGGGTGGCCAGCGGGATTACCCGGGGCAGGCCGTGGATCGGGTGATCCGGATCCAGGAGTTGTTCGCGGCGGGGTTGCACAGCAAGAAGATCGCGCGGCTGTTGCCGTGCATGCGGGACAGCGACGGCGGGCCTTCCC
>DASXOJ010000110.1:0-10284 GCA_036494465.1 Pseudonocardiaceae bacterium
GCGCGGCCGTTGTCGGTCATGTGGTGGCCGGGGACGGGAACGCACTGGCGTTGCGTGCGCACCAGTCCGCGAAAGTCCGTGGCCTGCGCCCGAGCAGCTGCCGCACCGTGTCGGTGCGCAACCCGACGGTGTCGGCGCGCATGATCCTCAATCCCTCGATGATGGCGTCGGCGAGCGCCGGCAGCGCTCCATTGGGGTAACGGAACCGAACCGCCTCGGCCGGTGTAGCTACTTCGCGCACCTCGATGTCGCGGCCGAGCGCCTTGGCGAGGATCTGGACCTGCTCGGCGACGGTGAACGCCTCGTCGCCGGTCAGCACGTACTCGTTGCCCTGATGGCCCTCCTGGGTCAGCACGAGAGCGGCGACGGCGGCGATGTCCGCGGGGTCGATCGGTGCGGCGCGGCCGGGGCCGACCGGGTCCAGGACATAGCCGCCCTCGCGGATCGTCGGCAGCCAGTCGTAGGCGTTGGTCATAAAGCCGCACGGCCGCAGGAACGTGGCGGATAGGCCGGAGGCGCGGATCATCTGCTCGCGCTCGTGGTGCCAGCGACCCATCGCGGGTAGCGGGTCGCCGAGCACCGCATAGGAGGACAAGTACACGATGTGGCGCACACCAGCGGCCTTGGCGGTGGCGATGGCGTGTGCGGTGTGGTCGGTGCCGATACCGGGCACGAGGAGGAACACGCTGTCCACGTTGTCGAACGCGGGCGCCAGGGTTGCGGGTTGCCCGAGATCGCCGACGACGCGTTCGGCCCGCTCGGGCAGTCCGGCGGCGCGGGCCGGGTCGCGAACCAGGACGCGGAACTCGGTACCTTTGGCGTCGAGTTCGTGAACGAGTTCGCGGCCGACGTGTCCAGTGGCGCCGGTGACCAGCAACATGACAACTCCATTAGGTCGTTTACCGGTTAATGATCCGAAAGGAACGTTAACCGGTAAACGATCGACCGTCAACCGTCCTCACCGTGCCTCGGTCGGCCGGTTACGCATCACCGCTGGAGGCCCTCGGTGCCCGAGTTTCTTGACCTGCACAGCAAGACGACCAAGGCGCTGCGAGCCGCGGCCGACGCGGCGATCCGGCGCCACGGTCTGCGCCTGGGGCAGGACCACCTGCTCGCGGCGTTGTGGGACCAAGACGGCCGCACACCCGGCGAGATCGCGGCCGCGGTCAACGTCACCACGCCTGCCGTCACCAAGACGTCCGCCCGGATGGCCGAGGCCGGCCTGCTCGTCCGGCGCGGTGACGACCGGGACAACCGCCTGGTCAGGCTCTGGCTCACCGACGCCGGACGCGCGTTGCAGGAGCCGATCGAAGCGGAACGGCGGTTGCTGGAGAACACGGTCACCGCGAACCTGACCAAGCCCGAACGTGAGCACCTGTTGAGCGCACTGGCGAAGGTCCATCGGTCGGCGTGCGATCTGTTGGACGGGACGACAGACCACGACGACTCAACCGGCAGTTGAAACTCCGATTGCCGCCAACCGACCCGGCCAGCACCCCGTGAGGTTCCCGGGTATTGACCCGCTTGCAGATGGGGTTCACCGATCGCTTCCAGTTCGGTCTCGCTCACCTCAGGCACGACGATGGCGAATTCGTCTCCGCCGCGACGGCCGGGACTGTCGTAATCGCGAATTTCGGTCCGAATCGTCTGGGCGACGCGGGATAGGACCTGGCCGCCGGCTACGTGTCCGTAGGTGTCGTTGACTTCTTTGAAACGATCGACGTCGAGAATCAGCACTCCCAGAACAGCAAACCGGTGACGGCGTCGGTCCCGGGCGGCAGTGCGGTACTGCCGAGCCGCGCAGCGGGCGGCCGGGCAGCGGAGCCCGTTCGCGTTCAGCCATCTGATCCTCCTGGCCACCGCTTCGCATGCTCCGCGTACAGGAGTAAATCGAAGCACGCGGTGGGCCGTCAGTCGCCGCCCTGCACCAGCAGCTTCCGCACCGGAGCCTGATCGGTCCGGTGCTGGAACCGGTCAGGTCGGAAGGCGGCGAGCAGCGGCGAGGACCGGCCGTCGATCAGTTCCTCGGCCACGAGCCGCCCGAGCAGCGGGCCGAGGGTGATGCCGCTGTGGGTGGCCACCGCGTACACCGCGCGCCGCCGGTCGAGATGCCCGGCAATGGTCACTCCATCGACCGGCAACGCGCGCTTGCCGACCGACGAGCGCACCACCTCGACCTCGCGGTCAGTGCGCAGGATGCCGACCAACCTGCGACGCATCTCCTCGGTGATTCGCGCGGGCGGCGGGGTGTCCGGGTCGGCCTCGGTGTCCAGGTCGTGGGCCTGGAACACGAGTCTGCCGCCGACCTCGGGCCGGAAGTTGCCAGCCGAGGTGGTGACGACCCCGTTGATCTCGATCGGCAGTGGCGCGGTCCGGGCCTGCACCGCGGTCGCGGCCGAACCCGGCCCATCGGCGGCCACGAGCGGTACGGGCAGGCCGAGGCCGGCGGCGAGCGTGTCGGTCCAGCGGCCGGCGCAGACGACGACCTGGTCGACGTCGAGCGCGGGCCGGCCGACGCGCCGCACGGCGAGATGCGTGTCGCGGTCGACGATATCGAGCACCTCGGCGTGCAGGTCGACGTGTGCGCCGAGCGCCCGGGCGTGGTCGATGAGGGCGTCGTTGAGCACGACCGGCAGGACGAAGCCCTCGCTGGGGAAGAACGCGATCGTCTCGGCGTTCTCCGGAATACGTACCCAGGGCTCGTGTGCCTGCGCCCACTCGCGGTCGACGCGACGGCCCGGATAGTCGAGGGCACGCAGCTCTCGAAGGTCCTCGTCGATGCGTGTGGCGTGTTCGGGATCGGTGGCGAACTCCAGGTGCCCGGTCGGGAAATGCCAGCGGCGGTGCGGGTCGAGTTGGGCGGCCAGCACGTGGTGTTCGGCCATGCCGGCCACGTTGAGCTCGTGGTAACGCGGTTCGCGCTTGCGGTGGGCGTTGACCCAGGCGAAGGAGATGCGCGTGGTGGCTTCGGCGCGATCGTCGCGGTCGAGCAGCCACACCTGTGCTTCGCGCAGCGCGAGCGCTCGGGCCACGGCCGAGCCGATGACACCCGCGCCGATCACGGCGATTCGAGAAGACGTCATGTCAGTGGCTTTCGTGCGGTCTCGGCGAAGGTAGCGACGGCGATGAAGGTCACGACGGCCGAGAGGACCAGGTACCAGGACGGCGAGGATGCCTGATGCGTCCACTGGATGAGCAGGGTGGCGATGAACGGCGCGAACCCGCCACATACCGCGATGACGGTCTGGTACGGAATGGACAGTGCGGTGTAGCGCACGCGAGTCGGGAACAGTTCGGCGAGCGCGGACGGGCCCGGACCCGAGAACAGCGACAGCACGACCGCGAACAGCACGGCCAGCAGCAGCACACCCAGCGCGGACGCGTGCTCCATGAGCAGGAACATCGGATAGGACAACACCGCGAACAGGGCCGAGGAGATCAACAGCAGCGGTTTGCGCCCGATCTTGTCCGACCAGGCCCCGGTGAACGGGATCAGCAGGGCCAGCACGGCGTTCTCGACGGTAACCACGACCAGCGCGAAGGTCGAGCCGAACCCGGCCGAGGTGACCAGCCAGGTCGCGAGGTAGGTGAGCAGGACGTAGAAGGCGACGGTGAACAGCATGGCGAACCCGGCGGCCTTGATCATGGATACGCCGGCCACGGTGAAGATCTCCTTGAGTGGCGCACTGGCCACCTGTTCGTCGGCCCTCAGGCTCTCGTACAAGGGCGTCTCGGCCGCGGTGGACCGCAGGATCAGGGCGGGAATCGCGATCAGGATGCCGGCGAAGAAGGGCAGCCGCCAGCCCCAGGACGCCACCGATTCGGCAGGCATGATCCCGTTGATCAGCGCCCCGATCCCGGCCGAGACCATGAGTGCGAGCACCAGCGAGAACTCCTGCCAGCTGCCGGCGAAGCCGCGGCGCTCGGCGGGCGCGGTCTCGATCATGTACGCGGCCGAACCGGCCCACTCGCCACCGCAGGAGAAGCCCTGCAGCAGACGCAGGGCGGTCAGGATGATCGGCGCGGCGTAGCCGAGGTGCGCGAAATTGGGCAGGCAGCCCATCAGGAAGGTGCCGACGGCCATACCGAAGATCGACAGCAGCAGGGCGCGGCGCCGACCGTAGCGGTCGCCGATGTGACCGAACACGATGCCGCCCAGCGGGCGGGCCAGGAAGCCAACGCCGAAGGTGGCGAAGGTGAGCAGGAGCGCGGCGCCGCCGGGGAAGAACTGCTTGGACAGCACGAGCGCGAAGTAACCGTAGATCCCGAAGTCGTACCACTCCAGGAGGTTGCCGGCGGCAACGGTGACGATGACGCGCCGCAGGCCGCGCGCGGGTACGGCCTGGGCGTCGGGTTCGACCTCGACGAGGTCGACCTGCGGTTCAGCGATCGATTCTTCGGCCGGCATGGTGGCTCCTCTCCACGCATCCTTGATGATGCGTGAGCGGAAGGGGGAAGGGACCGGGAATGAGTTGGGTCAGCCTGCGTTGCGCCAAGCCGCAGTGGCTGGGGTGGCGACGCGGGTTCGGCCGGGGTGCAGGCCGTCGAGCAGGTCGGCGGGGTCGCCGCCGGTGACCAGCGCGGCCATGGCCTCGCCCACTGCGGGCGAGATCTGGAAGCCGTGCCCGCTGAAGCCGACCGCGGTGTAGAGGCCGGTGTCGGTGAGGCGCCCGAGGTAGGGCACGCCGTCGGGGGTCTCGGATTCGAGGCCGCACCAGACCGAGGCGATGCCCAGGTCGGTCAGTCGCGGCCAGGCCCCGCGCGCGGCGGCCAGGCTGCCCCGCACCGCGGCCGGGTCCAGACGGTAGCTGTGTCGGTTGGACGCGCGGACGCCTTGCCAGCCACCGCCGACGAGGTAGTCGCCGGCCGGGGTCTGTTTTAGCGAGAGCCGCCTGCCCTCCCAGGTGATGGTGGACGCGAGCGCGGCCTCGCCTGCCTCGGTGCGGATCATCTGGGCGATGCGCAGGCTCAGCGGCAGTTCGATGCCCCATTCGGCGAGCAGCGCTGCCGTCCACGAACCGGCCGCGAGGATGACGCTGCGCGCGGCGATGTGGCCGTTCTCGGTGTCGACCCCACTCACCTGGCCCTCGTGCACGGTGACGTGCCGGGCGCGGGTGCGGTGCAGCGTGGCGCCGCGTTCGGTGGCCGCACGGCGGAAGGCGATGCCGGTGAGCTGCGGATCGGCCTGGCCGTCGCCCGGCGTGTACGCAGCCGCGCGGGCCGAGTCGTCGATGCCCGGCGCGACGTCGCGCAGTGCGGTGGCGTCGAGGCGTTGGACGCGGATGCCGGCGGCTCGTTCGGCGGCGATGCGGGCGTCCAGCGCCGCCGAACGGGCCGGGTCGTCGATGACGTGCAAATGTCCACCTTGGACGAACCCGAGGTCGGCGCCGAGTTCGTCGGCCAGCGTCGGCCACCGGCCGGCCGCGCGCACGGTGAGCGGCCACTCTCTCGGATCACGGCGCTGCGAGCGGACGCCACCGGCACTCCCCCAGGTCGCCGAGGGCGGGCGCGGGAGCGGTTCCGGGTCGATCAGCGCACAGCTGGCATCGAGCAACCGCAGGTGATAGGCGATAGCGGCGCCGATGACCCCGCCGCCGATGATCGCGACGTCCACGCTCATCGCGCCCCCGCAACGACATCGTCGGTGACCAGGCCGTCAACCGAGGTCCAGCATGCGCAGATCAGGCTGCCGTCGGGCTGGACGGTGACCGAGGCGCCCGGCGGCACCACGAGCGTGGTGTCCTCCTGTAGCACCAGCGCGGGCCCGGCCAGCGCGGCGCCGATGGCCAGCGTGTCGCGACGGAAGACCGGGGTGAGGTCCTCGGTCTCGGCGCGCCACCAGATCGGTGTGGTCTCGCTCGCCACCGGCGCTTCTCCCCCGCCGGGCAGTGCGATGGGCGTGCTTGTCGCGGTGTCGCCGACGCCGATGCTCGGGACGACACGGAAGTTCTCGATCTCGATCGCCTCGTCCTGCGCGGCGTAGCCATTGCGCTCCTGGTGTTCGCGCCGGAACCCCGCCAGCACCTGGTCGACCTGGGCCGGCGTCCACGGTGCGGCCGGCACGGCCACGGTCAGCGAATGGTCCTGTCCCCGGTAGCGCAGATCGGCCCGCCGGCCGAGCTCGCGCGGGCCGTCGTGGCCCTGCCGCTCGGTCCACTCCATGGCGCGCTCAGCCAGTTCGGCCCAGATCTCGTTGATCGCCGGCAGGTGCCCGGCGTCGAGCTCGATCAGCCGGGTGCGGGTGAACTCGGTGCGCAGGTCGGATACGAGCAGCCCCAGCGCGCACATGGTGCCGGGCGTTGCCGGGATGAGCACACGGTCGGTGCCGAGTTGACGGGCCAGGTCGACCGCGTGCAGCGGGCCCGCGCCACCGAAGGCGACGAGCAGGTGGTCGCGCGGGTCGATGCCGCGGGCCACGGTGGCCTGTCGTGCGGCCAGCGCCATGTTGGTGTTGACCACGTCGAGCACGGCCCGCGCCGCCTCGACCACCGACAGTCCCAGCGATGCGGCGATGCCGGTCATGGCGCGTACGGCGGCCGCGCTGTCGAGCACCACGCTCTGGCCCAGTTCGAGAGCGGCCGGCAGGGTGCCGATCACGACGTGCGCGTCCGTCACAGTCGGGTCGGTGCCGCCGTAGCCATAGGCGGCCGGACCGGGACGTGCGCTGGCGCTGCGGGGGCCGACCCGCAGCCGGCCGCCCGCGTCGATCCAGGCGATCGACCCGCCGCCCGCGCCGATGGTGCTGATGGCCAGGGTCGAACCGAGCACGGGATAGCCCTCGACCTGGCGCAGCCGCAGCATCTCGGCCTCGCCCGCACGGACCACGCTCAGGTCGGTGCTGGTACCGCCCATGTCGAAGGTGAGCAGATCGCCCTGGCCCAGCTGGCGGCCGATCCGGATCGCGCCCAGCACTCCGGCGGCCGGTCCGGACAGCAGCGTGGACGTGGGTCGCCGCGCGGCCTCGGCCAGCCGGGACACGCCGCCGGCCGAGTGCATCAGCGTCGGTTCGGGCGCGACTCCGGTGTCGGTGGTCTGGCGGGCGAAACGGTCCAGGTAGTGGGTCATCACCGGGCCGAGCGCGGCGTTGAGCGCGGTGGTGCTGAACCGTTCGTACTCGCGGAACTCGCTGACCACCCGCGCGGACGTCCACACGGGAACGTCCGGCAGGTCGGCCCGCAGCCAGTCGGCGACCAGGTCCTCGTGGCCGGGGTTGGCGTAGGAGTTGAGGAAGCACACGCAGACCGCCTCGGCCCCGTCGTGGCACAGCGCGCGGGCCTGCTCGATCACCTGCTCGCGGTCGGGTGCGAGGAGCACGCCGCCCTGATGGTCGACGCGTTCGTCGATCTCGCGGCGCAGCCTGCGCGGCACCAGCGGCGGCGTCACCTCGTAGAGCAGGTTGTACAGCTCGGGGCGGATCTGGCGGGCGATCGCCAGCACGTCGCGGAAGCCACGCGTGGTCAGCATGCCGACCGTGGCGAACGTGCGCTCGATGGCGGCGTTGGTGGCCACGGTGGTGCCGTGGGCGAGCGAGGCGATGTCGATCGCGGTGCGGCCGGTGCGGCGCAGGATGGTCTCCAGCGCGGACGCGACGGCCGGGGCCGGGTCGGGGTAGGTGGAAGGGACCTTGGCGCTGACGAAGCCGTGCTCGGTCTGCGCGACCACGTCGGTGAAGGTGCCACCGATGTCGATGCCCACGCGCAGCGCGCCGATCGGGGCGGTGTCGTTGGTGGTCACCGGCGGGTCCCTTCCGGAGCGGCGGGTACGAGGCCGTCGAGGTGGTCGATGCGGGCGGATTCCGGATCACGCTGGCCGGGCGGCCCGTATCCGCCGCCGCCCGCGCTGAGCACCCGGACCACGCTGCCCTTGGGGATGACCAGGCCGTTGTCAGGCCGGCGCAGCCGCCGTTCGTGGTCGGTGCCAGGGTCGAGCACGAAGTCCAGCGGCGCGCCGGGCGCGCCGCCGTGCAGGCCCCAGGGCCCGCGATCCACCCGGTCGCCCTTGACGGTCACGTGCACGCCGTCGACCAGCACACGGACGTCGCGCACGATGCCCATGCCGCCTCGGTATTTCCCGGCGCCGCCGGACTGTTCGCGCAGCGCGTAGGACTCGATGCGTAGCGGGTAGGCGATCTCCAGCGCCTCGATCGGGGTGTTGGCCGTGTTGGTCACGTGCGACTGCACCGCGTCCGGACCGTCCGATCCGGGGCGGGCGCCGAAACCGCCGGCCAGTACCTCGACATAGGAGAAGAACTCCTCGCGGGCGGCATCGTGCCCGCTGAGGTGGATCGCGGTGACCGAGCCGTGGCTGGCGGCGGGAATCCGGTCCGGCACGACCTGCTCGAACGCGCCCAGGATCGCGTCGGCCACGCGTTGGCAGGTGTCCGAACGGGACAGTACGGGCGCGGGCGGCAGCGGGTCCACGATGGTGCCGCGCCGGGAGTTGATGGTGATGGCGCGGTAGAAGCCGGCGTTGGCCGGCAGGTCGGGGTCGAGCACGGCCTTGACGGTGAAGTAGACGGTGGCGTTGATGCCCGAGCGCACCGCGTTGATCTGCCCCTTGACCTGCTCGGCGCAGCCGTCGAGGTCTACCACGATGCCGCCCTCGTCCACGCGCAGCGTGACCCGGATCGGGATGTCGGTGGTGCCTGCGCCGTCGTAGTCCATCCAGTCGGAGAAGGAATAGCTGCCGGGCGGCAGCTCGGCCAGCGCCGCCCGCGCCTGCACCTCGGCCTTGTCCAGCCAGGACTTCGTGGCCCCGCGCACGGTCGCAGCCGCGTACTTGCCGCAGAGGTCGTCGTAGCGGGTTGCGCCCAGGCGCACCGCCGCGAACTGGGCGCGCAGGTCGCCGAGTCGCTCCCGTGGATTGCGGCAGTTGAGCAGGATCAGCCGCAGCACGTTGTCGTCGACCACGCCCCGGTTGAAGATGCGGACCGGCGGGATGCGCAACCCCTCTTCGACGATGTCCACCGAGAAGCCGAGGCTGCCGCCGATCTCGGCGTGGTGGGCCACGGTCGCGGCGAAGCCGGCCAGGCCCTCGGCGTCGAAAAGCGGCGCCACCACCACGACGTCGGGCAGGTGCGTGCTACCGCCGACGTAGGGATCGTTGGCGATGAACACGTCGCCGGGGTTGATGTCACCGTCGAACACCGCGATCAGCTCGGGGATGAAGCCGAGCATCGAGCCCATGTGCAGCGGGATGTGTTCAGCCTGAGCGATGGTCTGGCCATCGCGGTCGAGCAGCGAGGTCGAGCAGTCGTGCCGTTCCTTGATGTTGGGCGAGTAGGCCGCGCGGATCAGCGCAACCCCCATTTCCTCGGCGATCGCCACCAGGTGCGCGCCGATGATGTCGACCGTGACCGAGTCCGGGCTCGCTTGCCGCATCGTGCCTCTTTCGCTGAGCGCAATTGAAGTTCTTCTAGCGCAAGCCTAGGTGGCATAATCGAAGGGCACAAGACGCGGAGCGCAAACTGGGAGCGGTCCGATTGCTAAGATCGCTCAGCGAAGTCAGCGATGGGAGGACCGCGATGACCGACAATCGTTACTATCTGACCGGGGTCGGCCGAGCCCTCCGGTTCCTCGAACTGATCGGCGACCACGAGCAGGGCCTGACCCTCAAACAGGCCACTGACCAGCTCGATATCGATACCACGTCGGCCTTCCGCATCGCCCGCACCCTGGAGACCGACGGCTACCTGCAGCGCGACGAACACGGGATCTACAAGCTCGGCTCGGCTGCGCTGAACCTCGGAGTGTCGTATCTGGACTCGCTCGACCTGCGCCGCACCTCGCTGCCGCGACTGGGCGCGCTGTTGGAGGCACCGACGGACACTGCCTCCTTGGCGGCACTGAGCGGCCGGCGCGCGGTGATCATCGAGCGGCTGGAGCGCCAGCCCTCGGCCGCGGTGCCCGGCCACGTCGGCTGGTCGTTCTCGCTGCACTCGACCAGCCTGGGTAAGGCGCTGCTGGCCTACCTGCCGACCGAGACCGCGCACGAGTGGCTGACCTCGATGCCGCTGCCCAAGCTGGCCTCGGCAACGCTGACCGAACCGGACGAGCTCATGGCCGAACTGGCCCGCATCCGCCAGGAAGGTGTGGCCTACAACCTGTTCGAGTCGCGGTCCAACGCATTGGCCGTGGCCGCGCCGGTGTTCAACCATCTCGGGCACGTGGTGGCAGCGATCAACGCCAGCGGCTACACACCCGAACTCACGCTCGAATCGCTGCGCGGGCAGATACGGCAGAAGGTGCTCGACGCGGCCATGGCCCTCTCGCGCGATCTGGGCTA
>DASXOJ010000111.1:0-22849 GCA_036494465.1 Pseudonocardiaceae bacterium
GGGTGAACCTGAACCTCGTGGAGACGCGAACGTTTCCCGGCGGCGTGGTGCTGACCCGATACGAGACGAGGCGATGAGCACGGGCCACATGCTCGGCTCGTGAGGCCAGGTCGAAATCCCTCCTGGCGTGCTCACCGTGACCCTCGGCTATGAGGGACCTTCGCGTTGGTGTTCAGTTGGTCGGGGTGTTCATTCCGCGATGACTTCGGTGACGGCGGCCCGTGCGCTGGACTCGTCGACGATGGGGACGTGTGTGATCACAGTGTCGGGGGCAGGTCCAGCCATGGTTTGTCGGTGACGTCGAATCCGGTGAGCTCGGCAATCTTCCCGTCGACGATGTGCAGGACCGCGATGTTCAACAGCCGGTACTCCGGGTCGTCGGGGGTGCGGAGGTACAGCACGGCGGCAGGCATGCGGTTGACCGTCGTGGCGATACAGCGCCAGTCGTCGTAGCCGCGCTGGAAGAGCCCACCGGAGACCCAGCCGTCCACCGCGTCCTTGGCCGTCATCATCACGGTGCCCGGCTCGGGCAGCATCGCGAAGCGCAGGTCGTCGCGCAGCAGGGACATCAGCCCGTCGAGGTCGTTGCGCTCATGGGCGTCGATGTACGACTTCACCACGCCGCGCTCGTCATTCGACAGCTCGTGGGTGCCGGGGCTCCGCCAGTCGAGGCGGCGGTCGGGCAGCTGCTCGCGCATCGTCACGCGCGCCCGCTGCAGTGCGCTGGTCACCGATGCGACGGTCAGCCCGAGGGCGTCGGCGGCCTTCGACGCCGGCCAGCCGAGGACGTCGCGCAGGATGAACACCGCCCGCTGCCGCGGCGGCAGGTGCTGGACGGCGACGATGAACGCCAGCTCGATCGTCTCCCGCGCCACCACCGATTCCTGCGGGTCCTCGGGGAGCATCCGGTCGGGGTAGGGCTGCAGGTACGGCACCTCGGAGCCGGGGTCCGGCAGCTCGGACGGTACGGGTGTGCGGTCGTTGCGCTTCTCCAGGAAGTCGAGGCAGGCGTTCGTCGCGATCCGGTACAGCCAGGTCCGCAGCGCCGCGTGGCCCTTGAACGACTCCCGCTTGTTCCACGCTCGCAGGAACGTCTCCTGCGTCATGTCCTGGGCGTCCTCGTAGTTCGCGAGCATCCGGTAGCAGTGCACCTGCAGCTCACGCCGGTGGCGCTCCGTGATGAGCGCGAACCGCGCCGTATCGCCTGAGCGGACCGCCGCGATGAACGTGGCCTCGTCGGCGCCCAGCGGTCTAGTGTCGGTCATGGTCATCAATCCTTCCACCGGTGCGAGGGGCTACCAGAACTGACGACGTGGCGGAGGATTTCTGATCGGTGAAGCCGCTGACACTCTCTTGCCGCTGATCGTGCTGTGCGTCGGAGGTGGCTGATCGCGTCAGTCCAGCCAGTAACCGGTCGACCGGGTCGCCGCGGCGACCAGTTCGGCACCATCGAGTTCGACGATCGTCAGGTCGATCCCGGCCAACGGCCATTCCACCGCGAACTGCAGCGGTTCGGCCGGCGGCAGCGGCCACAGCCACAGCGCACCCTGGGTGTGCGGACGGAACCCGCCAGCGCCGCTGCTGGACGGGTTCCACCGCAGCCCCGGCCCGACGGGTGGGCCAGGCGGGTCGGCGCCGGGTTTCGGGGTGAACGGTGAGTCGAGGTTGGTCACCGTGGTTCCGTCGGAATAGCGCACGCCCAGACGTAACACCCGCTCCCATCGGCGGCTCGGCATTCTTGCCTCGTCGTGGACGGCGAAGAACAGATCACGCCAGTCGTCCAGGTCCAGACTTCCTTTGCGGGTCGCCACCTCGACCGTGAGCAGGCATCCGGTGCGGTAGACGAGGGCGTGGGACAGCACGATGGCGACGTTGTCGGTGCGGGCCAGGAGCAGCTCGGTGGCCACGACGGCACCGCGGTAGTCCGGGGGTGGGCCAGCCCAGGCGGGAAATTCTGGCCCTGGGAGTCGCGGCGGTTCAGGTTCGGGTTCGTGAAAGAACACATCGCCGAGCCTATCCACTGGGAGCCGGAGCTTTGGCCGTTCTGTTGCGGCCATTTTCGGTCGCTTGGGTGACGGTCGAGGGTGGGAGTTTGGCCGATCGGTGCGGCGCTCGGTCCGATCAACAGACCCTGGGGCACTCGTGGGTGACGGTTCGGTGCTGCATGACTGATCGCGAGGTCGGCGAAGCGGAGCGCCACGGGCCGCGATCCTGTCCGACGACGACCTGCAGGGACGTATTTCGGCACCGACAGCATCGTATGGAAGGGCGAACTGGAGCCAGCGACTGGATTCACCTGTGGATTTTGATGGAATTTGTCGCGACTGGCCTTCAGAATGCCCTGTCGTCCGGTCAGATCCCCGAGAAGGATGAGCGCGTCTCAGGGATCATGGCCGAAGGGAACAGTTGTGAGCGCGCGATTCGGGATCTTCGCACCGCAAGGGTGGCGCCTTGACCTCACCGAAATCGCCGACCCGGTCGAGCAGTACGAGGCGATGACCGCGGTCGCACGGGCCGCGGACCGCGGCCCGTGGGATTCGGTCTGGGTGTTCGACCACCTGCACACCGTCCCCGAGGTGACGCGGGAGTCGACCTTCGAGGGCTGGATCACGACCGCCGGTCTGCTGCGCGACACCGAACACGTGCACGTGGGCCAGATGGTCACCTGCAACGGCTACCGGCAGCCATCGCTGCTGGCGAAGATGGCCTCCACCGCCCACGTTGCCGGCCACGGGCGCCTCTACACCGGGCTCGGCGCCGGTTGGTACGAGCACGAATGGCGGGCCTACGGCTACCCGTGGCCGACGACCCGCGACCGGATGGCGGCGTTCGCCGAGGCCGTCGAACTCGTGCATCGACTGTGGACCGAGAACGACGTCGTGTTCACCGGCAAGCACTACCAGGTCGACCGGCCCGTCAACGAACCGAAAGGCGTGGGCGGCAGCCACCCACCACTGTGGATCGGTGGCGCTGGCGAACAGGTCACCCTGGGTCTGGTCGCCCGATACGCCGATGGCTGCAACTTCGGGCGTGGCAAGCCGGACGTGATCCGCCACAAGCTCTCGGTCCTGCGCGGACACTGCGACCGGCTCGGCACCGACTACGACGCGATCACCAAGTCGACAACCATCAGTGCTTTCCCGATCGCGCCCGGCGCGGACCCCGAGACCGCCACCGCCAAGGCCCGCGGCCGACTGTCACTGGACCAGTTCCGCGCCCTGGCGATCGCAGGCAGCCCGCCGGACACCGTGTGCATGATCGACTCCAGCGCCGCGATCGCCGCGTGGATCGAGGAGTTGCTCGACGCGGGCACGAACTACGTCATCGTCTACATCCCTGGCGTCGCCTACGACCACACACCTCTGCACCGCTTCGCCGACGAGATCATTTCTCGCTTCTGTCCAACGGTTTCCGTCCCTGCGGACACAATCTGACCGCAATAGCCCGTAACGTGATCATCATGGACATCAAGCTCGAACTCATGATCCTGCCCGTGGCCGACGTGGATCGTGCGAAGGACTTCTACGTCAACCGGATCGGCTTCCACCTCGACCACGACCACGTCGTCAGTGACGAGATCCGTTTCGTCCAGCTGACCCCGCCCGGCTCGGCCTGCTCGATCTCCTTCGGCAAGGGCCTCACGACGGCGAAACCCGGGTCGGTCCAGGGTCTGCAGGCGGTGGTCGCGGACGCCGACGAGACCCGTGCCGAGTTGGTCCGGCGAGGTGCCGAGGTCAGCGAGGTCACCGAGACGGCGTGGGGCCGCTTCGTGTTCTTCGACGACCCGGACGGCAATCACTGGGCGTTGCAGCAGATCGTCCGCCCGTCCTGAGTGCGGCGCTTGGCCGTGTCGCGCGCCATCACCGCGTGCGGCACGGCCGCCTGATCGATGTCCTGGTCACCGATAGCGTGGGCGAGGCGCCTGAACAGCGTCCGGCGGACCAACTGACGGATCGAGGTGCGTCATGGCTGAGCCAGTCCCGGGGTCGGAACCCGCACGGGCCGACCCGATCGCGGGTGAGTTGGTCACCGAGGTGTTCGAGTACGACGGCGGACGGCCGGTGAGGGTGTACGTGCCGCCGGATCCGCCTGAGGCGGTCGTGTTCGCCGGTGACGGCCAGCTCATCTCGCAGTGGGGCGGGTATCTGGAGGTCGCCGACGTGCCCTCGACGATGATCGTCGGCGCGTACCGGACCGACACCAAGGATGAGATGGTGCGTATCGAGGAGTACTCGCCGTCGTTCAATCCGGACCGGTTCGCCGGACATGAAGGTTTCTTCGTCGGGGACGTCCGCCGCTGGGTGCGGTCGCGCTTCGGCGTGGCGCTGCCCGCCGAGCGCACCGCGGTGGGCGGAGTGTCCGCCAGCGGAGAGTTCGCACTCGCGATGGGGCTTCGGCATCCCGACATCTACGGTGCGGTCTTCTCCGCCTCGCCCGGCGCCGGTTATCGACCACCCGGCGTGCTGCCCAGTCCGCTCCCGCGTACCTACCTTGTCGCCGGCACGCAGGAGCCCTTCTTCCTGGAGAACGCGCGGCGGTGGGCGGACGCGCTGCGCGATGGCGGCGCCGACGTCGTACTGACGCAGCGGATCGGCAATCACGGCGACCCGTTCTGGGCGGCCGAATTTCCGCTGATGGTCGCGTGGGCGTTCGGCCGCTGAAATACCGTGCCATGTCAGCCGCCGCGTCAGCATGGTGGCGGGGCGGTGTCAGCGCGCCCGGCGATGGTGGTTCTCGTCAGCAAGTTCACCGGAACACCATCTGAGGAGCCACCCACCATGTCGACTTTCACCACCACCGCGCCGATCTCCGCCGTGCTGGACATCCCCGCCGGCCGCATCCAGCTCGTCGCCTCCGACCGCGTCGACACCGTCGTCGAGGTCCGGCCGTCGGACGCCTCGAAGGCGCGCGATGTGAAGGCCGCGGAGCAGACCTCGGTCGACTACCGCGCCGGTGTGCTGCGGATCGAAGCCGCCGTGAAGAACCAGTACTTCGGTCCCTCCGGTGCCATCGACGTGACAGTCGAACTGCCTGCCGGGTCCCGGGTCGAGGTCAAGGCGGCCAGTGCCGAAGTCCGGTCCACCGGGCGGTTCGACGACGTCGTGGTCGAGAGCCAGCACGGCTCGATCGACGTCGCCGAGGCCGCGAGCGCGCGGCTGGCGACTCTCGCCGGTGACGTCTCGGTCGGCCGCCTTGGTGGCCCGGCGGAGATCCGCACCAGCAAGGGTGACATCCGGATCGCCGAGGCGGTGCGCGGCAAGGTTGTGCTGCGCACCGACGCGGGTGACCTGGAGATCGGCGCCGCCGCCGGAGTCTCCGCGTCCCTGGACGCGGGCACCTCGCACGGCCGGATCGTCAACTCGCTCAACAACTCCGAGGGCCCCGGCGCCCAGCTCACCATCAAGGCGACCACCTCGGTCGGCGACATCGTGGCTAGCGGCCTCTGACGAGGGCCGCGGTGACGGCGAACCGGACCGGTTGACCGAATCCACCGACTCGGTCGACCGGTCCGTGCGCGACCGGGGAGCGGCTCCTACGCTCAGGCTCGATCACACCGGGAGGGATGCGATGAACTTCACCGCCGTGCTCCAGCTCAACGGCAAGTCCGCGACGGGAATCCAGGTACCGGACGAGGTGGTGGCCGAACTCGGCTCCGGCAAGCGACCGGCCGTCGTGGTGACCATCAACGGCTACGCCTACCGCAGCACGGTGGCCAGGATGGGCGGCGTGTTCATGTTGCCGGTCCGCGCCGAGGTGCGTGCCGGGGCCGGGGTGGCCGCTGGCGAGGAACTCGACGTGCGGATCGAGCTCGACACCGAGCCGCGCACGGTGACCGCGCCCGCCGATCTCGCCGCCGCGCTGGACGCCGACGCCGACCTCCGGCGGGCCTGGGACGCGCTGTCCTTCACCCACCAGCGCGAACACGTCCAGGCCATCGACGAGGCCAAGGCGGCCGACACCCGGCAGCGCCGCATCGACAAGGCGATCACCATGCTGCGAGCCAGGAAACAGGCGCACTGAGCGGCAGCTTTGTATGCTTGTATACAGTAGCGAGCGACCTTCGGGAGGGAGCACCGCTGTGCTGACGGCGACGGAACCGCCTCTGTCCGGGATCACCGTGCTGGAGGTCGGCGCCTTCATGGCCGCGCCGTTCGCCACGATGCAGCTCGCCGATCTGGGCGCCAGGGTGATCAAGATCGAACAACCCGGCACCGGCGATCACGTGCGCACCACCGGTCCGTTCCTCGACGGTGAATCGTCGCCGTTCGTGCGGCTCAACCGCAACAAGGAGTCGATCGTCCTCGATCTGAAGTCCGAGCAGGGCAACGCCGCCCTGCGCGCGTTGGCCGAGACCGCGGACGTATTGGTGGAGAATCTGCGGCCGGGCGCGTTGCGCGGCCTCGGGCTTGGCCCGGAACCGTTGTGTACGGCCAATCCCCGGCTGATCTACGCGTCGGCCTCCGGCTGGGGCCAGGACGGTCCGCTCGCGCACCTGCCGGGCCTGGACATCATGGCGCAGGCGCGCAGCGGGCTGCTCAGCATCACCGGCCAGCCGGGCGGCGAACCTGCCAAGGTCGGCGTGCCGGTCTGCGACCTGACCTGTGCGCTCTACGTCGCGCTCGCGGTGACCGCCGCGCTGCACGAGCGGGCGCGATCCGGGCGGGGCCAGTACATCGACGTGTCGCTGCTGGAGTCCGGGGTGTCGCTGGCGGTGTGGGAGGCGGGCCGGTACTTCGGCGATGGCACGGTGCCCGGCCCGAACGGCACCGCGCACCAGAGCAACGCGCCCTACCAGGCGGTGCGCAGCCAGGACGGCTACGTCACCATCGGCGCGACCACGCCGAACAGCTGGACCGCGTTCTGCGCCGCCCTGGGCCTGGATCAGCTGCGCGACGACCCGCGCTACGTCGACGGCTACACCCGGTTGCGGCATCGCGCCGAGCTGATCGAGCAGATCGAGCGGGTCACCCGTACCCGCACCACCGACTCCCTGGTCGACGAGCTTTCCGAGGCCGGTGTGCCGTGCGCGCCGATCAACGACTACGCGCAGGTCTTCGCCGAGCCCGCGCTGACCGAACGCGATTTCTTCTGGGATGCCCCGCATCCGGCCGCCGGTCCGGTGCGCCAGCTCGGTTCGCCGATGCGCTTCTCCCGTACGCCGACCCGGCGCGACAACGCGGGCCCGCCACTCGGTTCGGCCACCGAGCAGGTAATGGGCGAGTTGGACGATCGGAGTTCGTGAGCACGGCTAGGCTGGCCGCTCGCTGCGTGAACCGGAGGACCGCGACATGGCCGACGTGCAGATTTCGACGAGTCGGGGCGAGCTGCCGTGCTATCTCGCCACCCCAGAAGGCGAAGGTCCGTGGCCAGGGGTGGTCGTGATCCACGACATTCTCGGCATGTCGGCCGATCTGCGTGCCCAGGCGGATTGGCTGGCGGCGCAGGGCTTCCTGGCCATCGCGCCCGACTTCTTCCACTGGGGCAGGCGCATCGCCTGCGTGCGCGCGGTCTTCCGTGATCTGCGCGCCCGGCGCGGGCCGGCGTTCGACGATGTCGAGGCGGTGCGGTCCTGGCTCGCCGAGCGCGCGGACTGCACCGGCCGGATGGGCGTGATCGGGTTCTGCCTCGGTGGCGGGTTCGCCCTGCTGCTCGCGCCCGGGCACGGGTTCGCCGCGTCGAGCGTGAACTATGGCCAGGTGCCCAAGGACGCCGAGACGTTCCTGGCCGAGTCCTGCCCGATCGTGGGCAGCTTCGGCGCCCGCGACCGGATGCTGCGCGGCGCGGCGGGGAAGCTGGAGCGGGCGCTGAGCGCGGCGGGCGTCGCGCACGACGTGCACGAGTACCCGGACGCGTCACACTCGTTCCTGAACAACCACAAGCCCGCCGACGTGTCGAAGTTCGTGGTGATCTTCGGCAAGCTCACCGGCACCGGCTACCACCAGGAATCCGCCGATGACGCCCGTGCGCGCATCGCCGCCTTCTTCGGTGAACACCTCGGCGGTTAGCGCGGCGGCTTGCCCCGGTTGGCCATGTAGACGGCGGCTGCGGTGCGGCGTTCGAAACCGAGCTTGTGCAGCAACGAGGACACGTAGTTCTTCACGGTCTTCTCGGCCAGGAACAGTTCGGCCGCGATCTGCCGGTTGGTCTTGCCCTGCGCCACCAGGTCGAGCACCCGCCGCTCCTGTGGGCTCAGCTGCGCGTACCCGGGCTCGGGACCGGCCTGCTCACCCCGCAACCTGTTCAGCACCGACGCGGTCAGCGTCGCGTCCAGCAGCGATCCGCCTGCCGCGACCGTGCGCACCGCGTCGACCAGCGCGAAACCGGAGACCTGCTTGAGCATGTAACCGGCCGCGCCTGCCATGATCGCGCCGAACAGCGCCTCGTCGTCCGAGTAGGAGGTCAGCATCAGGCAGGCGGGCGGCGGGTCCATCGCGGAGCGGATGTCCCGGCAGACCGCGATGCCTTCGCCGTCGGGCAGCCGCACATCGAGGATGGCGACGTCCGGTCGCACGGCCGGAATCCGCACCAGCGCCTCGGTTGCCGAGCCGGCCTCGCCGATGACGCGCAGGTCGTCCTCGCCCTCCAGCAACGTTTTCAGGCCGGTTCGGACGATCTCGTGGTCGTCGAGCAGGAACACCGAAATGGTCATGCTTGCCGCTCCCCTGCCAACGGTACGGTCCAGATCAGCTCGCTGCCGCGATCGTCCGTGCGTCGCGCCGAGAACGTGCCGCCCCAGCGGATGGCGCGCTCCTGGAGGTTGGCGAGGCCGCTGCGCCTGTCCGGTTCGTCGGGCAGGCCGATGCCGTCGTCGACGACGGTCAGCGCGACGGTTCGCCCGGCGCGATCGACGGTCACGTCCACGGACACGGTCGACGCCCGCGCGTGCCGGGCCGCGTTGGACAGCGCTTCGCGCAGGGTCGCGATCAGGTCCTTGCGCACCGCGTCCGGGACGGCCGAGTCCAACGGTCCGTCGAAGCCGATCCGGGGCTCGAAACCGAGCGTGCCCACCGAGTCGTGCGCGATGCGCAGCAGCTCCGAGCGCAGGTCGCCGCGCGCGTCAACTGGCTCCTGCAAGGAAAAGATGCTGTTGCGCACGTCGCGGATGGTCCGGTCCAGGTCGTTCGCGAACGCGGTGAGCCGCTCGGCGATCTTGGGGTCGGTGATGAGGCGGCTCAGCCCTTCCAGACCGAGACCGGTCGCGAACAGCCGCTGAATGACCAGATCGTGCAGGTCCCGCGCGATCCGGTCGCGGTCCTCGAACATCGCCAACCGGCGCCGGTCCTCCTCGGCACGGGCGAACGCGACGGCGAGCGCGGCGTGCGCGGCGAAGGTCTGCGCGAGTTGGACTTCGGTTTCGGTGAACGGGACCTTGTCGCGGAACTTGGCGATCAGCATGACGCCCAGCGTTTCGTCGCCGACCACCAGCGGGACGGCGATCGCCGAGTCGAGGTCCTTGAGCATCGGTGGCAGCCGTTCGGCGTGGGCGTGCTGCTGCTCGGCGACGTGCTCGCCGTACTGGCGCACCACCACCGGCTGCCGGGTGGCGAACGCGATGCCGGTCGCGGTCCCTTCCAGCGGCACGGCCAGCCCGGTGAGCCGGTCGGCGTCCTCGCCGGGCGGTTCGACCACTTCGAACACGAGCTGCGTCGGATCGTCCGGACGCGGACGGGCGACCGCACCGGCCGAGCCGCCGGACACCACGCGTCCCCGGTTGGAGATCAGGCGCAGTGTCGCGTTCAGATCCTGGCCGGCCAGCAGTGCGGTGGTGACGTCATAAGAGCCCTCCAGCCACCGTTCGCGGCGCTGCACCTGGTCGAACAGCAGCGCGTTCTCGATCGCCACGCTCGCCGCGGCCGCCAGCGCGACCACCACGTCATAGTCCTGCTCGGTGAAGTCCGCGCCGTCCTGCCGGTCGGCGAGGTGGAGGTTCGCGAAAACCTGGCCACGAACCCGGATCGCCACCAGCAGGAACGGCCGGGGGAACGAGCGGAGCGGAGGTGACTCGCCGAGCAGCAGCCCGGCCACGCCATCGCGCGGGGCAACGTGCCCGGGTTCGTGGTACTCGACGAGGTCGGACAGGGTCTTGTCGGCGCCGAGAACGCCGAGCGCGCCATGGCGAGCGGCCGCCAGGTCGCATGAGGACCGCACTGTTCTACGCAGCAGGTCGGGCAGGCTCAGATCCCGCGCGATACCGACCACCGCGTCCAGAAGCCTCGGCACGCTGGTTTTGTTCATCACTCCCAGTAGCCTCATCGGCGCCTAACCGTCCGGCCTAGCGTACGACCCCCGTCTGGCTATGCCGTCGACTACCTACGGTGATTCGTTACCGATTTGCACACTGTTGGGTGACAGGAATTCGGCGACCTGAGATCGACTCGATCGGCACCCGGATCGTCCGCTCATGGGACGTGGGCACCCACCAGGGCGGAGAGGCGTCAGCGGGCAGGTCCTCGTCACGGACATAGGACGCTCTGCCGATCACGGTGACGAACCAGCCACTGGTCAGGCAGGAAGCGAAACAGTCAGCCGTGAACGCGACCACCGAGTCGAAAACGCCCGCGAACAACGCGCTCAGGGCGGGCACCCGGCACAGCACCGCGTCGCCGTGCAGCACGAACCGCACCGGCTGCACGGCAGGCAGCGCCTGGCTGGTGTACACGAGCCGGCCAAGACCGGTCGTGGCCAGCAGGGCAAGGCACTCGTCGCGGTCGAGCACGTCGAGGCCGAGTGGGTCGGGCATCGGACTCCAGCGGTTTCACGTCGGCATATTCCGGTTTCCACCCTGCCGTCCCGGTGTTCGCGCCGATAGGGCCATTGGACCTGGCAGAACGGTCACGCCTAACACGGCGATGCCGTGCCGGGCAAGGGCTGTCCGGCCCGTCAATTCCGGGCCGGTCGCCCGGAGCGAGCACCGTCCGTCGCCGCTCACACTCTCGGTGACGGTCACCCAGGTGAGGATGGTTCCGATGACGATCGTGTGTGAACCGGACCCGTCGATCGCGGTCGCGGTGGCGTCGTGCACGGACGATGCCGAGATCGCCCGGATGGTCGCCGACCTGGCGACGGTCGCGGGGCTACTGCTCGAAGACGACCCCGCACAGCCGCCGGAGTCCATTGTCGTCATCGGGCCGGGCGTGGATCTGGTCGAGGTGATCGCGTTCGCCGGCCGGATCACCGAGGCACGCCCGACGGTGCACGTGATCCTGTTGCGTGACCGGCTGAACGAGAGCGTGCGTGACCTGGCCGTCGATCGCGGTGTGCGGGAGGTGATCGCCACCCGGGATCTCGCGACGCTGGCCGACGTCTGCCAGCGCGCCCGCTACCGGCACCAGCCGAGTCCTGGACCGGCTGGGCGGATCATCACGGTCTACGGTGCCACGAGCGGGCAGGGCCGAAGCACGGTGGCCGCCAATCTCGCGGTCGTGCTCAACGCGGGCGGGCGGCACCGGGTCTGCCTCGTCGATCTCGATGTCGTGTTCGGTGACCTGACGTACTTCCTGGCCACGCGACCCAAACAGATACCCGAACGGCCCAGCGTGCCGTGGAGTCCGCTGGCCACGCCCTATCTGCCCGGACTGGACTGCGTGCTGGCGCCGGATCGGCCTGGCGACGCTGTCGCTGTGCCCGCCAATCGCACCGAGGACGCGTTGACCGGGCTGGCTTCGTGTTACGACTACGTCGTCGTGGACACGCCGCAGTTGTGCACAGCGCAGGTACTGTCCGCATTGGACGTTGCCGACCACCAGGTGCTGGTGACCGTTGCCGAGCGACCGGCGTTGCGCAACCTCCGGCGCACGCTGGACATGCTGGACCTGTTGGAGTATCCGGTCGGATCCCGCTCCGTGGTGTTGAACCGGTGCGATCCGCGCCTGATGCCCACCAGGACCGAGGTCGACCTGGTGCTGCGAAACCCGGTGACGGCGGTGCTGCCGTGGACGGTCGACGTGCCCGCCTCCATCAACCAGGGCACGCCGCTGGCGCTGAGCAGACCGGCGCACCCGTTCGTCCAGGCCGTGCGGCGGCTGGCGGCCAAGCTCGCGTCGACCGTTCCGGCGGATGGTGGGTGACGTGGTCGTTCACAGGCAGTCGGCGATGATGGCGGCGGTCAGGTCGGGTGCGCTCAGGAACGGCGAGTGACCGGTGTTGATGGTCACCACCTTGTCGCACCGCGCGGCGAATTCGGCGGCCAGTTCGGGCGGCCAGGTGCGGTCCTGGCTGGTCGCCACATACAGCGACGGCATGGTTCGCCATTCCGCGACGACCGGGCTGAGGTTGAAGTTCAGCGGCGTGTCTGGGCGCAGCAGGCGGACCGCGCGGACAGCGACCTCGGGCGGGCAGTCGGCGTAGAACAGGCCGGTCGCGCGGGCGGGGTCGATCCACGCGCGCGATCCGTCTTCGGAGAACCGCAGCGCCCGCACGAACTCCGAATCCTCCGCCGCGCTGGCCGCGAGTCGGCCCTGCGCGGTCTCCCCCATGTCGAGCACCCAGCCGGACAGGAACACGATCTGCCGCACTCCGCGCAGCGCACCGGCGACCGCACCGCCGAACGAGTGGCCGACCACGACCGGCGGCGTCGCCAAGGCGTCGACGACGTCCTGGACGAGCGCGGTGCTCTCGGGCAACGGGAGCATGCCGATGTCGGGCACGATGACCAGATTGGTGAACCGGGTGAGCCGGTCGACGAGCGGCTGGTAGTGGGCCGGCTGGTGGTACGAGCCGTGCACCAGCACGATCGGCGTGTTCGTCATGCTTCGACCGCCCAGGCGCCGACCAGTTCCGGTGGGTACGCCACGGTGCCGGTGTCCCGTGCTTGCGCGCGCAGCCGGTCCAGCAAAGTGTCGATGCCGACTTCCGCCTCGGTCGCGATGCCGTGCTTGATGATCAACGGCAGCACCGACGCGACGGTGTCCACGTAGTAGCGCCATTCGGGCGCCTTGGGGTCGACGGTGACCGGGGTGGTCACCGCCATCCCGGCGACGCGAAGACCGGCGTCGTCCAGGATCGCCCGGAGCCGGCCGCCCGCGATCGTGCTGCCGCTGAGCCGGACGGCGTCGTCGCACCACCGCAGGCACCGTGCCGCGAGCGGTGTCGCGCCGGGCGAGAGGGCGTGGGTGATGTCGAACTCCTGGAAGGTGATGATCCCGCCCGGCCGCACCAGCGCGCGCAGTTCGCGGACCGCGTTGGCGGCGTCGGCGAGGTGCATCAGGATCAGCCTGCCGACGATGGCATCGACGAAGCCCTCCAACGGGATGCCGGGGATTTCCGCCTGCCGGAAGGTCACGTTGTCGAGCCCGGCCGCCTCGGCACGCTGCCGCGCCAGGGTCACCATGTCCGGGTTGGCGTCCACACCGATGACGTGACCGGTCGGTCCGACGAGCCGCGCGGCGCGCATGGTCACATCGCCGGGCCCGCAGCCGACGTCCAGCACCCGCATGCCGGCGCCGATGCCTGCCAGGCGCAGCAGGTGCTCGGTGTGCGGGCCGTACATCGCGGCTTGGAGATCGAGGCGTTGCGCTTCCTCGTTCGTCCGGCCCATCACGTAGCTGTCCACTGCGGACTCCTCGCTGTCGTCGCTCGCTCTTGACGACACGGGTTCGGGGCGGTCGCGGGTTCAGTTTTGCTCTCGCGCGATCTTGTTGAGGCCGGTGAACATCCAGCTGATGGCGGTGCCGTAGAGCTCGGCGGGCACCAGGTCCGGATCGGTGCGACGGAGTTGGACGAGGCCCTGGAACAGGGCGAGCACGACGGTCGCCATGTTCTCGAACGGCACGTTTTCCGGCTGTCCCAGGTTTTTGGCGCGCTCGGCGAGTACGCCCGTCAGCGCATCGCGGTTCGTGCGGAACTGGGTGGCCAGGTGTTCGAGCAGTTCGGGCCTGCGGATGGCGTAGAGCCAGAATTCGGCCTGGAGCGCGGCCAGATCGACGTCCTTGTCGGCGACCTCGACCAGGAACTGGCTCAGCGTGTCCCTTGCGTCGGCGAGGCTACTGTCCTGATTGGACACGATGGCCGCCGCCTCGTTGAGGCGGTAACCGCTGCGGCTGGCGAGGAGTTCGATGAACAACGCGTCCTTGCCGCCGAAGTTCGAGTACAGCGCGCCGGTGGTGAAACCGGCGGCTTCGGCGATGTCGTCGACCGATGCTCCGCCGAAACCCTTGCGCGCGAAGACTTCCGCCGCCGCGTCGAGCAGCAGTTCCCGGGTGCGGGCCTTGTTTTCGGCGCGGGTCAGCCGCCGAGGACGCTCCTGGTCAGCACTCATGTAGCCAATACTATTGGGATATCGATCCATATCCAAGTTCGGCCAGTGCCTGCTCGGCCGAGTTCATCGCGGCCATCTCGGTCGCCATCGCCCCTGCCGCGCGCCGGTACTTCGGGTCGCCGAGGATGCGGCCTGCTGCGGGGCCCGCCTGGTTCGGCTCACGGATCGTCACGCCCACGCCGCGCCGCACCGCGCGCGCCGCGTTCAGCGGCTGATCGGCGAGCACCGGGAACAGCACGGTCGGCACGCCTGCCGCCAGCGTGGCCAGCAGGGTGCCCGCGCCCGCGGCGCCGATCACCACGTCGACGTCGGCCAGCAGTTCGGGCAGCGAGGTGAATCCGACGGCGTGCATCCTCGGGCCGGTGCGCAGGCGTTCCGGGCTCGTGGTGGCCAGGACGTCGAACCCAGCATCCGCGACCGACTGGGCGATGGCGGCCATCAGCTCCGGGTCGCCGACGCTCGTACCCAGGGTGACCAGCGCACGCGGCATGCTCGCGGGACGCTGCGGGATCGGACGGGCCGCCGGTTCGGTGACCCGGCCCGGGCGGATCGTGATCCGGTCGGACTCCGGCGGGGTGTCCTCGGGCAGGCGCAGCGAGTCCGGGACCGGGTCGAGCAGCGCGATCCGGTCGCGCGGCTTCAGGAAGCGGAACGCGTGCTGCCAGTTGGCGCGCTCGTGCAGCGCGTCCGCGAACTCCATGGGCAGCGGTCCGCCGATCGAGTGCGCGGCCCACGGCACGTCGAGCCGCGCGGCCAGCAACGGCGTGACGAAGTCGACCCATTCGCCGACGAGCAGGTCGGGCTGGTGGTGCCGGGCCTGCTGGAGGGCGTCCTCCCAGGTCAGGTCGACCCTGGTGCCTGCGAAGAGTTCGGCGGCGGCGATGCCGAAGTGCCGCGCGTCGCCGACCCGCCGCTCGTTCACGGCGACGATCCGATCGAAGTCAGGGCCTGCCGCGAGCAGCTGCCGCCCACCGAGGAAGGACGCCATCGAGGCCGCGGTCAGGAAGGCGACGTCGTGGCCGGCGTCGGCGGCCGCGTCCGCGAGTGGCAGCAGCGGCAGGAGGTGGCCGGGTACCGGGGTCGCGCCGAACAGGATTTTCATGCGATGGACACGTGTCGGCGGCCTGGCCCGGTTCATCGTTGACATAACGACCGCTATTCGGATAGCGTTCACTACATGAAAGAGGGTCGACGGCTGACCAGAGCCGAGACGAAGGCACGCACGCGGGTACTGCTACTCGAAGCCGCCGCGCATTCCTTCGCCCGCAAGGGTTTCGCCGGAGCATCGGTCGACGACATCGCGGCGAGCGCGGGGTTCTCCAGCGGTGCGCTCTACTCGAACTTCGCGGGCAAGGAGGAGTTGTTCGTCGAACTGCTGGCCAGTCGCAACAGCGTCCGGCTGGCCGAGGCGATCGCGGTGGTGGTGGACCGCAACCGCACCACGAGACAGGTCCGCTCGGCGATATCCGAGTTCCTGGCCGAGATCGCGGACGAGGACAAGGAACTGGCCGCGCTGCAAGCGGAGTTCTGGCTCTACGCGATCCGCCGCCCGGAGTTCCGGGAGCACCTGGCCACCCAGTTCAGAGCCAATCGCGACGCACTGGCCGAAGGACTGGCCGATCGCGGCGAACCCGCCGGCCTGCCCCTGTCCGACCTGGCGACCGTCGTGCTCGCCCTGTTCCAGGGACTGGTCCAGCTGCGCCGCACCGACCCCGCGCTGGTTTCCGCCGCGCTCTACGCCGACGCGGCGCACTGGCTGTTCGCAGGCGCGCACGCGGCATTCGACAAGCAGAACTGACGCCATGAGGGGGTTCCCATGATTCAGTCCACATCAGCCGATGTCCTCCGGCTGCAATCGCTGTTCGACGAACACCGCGGCGCCGTCTACGCCAGAGTCCTGCGGCTCACCGGTGGTGACGCGGGCTGGGCGGAAGACGTTGTGCAGGAAACGTTCCTGCGGGCGTGGCGGCGCTGGGACCGGATGACGGCCGACCACGGCCGGGTCCGCGCGTGGTTGCTGCGGGTGGCGCACAACCTGGTCATGGACGGCTATCGCTCGGCGCGCAGGCAGCGCGACGAGGTGCCGATCGAGGACGTGCACGACCTGGCGCTGCCGGAATCGACCGACCAGATCCTGTCCGCGTGCCTGGTGCGGGACGCCCTGCGCCAGTTGCCCGACGGGCACCGCATCGCGCTGGAAGCCACCTACCTGCATGACCAGACCGCCGAGCAGGCGGCCCGCCAGCTGAACCTGCCGGTCGGCACCATCAAGAGCCGGGTGTTCTACGGCATCCGGATGCTGCGGTCGATCATCGCCTGAGCACGGCGGCGAAGAACGCCTGGACCGCCGGTTGCACGGCATGCCCCCGGTGGGCGACGCCGGGAATCACGTCGAACCGGACGTCGATGCCGTTGGCCTGGAAGTTCTCGCGCAGCGCGGTGATCCGCTCGATCCGGTTGTCGCCGCCCTCTTCGGGCCCAGGGTTGGCGATCTCCCAGATGTCGGTGTCCTCGGCGCCGATCACCATCTGCACGGCGACCTCACGCAACGCGGGCAGGTCGAGATCGATGCCGAAGCGCTCGCGCAGATCGGCGGTGCCCAGCAGCCAGGGCACCTCCGGGTCGATCCGGGTGACGCGACCGGGCGCGCCGATCGACACGGCGGCCAGGCGGTGCGGGTGCAGGTAGGCGAAGCGGTGCGCGAACTGGCCGCCGCCGGAGAAACCGTGCAGGCAGAAGCGTTCGGCGCCGACCCGGTAGCGTTCGCCGACCTCGGCGACGATGTCCAGCAGCACCCGGTCGAACCGGATGTCGTGGAACTGGATGCGTTTGAAGCCGTGCAGGTCACCCGGTTCGGTGATGCCTGCCGGGAACAGCGGTGCCAGCACGACGCACCGGTGCTGCTCGGCGAAGTCCCGGTACGCGTCGCGGTAGCGCTCGGCGGTGCGCTGGGTGCCGTGCACGATCACCACCAACGGCAGCGCAACGGTCGTGTTCTGGTGTGCCCGCGGCACGTACAGGCAGTAGCAGAAGCGTTGATCCCGTTGGGAGGCGAAGAAAGTCGTCGCGCCGGAGTGGTAGAACTCGATCGGGTCGAGGATGTTCGCGCCGTCGGTACCAGGAGTGGGCATAAGCTGAAGATCATGACCGAAATCCGGCTCGGCTGGGATACCCGCGCCGACCAGCTCCAACTCGAAATCGACGTGCTGGCGATCGGCATCGCCGCCCTGCTGGCCGCCGCGCTGGTCGACTGGTCCGGTTTCGGGATCGTCGCCGAAGTGCTGCTCTACCTGGTCGGCGGGCTGTTCACGCTGGTCGGGCTGGTCCGCGCGCACGGCTGGCGGACGTTGCTGGCGCCGCGAAAACTGGTCACCGGACCGGAGATCCTGGCCGACAACGCGATGGCGAACCGGGGGTTCCGGCACTCGTGGAGCACGCTGCGCGCGGTCGGCGTGCTGGTCGACCCCGATGCGGCCAAGCACTACGGCACGGCACTGGTGATCTTCCCGGCCCAGGGCGATGTCGAGGTCCGGCACGTGCCGCGCCGGGCAGGCATCGCGGCGGCCGTCCGCGACGGCGCGCCGAGCACGTGGCAGCGCACGACCGGCCCGTGGGCGAGCCTGGTCACCGCCCCGGGCACCGATCCGCAGACGTTTGCGGTGCCGGCCATCCGGGACAAGGACTCGGTCGTGGTGAACGTCGGCCGGACCACCGCCTGGCACGGGCTCGTCGGTGGCGCGCTGGCCGCGCTGTTCGGTGTGTCCGCGGTGGTCGGCGCCGCCAACGGCGCGGCAACCAACGGCGCGTCGAACCTGGTGGTCGCCCTGGTCGGGCTGCCGTTCTGCCTGCTCGGCCTGGCCACCGCGGGCAGCGTGCTGGTCCTCGTCCGGCCCCGCTCCGTCGTACTCGATCGGCACGGCTTCACCTGGGACGACCCGCGGGTGGCCTCCTTCGTGGTGGCCTGGCACGATCTGGCGTCCCTCACCGTGGAGACCGCGACCGTGCACAACCTCAACTCCGGCGACACGCATTCGGTGCACGTGGTGCTGGTCCCGAAGGATCCCCTGCTCCTCAAGCAACAGCCCGGCCTGGCCAAGTTCGCCCGCGAGGGCAAGGTGGTACTCCCGCTGGAGGACCAGCCCGCCTCGGCCGCCGCGATCGACCAGGCCGCGCACGCGCTCGCGCCGGAGGTCCGGCAGGAGCCGACCCAGCGCCTGCGCCGTTTCGGCGTCAGCTAGCGGGCTGGGTGATCCGGCCGAGGAACAGCGGCAGGCCGGTGCCGAGATCGGTGATGGCGAACAGGAACGGCCGGTTCACGTCGACGTGGACCGGCGAACCCGGCGCCGCGCCTTCCGACAGACCGATCGCGATGCCGGTGGCGGCAGCGGCGATCGTGCCGTTCTCGTCCACCTGGACGTAGGTGTCGTGCTGGACGTCCTGGATGGACAGTCCGTCCTTGTTGATCCGATCGAAGTTCGCCCTGCCGGAGAAGGCGGTCGGCATGCCAAGCCCGGCCAGCACGCCAGATAGGTCCATTGTGGACTTAACGGTGAACTTCGGCAGGCTCAGGGTGACCTCGGTCGGCCGAGCTGCGGTCAGTGCCGAGGCGAGTCCGCTGCCGCGCAACGTGTTCAGCACCGCGCCGGTGCTGGATCCCGGCGCGGGCAGCAACACCGAGAAACCGAGTTTGCCGCCGATGTAGGGCAGGGTGACGACCTGGTAACCGGGTCCACTCGCGTAGCTCGCGGCAAAGCTGCCGTGCATGGTCGGCACCGTGCTCGTCGTGCCGGACGCGGAGGTGAACGCGGCAGGTGTGGTCGCGCCTTTCTCGAACTTGTCCGCCCAGATCGCGGCCAGGTAGAGCGCGTTGGTCAACACCAGCTCGGTGTTGCCGTTGATCGACCCGGACGGGAACAAGGCCGGGATCTTGCCCTCGGTCTGGGTGGCCACCAACTGGTTGATGGCCTGCCGCGCGCCGTCGGCGTCGCCGGTGAAATCGGCGTTGTGCTCGGTGGTGCCGAAGTGGTCGGCGAGGCCCTTCGTGAAGCCGGGCAGTAGCGGTTTGTCCTGCTGGGTCCACAGCGTGTTCGCGGTGTGCAGGGTGACCGAACCGGGCACATCGTCTGCGGCGATGCCCGATGTGGCGGCTTGTCCTGCCCGTCCGGCCGCCGCGACATCGGGCAGGTGCAGCACCTTGGCCATCTCGGTCGCGGTGTCGCCGTCCGCGCCGGTGGCCACCATCTGCAGGGCGATCGCCACGCTCACCGGCGACAACGCCAGATTTCCCTGGTCCTGCCCGGCTTCGGCGCCGAGCAGGTCGAGACCGAGCGCGTCGTCCGCGCCGACGGCGGTGCCCGTCTCGGCCGCGTCCAGCGTGGCGACGTGCGGCAACGGCTGCACGGTCGCGGGTGGCGGTGCCGACGTTCCGCAACCGACCAGCACCGCGACGCCGAGTACTGCAACAACAGGGGAAAGCCTCATACCGGTCAGACGTAGCCCCGGGCGGTTCGGTTGCCTGCGATCAGCGCGGCCGGTGGTATTCGAGCAGGGCCGAACCCAGCTCGGTGAGCGCGTGCACGACCGCGGAGCCCTGCCGGTGGGTGCTGATCAGGCCTGCGTTGCGCAACACACCGGTATGCCTGCTGACCGAGGCAAGCGACGTGTTCAACCGGTGCGCCAGCCGGGTGGTCGTCGCGCCGGAGCCGACCGCGTGGAGAACGGCCGCCCTGGTCGCACCCATCAGCACTTCCAGCGACCGGCGGCCACCCTCCGCCAACAGCGTCACCGACTGGCAGTCCTGCCCGATCGGGTAGATCAGGATCGGCGTCAGCGTGGTGTCGGCGAGCGAGTCGGCGGTGCCCCTGCTGAAGAACGACGGCACGATCCGCAGGCCGCGACCGTCGAGGTAGAGGTCCTTGTCGACGCGGTAGTCGACCTCCAGCACCGGCGCCCGCCAGCGCACCCCCGCCCGCATGCTGCCGAACAGGCCCTCGATGCCCTGGCTCGCCATGCTCGCGGCGCGGCGGGCGTGGTCGGTGTCCACCCCGCGCTGGATGGACTCCCGGTACGGCGTGATGGCGGTGTCGTGATAGGCGCGCAGCTCCGTGGTCAGGCGACGCAGGAAGTCGACGTCACCGTCCGCGAGTGGACGGACCCAGTCTGGCAGCGGATTTCGCTGCCCGAGCTTGCCGACTTCGCGGCGCAACCGACTGCGTGGGGTGGACATGATCGCGTCCAGACCGGCGTCCAAGCCCTCCTTGGTGGCAGCGGGCGTGAGAAAGTCCGGAATGTACGGACCCTTCGGTGCGACCACCGACAACAACCGCACGCCCGGTCCCAATCGCGCCGCGCGGGCCCGATCGTTGCGGACGTCGTGCGCCCAGGACGCCAACTCCGGATGACGATCCACGTCCCGAAACCGGAAACTGCTGAACAGAACCTCCCAGAGCGGGTCCGGCGTGCTCGCGACCGCCGTTCTCGCCAAGTCCTGTGGAGTGAAGTGAATCCGCAGCACCAATGCCTCTCCCCCAAGCATGCGTTGGCATGTGCGCGCCAGTATGCCGGTTGCCGGGTAGCCGTGCCAGCACCTTTGCGCGCCAGTGCAAAAGCTGGTTCGGGGGTCGTCACGATCCGTATCGTGACGCCGATTTTCCGCATGTCATCAACTGAGGGAAAACCTGCGAAGTCGGATCGTCCGCCGCATCGCCGCGGCCGCGATACCCACCGTGGTCGTCGGCGTCGCCATGGTCGCCACGAGCGGAACCGCGAACGCCTCGGTCGGCTGGGAGTACTCGCAGGCGTGCATGAACCATGGCACCATCGCCTATCGCGGCGTCACCGACGTCCCGGCCGAGATCATCCAGTACGGATCGACCGGCGACTGCGTGAAGTACGCACAGGCCATGCTGTTCGACTGGGGCAGGCTGCCCAGCACCGCCGACATCGACGGCCAGTTCGGTCCGCAGACGCAGGCCGCGACGATCGCGCAGCAGAACTTCTGCAAGATCCAGAACAACGGCCAGATCGGCAAGATGACCTGGTACTGCCTGATGATCGCCGACTGACACCGACTCAGAGGAAGCACACACCTGGACATGGCGCCGGAATGTTCACCGACGCTGGGTCACTGGTCCATGGCCGGTCAATGGGTCAGGTGGGCGGCGGACCAGCAGGCGGTGCCGCCGTGGCAGGCGGCCATCGCGTGCAGGGCGTTGTGCAGGGCGGTCAGGGTCGACGCGGGCAGGGTGCCCGCGATGTTGTCCAGTTCGGACGGATCGGTGGTCCGGTCGTAGTACTCCTTGCTGCCGTCGGCGTACTCGACGTAGGTGTAGGTGCTGGTGCGCAGCGCCTGGTAGGAGGGCGGATTGCCGCTGTTCTTGGGTGGGTAGTCCGGGTCGCTCGGGTCGGTGTCCGGGCCGTGGTGTTCGACGAGCGCGGCCGTGCGCCAGTCGGCGGATGGTTGACCGGCGAGCAGCGGGGTGAGGGTGTGCCCGTCGACATCGGCGGGTGGTGTCGCGCCGCCGATGGTCTCGAAGGTGGGCGCGAGGTCGATGTTCTGCGCGAGAGCGGACACCGTCTGGCCGGACTTGATGCCGGGTCCGCTCGCGATCAGCGGCACGTTCACGTCGGTGTCGAACGCGGTCTGTTTGCCGGGCAGCAGCCGGTACTCGCCCATGTGGTAGCCGTTGTCGGAGCTGAACACCACATCCGTATCTCCCGCCACGCCGTCCTTGGTCAGGGTCTGTTGCAGCCCGGCGATCATGCGGTCGACCGACTGCACATCCTGCACACGTTTGCGGAACGCGGTGTCGATCTGCTGTTCGTCCTGCGGGGTCAGCGCTGTCCGGCTGGTCAGCCAGGCGGGGGCATTCTGCGGGAGGGTGTCGTAGGCAGGTGTTTTCGGCGCGGTGACGTTCTGGAACGAGTGCGCGTCCTGCGGGGCCGGGGTGTAGGGCGCGTGCGGGGCGAAGGTGGCGACCTCCAGGAAGAACGGCGTGTGCGCAGCCGACTGGGTGTTGATGAAGTTCGTCGCCTTGCCGCCGAGCACGTTGGTCAGGTAGTCGGCGGGTTTCTCGCCGTAGTGCTGGACCTGGTGGTTCTGGTTGAGCGCGTAGTTGAATTCCGGGTAGCCGTTGCCTGCCACGTCCCACTCGTTCCAGCCCGGCGGCACGTACGGTTGGTTGCCACCGAGTTTCGCCGCGGGCTGATAGCCGTTGAGGTACTTGCCCATCATCGCGGTGTGATAACCGGCGTGCTGCAACGCGGTGGCGACGGTGTCGGTCTCCTCACCGCGCGAGTGGAAGACGTTGAATCCGCCGTCTTTCCCGGTGTTGGTGAACACGCCGGTGTCGTGCGGGAACTTGCCGGAGAAGATGGACGACCGGGACGGACAGCACAGCGAGTCCGTGACCGTGTAGTTCGTGAACGACGTGCCCGCGCTCGCCAGCGCCCGCACGTGCGGCATGTACTGGACCAGGTTGGTCGCCAGGTCGTCGGTGAGCACGAACACGATGTTCGGACGAGCGGGCACCGCCTGCCCGGACGTGCTGGCGCAGGATGCGACGCCGAGGCTCACCACCATGCTCAACACGG
>DASXOJ010000112.1:0-109847 GCA_036494465.1 Pseudonocardiaceae bacterium
CACAGCAGGCTGCTCAACGTGTAACCGATCGAACCAGCGGTGACATTCGACCACCCGGCCGTCGTCAACTTGCCGGCACGCCGGGGATCTCCCGGACCTTGGCTTCCAACCGCCCGGCCCGTACGCGGGTGTCCAGCACCGGTTGCGGCGCGGTCGCGGGCCCGTTGATCACGGCACCGTCGGCCATTCGGAACACGCTGCCGTGCCACGGGCATTCCAGGCACTTCTCGCCGTCGCGCTCGACCAGTTCGCCCTCGTGCAGCGGCGCGGCCATGTGGCTGCAGCGGTCGTGCAGGACCACGAAGCGGTTCCCGGAGCGCAGTACCAGTACCGGGATCAGCCCGGCGTCACGCCGCAGCGGCTCAGCTTCGGAAAAGTCATCCGTCGCTCCGAGATCGGTCCACTCGGCCGGTCCGGTATGTGGCACCTCCGCCGCGTGATTGGGCCCCACGGCACGGCGGAACGCCATGTCCCCGCCCAGTGTCGCGCTCACCGTGACAAAGCCGCATCCGATGAATCCCAACGCGACGCCCACCGTGCGGAATCCCTTCGAACGCAGTGTGAGCGAGCCGAGGTAACACAGCAGCGCGGCCGAGTTCGTGGCCGCGTGCAGGACGCCGACGCGCTGCTGCTCCTCATGTGCGTCGGCGTAGTCGGCGAAGCCCGCCAAGGCCGCGGGCAGGCTGGCCACCATGCCGCAACCGATCAGCCGAGGAGCGCCGGGGCCACGGTCGCCGGTGGCGTCCAGGATCGCGGCGCCGACGAAACAGCCCACCGGCAACTGGGCCAGCGCTGGGTGCAGAGGATGTCCCAACCACACTCCGTGCAGCATGTCCTTGATCGCGCCGGGCCGAAGCAGTTTGTGCGTCGCGTCGCGCACCAGGCCCGCGACGCCGTCGAGTCCGCGTGCCGCCGCGATGCGGTCGATCAGGTTCAGTTGTCGCATAACCGAGGGACTAGCCCGTCCGGGCCGGTCGAAACCTCCCGGTATGCCGATGCGCGCGCTCGGGTATGCCACTGGCGAAGGCATTCGCGACCCGGCGAACCCGCCGAGGTGGCACCGGGCCGTCACGAATCCAGGGGACTGTCGCATGCGGACACTGCTTGACCCGACGCCGCCCAAACCGTTGGCGCTGCCACGCTCGGCGGGCACCCTGGAAACCGAACTGCGCAGGCGGAATGGCGCAGGCGAGTTGACGTTGCCCGCGCCCCGCCGCGGCGATCCCCCCGCTGCGCTGGCCCGCGCTCGGCCCTACCGACCTGGCATTGGCACGGCTGGCCGAAGGCCACGTCGACGCGCTGGCCATCCTGGCCGAGGCCGGTCGGAGCGGCGTGCCGGTGCCCACCGAGGGTTTCCGGCGCCGCAGTGGTTGGTGGGAACAACCGCGGGTATGTCGTCCGAAGAACAAACCAGCGAGTTCAGGGAGTGAACATGACCACGGCCCGAGAGATCATGACCGCTGACGTTCGGTGTGTGGATTCGGCCGAGACCGTCCTGGTCGCCGCACGCAGGATGGCCGAGCTCGGTGTCGGCGCGTTGCCGATCTGCGGGCAGGACAACAAGATCAAGGGCATGATCACCGACCGCGACATCGTGGTGAAGGTGCTGGCCGCGGGCAAGGATCCCGCCGCCTTGCACACCAGTGAACTCGCGCAGGGCGAGGCGGTGACCATCGGCGCTGACGATGACGCCGAGGAGATCTTCCGGACCATGGCCCAACACCGGGTTCGCCGACTGCCGGTGATCGACGGCCATCGGCTGGTGGGTGTCGTCGCGCAGGCGGACGTCGCGCGGGCGTTGAAGGACCCAGAGGTCGGAAGTTTGCTCGCCGCGCTCTCAGCGGACTGACCAGTGACGGGAAGGAGCCCATGCGATGAGCGAGGATCCCCTTGACGACAAGCCTGCGCCGGACGTCGCGGAACAGCGGCAACAGGTCGTCTTCGCCGAGACCGACGAGGACGACACCACCGGCGACGCGGCATCGACCCCGTTCGAAGCGGACATCGCCGATGCCACCGAGCAGCGCCGTGGAGTTGCGGTGCAGCCCGACAACGAGCCATAGCGTCGAGGCCCGAGCAGGAAGGTGCGACTATGCGAGCTGTCGCTTATCACGGCCGACGGGATGTACGGGTGGACACGGTCCCGGATCCTCGGATCGAGGTTGCCACCGACGCGATCATCCGGGTGACATCTACCGCCATCTGCGGCTCGGACCTGCATCTCTACGAGGTGTTGGGCGGCTATCTCGGCGAGGGTGACATCCTGGGGCACGAGCCGATGGGCATCGTCGAAGAGGTCGGCTCCGAGGCCGGCAGGCTCAAGGTCGGCGACCGCGTGGTCGTGCCGTTCAACATCTCCTGCGGTGACTGCTTCTTCTGCGGGCGTGGCTTGTACTCGCAGTGCGAGACGACTCAGGTCCGCAAGTACGGCAAGGGTGGTGCGCTGTTCGGCTACACGAAGCTCTACGGCCAGGTGCCCGGCGGCCAGGCCGAGTATCTGCGCGTGCCGCAGGCGCAGTTCGGGCCGATCGTAGTGCCGGCAGGTCTTCCGGACGAACGCTTCCTGTACCTCTCCGATGTGTTGCCGACGGCATGGCAGGCGGTCAAGTACGCGGACGTGCCCGAAGGAGGCTCGGTCGCCGTGTACGGGCTCGGCCCGATCGGCCAGATGTGCGCTCGGGTGGCGATGCGCCTCGGTGCCGGCACCGTCTTCGGTATCGACATGGTGCCGGAGCGACTGGCGAAGGCCCGACTGTCCGGTGTGGACACTCTGGATCTCGACCAGCACCGTGACGTCGCCGAGTCGTTGCGGGCCAGAACACAGGGCCGAGGGCCGGACGCGGTGATCGACGCGGTTGGCATGGAGGCGCACGGCAGCCCGGTCGGTAAGCTGGCGCAGGAGTTCGCCGCACTGCTGCCCGCCCCGATCGCGGCGAAACTGATGGACGTCGCCGGCATCGACCGGCTCAGCGTGCTGTACTCGGCGATCGACGCCGTGCGTAGAGGCGGCACCATTTCGCTCAGCGGGGTCTATGGCGGCAAGCTCGATCCGCTGCCCATGATGGACCTGTTCGACAAGCAGATTCAGCTACGGATGGGACAGGCCAACGTACGCCGGTGGGTGGACGACATTCTGCCGCTCGTTCTCGATGACACCGATCCGCTCGGTGTGCTGGACCTGGCCACCCATCGTGTTCCGTTGGACGACGCGGCACGGGCGTACGAGATGTTCCAGCGCAAACAGGACGGCGTCATCAAGGTGGTCCTCAAGCCGTGAGGGACTTCGATGGTGGACACGTTCACGATCACCCGGCGTCCGCGCGACGACATTGAGCGGGATTTCCCGGCGGGTCCTGGCTTGGCTCGGTGCCGATCAGGTCGCGGCTTCCGCTTTCTCGACGCGCACGGCAATGCGGTGCACGATGCCGATTGGGAGCGGATCCGGGCATTGGCCATTCCGCCCGCTTGGCGGGAGATGTGGATCTGCCCGTGGCCCAACGGCCACATTCAGGCAGTGGCAGGATCGCGGCTCCGCCCGCGGTGAGCTGATACGGTAACTGCCGGGGAGTTGGCGTTGCGGCACGGCATCGGGCGGCCCGCTCGGCGAACTCATCGACATGGCCGGTTTCCTTTCCTGGCAGGGTGATCCACTCCCGCCTCCGGATACCCCGTCCGTCGTGACCAACCGAGCTTGCCGGCCGTCGGGGCCGAGGTCCCAAGCTTCCGGGCCCAGGCGAGTATCCGTCCGGAAATGGTGTGCCGGACAGCTCCAGTTCCCGCTGGGTCGGCTGGCCCCTGCTCAGCGGGTCTTTCCGTGGCGGCCATCATTGCCGGCTGGGCAGGTAGGCCAAGAATTGCTCGCACAGCTGGTCGGCGGTGCCCGGTCGAGCCAGGGACACCGTTTCCGGCACCGAGGGCGGGTTGGCCAGGGTGGCCGTGGCGAAGGCGATCACCACGGCCGGGCGGGGCACAAGCGGCACTCCGTGGTAGGCGAGGATCAGCAGATCCTCGCCGGGGTGGGTTTCCACCGACACCGCCCAGCCGTACTCGGCATCCCACACAAGGGCGGCGTCCTGGTCGGCCCAGCCAGGCAGTCGGTCGTCCAAGGCGATATAGGCGCTGATTCGTTCCGCCGCCTCACAGTAGGTGGCTGCCGCGTCCAGTCCCAGCCCGGTAGCGACGCGGTGCACGTAGGCCCGTAGCCCACGTTCCACCAGCATCAGATCCACCTCGTCAGTGGCGACCCGGTGGACGCCGTCATCGTCGATGCCGGTCAGATTGTCCCCACTACGGTCCCAAATCGCGGTCACCGCGCATCAGCCTCCGGTGCACCGCCAAAGGGGACAGACGCGGGATGGTCGAGCCGTGTTGACGAATCCGTCACGTCGCCACTCCTCACAGTGAGAGGACCGGACGGGACACATCGGCGCAGTGGCCCCGTGGCCACCTGTGGACCGGCGCGTCCCGTAACGGTAAGGACGCCCGCACGGCCGGTGGCTCGACCGAGGGCAATGGGAGCATAGCCCCGGAATCGTCCGACTAAACGGCTTATCGCCACCGGCATTCGCCATCGACGGGAAGGACTGTACAAGTGGGACGTTGCGGAGAGGTCGCCTCAGTGGGTAGCAGAGTGGCTGGGTCTGCCACCCGCCCCGATCCGGTCGTCGAGTTGATGCCACCGGCGCGCCGCCTCGCGGGTCAGCGAAGTGACCCAGCGCAACCAGGCCGGTTCGGGCGCGGCCTGGTACCCCGGCAGGTTTGTCCCAGTGTCATCGCGGGGCAGCATGCGGTCCACGAGGGACAGTGCCCGTTGAGTGAGGCCGGGCAGCACGCCGTGCACACGCACAGCCAGTTTTGCTGCCGGGGTCAGGATGATCTCCGGTCGGCCACGCAGTCCGGCCCGCACGATCGCGGCTGCCGCGCGTTGTGCGTCCATCGACAGGACGGGCAGGCTGTCGGCGATCGTGAACCAAGTGTGCTCAGAGCGGTGGTCTCCACTGAACAGTGCGTTGTCCGGCGACCCGGTGCGCATCAGCCCGGGCACTGCGGTCGTGACCGAAATGCCGTACTTGGCTGCCTCGACCCGCAACCCTTCGGAGAAGCCGACCGAGGCGTGCTTGGCTGCGGTGTAGGGCAACAGATGAGGCGCAGGGAGCTTGCCACCGATCGAGGTGATGTTGATGATCCGGCCCGAACCGGCTTGCCGCATGACGGGCAGGGCCGCCAGCGCCGGATGCACCACTCCCCAGTAGATCGTCGCGATGGCGTCGGCGAAGTCCTTGGTGTCCATAGCCGGAACCGGCCCGACCTGGATGACTCCCGCGTTGGTGACCAATACGTCCAGCCGCCCGAACTCGGCGCTCGCGCGAGCGATCAAGGCCTGAGCCTGCGCCTCGACCGATACGTCCGCGCGCACCGCGCAGACTCGGGTACCTTCCGACCGCAACGCGGCACCGGCCCGCTCGATCCCTGTCTCCGAACGTGCGCACACCACCAGGTCATGCCCGTGCCGAGCGAGTTGGCGGGCCAACAGAAAACCCAGCCCCCGGCTGGCCCCGGTCACCACCGCCACCGGCCGCCCCGTCGCGCGCTGTGCGTCTGGCATGGCGAACTCCCTTCCGACAGCGAGTTGATCCAAGCGCGTGCCGGCGGTATACCCGGTAACCGGCGGTAGAATCCCTGCGGCTGACCCGCCCGAGAAGCCTGCGCGACAAGGTGGCTGCGACGACCAACTCGTCGTAGGGCTACGCCAGTGACCGATACGCCACACCAGGACTACGGCGCGATCGTCGCCTATCTCGATGTCGATGTTCCGCAACACCGGTGCTTATGGCGCGCCGTCGTGACCGGAGCCGGTGCCGCCGCCCCGGAGACCGAAGCGGTGTGGATTCCTGTCGTCCGCCCGCACTGTGAACTGACCTTGGTCGACCCGGAACTGTTGGTGAATAGCAGAAATCACGCAACGCCCGCGTCGCGACCGAGCAACGTCGCACCAGGACCTGTCGATGTGCTTACCGAAGCGCTCGGGATGCTCGCCCAGAAGTTGGTGGCCATTGGACGGGCAATCGTCCTCGGCACAGTGCGCGGCCCGGGAAATGTTCGGCGGCTTCATCTGCGAGATCGCCCCGATCGGGCCAGCCCTGGGCCAGCCGCATCGGAGCTGCGATCGAGGACTTCGAGCGGGGCGAGATCCTCGAGGACAAGGTCGGCATTCTCGTGGCCAACACCATGTTGGCGGGTTGGCGACAACGGAGCCGACCGATCGGCTGGACGGTACCGGCGATCGTGATTGACCCGACCAGATCACGCACGCGCTCGCGCGCATCGTCTGCGCCCTTTCGATCGTCAGTCGATCAGCCTGGCTCGTAGTTCGGGCAGAAAGTCCTGGTCGTGGTTGGCGAGCCGGTCCAGGCCCACCTCTGCCGGAATGGCGACCCCCGGTTCCCGGTCCAACAGGTAGCGGACCGTCTCCGTGGCTACCCGTGCCGGATCCACGTCGGGCACCAGCAGGTCGTCCAGGAATGCCGTGGACAAGGTCACCTCGTGGTGGGTGGTGTCCTGCCCCTCGTGCACGGTGACCGCGTAGTCGAGCGGCCCGATCTGCCGGGCGTCCACACGTTCGCTCATCGCGACCAAACCCTCACTCTCCTGGTCTCACGCCGAGGTCAGTTGCCCAGCAGGTCGTTCAGATCATCCGCATGCTCTTCCTCCTCCTCCAGAATCGTCTCCATCATGCGTCGGCTGGTGGGGTCGCTGTCGCCGATCCAACGGATGATCTCCTGGTAGATCGCGATCACGACCCGCTCGGCGAACAAGTTCTCCTTGAGCATCTGCTCCAGGTCCGCAGGAGCGGTCGTCACGTATTCGGTATGTGAGCGGCTGACCAGGGTGCTGGGGTCGAAATCCGGTTCACCACCAAGCTGGCTGACCCGTTCGGCAGCCATCATGCCGTGGTTCATCTCCTGACTCGCGTGTTCCCGAAACTCCGCGGCCACCTGCGCCCGGTCGATCCCGGTGGCCGCGATCGCGTGCTGCGAGTAGCGCAGGAAACAGACGATTTCACTGGCGACGACGTCGTTGAGCACTTCGATCAGCCTTGTCCGCGCCGCCTCGTCATCCGCGATGACCGGACCGGCCGCCATGTGCGCTCTGGCTTCGTCCCGGATCCGGGTCATGTTGACCTCAAACGTGGTTTCCATGCTGTGACTCCATTCTGGCGACGACGCGCATTCTTTGGGGGACGGGAAGCACAGGGGAATTGACCGTCCGAGACCAGCTAAACCTGTTGGCTCCGGTCCGCACCGACACGGCATTCGATTCCGCCGACATTCCCGCTGGAACCGCCGAGCATGAGCTACTCGCTCGCGCTGCCCGGTTCGGACTGTCGGCGATGCTGCGCAGCCAGGACCGGGTCAGGCACCATATTCGCCGTGGCCACTTGGGCCTTGTTGCTGGTGGAACCGGCGACGACGCGGTGCTCGCCTGCCATCATCGCCGCGTAGCCCTGTTTCGCCACCTCGGTCGGATCGTCCTTCTCACCCGCGCCGAGTTTGGTGTCGTCGAGGCCGGCGCGGGTGAAGAATTCCGTGTCGGTCGGGCCTGGCAGCAACGCGGTCACCGTGACGCCCGTGTCGCGTAGTTCCTCGCGCAGCGCCTCCGAGAACGACAGCAGGAACGCCTTGGACGCGTTGTACACCGCCTGGAACGGACCGGGCAGCACGGCGGCGATCGACGAGGTGAACAACACTCGGCCGCCACGACGCGCGACCATCGCCGGCAGCAGTCGCTTGGCGAGGTGCACCGATGACCGCACATTGAGGTCGACCACGTTCAACTGCTCGGCGAGCGAGGTATCCGAACCCGCGAACGCACCACCGACACCCGCGTTGATCACCAGTGCATCGACCGGCCGGCCCGCCGTCGACACCCGCGACACCAGTTCTTCGACCCCGCGCGGTGTGGCCAGGTCGGTACGCACCATCTGCACATGCCGGTTCTGCCCGGACAGGGAGAGTCCCGCGGTGTCGAGTTCGGCGTCCTCCGCGGCGATGATCAGATCGAAGTCGTGTTCGGCGAATTCCCTTGCCAGCGCGAGGCCGATACCGCTTGACGCGCCGGTCAGCACGGCGAGCTGGCGTGCGGTACTCATCAGATGTTTCCTCTCTCCGGCGTTTGCCGTTCGCCTACCCGGTCACGGCGGAGTCATACCCGGACGGCGGGGAGCGCGGACTGCTCGCCCAGCACGTTCGTGCGGATGCGCGAGCACCCACGCACCCGGTCTGGGGCACGGCCGCGGCTTACCGCTGATTCGCGCCCTCGCCGAACAATCCGGTATGGGACGGGCAGCGTGGGGTACCACTGTGTGGATGAGTTGACCACCCGTCGGGACCGACGGCCAGGCCACCGCGCCGAGGCCGAATAGCCGTCAGTAAGTTTCGTTCGGCACTAGTATTCGCTCAACCGCCGGGAACTCCCGGCGCGACACGGAGGTCGGCGTGGACGTTGGGGCACAACACCTGGCTCAACTGGTCGAACTGCTCAGGACGAACAGCGAGCAGCTGATCCATCGTTGGGTCGAACTCACCGCTCCTTCGCTGCGTGGCCGCCTCACCGAGGCCGAACTGCAGAGCGACTCTCGGGACCTGTTCGACGCGCTCCAACAGGCGCTCGCCACGACGGCGAGTATCGACGATGCCCATTTCGCCGAGGTGAAGGGGCTGCTGGAGGAACTGTCCACGGCCCGAGCCAGACGGGGTTTCACTCCGACGGAGACCGCGGTAAGCGTGTTCACGCTCAAGCAGGCCGTGTCCGAGCTGGCCGAGCGACAGGACGACGCGACTCTGTATCGACAGGTGCTGTCCTTGTCCGCCCTGCTCGACGCGTTGGGTCTGCGTACGTTCGAGGCTTATGCCCGCACGCGCGAGGGAATCATCAAGGAGCAGTCCGAGCAACTGCTCGAACTGACCACCCCGGTCGTCAAGCTGTGGGACGGCGTACTGGCCGTGCCGCTGGTTGGCACCCTGGACAGCATCCGGACCCAGATCGTGATGGAAAAGCTGTTGCAGGCGCTGGTGGACACCGGTTCGGAGCACGCGATCATCGACATCACCGGAGTACTCGCGGTGGACACCCAGGTGGCGCAGCACCTGCTCAAAACGGTGATGGCCGCCCGGCTGATGGGTGCCGAATGTACGATATCGGGCATCAGGCCACAAATCGCGCAGACAATCGTGGGGCTGGGTATCGAGTTCGGCGACATCACCACCAAGGCATCACTGTCCGATGCGCTGCGCCACGCCCTGCGCAGCAGCGGCGTCGAGGTGGTCGCGCGGACCAGGACGGCCGGCTGATGGATCGCGTTCCCATTCTGCGGATCGGCGACGTCCTGCTGGTCTCCATCCAGGTCGACCTTCAGGACCAGGGCGTGCTCGACCTGCAGGAGGACCTCGCCGAGCAACTCAGCTCGGTCAGTGCACGCGGTGTCGTCATCGACATCTCCGCGGTGGAGATCGTGGACTCGTTCATCGGCCGGATGTTCGCCACCATCGCCTCGGTGTCCCAACTGTTCGACGCGGCCACCGTCGTGGTCGGTATGCGGCCCGCGGTGGCCATCACCCTGGTCGAACTCGGGCTGACTCTCGGCAATGTGCGCACGGCACTCAATCTGGAAAAGGGCCTGGAAATCCTGCGTAGCACCACGATCGGCCGAACCGGCGCGGGATGGGCGCAGCCGCCGCCCGAGGCCACCCGGTGACCGAGCTCGGTGCCGAGTCGGCGCGCCTTGCGATCACCGGTGACGACGATGTGGTCCGGGTCCGTCAGTTGGCCAGGAGCTATGCTCAGCAACTGAAGCTGTCCCTTGTGGACCAGACGAAGCTCGTGACGGCGACGAGTGAGCTGGCCCGCAACACCCTGACGCACGGGGGCGGGGGCGCGGCGGAGATCAGTATCGTGCGTGACAGTCGCCGTGCCGGAGTTCGAGCGTCCTTTCAAGACAGTGGATCGGGTATTCCCGACATCGACCTGGCCATGACCGATGGTTGGTCGAGTGGAAACGGCCTCGGCCTCGGTCTGAGCGGAGCTCGGCGGCTCGTCGACGAGTTCGAACTCGACAGCGCGGTCGGCAGGGGCACCACAGTGACGGTGGTCAAATGGGGCAGGTAGAGGGCGCCACCTGCCTGCCGATGGTCGAGGATGTCGCGTGGATTCCGGTCGACGACATCTCCGCTGCCGGCGCCGCCCGCAGGCAGGCAGGCAAGCTCGCGAGCCGACTGGGATATCCCGCCGCCAGAGTGGCCGAGATCGAACTGGTCATCACCGAGCTGGTCAGCAACGTGTACAGGCACGCAGGCGGCGGCATGCTGGTACTGCGGTCGGTTCGCGCCCTGAGTCAGGGCTTTGTGGAAGTCCTCGCCCTCGACAACGGACAGGGCATCAGCGATCTGCCGCTGGCCTTCGAAGACGGTCAATCCACCGCTGGTGGTCTTGGCATCGGCCTGGGCGCTCTGGTCCGGCTGGCCGATTTCTACGACATCACCTCTCGACCCGGCCGGGGCACGGTGATCCTCGCCCGCTTCCTGTCCGAGCGCGCCGCCGCCGCGGTCCCCCGGGAGATCGCCGCCGGGTTGACCAGACCGATCGACGGTGAATCGATCTGCGGAGACGCGTATGCCATTCGACGCGCACCGGAGGATCCAGACCGGTTGTGGTTGATGTTGTGCGACGGCTCGGGGCACGGCCCGCTCGCCGCGTCGGCCGCCCAAGCCGCGGTCGGCGTGTTCTGCCGGTCGGCGCACACCGGGCCGGAACAACTGATCAAGCAGATACACGAGCAGCTGCGCGGCAGTCGGGGAGCGGCGGTGGCCATCGCCGAAGTCAACCTGGCGCAAGGAGTGGTTCGGTTCGCCGGACTGGGCAACGTCGCCGCGTTCGTCGTTGCCGATGGTGCGAAGCACGGGATGGTCTCGCTACCTGGTATCGCCGGTTACCAGGCCAGTTCGGTACGCGCTTTCGACTATCCGCTGCCGGTCGGAGCGACCCTGGTACTGCATTCGGACGGACTGACCGATCGCTGGCCCGCCGGTGATCTGGAGCGGCGACCGAATCTCGACCCGCTGGTCACCGCGGCCGCGCTGCTGCGCGACGCCGGCAGGCGGCGCGACGACGCCAGCGTCCTGTTCGCCGCGCCACCGGTTCGGGGGAGTCGGTGAACAACAGCCTGCTGCGAATGGTCATCGCCGATGAACCGGATGTCTTCCTGGTTCGTCAGCGTGGCCGGGAGGTGGCCGCCGAGATCGGGCTGGAGAGCCAGGACCAGATCCGGGTGGCCGCCGCGCTCAGTGACCTCGGCCGCGATCTCCTTCGCCATCATGATCGGGCCGCCTTGGTGGACTTCCAGGTCGTGGACCTGCCGGTGCCCGGTCTCGGAATTGAGTTCAGCTGTGCTGGTTCGGTCAGCGAGGTCAGCACGGGGCCGGGTTGGGAGACGGTGGTCCGGCTGATGGACGAGGTTCGGGCGCTGCCCGGTGACACCGACGGAGAGACGATCATCGCTCTGGTGAAGTATCTGCCAGCGGGAGCGCTGCCACCGGTGGGATCCGGGTTGGCCGCGGTGCGACGGCGGTTGAGTCGCCTTGCCAAGAGCAGCGCGGTGGACGAACTGCGCTCGCAGAACGCGGAACTGTTGCGGACGCTGGAAGATCTGGAAAGCAAACAGGTGGAGCTGACCCGGCTCAACGCTGAACTGCAGGAGACCAACCAGGGCGTGCTCGCGCTGTACACGGAGCTGTCCGAGGAACTGGAACAGACCAATCGCGGTGTGGTGGCGCTCTATGCCGAACTGGACGAGAAATCCATCCAGTTGCGGGAAGCGAGTACCGCGAAGAACCGGTTCTGGTCCAACATCAGCCACGAGCTTCGCAGCCCGATCAACTCGGTCATCGGCCTCGCCAGGCTGATGACCGAGGAGCAGTTGGACCCGCTCAGTCCCGAACAGCGCCACCAGATCGACCTGATCCGCAATTCCGGCCTCGCGCTGCTGGGCCTGGTCAACGAACTGCTGGACACCGCGAAGGCCGAATCGGGTCGGTTGAAACCGGAATTCGGTCCGGTCGAGCTGGACACCCTGTTCGGACAGTTGCGCGGCACGCTGCATCCGCTACTGTCCGGTGCCGATGTCGATCTCGTCATCGAGCCGCCGCTGCCGGTACGGGTGATCGTGACCGACGAGGTACTGCTGAGCCGCATCCTGCGCAACCTGCTGTCCAACGGACTGAAGTTCACCGAGCGTGGCGAGGTTCGGCTGAGCGTCACGGCCGACGCCGCCCAGGACCAGGTGTGCTTCGACGTCAGCGACACCGGCATCGGGATCGCGATGGACCAGCAGGAACGCGTCTTCGAGGAGTTCTACCAGGTGCGCGGCAGCGTGCAGAACAACGCGAGAGGCACGGGACTGGGGTTGCCCTATTCCCGCCGGCTGGCCGAAGTCCTCGGTGGCAGTCTCGAACTGCACAGCGATCCCGGCATTGGCACCCGGGTTCTGCTCCGCCTGCCGATGCGAACCCGGAACTCGGCAGCCACCGGGCCGGTGCCGACCGTACTCGTCGTCGACGACGACGCCGAGTTCCGCGGCCGACTGGCCGACCTGCTGGCCGGTTTCGTCAGCACGGTCGTCGAGACCGGCGATGGCAGGGAAGCGCTGGAGTTGATCGCCCGACACGAGCCCGACCTGATCACGCTCGATCTGCGCATGCCGGAACTGGACGGCGACGAGGTCGCGCGGCGAATCCGTCGCGCTCCGGCCGGCCGCGACATCCCGATCATGATCCTGACCTCCGCCGATCCGGCTGGATTCGATCTGACCGACCTCGGCCCGGCCAGCGTGGTGCTGGACAAATCCGGACTGACCGCGGGCTTGTTGAAGCACGAGATGGACCAGGTTCTGCAGAAACGACGACGAGGAGGTGGGCAGCGGTGACCCCACTCGATCAACACGCCGCGGTCGGCCCCGCACACCTGTTGATCATCGACGATGTCGAGGCGAGTCGATACATCGTGGCCACCTGGCTGCGCAGAGCCGGACACGAGGTCATCGAGGGCCGTACCGGTGCGGAAGCGTTGGCGCTGCTCGCGCAACGGCCCTTCGACCTGGTCGTGCTGGACGTCAATCTGCCGGACATGACCGGCTTCGACGTGTGCGAGCGGATCAAGTCGGACACCAGGACCTCCGCGCTACCGGTGATCCACGTGTCCGCGACCGCGGTCGCACCGGAGGACCGGGCCCGTGGCCTGACCCGCGGCGCGGACGCCTACCTCACCGAGCCGGTCGATCCGGGCGTACTGGTCGCCACGGTCAACGCCGCACTGCGCTACTCCCGTGCCCGGGCGGCGACCGAGCGGCTGGCCGCTCGACTGGCCCGATTGACCAGGGCGACGCTCACGCTCAATACCGCCATCACCTTCGACGAACTGGTCTGCTCGGCCGCGACCGGCGCCGCGCGGATCATGGAATCCGCCGCGAGCGCGGTGATCGTCCCGCCTGACGGGCAGCGCCTGATCGGGTCGGTCGAGGGCCCCGCAGACAAGGTCGACCTGGGGCCTGCCGACGAGGCACGGTGGAAAGACCTCGTGGACGCCACGATCGGCCGAGGCGTCGGCGCCGTACTCACCGCGCTGCCGCCCCGGCCGGGACAGCTGACCGACGACGACTGGGTCGCCGCCGTCGCACGCCCCGCGCGCGGCCGACCCGCTGTCTGCGTCGCGGTGCCGGCCGCGGCCGCCGAGAGTGACACCGACCGGGATCTGCTGTTGCAGTGGGGACAGGCAACCGCGCTGGTCACCGAGAGCCTCCGGGCGTACGCGGAGGAACACAGCATCGCGCTGACCCTGCAGAACAGCCTGCTGCCCAGCCGGATACCGAGCTATCCCGCACTGGCCATGGCGGCTCGCTACGTGCCCGCGGCGGCGAACGCCGAGATCGGCGGTGATTTCTACGAGGTCACCGAACTGGACGGCCGGTTGCTGGTGGCCATCGGCGACGTGTGCGGTCACTCGATCAAGGCGGCGACCATCATGGGGGAGGTCCGACACGCGCTGCGCGCCTACGCACTGGAGTCCCACCACCTCGTCGACATCCTCGACCTGCTCGACGCGATGCTGCGCCGGTTTCATCCCGACGACGGCTTCACCACACTGTGCCTGCTGTCGGTCGATCTGACCACCGGCACGGTGTCGGTGGCGAACGCGGGACATCTCCCGCCGCTGCTCGCCGATGCCGCCGGTACCCGGTACCTGGAAGTGGCCGGGCCGATGCTCGGCCTCGGGCTGCCCAGACCCGCGGAGGTCCGGATCGAACTACCGTTGGAGACCACCGTCGTGTTGGTGACCGACGGACTGATCGAACGGCCGGGCGTCGCCCTTGACGACAGCATCGCCGAGCTGCGCGACGCGATATCCCCGGAGCCCGATCTGGAGCGGTTCTGCGACGGTCTGCTCGCCCGTTTCGGCCAGAACAGCACGGACGACATCGCGATACTGGCCCTGCGCAGGCGGGAGGGTACCGAGGGATAGGGCGTCGAGGTCAGTCTCTGACCATCGCGGTCGCCAGGTCGGGCGCGATGGTCAGGGCTTTGTCAAGGCCGGTCAGGGTCAGCGGTCGGAGCACCACTCGCGAGTTGACGACGAGCCTGACTTCGGCATTGTGTCGCGTGGCAAGGGCGCTCGTACTGGCGAGCACGGCAAGTCCGGCCGACGCGAGGAATGTGACTTCGGACAGGTCCAGCACCAGCAGTCGGTTGTCGTCGGCCGCACGGTCGGCGAAATGTCGCTCGATGTGGCCGGCCACGGTTGGTGCGGTCACCACGTCGAGCTCGCCGCTGATCGTCAGCACCACCGCGTCATCGGTCTCCACGCCGGCTGCGACGTCGGCGGTGACGACCTGGGTGTGCTCATCACCTGAGGCCAGCGGCGTACCGAACTGCTCCGCCGCCGCAGAACCCAAATAGCCGTCAGCTTCGGCCACGATCGCCCTCCTGGAACCGATGGCATCCTCGACCGGGTTGTCGATCGTCGAGATGTACGTCGGACATATGTCATTGACCGGGGCGGCCGGGTGTTCAACCGCTCGTATTCTCGTCAGCGTTGTTGTCTCGTCCACTACCTTTGGTGGACGATCACGGATCGTCGGTGAGTCAACCATACCTATCCGGTCCAGGGTTACCACCCCACTGGGATGGCGACAGCGAAATGAGGGTCACCGGTGAGTGAGCACTGGCAACGCGATTCGGTGACCGAGCCTGACCCGCTCCGCCGGCACGAGGTCGAACTGCGCATGCTGGCCGCGCGGCAGAGGGTACCCGGAGTGCGCGCGCTGGCAACCGAGATGGCGATGCGGGAGGACTTCGACCTCGATTCGATCGACGACATCAGGCTTGCCGTCGATGAGGCCTGCTCGATCATGCTGGCCAACAGCATGCCCGACACCGTGTTGACCGTCCGGCTGCTGATCACCGCCGCACGCTTCGAGATCAACGCGTCGATCCCGCTTCGGGGTGACCGGGAGCCGGTGGTCGGGTCGCTGAGCCTGAGCATCCTGCGCAGTCTTGCCGAGACACTCGACTACTGGACGATTGGCATAGGTGACAAACGCGGCTTCCGGCTCACCTTTACCCGATCGACGCGCCAGGCGGCTTCCTCGTGAAACAGCAGCACATTGTGAGCGAAGGTCGCGTGATCATTCCTTGGGCGATACCGCGTCGGCTCAGGCGCCCAGGAAACCATTGTGGGCAGTGGGGATGATCGGCGGGAGATAGCTCGGCGGGACCGTCGCCAGGGTGGTGGAGATGTCTCAGACGGCAACGCTGAACATGTGGGGGACGCGGCGGACCGCCCGGCGGGATGTCCTCCGGCCGGGATTCGCGGCGCTGGCCGTTGACCTGGTCGCCTTGTAGGAGGTCATCGTCACCGACGACAACGACCAGGCCAGGAACGTGTTCGGCGAGGGCCACCACTATGCACACCAGCAGAAGCGCGAACCCGACGGGCGGGGCATCGACACGGCGAGACGCCGGCAGGGCGCCCCCGGCAGCACCCGGTCAGTCGCCGCTGCGGTCCAGCGGTCCCCATTCGGCGGAGTTCTGCTCGGCGATCAGGTGTTCGCATTCGGCAAGTACGGTGTCGTCGATCCACGCCACCGGCCGACCGACCTCCACCAGCGGCTCGTTGTCCGGGCCGCGCCCCGTCTCGACTCCGGTCAGTATCCAGGCTCGCACGCCGGCTCCGCGCAGATCCCGCAGGTGTCGATAGTCGAACAGTCGGCGTGCGACCCACAGCCGCAGGGACCGGTCCTGCCACCACGGTTCCACCCGAAGCGGATTGGCCGACAGACCGGGCAGTGGCACCCCGGTCAGCCCGTCCCGACTGGCCGCAGAGCCGTTGCCGGTTGGCGCCCGGTCCGCGGCAGGGCCGCAGGACCATCGCACATAGAGGTCGGCCGACCCAGTGGATTCGACCAGTGCGACCAGATCCTCGAGCTCGCGCACCACCGGCAGATCGTCATCGGAATACTGGTACTCGTGCATGTTTCGGTACTGCCCGCCTCCTGCTGTTCCATACCGACGCGGTGACGGCGAGGACAGCGGCGACGCTCATCGGTTCGCCCCGGCCAGGGCGAGGTCATCGACGACATCGGTGAGCCGCTCGCGCCGCGCGAACGCATCCCGCTGGCGCGCCGCGCCGCCACCACCGGTCCGCAGTCGCGCGAGTGTCTCCGCAACGAAATCCGCGTCGCCGGTGTGCCGCAGTTGGCTACCAACCCACTCGACCAGTTCATCCACGACCTGCCAGGTGGGTAACAGGTCACCGCTGACCGGATCGACGCACTGACCGGCAAGACCATCTCGTGCCGACCGCCACAACCTGGCCCTGAGTACTTCCTGGGACAGTGCGGCGCTGAGCCTGTTGTCCGACACGTCCAACGCCCGGCCCGCGAGTGCGCGCACGAATGCCGCGAGCAGTGCCGCGTCCGGCACATCCACGGCAACATCCGAGATCCGAATTTCCACCGTCGGCTCGTGTTCGGACAGCCGCACGTCCCAGTAGATCATGCCCCGGTCCAGGATCGCACCCGCGCGCAGCAATCCATCCACTCCGGACTCGTATTCGTCGACCGATGAGACGTGGGCCGGTGGCCCGGCCGACGGCCAGCGCTTCCACATCAGGTACCGCCAACTCGCGTACCCCGTATCGACACCGTCGTGGAACGGCGAGTTCGCGGTGACCGCGAGCAGCACCGGCAACCAGGGCCGGAGTCCGTTGCTGATCACAAGCCCCGTCGCGCGGTCGGGGATACCGATGTGCACGTGGCAGGCGCAGGTCAGCGATTGCTTGGCCAGCGAGCCGAACTCCCGGGCCATCCCCTGGTACCGCTCATCGGGCGTGAAGCGGGGGCCGGTGTCCTCGGCCAGCGGAGCGCATCCGCTCGGCAGCAGCCGCAGCCGGCGATCCGTGGCCTCAGCGGCCAACCGCGTCCGTAGCGTGCGCAGATGGTCCGTGAGTTCGTCGATTCCGGTGGACACCTCGGTCGCGGACTCGACCTGACAACGTCGCAGCTCGTGCTCGACCTGCCCGGCCCGGTCGTCCTCGGTCTCCTCGGAGACGGCGGGCCCTTCGGCCCCGAGCCCGCCTTCGTCGTCGACCAGCAGGAACTCCTCCTCGACGCCCATCGTCAGCGTGTCGTGCTCAATCGCCACGAAGACCTTGCCCCATTGTCGTCACCTCGCTGATGAATGCCGTGCACCGCCACGGAATCACGCGGCGGAGGGCCGATCGACCTGATACCGCAGCTCGTCGGTCAGCCTGCCATTCTCTGGTCGGGTGAATGCCCAGATCCGGCCCTGCACATACCTCGGTTCCCAGGGCACCCGATGGCGTGGGCCGGTTCGCCGGTGATTTCCCTACCCGACATCGAAGGCATTGGCGATCAACCCGTCCACCGCGGTGGCGAAGTCGGCCGCGACGGCAGGAGCGGCATACACCTCGACCGCTCTGGTACGCGCGGTCGGCACCAGCACGGTCCGGACACCGGCGGCGCGGCCGGCCTCGACGTCCGCGCCGATGTCACCGACCATGGCGGCGCGTGCCGGCGACACGGCCAGTTCGGTCAGTGCGCTGTGGATCATTCCCGGTGCGGGCTTCCGGCACGGACAGCCGGCATCCTCCGCGTGGGGACAAAAACGCTGCACGTCGAAGGGCCCGACGAGTTCGGTCAGCCGTCGATGCACGGCCAGCACATCGGACACCGTGATCAGGCCGCGCGCGACCCCGGACTGGTTGCTCACCAGCCCGGTTCTGACGCCGACTGCCCGCAACCGGCCCAATGCGGTGCGAACCCCGGGCAGCGGGCGCACCAGCGCCGGATCTCCGTTATAGGGCACATCTTCGATCAAGGTGCCGTCCCGGTCGAACAGTACCGCCGCCAAATCCTGAGGCATGTTGCGCGAATACCCGTTCGTGCACCGGCCAACCTCTGTTTGTCCCCCGAGCGCGGGGTGTACCGCCACACGTTCGCCAGAAAGACCAGCCAGGCGTATGCGAACACCCACTGAGCCAACGGCAGCGAACAGGCATGTTGCGAGTGGCGATGGTGCACGGTGGCGCGGCAGCTGATCACGACGGGGTCGCTGACTACGTCGAGCATCTGATCGACGCGTTGCCGGCGGTGGATGTGCGCGCCATGCCGGTCGAACTGACCTCGTTGACCGAGGTACGCGACCGCCTGCGTTGCCTGGCACCCGCCGTGGTGCACGTGCGGTTCGCGCCCTCCGGGCTGTCCGCACCGCGTGCCCATCGAGATCACCGAAGCGCCCTGTTGGTGGACCGCTGACTGTCCACTCCGTACGGATGGTCCGGCATGTCTCGGTGATATCGGTGTCGAGACAGTATCGGCGGCGGTCTTTCGATCGGTACGGCTCGGGTGCTCCTCTTGGCACAGCAAGAACTAGGGCTCCGGAGATGCGGTGCGTCGATTCCGTCGGGGGACCCGGTGAGGCTGGTCCTCGACGTTCAGCCGACGACCCGGATGGTGTCCAACTGGGAGTCCGCGGCGTCGGGTATCACCATGCCGGCCGACAGTCCGCTGTGGAGATAGTCGAGGACCTCCTGTTCGATGCGCTCGCCGGGAAGCAGGACCGGTATCCCTGGCGGGTAGGGAGTGATCTGTTCGGCACACACCCGTCCGATGCTTTCCTTCGCCGGCACGTCCTCGGTCCGCGCGAAGAAGGCGTCCCTTGGCAGCATGACGGTTTCCAGTTGTAGGTCCGTCGGTGCCGGGAGAATGACCTCGGGCGGTCGCGGGAGGCCGGGGGCCGCGCGGGTCAGTGCGGTGAGGCCCTCGAGAAGCAGATCGGTGGTGACCGTGTTGTCGGCGATGCTGAGCTGGGCTTCGATATGCCGGTGGTCGGACAGGCCGACATCGATGGAGTGGTTGTCGCGCAACCAGTCCGCTGCCTGGTAGCCGGAGATATTGAGCTCCGACAGGTCGATGATGACCTTCAGCATGTCCAGCTCGTGGGAGGCTTCTACGCCGATCAGCTCGTCGTGCAAAACCCGTAGCCCCGGCCGCCCGGCAATGCGATCGCGCACGTGCTCGGCGAGGTCCAGTGTGGCGGAGAGCAGTTCGTTGCCGTGCTGGACCATCTGGCGGCGCCAGCCGTCCATCGCGGCATACATCAGTACGTTGGGGCTGGTCGTGGCTAACATGTCCGAGCACGCGGCCAGGTGGGCGGGATCGATGCGATCGCCCTGAAGGTGGAATACCGAGCCTTGTTCCAGTCCGGCGCCCATCTTGTGGACGCTGACCACACACAGGTCGGCGTCGGCGTTCATCGCCCAGGTAGGCAGGCGATCGTGGAAGGGTAGGTGAGCGCCCCAGGCTTCGTCGACGAGCAGCGGGAGCCCACGACGGTGGCACAGCTGCGCGATACCGGTGATGTCCGCACACGTCCCGTAGGGGGTCGGGCTGGTGATGAGAACACCGGCGACGTCGGAGTCACGGTCCAGTGCCTGCGCCACGTTCTCCGGTGACGGTGGGTGGGCGAGATGCTGTTCGGCATCGTAGCGGGGGTGCACCCAGGTGGGTTGCAGTCCGGAGAGGACCAACCCGGAGATGACGGACTTGTGCGCATCGCGGCCGACTAGAATACGGCCGTGCCGACCGGCCACGGCTAGGGTGGCGCTCTTGACCGACAGTGAGCTGCCGCAGGTGGAAAAGAACGCATGGTCGGCGCCGACCGCGTCGGCCATGAGTTCCTGGGCTCGCTGGATCACCTCACCTGAGGAGGATCGATCGTCCAGGCCGGACGTGGCGAGAATGTCGTTGCGGAAGACGTCCTGGCCGAGTACCGCCTTGACCCGAGGGTCGGCGCCGCGGCCCTGCTTGTGGCCCGGGGGCGTGAACGGCGTGTGCCGGCGACGGTCGTATTCCTGGAGCGCATCCAGCACCGGCGCCTGGTCGTGGTCCATCTGCTCCCTGCCTCCTGAGGAGTTCCTCACCACCCTGCCGTGCGCGGCAGCGCGATCACCTGCGTCATCCGTACTTCCGGATACCCGTGGCGACGCAGTCTCAACCCGTCGCCGAGCACGTCATGAGGGGGCCGAACCGGTCATGCCTGTGGGTGGAACAGCACCTTGACCGCGCTATCGGTCTTCTGCTGAAACATCTCGTACGCCTCGGGAGCACGATCGAGCGGGCAGCTGGTGCGTGGCGAACGTATCCACGCCGAGCGGATCGTCATCGATGAGCAACGGCAGCAGATCGTCGACCCAGCGGTGGACGTTCGCCTGGCCCATCCGCAGCTGGATCTGCTTGTCGAAGATCGTCAGCATGGGAAGCCGGTCAGCCGTCTCACCGTACACACCGGACAGTGAGATCGTGCCACCCCGGCGGAGGATGTCAATGGCCTGGTACAGCGCGTACATACGATCCACCCCACCGGTCTTCTCCGAGACCGCGCCCGGCAGCAGGCCGGCAATCTGCTGGGCGATCTTGCCCATCGGCGAACCGTGTGCCTCCATCCCGACCGCATCGATCACCGAATCAGGGCCACGCCCGCCAGCCCGGTCGCGGATCACCTCGGTCAGCGAGTCCCCGTTTTCGGAACGGCCCGAGTACCTCATGGAGATGCAGATCCGAGCCGCACAGGCCAGACGAGGTGATGCGGACTATGACGTCATCGGTTTGCGCGACACGGGATCAGCCACCGTGTCCACCCGGACATCACGTCGTCCCTGCCATGTCAGCGCCCTCATCGCAATCCCACCTTCGATCGTCCACTTCCTCACTTCTGCGGACTACCCCGCGTGCGGGTACAGGTCGCCCACTGCCGCTCTGGCCCGCCATGCTTTCCTTTACCGGAACCCAGGTTCAACACCCAACCCCGTCCCTGACCGCTTGATCACCGCCATCGGCCGGTGGTGCCGGAGCCGGGCTTGAGCGGCGCCGGAGCCGGGCATCCGGTCGGCGATCCAGGTATATCGATCACCGCGCGCGGGTAATGATCGTCGTGCCAGCGTCTTGAGCCCGATCCGCCCATGCCGTGGTCGCGAACCTGACTGGTCTCGCACTGGGAGTGCAGGCCCTGATCGCACATGGAGCAGGTGCCGCAGGAGATGTTGAACGGAACCACGACCGGTCGCCGGCTCGCGCCGCGCTGACTCCGGGGGCCGGTCTCCTCGACGACGCACATGGGTTCATGGCCCAGGATGTCGCCCAGTTCGAGGAACGGGCCGAGTACCTCGTACGGGTGCAGATCCGATCCGTACAGTCCGGTCGAGGTTGATCCGGACGATGATGTCATCGGGTTCGCGCAGTGCTGATCTTGTGCACGCCGTCCTCGTTGCCGACGACCGCGACGATGCCGACCTTTGCCGTAGGTCGGTATCCGGCCTTCGCCGTCGGTTTCGGAGATCTCCGCGTCCAGGGCGTTCCAGTGCGCGCTGGGCGACGCTGGAGTCCTGTTCCCAAACAGGTCGGCGTGGCCACCAGCACGAGGTCGGCGCCGTCAGTTTTGCCGCATCTGCGGCCACTGGTCATCGTGGCCCATGTCCAACTCGACACCGGGACTGGTGTCGAGGTCGACCAGCCGGATACGTTCGGCGGTGACTCCGTGTTCGGCCAGCGCGTCCAGCACCTGCCCGTCGAGCAGGTCGCTGCTCAACGCGCCCGGTGACGGTGTGAGGGTGCAGACCGGCGCTACCGCGTGAACAGGTGCGGTGATGGGCGTACGCCCGCTCGCCCTCTGCCGTCGCCATACGCCCGGGATGAGTTCGTGGCGTCCGAGGCGTGCGGCGCGGTTGTATCCGACAGGCCAGCCGGGGTAACCCTCCGGTACGGAGGTGTGGCATGAGTATGTGGCAGCGGATCGCGGACCTGTTGGCCGGCAGGACGCGCACGCAACGCGAAGGCAAGGAACCCGACGTCGAGCCGGACCCGGCCCAGGCGAATGCGCGGCAGACCGGTGGCCGGAGCGACCCGGATGCGTCCGACGCGCACTCTACGACGGGTACGTCGGAGAATGACAACTTTGTCGGGCGGGTGGCCGGGGAGGATGCGATCGACGCGGCCTCGACCGGCGCCGGGGCGCGGGCCCAAGCGCACGGCAGGCATGGCGAACCGCCCGCGTCATGAGTTCCGTCCACATGCGACGGCCCAATCCCGTGCGCTGGCTGTGGTACGTCTACGGGGGTTCACTGCCCGACCGGCACCGGGACTGGGTGCGGCACGACCTGGCCGGCCCGCATTGGGTGCCCCGACACGTGGTCCGCGTTCTGGTACAGATCGCTCCGGTTGCCGCCGTGGCTGTTGTGCTGCTTCGGTTGTTCACCCCGGTGTCCTGGTGGGCGATCGCCGGGGTTCTTGTCATGGGTTTGCTGCTGTGTCTGTGGTTCGCGATCGGCCTGGCTCGCGACTTCTGTACCAGCAGACTGCGCAGGCACGGTTTCTCCGCCGACGTCCAGCCGCCGAAGAGCGCATGGATACTCAGCGACTCACCCGCAACAGTTCGTCGGCCGCGACGATGACGTCGGTGATGCTCACTCCGAGCAGTGCCGGGTCCGTCGTGTCCGCGAACGGGTCGCCGCGTGGGTGCGACGAGGTCAGCGCCCGGTGCGGTCCGCCCTCGGGAGGTCCCCATTCGCTGATCGGGGCGGGTCCGAACAGGACGACGGAGGGCGTCGCGTAGGCGTAGCTCAGGTGGGCGATGCCCGAGTCCGTGCTGATTACCAGACGCGCGTCGGCTACCAGCGCGGCGATGTCCAGGACACCGGTTCGGCCGGCCAGGACCGAACTCTCCGGCAGCCCGGCAAGCTCGGCGAGGGCGCGCGTCCTGTCGCGCTCCGCCGCCGTCCCGGTCACCACGACGTCGTATCCGGCCTTGGCCAGAGCGGCCGCGACCGCCGAGAAGCGTGGCAGCGGCCAGCGGCGACTGCCGTAGGTGGCACCGGGATTGAGCACGACCGCTCCCGGTCTGCCGCTGGCGCCGGGCGGGCACAGGCGCAGATCGCCCGGGTCGGCGGCGATGCTGTGCGCCCTGAGCAAAGCGCACCACCGGTCGCGTTCGTGTAGGCCTTCCTGCCACCGGGGACCGGACCAACCCGGTGCGGCGTAACCGATGCGCTGGCGAGGCGAGAGCCGGTCGAGCAGCCGGTGACTGCGCGGTCCTTTGCCGTGCAGGTTGACCGCGATGTCCGCACCGGGTGGCGCGACGGACCACAGCAGGTCCTCACCCGTCGGCCACACCTCGCCGATCCCGCCGATCAGTTCGGCGATCGGGGCGAGCCCGGCCGGTGCGGCCAGCACCAGCCGGTGGGCAGGCCACGCCCGGCGCAGTGCGCGCAACGCAGGCACCGCCGCGAGCAGATCACCGAGATGAAGTGCCCGCAGGGCAAGCAATACCGGTTCGTCGGATGCGGCCTGCGGCATGACTGAGGAGCTTCCCCGGCGAGCGGCGTCCCATACCCGAGAGCACGCCGATTACGGAAAGTAGTAGTTGGGTGAGTGGGGTATGGCGCGTGGAACGTACGGTCAATGCACTGCCCATGCAATTGGATTCACGGACCCCACCGCACCTGGCCGCCCAGCGGATTCTGCTCTGGCACGTCCACGGTTCGTGGACGACCGCTTTCGTCCAAGGCGGACATGAGTATCTGCTGCCGGTGCTGCCCGAAGGAGGGCCGTGGGGTGGCGGCCGGTGCGGCCGGGACTGGCCGGACCGGGCTCGTGAGGTCCCGGCGGACCGGTTGCGGGAGCGCGACGTCGATCTGGTCGTGTTGCAACGGCCGGACGAGCTGGAACTCGCGACGCGGTGGCTGGGCAGGCGGCCCGGCATCGACATTCCCGCCGTTTACCTCGAACACAACACGCCGCGCGGGGACGTGCCCGACACCCGGCATCCCGTTGCCGACCGGCCGGATCTCGCCCTGGTCCATGTGACCGCGTTCAACGAGCTGATGTGGGATTCCGGTCGCACACCGACCACCGTGATCGAGCACGGCATTCCCGATCCTGGTTACCGATACACCGGTACGGTACCTGCGTCCGCCGTCGTGATCAACGAGCCGGTCCGGCGCGGCCGGGTCACCGGCACCGACCTGCTGCCCCGGTTCGCCGAAGTGTCCGATGTGGACGTCTTCGGTATCGGGTCGGCCGAGTTGGCCGGCCGGTTCCCCAGGACCGAGCATCCGATATACGGCGTCGGCGACCTGCCCACCGAGGAACTGCACACCGAGATGGCCCGGCGCAGGTGCTATCTGCACCCGGTTCGCTGGACCTCACTGGGACTCTCGCTGATCGAGGCGATGCAGTTGGGCATGCCGGTCGTCGCGCTCGCCACCACAGACGCGGTCGAGGCGATTCCGGCCGGGGCCGGCATGTGCTCGACCGACGTGGACCGGTTGAGCGACGCGGTCCGTGAGTTGCTCTGTGAACCGGCGCTGGCCACCCAGCTTGGCAAACAGGCCCGCGAAGCTGCCTTGGCCCGTTACGGACTGGCACGGTTTCTGGCCGATTGGGACCGGTTGATCGAGAACGTGCTCAGCACCTGGGTGAAAGGAGAGCGATGATGCTGATCGCGATGGTGTCCGAGCACGCCAGTCCGCTGGCAGAGCTCGGTGTTGTCGACGCCGGCGGGCAGAACGTGCACGTCGGCGAACTGTCGAGAGCGTTGGCTGAGCGCGGTCACGAGGTACGGGTCTACACCCGCAGAACCGATCCCGACGAGCCGGAGCGGGTGCGTACCGAACGCGGCTTCACCGTCGTGCACGTACCGGCCGGGCCGGCTCACGCGCTGCCCAAGGACGAGTTGTACCAGCACATGGGCGAGTTCGCCGAGTGGCTGGCGCACGACTGGGAACCCGATCCTCCTGACCTGGTGCACGCCCACTTCTGGATGTCCGGCCTGGCCTCGGTGCTGGCCGCGCGCCGCTCGCACATCCCGGTCGTGCAGACCTATCACGCGCTGGGCTCGGTGAAACGCCGCCATCAGGGTGCGCAGGACACGAGTCCGGCCGATCGCGTCGACATCGAGCGGATGATCGGGCGGCACGTCGAGCGGGTCGTGGCCACCTGTACCGACGAACTGTTCGAGCTCGTCCGCCTTGGTGTGCCCCGTGATCGGGTGTCGATCGTGCCGTGCGGGGTTGACCCGGACGTGTTCCGGCCGGATGGCCCGGTTGTCCGGCGCACGAAGGCGAACCGGTTGCTCGCGGTCGGCAGGCTGGTGCCGCGCAAGGGTTTCGATATGGCCATCGCGGCACTGTCCGCCATCGAGGACACCGAACTGCTGATCGCGGGCGGCCCGCCGAAATCGCGGCTGGCCGAGGATCCGGAGGCGCGGCGACTGCTGCGCTGCGCCCGCGAACACGGTGTTGCCGACCGGGTGCGCCTGCTCGGCCAGGTGAACCGGCAACGGATGCCCGCCCTGCTGCGCTCGGCCGAGCTGGTGCTGTGCACGCCCTGGTACGAGCCGTTCGGCATCGTTCCGATCGAGGCGATGGCCTGCGGCACGCCGGTGGTGGCAACGGCGGTCGGTGGTCTGACAGACACGGTCGTGGACGGCGTCACTGGATGCCACGTTCCCGTCGCCCGGCCCGCCGCGCTGCGCGCCGCCGTCGGGGCACTGCTCGCCGACCCCGCGCGCCGCACCGCGATGGCGGTTGCCGGCCGGGATCGGGTGTGCGCCCGCTACTCCTGGGAACGGGTCGCCGCCGAGACCGCCCGCGTCTACGACCGTGTGCTGCGCGAACAGGCCGATTCGAACTGGCCGGTCCGACAGATGAAGGAGGGCTGATGGCCGCCAACCCCACGAGCGAGCGGGAGCGAACGACCAGGGCACACATCGACAGCCTGGCAGGCACCCTGACCGAACTGCGAGCCAGCAGTGGGCTGCTGGTCAGGTGGGGCAGCACGCTTGCCGAGCGGCTCTCCGCCGGTCATCGGCTGCTCGCGGCCGGCAACGGCGGGTCGGCGGCCGAGGCGCAGCACCTCACCGCGGAACTGGTCGGCCGGTTCGATCGCGACCGGCCCGCGTTCGCCGCGATCGCCCTGCACGCGGACACCTCCAGCCTGACCGCGATCGGCAACGACTACGGCTACGAGCAGGTGTTCGCGCGGCAGGTCGAGGCACACGCCCGGCCGAAGGACGTGCTCGTGCTGCTGTCCACCAGTGGCCGCAGCGCCAACCTGCTCGCGGCGGCCACCGCCGCCCACGCGGCAGGCGCGACGGTGTGGGCGCTGACCGGCCCCGGCCCCAACCCGCTGGCCGCCGAGGCCGACGAGGCGTTGTGCCTGTCCGGTGCCGGTACGGCGGTCCAGGAGGCGCACCTGGTCGCGGTGCACGCGGTGTGCGGTGCGTTCGAGTCCGCGCTGGCGGCCGGTTCACGGACGGCGCCGGTGTTGCGGAGGGCGTCATGAGCGGCCTCGTCGTCGTCGGAGACGTGCTGCTCGACATCGATCTGACCGGGCCGGCGCGCAGGTTGTGCCCGGACGCCCCGGCTCCGGTGATCGAGGTCGCCGACGAACTCGTCCGGCCGGGCGGCGCCGGCCTGGCTGCCTGTTTCGCCGCCGGGGACGGACTGGACGTCCGGCTGGTCACCGCGTTCTGCGACGACGCCGACGGCAGGCGGCTGCGCGACGCGCTCGCCGGCCTGCCCGTCGTCCATTCGATGTGTCCGGCGCCGACCTCGGTGAAGACCAGGATTCGCAGTGCGGACCGTTCGTTGGTCCGGCTGGACCGTGGCGGCGCGCGGCCCGGTGAGGTGCCGGTGACCGACGACATGCTCGCCGTCGTGGCCGAGGCAGGCGCGGTGCTGGTCGCTGATTACGGCCGTGGCCTCGCTGCGAACCCACGGCTGCGCGCCGCGCTGCGTGCCTTCGCCGCGCACCGGCCGCTCGTCTGGGACCCGCATCCGCGCGGACCGGATCCGGTGGCCGGTGCCTGGCTGGTCACGCCGAACCAGGCTGAGGCCGGGGACGCGACCGGTACTCCGGGCACCGGCCTGTCGTGGGCGATCTCGGCGGCGCGCGAACTGCGCCGCGACTGGCGCGCCAGGGCCGTCGCGGTCACACTCGGCGCGGACGGCGCGGTCCTGGAACACGGCGGTGCGCCCGTCGTCGTCCCTGCGCCCCGGGTGAGCACGTTGGACCCCTGCGGGGCCGGCGATCGCTTCGCCGTCAGCGCGGCGGCGGGTCTGCTGCGCGGACGCAGTCTCGACGAGTCCGTCGCGGAGGCGGTCGTGAGCGCGGCCGAGTTCCTCGCTGTCGGCGGAGTGTCCACACCGGAGCGAAGCAAGTCCGATGTGGACAGGGTAGATGATGTCGAGCGGGTGATCACCCGCACCAGGGCCGCGGGCGGGATCGTGGTGGCCACCGGCGGCTGTTTCGACCTGCTGCATACCGGACACCTGCGCACCCTGTGCGCGGCCCGCACGCTCGGCGACTGCCTGGTGGTGTGCCTGAACTCGGACGCGTCGGTACGTGGACGCAAAGGATCGGACCGCCCGATCAACCGCCAGGCCGACCGGGCCGAACTGCTCGCAGGACTCGGTTGCGTCGACGCGGTCGCCATCTTCGAAGAAGACACCCCCATCCCATTGCTGACCCGGCTGCGGCCCGATATCTGGGTCAAGGGTGGCGACTACCGCGAACACGATCTGCCGGAGGCCGATGTGGTGCGGTCGTGGGGTGGAGCGGCCGTCGTCGTGCCGTACCACGACGGCCGCTCCACCACCCGACTCGCGACCGCGCTGGCCGCGACCGGTTGAACCTGAAAGGGAGACATCCTGTGACGGAACCGAATTCCCGGCCCGGCACGGTACTGGTGACCGGTGGCTCATCCGGCCTCGGCGCGGCCACGGTGCGGGCCGTGCACGCGGCGGGCGGACGGGCCCTGGTCATCGACCGCAACCCACCGCAAGCCGAACGCAAGACCGAGATCAGCGACTTCCGCGCAGTCGACCTCGCCGACACCCGCGAGGCCGAGGACGCCGTGCGCGATCTGGCCGAGCAGTCCGGCGGACTCGACGCGGTCGTCACCGCGGCCGGTATCGACCGGTGCGGCACGCTCGCCGACGTCGAAGCCACGGAGTGGGAACGCGTCGTCGCGGTCAACCTGCTCGGCACTGCCGCGGTCTGCCGGGCCGCGCTGCCCTTCCTGTCCCGGACCGGTGGCCGGATCGTCACGGTCGCGTCCACCCTTGGACTGCGCGCGCTGCCGGACGCCACCGCCTACTGCGCGGCCAAGTTCGGTGTCGTCGGGTTCACCAGGGCGCTCGCGGCCGAGACGGCGGGCCGGGTCGGCGTGACCCTGCTGGTGCCGGGCGGCATGCGCACCCACTTCTTCGACGACCGGACCGAGCAGTACCGCCCGGCCGACGCCGAGCGGCTCAATCCGCCGGAGCACGTCGCCGACGCGATCCTGACCGTGTTGGGTCAGCCCGCGCACTGCGAGATCCGGGAACTGGTCATCGCCAACGATGAGGAGCCGTCATGGCCGTGAGCATCGCTGACTTATCCACAATGGACCGACTGTTGGCGGTCTACAGCCCGTTGGACGGCGAGCTGATCGAACGCGTCCCCGTCGCAGGCCCAGCGGACTGCGCGAACGCCGTCGACACGGCCGCCCGCAGCCTGTCGGGCTGGCGGTGCACCGCACCGGCCGAACGCGGCAGGCTGCTGCTGGCCGCGGCTGAAGCGGTACGCGGCGGCGCGCAACAGTTGGCCGACCTCAACCACCGAGAGACCGGCCGCCCACGGGAGGAAGCCGTGCAGGGCGCCATGGCAGGCGTGGACGCCCTGCGCCAGTACGCGGAAATCGGGCCGCTGCACCGTGGCCGCAGCCTGCTCGGCGACTGGGCGGCAATGGATTTCATGGTGCCCGAACCGCGTGGCCTCGTGGTCGTACTGACCCCGTGGAACGATCCGGTCGCCGTCGCCTGCGGTCTGATCGGCGCCGCGCTGGTCACCGGCAACACCGTGGTGCACAAACCGAGCGAGCACTGCCCAGGGGTGGGCAGGCTGTTGACCGAACTGATCGCCGCCGAATTGCCAGCCGGGGTGCTCACCGCGGTACTCGGCAGCGCACACACCGGAACGTGGTTGACCAGCCACCCCGCCGTCGATCTCATCGCCCACGTCGGCGGCAGCGCGACCGGTCAGCAGATCGGGATGGTGGCGGCGGAGCGCAGGACCAAGGTGCTACTGGAGAACGGCGGCAACGACGCACTCGTGGTGGACGGCGACGTCGATCCCGGCTGGGCGGCCGAACAGGCCGCGCTCGGCGCGTTCGCCAACGCGGGCCAGATCTGCACCTCGGTCGAGCGGATCTTCGTGGTACGGGAGATCGCCGAGGAGTTCCTCGCTGCGCTCGTGGACCGGGCCGGGGACGTCGAACTGGGCCCACTGATCGACAACGCGCTGCGGCAACGGGTGCACGAGCATGTGACCGAGGCGTGCACGCAGGACGCGACATTGCTGGCGGGTGGCCGGATTCCGGACGGACCTGGTTGCCACTATCCCGCGACCGTGCTTACCGGCTGTCGGCCCGGGATGCGGGTGATGACCGAGGAGACCTTCGGGCCGGTCGCACCGGTGTCCGTCGTCGAGGACTTCGCGCACGGTCTGCGCGAAGCCGCGCTGGACCGGCACGGCCTGGCCGCCACCGTGCTCACCGGCTCCATGGCCAACGCCCAGCAGGCGTGGCGGGAGCTGCCGGTGGGCACGGTGAAGATCAACGCGGTGTTCGGCGGCGCACCCGGCGGGGCCGCGCAGCCACGGGCCGACAGCGGCGACGGTTTCGGCTACGGCCCCGAACTGCTCGACGAGATGACCAGGACGAAGGTCGTGCACCTGGAGAGCGCGCCGCGGTCAGGGCGGCGCGAGCCATGACCGATCTCGGGGTGTCCCAGGACGTGTTGTGGCGGATGGCGCGAGCGCGGCCGAACGTTGTCGTGGTCGGGGACGCCATCCTGGACGCGTGGCTCGCGGGCGAGTGCCACCGTCTCTGCCGGGAAGCGCCCGCCCCGGTGCTCGACGTATCCGGCCAGCACGTCGCGCCAGGCGGTGCCGCGAACACCGCGGTCAATCTGGCCTCGCTCGGCGCCCGGGTGACGCTGCTCGCCGCGACCGGCAACGACCGCGACGGCTCGCTGCTACGCGCCGCCCTGACTGAGTCCGGAGTGGACACATCGGAACTGGCCGAGGTACCGGGCCGGACCACGATGACCAAGCGCAGGGTGGTGGCCGGTACCCAGTTGCTGGTCCGGGTCGACGACGGCGACCAGGGACCGCTGGCCGAGCCCGCCGCCTACGGACTGCGCCGCGCCCTGACCGGTGTGGTTGCCCGCGCGGACGCCGTCGTGGTCTGCGACTACGGGCTCGGCCTGCTCGACGACGCGATGATCGGCGCACTGCAGGCTGCTCGGGCGGACATCCCGATCCTCGCCGTCGACGCCCACGAGCTGAGCAGATTCGCGGTCCTCCGGCCGGACTTCGTCACGCCGAACCTGGGCGAGGCCGCCGGCCTGCTCGGCGTCGAACTGCCCCCGGACCCGACCGCCGAACTGGCACGGCGCCAGTACGTTCTGTACGAGAAGACCGGCGCGGACACGGTCGTGGTCACCATGGACCGGCTCGGCACGGTGCTCCTGTCGCGGGACCAGCCCGCGCACCGCACCTGGGCCGACCCGGCGCCCGACAACCAGACCACCGGGGCGGGCGACACGTTCATGGCGGCGACCTGCCTGGCGCGCACATCGGGTCTGGCCATGACCACCGCCGTCGAACTCGGGCAGGCAGCGGCTGACGTGGTCGTGCACGAGGAGGGCACCGCCGTTTGCACGCTGGCAGGGTTGGCCGCCCGCTTCGCGGAGTTCCGCGACGCGGTGGTGTCGCGGGATCAGCTCACGGTGCGGATCCGGGCGCTTCGGCTCGCCGGACGGCGCATCGTATTCACCAACGGCTGTTTCGACCTGTTGCACCCCGGCCACGTCACGAGCCTGAACCAGGCCAAGCGGCTCGGTGATGTCCTGGTCGTCGGAGTCAACTCCGACGACGGCGTACGCAGGCTCAAGGGGGCAGGACGCCCGGTCAACGCGGCAGCGGACCGCGCCGCCGTGCTCGCCGCGCTCAGCTGCGTCGACCTGGTGACGATCTTCGACGGCGACGATGCGACGGACCTGGTCGCCGCGATCCGGCCGGACGTGTACGCGAAGGGCGGGGATCACACGCTGGAGTCCCTGCCGGAGGCAGCGGTGGTGCGCGCCTGCGGGGGAGCGGTGCGCTTGCTCGACCGCGTACCGGAACTGTCCAGTTCCGCGGTGATCGAACGAATCAGGTCGACCGCGAGTTGATCAGTCGATGCTGCGCACGATGTGCCGTTCGGTGACGCCGTCACCGGCCGGATCGGTCCAGGTACCCAGCGGCACCCGGAGTTCGTCGATATCGGGGGGTTCGCCATCGTCCCAGTGGGACAGTCCATCGAGGGGAATCACTGTGGTGTCCATGACATTCGCATACCCCGATTCAGCCGATTCAAAGGTGTCATCACGATGACTCCGTCCGTCGACACGGCGCTGGTCGTGCGGTTGGACAGCGTCGGGGACGTGCTGCTCGCCGGCCCGGCCGTGCGGGCCGTCGCCGCCGGTGCTCGCCGGGTGCTGTTGCTGTGTTCCCCCAGCGGTTGTGCCGCGGGCGAGCTGCTTCCCGGCGTCGATCAGGTGTTGGTGTGGGACTGTCCGTGGATCTCGGCGGAGCCGGGCAAGGTGCGGTCGGATGACGTTCAGGGACTTGTCGAACGGCTGACGGGCGAACGGATCTCCGTCGGCGTGGTGCTCACGTCCTTCCACCAGTCGCCGCTGCCGACGGCGCTGCTGCTGCGCCTGGCCGGAGTGGACAGAATCGGTGCGGTCAGCACCGACTACCCGGGCAGCCTGCTCGATGTGCGGCTGCGGCCCGGCGCCGACATCGCCGAGGACCTGCCGGAAGCGCGGCGCGCTCTCGCCGTCGCCGAGGCGCTGGGCTTCACGCTGCCGCCCGGTGACACCGGCTCACTCGCTGTGCACGGGTTTCCGGAGACACCCACACGATCCGGGCGGATCCGCCAGGTCGTGCTGCACCCGGGTGTGTCCGTGCCGGCGCGAGCCTGGCCGGCGCAACACTTCGCCGAGGTGGCCACTGCGCTGGCCACTGCCGGCCACGAGGTGCTGGTGACCGGAGGGCCGGGGGAGCGCGCACTGACCGCGTTCGTCGCCGGCACCCGCGCCACCGACCTCGGCGGACGAACAGATCTTGCTCAGCTGGCCTCGGTACTGGCCCGTGCGGACGTCATCGTCGCCGGCAACACCGGCCCAGCGCACCTGGCCGCCGCCGTCGGCACGCCGGTCGTGTCGCTGTTCGCGCCGGTGGTGCCGGCGGTGAGGTGGGCGCCGTACCGGGTGCCACACACGCTGCTGGGCGATCAGCAAGCACCGTGCCGGGACACCAGGGCCCGCGTCTGCCCGGTTCCAGGCCATCCCTGCCTCACCGGGGTCACCGTGGCTGACGTGGTCAGCGCGGTGGAATCCCTGCTGGCCGAGCGGGATCGGGGTGAGCGAGCCAGCAGGCTGAGCACCTCGTCCAGCACGACATCGGCACCGATCCCGGCCACCCGGGACTCGTCGTGACCGCAGTCGGCACCACTGCCGCCATCGGTCAGCCCGGCACCGCTAGACCGGGTATCGCACGGTCCAGCCGATCAGCATCCCGGTTGGCGGCCCGGCCGAATGGGGCGGCCTTGATCATGTCGCCGCACCAGAACAAGCCGACCGTTGGCGTACCGAGTGCCTCGGCCAGATGGCGAGCCGCTGTCGCTGGCCACCACCACGTCCGCGCGGGCCAGGCGGCCACCGGCGGCGTGGATCGGTCGCGCCAGGATGGATCACCACAGTCGGTTCGGGCGGTCCGCGCAGTGCGGAATCGGCTTCGTCGCGGTCCCGATCGGTGACCGTCAGTCGTGCGGCGATCGGGCCGGTCGCGCCCACCGTTCGACCACCTCCAGCCAACGCAATGCCTCGTACTGGTGGTAGCGGGAGGGCAGCCAGCGGTCCAGTTCGACCGTGTCCGGGCTCCTGGTGCCGATGGTGAAGCGGGCGCCCAGCCTGAGCAGGAACGGGTTCGACCAGTGGCCTCCGCCGTGTGCCTGCACGGCGAGGTCGATCGGCGCGACGGTGACCGGGGCAAAGAACGCGGACTGTTCGTCCGCGTCCAATTCGGCGTCGGATGCGGCGGCGAACACGTCGGTCGCCGTGGGCAGGGCGAAGGCCGTGTCGATCGGGGCAGGCCGCCCGCGCAGGAGCGCGGTGCGGACGGGCGTGCCGAGCAGAACGATCTCGGCGTGCGGGTAGGCGGCGCGCAGCGCCTGCTCGGCTGCGGCGGTTTCGACTTCTGGACCGAGTTGCCGGCCGAGCACGCCGGGGGGACGTCGCCGCGCAGTGGCGGGTGCTGGCCCGTCACTGGGGAGCGGGCATACTGCCCAGCGGAGCCGTGCATCTCGAGGCTCCGACCTCCGTGCCCAACCGGGACAATCAGGCCGTCGAGCTGCTGCCTGAGTTCATGCCAGCGGCAACAGGTCCAGCGCGACCGCCCGAACGGCGCCGACACTGATATCGGCCAGGCAGGCCGGTCCCTCGGCCCGTAGCGGACACCTCGCGTCCCACCAGCAGGGTGCTTCGCTGATCGCCAATGGTGTCCGATGTGGACAATAAGGTAGTCCCTGTAGGTTGACTCCGCCGCCAAGGCCGTAGCGCTGCGCGGTGGTCGGCCCGAACAGGCCAACCACCGGCGCGCCCATGGCCGAGGCCAGCCGCAGCGGACCGGTGTCCGCACCGATCACCACACCGCTTCGCGCCACTGCCGCGAAGTAGCCTGCGATCCCGCGTAACGAGGTTCTCGGCAACGGTCGCGCGGGGGGAATCTCGATCGGCTTCCGCGTGCAGGTCAGTGCCGTGACGCCGAGCGCATCCAGTTCCCCGGCCAGTGTGGCCCATCGAGCCGTTGGCCACTGTTTGACCGCCATGCCCGCCTCCGGCAGCAGCACCGCGACCGGACCGGCGGCGCCAACGGTCCGGCGCCCTGCGTCGATCTCTGCTCCGGTCAGCGTAACCGTGCCGTCGATTGGGCCGTCGGTAGCGATCAGACCTTCGGCGCGCAGGATCGCCAGATACCGCTCGCCGACCCGCGCATCGGCGGGCGGATTCCGCCACAAGTCGTCCACCACGCGCCCGGGGTAGTCCGTCAGCAACGCCGGAATGTCGCTGTGCCGGGTCGTGCTCACCACCAGATCCGGACCGAACCGGCGCAGCACGGCCGCGACCGTGGCCGCCTCGTCACCCCGGCCGCTGACCTCGACCCGATGCACCGCCGCGTCCGCGCGCAGCAACTCCTCAGCCGGTGCGTGGGTGAGCACGCACAGTCGCGCACCGGGATTGCGGGTGGCCAGCGCATGGATCGCGGGCAGCACAAGCAGCAGATCACCCAAACCACCCAGCAGATCGATCACCAGGATTCGGTCGAACCGCTCAGGCACCAGCCGCTCCCGCGCACACCCGGTCGTACCAGGCTCGGTGGTCCTCCGCGACCCGCGACCAGTTGCGGTCGGAGGCGAGCCGCAGCCCCTCAGTGCGCAGCAGATGCCGCAACTCGGTCCGGGCGAGCAGGTCGTCGATCGCGGACGCCAGCGCGGTCGAGTCCCGCCTGGCTCGCACCGCGCGTACTTCCCGTCCGTCCCGCAGCAGTGGGTCCGGCTCATCCGGTTCGGTGATCACGGTGGGCAATCCGTGCGCCAGCATGGTCAGCAGCGCACCGCTCTTGGTCGAGACTCCCTCGGTGAAGGGCAGCACCCCGATGTCGGCCTCAGCCAGGCGCGCGGATACCTCGTCCTCGGACAGGTAACCGGTGAACTCGACCCGGTCGGCGACCCGCCGTCGACGCGCGTGCGCGATCAGCTCCTGCCGGAACGACTCGGCCTCGTCCGCGGGCAGGGCCTGCGAGGTGAACCCGCCGACGACCAGCAGGCGCAGCTCCGGATATCGGTCGAGCAGCGCGGCGAGGGCGTCGATCAGGTAGCGGACTCCCTTGACCGGATGGACGTAACCGAAGAACGCCAACGTCGGCGCGTGCGCGTTCCGTTCGTCCCCGTCCGGCCGTACTACCCGGCCCGGCACGTTCGGCGCGAGCGGAATGACCTCGACGGGTTTGCGCAGCCGAGCCCGCACCACGCTCGCGTGTCCGGGGTTGGTCACCGCCACCTCGGCGCTGGCCGGTAGCAGCCTGCCGGTCTCCCGGTCCCACCAGCCGGTCCGCTCCACCAAGCGCCACAACGGATCCGGCACCCACCTCGGCCACGACCACCAGCCGTACTCGTGCACCGTGGTCAACAGTGGAGCGGTGGACAGCAGCGCGCCCGGCAGGCGAAGCGGCATGCTGGAGAACCGGTAGGCGGACGGCGCGAACTGCACGTGCACGAGATCCGGGGCGAGCAAAACGATCTCATCCCGTGTCGTGGCCAGCGAGTCGAGCCGGACACCGACCGCATCGACGCCGACGGACGGTAGCGCGTCGAGCAGATGCTCGACGTAGTCGGCGACACCATCGTGCCGCGTGTCGGCCGCACCGTGCACCATCGCCACCCGAAGCACGTCTCCTCCGCTCAGCCGGCCTCGGAGTATGCCTGGCTGACCGCGTTCGGCCCGTCGAAGCTGCGATCGGGCAACTGTTCGAGGCCGCGCAGCACCGCTTCGTCCGCGCCGGAGTTCCTGGCGTGCTCGACGAGTTCGCTCGTCGACGCCGGATAGTCGATGCCGCCAAGGAACTTCTGCAACTGGATGGGATTCGGCTTGTCCATGGCGTTTCCTTCCTGCTCGGGGTTCGTGTCGGGTCGCATACCCGTGGCTGCGCCGGGCATACGGATTTTTCGCCGGTAGCGGGATGTGCCGTTGCCATGTCCAAAGGTTTGGCCGCTGTGCTCTTCGCCGCGACGGCACGCTGATCGAGAACGTGCCCTACAACTGTGACCCACGATTGGTTCGCCCGGTGCCGGGAGCACGGGAGGCACTGGCCGCGCCGTTGGTTGCCCCAGATCTACCGCACGCGGTCGACCTGCTGATCATGCTCGGCGCCTGTCAACCGGTTCCGGAGGTTTCATAGTCGCGGTCGGTGGCGGTGCGCGGCTCCCAGGTATAGATCCGGTAGGCCGCCTGAATCACCGGCGCTGCCACGTTGCGCACCCGCACCCCGCCTGGTGTCAGCCCCTGTTCGCTGCCGAAATGGGCGTGCCCGTGTACGGCGAAATCGGCCCCTGCCTCGTCGATCGCTTCGGCGAGCAGGTAGGAACCCAGGAACGGGTGGATCTCCTGCGGTTCGCCGCGCAGGGTTTCCGCGATCGGCGAGTAGTGGGTCAGCGCGATCTTCGCGTCGGCGTCGAGACCGCACAGCGCGGCACGCAGTTGCCCGGCCGCCCGGATCGTCGGCGCGATGAACTGCTTCATCTCGCGTTCGTCGAACGCGCTCGCGCATTTTCCGGCGAAACCAACAGCCGTGGCAACCGCCTGGCCCGGACGGGCGGTTGTGGTCGCTCGAGCAGTTCCGCCACCGCCGGTGGCGTGGCGAACAGGCCCCGCGGTCTTGGACAGCACCGCATCTCCGGAGAGCGCTTGATCCATAAGGTCCAGGCTGGTGCGGTGTCGCGTAGGCATTCGTCACTCCTGGTCTGCTTGGCATTGCCCGCTTTGTTGGGGGCGGTCGTCGATTTCGGGTTCACCGCGTCGCGCGCAGCCATGCATGGCACGGGGCACGACGAGCCAGACTGTGGCGAACAGCAGCACGGTGCAGGCCGCGAGTACGGCCGCGACAACGGAGCCGATGATCGCGGCGGTGGTGACGAACACGGTTCCGGCCATGGCGGCGGCCAGCAACAGCGCGCCACCAAGGGCGCAGCGGCTGCCCCATCGGACGATGCCGACTTGTTTGCCTTTGCGGAAATACAACCGGTGCCAGACGGCCGTCGCCATCAGCAGCACGGCCGACGCAGTGGTCAGCAGGATGGTGACGACAAGAGTGGTGCGTTGCAGGCTGCTCATCTGGCCGAAACGGGCGCTGAAGGTGACCGACAGCAGGAACGCGAACAGGATCTGGACGCCGGCCTGGGCCACCCGCAGTCCCGGCAGCAGTTCGCCCAAGTTCCGCGCGAGTCGGGTCTGCCCGGACTCTTCCGGGTGCCGCTCACGGGTCTCGTCCCTGGATGAGGCATGCCCGGGGCTCCCCCAGCAGGCAAACCGCCGAAATGTCGTCCAAGCGATGACAATGCACTTGTCATCGCTTGGACGACATGGTTACATGGATGGTGCGCGTTGACGCAGTTTCATCGACAGGAGGAGGTAACCGATGTTGATGCGCACCGATCCCTTCCGCGAGTTCGACCGGCTGAGCCAGCAGTTCTTCGGCCCCACCGGTACCTGGTCGCGTCCGGCCGCGATGCCGATGGACGCCTACCGCCAGGGCGACGAGTACGTCGTGGCGTTCGACCTGCCCGGCGTCGAACCGGACGCGATCGAGCTGAACGTCGAACGCAACGTGCTGACCGTCAAGGCCGAGCGTCAAGGCCGAGCGGCGACCACACGGGGCTGGCGACAACGTCGAGATGCAGGTCACCGAACGCCCGCTCGGGGTCTTCTCCCGGCAGCTGTTCCTCGGTGACACTCTCGACACCGAGCGCGTCCTTGCCGACTACGACGCCGGTGTGCTCATGTTGCGCATTCCCATCGCGGACAAGGCCAAACCGCGCAAGATCGCTATCACCGGTGGCGGTGAACACGGCGCGATCACCACGAATTCGCAGGCACCGAAGCAAGTCCGAGCCTGACCGCGAGAGGAGAACGACGGCAGGCGTGGCCCTCGGCCCTGGCGTTCCCGCCATCCCCGTCGCGCCGCGCCTGCTCGGCGAACGACCATGACCATGACCCTCGACACCGTCGTGTCCAGCGGCGAGCGACTGCGACGCGGCCTGCGCCGATACCTGGACAGCGTGGCCGCGGACCTCGGCGTCGGACTGGAATCCACCATGATCGACCTGGACACTCCGGTCTCGGCGTACCTCGCGCTGGATCATCGGCTCACGGGCTTCCCGGACCGGGACCTCGCCCTGCTGTGGGACGAGGAACACGGCTGGTCGGCGGCGATCGAGACGCACTCCGGGGAAGACCTCATCGTGGTGTCGTATCTCGACAGTGACACGGTGGTGCCACCGGGCGAGCTCGTCGTCCGCTTCGTCGATGGCCTGCTGAGCGGCCGCGACCGGCTCGGCGGGCCCGACCAGCCCACCATCCGCATGGCAGGCAATCAGCCGCCGCTGGCAGAACTCCTGTCGGTACCTTGGGAAACGGGGCCGACGGTGCCCTTCGGCGCGGATGCGGTTCCCACGACCGGCGCATGTCCTGACCATGGCAGAGAGTGAAGCCGGACAGCGGGCGAGGGCGGATACGCCCTCGCGCCGGCTGCGGCGCAGCGATCCCCCGGTGGCGCCCGCGGCCAAGTACGCGCCGTACCGGCTGGCAGGGGTCACCGTGGCGGAGACGCTGAGCGCGGGGGAATCGCTGCTGGTCGAACGGAGTGCTCGGCCAGCAGGGTGAGCACCTCCTCGATCACGGCGGGTGCCGCGATCGAGGCGATCCAAGAATCCTCGTGGCCGCAGTCCGCGCCGCCGCCACCGTCGGTCAACCGCGCGCCGCAGACCGGACAGTGCGTGGTCCAGCCGATCAGCACCCGGTTGCGGGCCCTGCCCAGCGGGCCTGCGTTGATCATGTTGCCGCACCAGAACAAGCCGATTGTTGGCGTGCCCACCGCCTCGGCCAGGTGACGCGGCCCGCTGTCGTTGGCCAGCACCACATCCGCCCGGTCCAGCACACCGACTAGTCCGGACAGGCTCAGCGCCCCGGCGAGCCCGCGCACGGCGCGTCGACCGGCCACGATCAGGTCGACGAGACCGGCCTCGTCCGGCGTGCCGATCACCGCGATCCCGCAGCCCGCGTCCACCAGTGCGCCGACCACCTCGGCGAAACCGCGCTCCGGCCAGCACCGCCGGGGATCGGTCGCACCGGGATGCACGACCACGAGTGGACGCGGCAGACCGGCGAGGCAGGCATCGGCTTCGCGACGGTCCCGCTCGGTCACGGTCAACCGCGCGGTCGCGGGCCCGGTCGCACCGACCAACTCGACCACCTCCAGCCAGCGCAGCGCCTCGTGCTGGTGGTAGCGGTAGGGCAGCCAGCGGTCCAGGGCGACCGCGTCCGGGCTCCGGGCACCGATCGTGTGACGGGCGCCGAGCCTGCGCAGTAACGGGTTGGACCAGCGGCCACCGCCGTGCGCCTGCACGGCCAGATCGATCGGCCGCGCGGTCACTCGGTGGAAGAACGCGTCCTGCTCACCGGCATCGGGTTCGGCGCCCGGTGCCAAAGCGAACACGCCGGTCGCGGTGGGCAGGATCTCGACTCGGTCGATCGGACCGGGGCGCTCGCGCAGGATCGCCGCGTGCCCCTGCGTGCCGAGCAGGACCAGTTCCGCGTCCGGGTAGGCGGTGCGCAGCGCCTGTGCGGCGGGCAGGACGAAAACGAGGTCGCCGAGCCCGCCGCCGCGCAGCAGCGCGATCCGCTGCACGTCGGGTAGGCGCGGTCCGAGCGGGTTGATGGTGCCGGTCACGCTGGCCGGATTCCCCAGGATTCGCGCGGCAAACCGGGATCGAGCGCCGCGGTGGCGGGCATGCGTCCGATGTGCCACGAATCGATGTGCTGATACCAACCAGGAACCGCCCGGTGGAGCTGGCCACGGTGCTCGCCGGGCTTGCCGCGCAACAGGACCAGGACTTCACGGTGCTGGTCAGCGACCAATCCGACGCGGATCCCTCCTACGCCACCCCGGCCGCGCAGGCGATGACGCGGCGACTGCGCCTGACCGGTCATCCGGTCGTGCTGACCCGGCACCTGCCCCGCAGGGGGCTTGCCGAGCACCGCCAGTTCCTGCTCGACTCCGCCGACGCGGACCGCGTGCTGTTCTTGGACGACGACGTCTGGCTGGCGCCCGACGTGTTGAGGCGACTGGGTTCGGCGCTCACCGAGCTGCGCTGCGGATTCGTCGGCAACGCCATGCAGGGACTGTCCTTTATGGAGGATGAGCGGCCGGACGAGCAGTTGCCGTATCGGGAATGGGACGGCCCGGTCGAACCGGAGGAGACGACCGGCAGCGACCGGTGGACGCTGCACAACGCGGCCAACCTGATCCACCTCGCCGACCGGCTGAACCTGCGACCCGGCGAATGGCGCGCCTACCACGTCGCCTGGATCGCCGGTTGCGTGCTGTTCGACCGGCCCAAGCTGCTGGACTGTGGTGGTTTCGACTTCTGGACCGAACTACCCGCCGAACACGCGGGCGAGGACGTCGCCGCGCAGCGGCGCGTCCTGGAACGGTACGGCGGCGCAGGCATCCTGCCCAGCGGCGCGGTGCATCTGGAGTCACCGACCACGGTGCCCGACTGAGAGAACCAGGCGGTGGACCTGCTGCCCGAGTTCAGCGCACCGGCAACACATCCAGCATCGCGCTCCGCACCGCGCCGACCGTGAGGCCCCTTCACCAAGCCGGAATAGCCACAGAACGCGCCCGTAGACCGGCCAGACGGAGCAGCGGCAGCGACCCGGCGGTCGGAAATTGGCTTGTCCATACTCTGCAGGGCGCCCGAACCCGGTGGGGATGCGTTGACTACCAGCTACCGGGCCGCCCGGATCGAACTGGCGCCGCGCCCCTGCTTCGACGGGTACCGCAGACGAATCCGAGCGTGGTCCGGTCTATCGCCCACCGGAAGTGTCTGAGCCATTCTGCTCGCCTTCGGCTCGCTCCCAGGACGACCGGCGGTGTTCCTCGGCGCGCCTGCCCGCGTCCTCGATGACCTTGGCCTCCTGCTCCGGAGTCGCCTCGCCCTCGGCCATCGCGGCTTCGGCCTTCGCGAGTTCGTCGATCTCGGCGATCCGTGCGCTCGCCTCGTCCTGACTGGGGGGCGATAGATGTTCCGTCGACCGCTGGCCACGGGCGACGCCGAAAATGCCGATACCGCCGATGATCAGCGAGAGGGCCACGGTCGGTATCAGCACGCCGAAACGCAGATCCACCAGTCTGGCGGGCGCGCTCCATATCGCAGCGGTTACCAGCACGGTGACGTCGACCAACGCGAGCAGGATGAAGAGTCCTGCGGTCAGCGCGGTGGTCTGCGTCGACTGGTAACCACGATTGCGCCGAGTTGCGAGGAACAGCGCGAGGCCGACCGCGAGCCCGATGACCGCGTCGAGGCCATAGCCGACGAGGCCGATCACGCCAGGCGTACGCAGCGCCCCGACGAATCCGCCTGCCAGCAAAAGAATCGCCGCACCCATGGCGGCAAGTCGGTAGCTGGTCGGTAGCTGACGTTGTGGCACTGGGCCCGCGGCCTGCATCGGTGAACTGGTCGACATGGTTGGCGCATACCCCGGGCAGGCGCGGCCAACCCCGAGGTATGAAGTCCGACCTCACGGGAAACCGGGACCCGGAACACCTGGTCGATTCACCCTCGAACGAGGAAGGCTGCGTGCCATGAGCGACGAGCCATCAGCGGAACGCGGCGAGACCGTCACCTATCTCGACGCCGCCGATCCGGAAAACGCCGAATTCCGCCAGGCCCTCGTGGTCGGAGACGGTATGGCTGATCCGGAGACGGAGACGGACACGGTCTGGGTGCCGGTCGCCAGCCCGGACCGCGAACTGACCCTGATCGATCCGGCGTTGATCGTGCCGGGCGTGGAGGTGCCACCGGATACCGAACCGTTGGCCGGTGACCAGCCACTGGGCGCGCTGCACGTCTTCGGTGCCGCGCTGGCCACGTTGGCCTGCGGTATGTCCGCGTTGGACGAGCGCGCGCCGATGGCCTTACCGGCCGCCCGGGCTCTGCTGACGCGTTTCGTCGATGCGATCACGCGCGTCGACGACGCGCTGCGCGCCCTGGTCGCAGTCGACCCGCGCGGTGGACTGGCCACTGTGCTCAGTTGCCTCAGTTCGGCGGCGGACGAGTTCGAGCGGGGCAGTGTGGAGTACGGCAGGGCGGGCATCCTGCTCGCCAATCGGACGATGGTCGAGCTGCTTCCGCCCGAGCAGGAAGAACTCTGAGTCACGCGGCGATCTACCTCAACGACCACCTGCTCGGCGCGACCGGGGAGTGAAGCGCACGCGGCGGCTGGCCAACGCCACGCTGGCACCGCCCAGGCTGGCGAGGTGGCGTTCATTCCGCCAGTGCCGACTCGGTGGTCGGATGGATCGACAGTTCGTCGATCGGTCCGGTCAGTCCAGCTGCTCGCAGCACGACCTGGTCCGTGGCGGCCACACTCCGGTCGACAGTCGCGATGCTGCGATGAGCCAGCTCCAGTACCGCGATGCCGGGCGAGGAGGAGAAGAACCTGGCCCGGGTCAGGTCGATCTCACCGGCCACGGTCATCACATCGGCATCCGGTAGCCGCCCGATGACCACCCTCGCGTCGTCGTCTGCGTTGCTCACCGTCGAACCTTTCTGCTCACTGGCCGAATTCGCTTACTCACTTCCGCACCGGATCAAATCGCTGCCAATGAGTCGCAGCAGCTCCCATGGTCCACATCGGACTTGGGATGGCGGGCGGCCCGACGGGGCATACGAACGGTATGGGTCTGGACTCGGCACCGTCGCCCACGCTGGCTCCGCACACCGACACCGACCAGCCACGTCGGGCGCTCGCCAACATCCGCGCGTATGTCGGCCACCGCATGGTGGCCAGCGACTTTCCGCTCGACGATGTCCCGGCACACCTCCGGGAGCCCGACAGCGCGGTCTGGATCGACCTGTGTGGTCCGAGCCCGGCCCAGCTGGCCGAGCTCGCCGCCCGGCTCGGGTTGCACGAACTGGCCGTGGAAGACGCACTGCAACAACGACAACGCCCCAAGGTCGACCGGTACGCCACGCACGAGTTCGCAAACGTCTACGCGGCTTGGCTCGACCCGAGGACCTGTCGACTGCGCACCAGCGAACTCGCCGCGTTCGTCACCAAGAACGTGCTGGTCACGGTCCGCAAGGACGACCGGTTCGACATCGACCAGGTCGTGCGCCGCTGGGACGCCCAGGAGGACCTGCCAGGAAACCAGGTCGCCGTGCTGCTGCACGGCCTGCTCGATTTCGTGGTGGACGGCCACTACCAGGTCGTGCAGGACCTCGACGAACGGATCGAGAGCCTTGAGGACGCCGTTTTCGATGAACGCGGACCGCAGGAGGACGTGCAACGGTTGAGCTTCCAGCTGCGCAAGAGTCTGGTGAACCTGCGCAGGATCAGCGCACCCATGCGCGAGGTGCTCGGCGCGCTGATGCACCGCGATCGGCGGATCGCCGAGAGCCAACTGCTGCCCTACTTCGAGGACATCAACGATCACGTGCTGCGGGCTACTGAATGGGCCGACTCGTTGCGGGATCTCGTCACCACGATCCTGGACACCCGCCTTGCCGTGCAGAGCAACAGGCTCAACATCATCTCCAAGAAGGTGACCAGCTGGGCCGCGATCATCGCCGTGCCAACGGCGATCACCGGCTTCTACGGCCAGAACGTTCCCTATCCGGGGTTCTCCGCCGCGAGCGGGGTGATCGTGTCCAGTGCGCTGATCGTGCTCGCATCGCTGGTGCTCTACGTCATCTTCCGCCGCAAGGACTGGCTGTGAGGTGCCGTGTACGGGTATGGCCACGGGGGCCGTCGGGTAGCCAAGGATTCTAGGCCGCGATCCGCGCGACCCGTGCCGTCAGTGAACCTGGCGCGCGCCGATTTCACAGCCGGAGCCGTGATGCCGTCCGATCCGAACGAGAAAAGCTTCCTGACCACTGCGCGGTGTGTGCGCCTTCCGGACACCGATCATTCGTTGAAGGCAGGCGAGCGCGGGCCGACGCTTCTCGAGGATTTCCACCTGCGCGAAAAGATCACCCACTTCGACCACGAACGCATCCTGGAGCGGGTCGTGTACGCGAGCGGTGCCACTGCACACGGCGTGTTCACCTCCTACGGGACCGCGCTGCGTGCCGTTAGCCTGCATCGTTGGGACCGCGCCGAACTGGTGATGAGTTGCTCGGTCCCCTCGGCCCGCTCATGATCAGTGTGAGCCGTGACGTGGCGGTCGGCCCTGAGGACGTGTTCGCCATCCTGGCCGACGGCTGGTCGTATGCGGGCTGGGTCGTCGGCAATTCGCACGTTCGCGACGTCGACCTCGGCTGGCCACAGGTCGGCACCCGGATCCACCACAGTGCCGGATTGTGGCCGGTGCAGTTCCAGGACACTACGAAAGTGGTGTCGGTCGAGCCCAACCGCTTCCTGGAACTGGACGCCCGGCTGTGGCTGTTCGGTGCCGCGACCATCCGGTTCACGCTGCGCCCCGGTCGCACCGGATCCGGCACCGAGGTGGTGATGGAAGAACAGGCTGTGCGCGGGCCGGGAAGTCTGATCCCGGCCTCGGTCCAGGCAGCCGTGCTGCGGCCGCGCAACGCCGAGTCCCTCGTCCGCCTCGCCGACCTCGCGATCGGCAGGCGCGCCCATCTGTCCCACAATGACGAGAGGACGAACCGGTGACCTCGTGCGAGCGGACCGTCGACGCCGTCGTCATCGGTGCTGGCCCGAACGGGCTGGTAGCCGCGAACCTGCTCGCGGACGCCGGCTGGGACGTGGTGGTGCTGGAAGCGGCGGCCGAGCCCGGCGGCGCGGTGCGCACCGCGGAACTGGTCGAACCCGGCTTCCACAGCGACCTGTTCAGTTCGTTCTATCCCCTGGGTTTCGCATCGCCGATCCTGCGCGGGTTGAACCTGGAGGACCACGGCCTGCGCTGGGTCCACGCGCCCGCCGTGCTCGGTCACGTCCTGCCGGACGACCAGTGCGCGGTGCTCTCCCGCGACATTGAAGTCACCGCGGCGTCGCTGGCGTCCTTCGAACACGATGACGCGCAGACGTGGCGGGCCGAGTTCGAGGACTGGTCCGCCATCCGTGACCCACTGCTCGACGCGTTGTTCACGCCGTTCCCGCCCGTGCGCGCCGGTATCCGGCTGGCCAGGAAGCTGGGCGTCGCGGACGGGTTGCGGATGGCCAGGATGGTGACCATGCCGGCCCGCGCCCACGGGGAGGAGCGGTTCGCCGGTGCGGGCGCTCGACTGCTGGTGGCCGGTAACGCCATGCATTCCGTGCTCGGCCCGACCGAGGCAGGCAGCGCCGTCTTCGGCTGGCTGCTGTGCATGCTCGGCCAGGACGTCGGATTTCCGGTGCCGGAAGGGGGCGCGGGCGAGTTGACCGCGGCGCTGGTCCGCAGGCTCGTGGCCCGGGGCGGCCACATCGCGTGTGGACGCGAGGTGGCGAAGGTCGTCGTCGCGAACGGAACGGCCCTCGGCGTCGCCGACGCGGACGGTACGCTGACAAGGGCTCGACGGGCAGTGCTGGCGACCGTGCCGGCACCAACGCTGTACCGGGATCTGGTCGGCGTCGAGCAGTTGCCCGCCCGCCTGGTGGCGGATCTGCGCGGTTTTCACTGGGATGATGCCACCATCAAGGTCGACTGGGCGTTGTCCCAGCCGATCCCGTGGCGCAATCCGGCCGCGGGCTTGGCAGGCACCGTGCACCTGGATGCCGACCTGGACGGGCTGACCGAGTTCGGCTCGGCGCTTACCGCCGGGCGCGTCCCCGAACAGCCTTTCCTGCTGCTCGGCCAGATGACCACCACCGATCCGACCCGCTCGCCGCCGGGTACCGAGGCGGCCTGGGCCTACACGCACGTCCCCCGAGGACACCACTGGGGTCACGATGAGATGCGGCGCTACGCCGATCGGATCGAGCAGGTCGTCGAGCGGCACGCGCCCGGCTTCACCGCCACCATCCGCGGCCGGTACGTCGCGGGCCCGGACAACCTGTACAGCCGCGACAACAATCTGGTCGACGGGGCCATCAACGGCGGGGTGTGCGCGATCCACCAGCAGCTGGTGTTTCGTCCCGTGCCCGGGCTCGGCCGCGCCGACACCCCGATCGACCGGCTTTACCTCGCCGGTGCCTCCGCGCATCCCGGCGGCGCCGTGCACGGCGGACCGGGCGCCAATGCGGCCCGCGCCGCGTTGGCGAGGTCCGGTATCGGCGGTGCCCTCTACGGCCGGGCGATACAGGCCCTGCATGGCCTGCTCTATCCCTGACTCGGCGCCGACCAGCGCGCCGCGACGCCGTCCGCGCCGTTCCGCCGGTATATCGCCGCCGTCCACGGGTAGTCGGGCGGTATGCGTCTCGGCGTGCTGGACATCGGATCGAACTCCGCGCAACTGCTCGCGGTCGACACGAGACCGGGTGCGCCGCCGTTGCCCGCCCACGGCATCAAGGAACCCACCCTGCTGGCCGAGCGGATCGAGCCGGACGGTTCGATCGCGCAGGAAGGCATCCAGCAGGTCGCCGAGTCGGTGGCGCGCGCCGTGCAGGCGGCCCAGCGTTTCGGAGTGGACCAGCTCTACCCGTTCGCCACCTCGGCCATCCGCGACGCCCCCAACCGCGAGGAGGTCGTCGAGCGCATCTGGCAGCTCTCCGGCGTGCGCCCGCAGTTCCTTTCCGGACAGCAGGAAGCGCGGTTGACCTATCTCGCCGTGCACCGCTGGTACGGGTGGTCGGCGGGCCGCATCCTCATGCTCGACATCGGCGGCGGCTCCATGGAGATCGTTCTCGGTCGCGACACCGAACCGGAACTCGCTGTGTCCCTGCCGTTGGGGGCGGGCCGGCTGACCCGCCAGTTCCTGCCAGACGATCCACCGGCACCCGAACAACTGAAGCGGCTGCGCCGACATGTGCGTGACACGCTCGGTGAGGTCGCCGACCGGCTGCATTGGGAGGGGGATGCGCGTCGCGTCGTCGCCACATCCAAGACGTTCAAGCAGCTGGCCCGGTTGGCAGGCGCCGCGCCGCAGCGCAAGGGACCGTTCTGCCGCCGCACGCTGGCCATCGACGACGTGCGCGACCGGATTCCCCGGCTGGCGGCGATGCCCGCCGCCAAGCGGGCGCGGCTGCGCGGGATATCCCAGCCACGGGCCCGGCAGATCCTGGCGGGCGCCGTCACCGCACACGCGACGATGGCGGCGCTGAACATCACCGAACTGGAAATCAGCCCGTGGGCGTTGCGGGAGGGCATCGTGCTGGAGCACCTGTCCGTGCTGGCGCCGATCGCCGAGCAGCGGCAACTGCCATTGCAGGCGCTCAGCCGGACGACCGGCGCGACAGTGATGGCGTTGCCGCAGCGGTGAAACCTACAACTTCCCGTCGTACGCGACCTTGGCGAGCTGTTGGAGCTGGTGCGCAGGAAAACAAGGCGATGCCCGCTGCGAGTCGAACCGTGATGGGTCGACCGCCAAGTCCGATTTGGACAGCTTCGTGGACTACGCGCGACGGATGGATTTCCGCGACAAGGACGACCAGCCGCTGCCGCCCTGGCACGACGCTGAGTCGGCGTTTCAGGCGTGGCAGGCGTGCAGTGCGGGCCGACCGTGCGACTACACCGGACTGAGCTACGCGAAGTTGCGCGGCGGCAGCAGAATCCGGTGGCACTGTACCGAGGATCGTCCCGAGGGCACCGAACATCGTCACTGGCATCGAGACCATCGCACCGCTGTTCCCCTGCTCAACGGCGACCTCTGCTACCCGAACCTGGACGTAGTCCGGGTGAGATCGGCCAGGCAGGCCGGCCTTCGGCGCGCAGCGGGCACTCGCGACGCCCGTCGCGTACACATCGGACAGTGGGTTGGCTGCCGCGATCCGGCCCCGGAAACGCCGCGTCGTGGTCTGCGGTGAACTCGACCGGTACACCGCACCCCGGCTGCGCGAGGCGCTGACCGCGACCTGGTCGACCGAAGGCCCGAAGGCGCCGTCGCGGACCTGCCGGCCGCATGGTTAGCCGGTCTTTCCACCGGCATCCGACCGTATGGGTTTCAACCCGCCCGGTTGACGATCGCCTGCTGTGCCGAGGAGCCGGGGCGGGTGCTGGTGGCTGTGGGACGTACTGAAGGTGATCCTGGCGCGCGGCCTGGCCGAGTCGCTGCGGCCCGAGGCAACGGTGGTGGACCTGTCTGAACTGAGGCTCCTGTCCACAGTCAGGCTGTCCGTCCGCTACCAGACACACCGGCACGCTGCCGGGGCGGGCGTGCGTCTGCGGATCATGACCGGTATCGACGGCCGCCGGTCGCCCGCCGCGCGAATACTGCGCATCACCGGACTCCACTCGGTCCTTGACGTCTACCCGTCCGTAGCGGCGGCCACCACGTGCCTGCCCACCGTCGGCGACCTCTGACGCGCTGGTGACGTTTGTGCCGCAGGGGCCACTCGTCCTGTCCCCGGCCGCTGTCAGGAGAACTGGCGGTGTTGCCCGGATGCTGGCGCTCGCCGGATAAACCGCGATCGCGGGGGATTGCTGTGGGGCTGGAATATTCGAGGAACGCAGTGGACATGGCCGCGGCTCGGGAAATCATGACCGAGGATGTGCGGTGCGGCGATTCAGCCGAGACGGTGCTGATCGCCGCGCGCAAGATGACCGAGTTCGGCGTTGGTGCGTTGCCGATCAGTGGGCAGGACAACAGGAGCGGCGAATTCTCCGACGACGCGGTGTCCACGGCCACTTCCGTTACCAGCCGAATGTATATCCAATGTGAACTTGCCATGCGGGTCGAATTCTGCACGGAGGCATCCTGTCCTTCGAATCTGACGTATATCACGAACAGTGCCCGGGCATCCATCCGGCACAGACGGGCATCTCGAAGTCGACGTAGGAGCTTTCATGGCCGTTACCGCGGATCAATTCGCGGCTCACCCGACGTGGCCGGGCTCGTTCCCGTTGCCGAGCGGGGTGCTGCGACTGCCCGGCGTCTATCGTCCGCAGGCGGATACCGCGCTGCTCGCCGAAGTTATCGCGACGACAACGCCTTCGGGGCCGGAACGGATACTCGATGCGTTCGCGGGCACGGGCGTACTCGCCACTCTTGCCGCGCAACGGCCGGGAGCCGAGGTCACCGCACTCGACGTGTCCCGCCGCGCGGCGGTGACGACCTGGTGGAACGGGCGTCGGCGCGGGCTGTCGATTCAGGTTCGGCGCGCTTCTTTGCTGGAGTTGGACGCAACCGAGGCCTTCGACCTGGTACTGGCCAATCCGCCGTACGTGCCCTGCGCGCGTGGGTCGGCCGCGACCGGAAGGCGCCGGGCTTGGGATGCCGGGCCGGACGGCAGGTCGGCGCTCGACCCGCTGTGCGCGAACGCGCCGCGCCTGCTGGCTTCCCAGGGGCGGCTGCTGATCGTCCAGTCCGCTGTGTCTGGTGTAGACGCGTCACTGGCTCGACTGCGTGCGGGTGGCCTGGTTGCCAGGGTGGTGGCACGACGCACCATCACCTTTGGCCCAGTGATGCGCTCCCGAGTCGATTTCCTCGAAGAAGCCGGGCTGATCGCCAGGGGCTGCCGCGAGGAGGAGTTGGTGGTGATTCGTGCCGACCGTACCTGACGCGCCGGGCGCGGCCCGGCGCCGCGTCATCGTCGAAACCGGCGGCCCGATCGTGGTGGAGGGTCCGGTGGAACTCGTGCTACCGGAGGGCACCACGGTGTGTTCCGATCGGTTCATGGTCGCGGTGTGCGCGTGTCGGCGCAGCAAGCGGTTTCCGTTCTGCGATACCAGTCACCGCAAGAAGATCCGAACGGACTGACGCGTGCCGGGTCACAGCTGACGACGCAACGACGACCTCTCCGCTCGCCAGCAGTCCAACATGTGGTCGCCGAGCCGCGCTTCGAGCAGTCCGGTCGCCTGGATACCGAAGACGATGTCGTCGGCCAGTTCGGGTTGCTGGTCGAGCAGGCCGTCCACGACGTCGTGTCGCATGATCTGTTCGTGCACGGCATCGGCCTCGACGTGCTCGGTGTAGAACAGTCGGCAGGCGGGCGCGGCATCGAGTCTGGTGAGGGCCTCGTCCATCCGGTGGGAGCTCGGGCTGCTGGTGATCTCGGCCGCCGCGAAGTGCCCGACCAGCGCGGCGCGCCACCGGCGGTGCAATCCGAACAGCGACATCATGTTGACCAATGCCAACGCGCACGCGGGCACGTGTTCCTGGTAGTGCAGGTAATCCGGGGACAGGCCGGCACCAGCCAGGAGTTCGGCGAATAGGTGTGCGTGGACCTGGTCGGCGTGACCGGCCCCGAACTCGTCGAATTCGACGGCGACCAGCGCAGCTTTGGGGCGACCGCTCAGTCGCGGAATGACCCAGGCGTATGGGTCCGCTTCTTTGAGGTGGTATATGGACCGATGTACGAAGAACTCTCGCATCTGCCACCATTGGCCCTCGTCCTTGAGGAAATGGCTTAGGCCCCGGCCCGGAACCGGTTCGACCAGTAGACCGTCCAGCACCTCGGACAGCTCGCCGCCGTCGACGTGAGCCATCAATTCCGCGGCGAACGATCTCTCCAGTGCAGCTCTGCCTGCCAGTAGCGCGGGGCTCCACTCCCATTCCGGGTTGACGCCCCGAAAACCGCGGTAATGCAACTCGTAGCAGACGTGCAGCGCGAGCTGGATGTCCTCGCCCAGTGGATCTGCGTCGTCGATCCGTAGCTGGGGCAAGGCGTGAGCGTCAGGCGCCGAGGACAGCGCTTCGAGCACCGCGGCGGAGATCGGCCCTCGTGACGCGGGCAGGGTAGCGGGTGCGGAGGTGGTGCTGGGGTCGATCGCAACGGACACGGTGGCCCCTCCTCATTGGTCGGTACTCCCCGCATACCAACCTGCGGTCGGATCGAACCCTGATTTCGGGGTACCCCGTTGTTCGACACCATGGCGACCTCAGTTGATCGCGAGATGAATGTGACAATCTTCCGAACCAAGCCGACCGCTGACATCCTCCAGCCCGGGAGTGGGGGCGGCGTCGGACTGCGCAAACGACTCGGTCTGTTCGACTTGGTCGGATTTGGCGTTGGTATCGTCATTGGAACCGGCATCTTCACCTTGACCGGAGTGGAAGCCAAACAACACGCCGGTCCCGCGGTGGTGCTCTCGTTCGTGCTCGCCGGTGTCGTGGCCTTGCTGGCGGCGATGTGCTACGGCGAGCTCACCTCGGCCCTGCCGACGGCGGGCAGCGCGTACAGCTTCGCCTACGCGACGGTCGGCGAGGTCGTCGCCTGGGTGATCGGGTGGGATCTCATCCTCGAATTCGTCCTGGGTGCCTCGGTGGTGTCGCGGGGCTGGTCTGGCTACCTACAGAACCTGTTCCACCTGCCGACCAGCGTCTTCGGCGAGCAGTCGGTGGTGAATCTCGGTGCCATGGCCATCGTCGCCGTGCTCGGCGTGGTCGCCGTGACCGGAGTGAAACAGTCGGCCAGGGTGACCAACGTCCTCGTCGTGGTCAAGGTCGGGATCTGCCTGTTCGTGATCGTCGCGGGCGCCTTGTTCATGCACGGCGGCAACCTGACGCCGTTCATTCCGCCCGCGGTGCCGACGACGCAGAATGGCGGATTGAGCCAGCCGGTGGTGCAGGCGTTGTTCGGTGCACCGTCGGCGTTCGGCATCACCGGCGTCGTGACCGCCGCCGCCGTGGTGTTCTTCGCCTACACAGGTTTCGAGGCCGTGGCGAACATGAGCGAGGAAGCCCGGCATCCCGCCCGGCACATGGCGAAAGGTCTCATCGGCACGCTCATCATCGCGACGGTTCTCTACGTCGCGGTGTCCTTCGTGCTGGCGGGCATGGTGAAGTACACCTCGATCGACACCGGCTCGCCATTGGCTTCGGCGTTCGAGGCGGTGGGTGCGAACTGGGCGGGCGTTTTGGTATCCATTGCCGCTGTGTGCGGGCTGACCTCGGTGATCCTGGTGGAACTCGTGGGCGTGGGACGGATCGGGTTCGCCATGGGCCGAGATGGGCTGCTGCCCGCCGCGGTGGCCAAGGTCAGTACGAGATTCGGCACGCCGGTGCGATTCACCGTCGCGGTGGTGGTTGTCATCATGCTCGTCGGCGGCTTCATCCCGCTGACGGCGCTGGCTGATCTGGTCAGCATCGGCGCACTGCTCGCGTTCGCGCTGGTGGCCATCGCGGTGCCGGTGTTGCGCCGGACCCGCCCGGAACTGAACCGGCCCTTCCGGGTGCCGCTGTCGCCGGTCCTGCCGGTGGTCTGCGTACTGGCCTGCGTCTACCTCATGCTGAATCTCTCAATCGCGACCTGGCTGCGGTTCCTGGTCTGGTTCGCGGTCGGCATGCTCGTGTACTTCTGCTACGGACGTCGGCACGCCCGGCTCGACCGGCATGGCTGAGCACACCAGTGATCTCGTCGTCCGGGGCACGCCGTTCTGGTTCACGGCCGATCCGTTCCTTGTGGACACTCCGATGGCGTCCGTCGAGGACGGTGCGGTGTGGTGCCGAGCCGGTCACATTGTGGCAGTGGGCGCGTGGGCCGAGTTGCGGGACCGGCTACCGGACTCGGCGACGGTCCAGCACTATCCCGGACGCCTGATCAGCGCCGGATTCGTCGACGGGCACACACATTATCCGCAGTTCGACGTCGTGGCGTCCCTCGCCGACGATCTGCCCGGCTGGCTGGACCGCCACGCCTATCCCGCCGAGCAACGGTGCGGAGATCCCCAGTACGCGCGTGCCGCCGCGGAATCGTTCTGCGATGAACTCCTGCGCAACGGTACGACCACCGCGCTGACCTTCTGCACCAGCGCGCAGGACTCGGTCGACGCGCTGTTCGCTGCGGCCATGAAGCGAAACATGCGAATGGTGGCCGGAAAGGTCCTGATGGACCGCGCGGGCCCGGCGAGTCTGTTGGACACCGCGGAGCGCGGCTACCGCGAGTCCGCAGCGCTGCTGCGCCGGTGGCATGGCAGGGGCCGCAACGGGTATGCGATCACGCCACGCTTCGCGCCTGGCTGCACCGCGGCTCAACTCGACGCGGCGGGTGCGCTGTGGCGGGAACATCCCGGCGCCCTGCTGCACTCGCACATCGCGGAAACCGAGGACGAACTCGCGCAGGTTCGCGAGTTGTTCCCCGACCGAGCCGACTACCTCGACGTCTACGAACACAGTGGCCTGACCGGACCCGGCGCTGTCTTCGCGCACGGCGTGCACCTGACCGAAGCGGAACTGCTGCGCTGCGCTCGGTCGGGCACCGCCCTGGTGCACTGCCCGTCGTCGAACCTGTTCCTCGGCGGCGGGTTGTTCGACCTGTACCAGGCTACGAGTCGCGCTCGGCCGGTGACGGTCGGCCTCGGCACCGACGTCGCCGCCGGTCCAACTTTTTCCTTGTTGCGCGGCATGCGGGACGCCAGCCACGTCGCTCGGCTTCGCGGTCACACCCTCGATGGCGTGCGCGGCTTCTACCTGGCCACCCTCGGCAGTGCGACCGCGCTGGGCCTGGCTGACCGGATCGGCTCCCTGGCCGTGGGCAACGAAGCGGACCTGGTGGTGCTCGACCCAGCCGCGACGCCGATGCTGTCCCGCCGCACGTCCCGCGCCCAGTCCCTGCCTGACGTGCTCTTCGCGTTGGCTGTCCTCGGCGACGATCGGACGGTCGAGGCTACCTATGTCGCGGGCGAACGCCGGTACTGCCGTGCGGACAGTATGGACACGGCAGGAGGCGTAGCCGTAACGCATGACCACGCCCCTTCGCGCGGTTGCCCTGGTCTGCGCCCTGACACCGGTACCGGACCCGTCGAGCAGTGACCTGATCGCGGGCCATGTGCTGGACGCGCTGGCGCGCCACGGTGTCACCGGGAGCGGGCCGCCCAGCCGGCTAACTCGTTCGGCCGCCATCATGGCGTGCTGCGTCTCGTTGGCAGCGTGTTCCCGGAACTCGGCGGCGACCTGCGCGCGGCCGATCCCCGTCGCGGAGATCGCGTGGTGCGAGTAGCGCAGCAGACGACGTCGCTCGGGAGGAGGTCGTTGAGCGCCTCGATCAGCCGCGTCCAGGCAGCGTCTTCGTTCGCGATCACCCGGACCTGCCGCCATGTGTACGCGAGCTTCGTCCTGGATCCGGGACATGTTGATCTCGAAACTGGTGTCCATTCTTGACTCCGGTTCTGCCGACAAGCCGGTACTCGCGCAGGGCGGATTGACCGTTGGCGGACGTTTCACCCGTCCAGCCCGAGCCGGATCCGATGCCGATGGCCAGCGACAGCGACATCCGCGACGGTCACGCCCGGCGGCGCCGTGGCACACGGCTGCCTGGTCCTCGGGCCTGACGCGCTGCGAGGCATGCCAGGGAGCGTTTGATCGCAGGCAGAACGGGCATCCATCGCGCATGGGACTGCGGCTCACCCCTCGGGACAACGTCTTCTACCGTCTGTTCACCGAGGCTGCGGACAACGTGGTGACCGGGGTGCGGCTGCTGCGCGAGTTGGTGTCCGCGCCGAGCGAGCAGCGGGAGCAGATCGCCGCGCAGATCAAGTCTGTCGAGAACAAGGGTGACGACCTGGTCAAGACCATCATCGAACGTCTGGACACCTCCTTCGTCACCCCGTTTGACCGGGCGGACATCTACCAGTTGGCGATCCGGCTCGATGACGTGCTGGACGACATGGAGGCCGCCGCCGACTTGACCGTTCTGTACCGGATTGGTGACTTTCCGCCCGATGTGGAAAAACAGGTCGCGCTGTTGTGCCAGGCCGCCGAACTGACCGCACGCGCCATGCCAGGGCTGCGCGATCTCACCGGTCTCACCGAGTTCTGGCAGCGCGCCAACGACATCGAGGACGCGGGCGACCACGTGTACCGCTGCCTGTTGGCAGAACTGTTCGACGGCGAGCGCGACGCGCTGACGGTGTTGAAGCTCAAGGAGATCGTGGACGACCTCGAAGCGGCTGCCGATGGCTTCGAGCACGTGGCGGACGTGGTGCGCAGCATCGCGGTCAAGGAATCGTGACGTGCTCGCCGGGCTGATCCTGGTCGTGGTGATCGCGCTGTGCTTCGACTTCACCAACGGCTTCCACGACGCCGCGAACGCGGTCGCCAGCGTGGTGTCGACCAGAGCGTTGAGCCTGCGCGCAGCGCTCATCCTGGCCGCTGTGATGAACCTGCTCGGCGCGTTGCTGGGCACGAAGGTCGCGGCGACGGTGACCGCGGGCATCATCGCCGCGCCGACCGGATCGGCCGGGCTCGGGCTGGTGTTCAGCGCGCTGCTCGGCGCGATCGGGTGGAACCTGATCACCTGGTACTTCGGGCTGCCGTCCTCGTCATCGCACGCGCTGATCGGCGGCATGGTCGGCGCCGCGCTCGCCGCGTCGAGCACCGTGCACTGGTCGGGCGTGCTGGACAAGGTTGTACTGCCGATGGTGATCTCCCCGGTGATCGGCCTCGGTCTCGGCTACCTGTTGATGATCGGCGTGCTGTGGCTGTTCCGCGACGCGCGGTTCCACCCGCTCGGCCGAGGGTTCCGGAGGGCGCAGATCCTCTCCGCCGCCAGCCTCGCGCTCGGCCACGGTCTGCAGGACGCGCAGAAGACGATGGGCCTGATCGTGCTGGCGCTGGTGGTCACCGGCCACCAGCACGGCACGAACGTTCCATTGTGGACGATCCTGTGCTGCGCGCTGGCGATGGCGGCGGGCACGTACACCGGCGGACGGCGCATCATCGCGACCATGGGCAGGCGGATCTTCCCGCTGACCCCGCCGTACGGGTTCGTCGCCGAGCTGACCGGTTCTCTGGTGCTGTACGTGACCGCGTATGCGTTCGCGGCACCGACCTCGACGACACACGTGATCACCTCGGCGGTGATGGGTGTCGGCGCCACCAAGCGCGCGTCGGCGGTGCGCTGGAGCGTCGCGCGGGACATCGTGTCCGGCTGGGTGCTGACGCTGCCCGCCGCCGCGCTCACCGCCGCGCTGGTCTACCTGCCGCTGCACCTGGTGTGGACCTGATCTGGGCTGGACCGGGGTTCGCCGCGTGCAAGGCGGGTAGGCAGGAGGCATGTCCACCATCACCATCGAGGTTCCGGTTGAACTGCCCGCCGAACAGGTCCAGGCCGAACTCACCAACGCGGGTGGCCTCGGCCCGTTCCTGTCCGAGCCGATCCGGTCAGAATCCGACTGCCGAGTGTCCGTAGCGGACCGGGAACCGGGCACCTGCACGGTCTCGGCCGAACTGGAGACCGACCGGGCCGACGATGACTTGGTGCGCACCGAACTGCAGCGTGCGGTGGCGGCACTGGCGCAGCGGGCGCTCACCGACGCCAGCCCGGACGAGACCGGCCGGGCCTGGCACTGAGCGGTCGCCGGGCGCGTCATTGCGCCTGCCTGCTGGGCACACCCAGGCGGATCCGCGCCGGACCGGCTCGGGCGCCAACGCGGGATTCATGCTGGTACCACCGCCAACGGCAGGTGTTTCGCGGTGGTGAGCAGCCACGGGTTGCGGAACTCGGTGGCCGGCTCGGTGGCGATGGTGATGTCGCGATAGTGGTCGAACAGTGTGTCCAGCACGACCGACGCCTCCAGTCGCGCCAGCGGTGCGCCCACGCAGAAGTGGATTCCGTGGCCGTAGGCCAGGTGCGGGTTGGGGCTGCGGTGGATGTCGAACCGGTCCGGGTTGGCGAAGCGGGCCGGGTCACGGTTGGCGGCCGCCACCCACAGGGTGATCATCGCGTCGGCTGGGATCGTGGTGCCCGCTATGCCTACTTCGACGGTGGTGCGCCTGCCGATCTGTGGGAACGGTGGACGGCAACGGATCACCTCGTCCAGGGCGCCGGGGCGGAGCGCGGGATCTTGACGTAGTCGCGCCGCTGCGTCGGGGTTCGCGTTCAGCAGGACGATCGTGCTGGTCAGCATCGCGGTCATGGTGATGTGCCCGGCAGACAGGACCGCGCCGACGAAGCCGAGGATGTCGTCGTCGTTCAGGCGCTCGCCGTCGACCTGCGCATCGATCAGCCTGCCGGTCAGGTCATCGCCGGGGTTCGCGCGGCAGCGCTGGATGTGTGCGCGCAGGTAGGCGTTGAGTTCGCGGACGGTCGGCGCGATCTCCTCCAGCGCCCGCGTCATGTCCTCCTGGGTGGTGTCGTCGCGGACGTCGTCGCTGCCCAGCATGGTGCCGGCCCAGCCGCGCAGCAGGGGCCAGTCGTCGACCGGGATGCCGAGCATCTCGGCGATCACCATGATCGGTAGCGGGTCGGCGAGCGCGTCGACCAGGTCGAATCGTTGGGCGCCGGACAGCGCGTCGAGCAGCGCCTCGGTGCGGGCCCGGATGCGGGGCGCCAGACCGGCCACCATCCTCGGGGTGAGGGCCTGGCTGACCAGGTTGCGCAGTTTGCGGTGGCGGGGCGGATCGACGCCGGTGATGTCGCCCTTGATGAACAGGTCGAAATCCTCCTGGCTCGGGGCGAGACCGGAGAAGTCCGAGGAGAACGTGGCCGGGTCGGACAGCACGCGGGCAACGTCGGCGTAGTCGTAGAGCTCCCACGCCTGTTGGGCTTCGTTGTAGCGCACCGGTCCGTTTCGTCGCTGTTCCCGACACCAGGCGATCATGCTGTCGAAGGCGGACGTGCCGGGTGTGCCGAGTTCGGTGACGCTCATGAGCTCTGCTTCCTCGCATCGGCGGCCATCTGTTCCCGCAGGCTGCGCGGGCGCATGTCGGTCCACACCTCATCCACGTAGGACATGCATTCGGTGCGGGTGCCCTGCTTGCCGACCGCGGTCCAGCCCGCAGGCACGTCCAGCATCACCGGCCACAGCGAGTACTGCTCCTCGTCATTGCGCAGCACCTGGTAGGTGGTGTTGTCGTCGTCATTCATCGGGAGTGTTCCTTTCGTTATCGGTGTGCCGGGGAAAATGGCGGAGGGTGGGGCTGATGGTGGCGAGCACGGTCAGCAGCGCGATCCCGGCCGAGCAGCACAGCACGGCGCTGACTCCGGACACCGCAGAGGTGAGCGCGCCGCCGAGCGTGGGCCCGATGGCGGCCGCGGCACCCGCGAGCACGCCGAGGACTCCGGAGAGCCTGCCGCGCAGTTCGTCCGGAGTGGACAGCAGTTGCTCGGAGATGATGGCGGTGTTGGCGGCGGGCGGAAGTAGCGCCATCGCGGCGAACAACACGCCCATCAGGTAGCCGTTGTGCACCAGCACGGCGAGCGGGGTCAGCACGGTCAACGTCCAGAACACGCCGACGATGCACTGGTAGGGGCTCAAAATCCTGGTCAGGCGTGGCGCGGCGAGGGCGCCGAGGATGCCGCCGACACCGAGCATCGCGGCCATCACGCCGATCTCACCGGAGGACATGCCGCGGGACCGCGCCAGCACCACGACCACGATGTAGAAGGCGCTGAAGAACAGGTTCAGCAGCACCGCGCACAGCGAGGTGACCCTGATGTTGCGGTGTTGCCACATGAAACGCAGCCCGTCCAGCATTTCCCGGCCGAGGTGCCGCACCGGCACGGCGGGCGTCGGTTCGCGGTCCGGTAACCGCAGGAACACCAGGGCGAACAGGGAGATGCCGTGCGCCACGAGGTTCGCCACGAACGGGAGCGCTCGGGCCAATGCGAAGAGGAAGCCGCCTGCCGCGGTGCCCGCGAGGTTGCCAAGATACCCACGGGCGGCGTTGCCCGCGACCGCGCCCGCGACCTGCTCGCCAGGCACGATGCTGGGCAGGCAAGCCGTTTCCGCTGGTCGGAAGACCGACTCACACGCGCCGAGTACGACCGCGACGACGAGCAGCACGGTCGCGTTGGCGAGGTGCCACCACAACGCGAGTACGAAGACGGCCGTAGCGACGACCTGGCCTGCCTCGCAGATCAGCATGATGCGCTTGCGGCTCCACCGGTCGGCGAACGCACCGGCCGGAATGCCCGCGACGAGTTCGGCTGCCGCGCTGACGCCGAGCACCAGGCCGGACAGCGCGGGTGAGCCGGTCAACGCCAGCACGAGCAGCGGATAGGCGATATAGGTCGCGTTCGTGCCGAACATGGACAGCGTCTGGCTGCCCCAGAGGATCTGGTAGTTGCGGTTCCTGGTCAGCGGCGTGACGGCGGTAGTGGTCATTTCGTGCTCCGGCAGTCCGTTGCGATGGCGTGCAGTGCGGTACGGAAGTCGTCGGCGACCGCGCGGACCGTGGCCTCGTCGAGCTGGGCTGGCCGGTACAGCCAGGAGAAGACGAGTTCGCCGTCCTGTGCGCCGCCCGCGACCTCGATGAGGTGGTCACCGGGATCGAGGCCGGCGTCTTCCTGGCCGATGCCGCCGTGCACGGCGCGCAGCAGGTCGTCCGGCTCGCTTTCCGTGGCGTCCCACTGGCCCAGGTAGTTGAACGCGATCGGCGCGCGTGTGGTCGCGAGCTGAGCGCGGACCTCGGGAGGACCGAGGTAGCGCAGCGCGCCGAAACCGATGCCGTTGTCGGCGATGGCGCGTAGTTGACGGCGGACCGCGTGGACGCGTTGCCGCCAGCGCCCTTCGCCCTCCGGCAGCACGATCGTGACCGGGTGCGTGCTGGTGAACCAGCCGACGGTCCTGGACACGTCGATGTCGTCGAACAGTTCCTCCCGACCGTGGCTCTCCAGGTCGACGGTGACCCGGTCGGTGCCTGCCCACCGGGTGAGCGCGTCGGCGAGCGCGCTCAGCAGCACGTCGTTGATCCGGGTTCGATACGCGGCGGGTGCGGTGCGCAGCAACGCTTCGGTGTCCGCGCGGTCGAGCCGGACCGACAGCTCAGCCCTGGGGCCGATGGCGTCCCCCGCCAGCTCCATTGCGGACACATCGAGCCAGTGGCCGAGTTCGGCGTCGAAGCCGCCCGACGCGGTGTGCTCGGTGAGCCGGGCCGCCCAGTTTCGGAACGAACTGGTGCGCCTGCCGAGGTCGACCGGGTCGCCGTTGCGGGCCTGCCGGTAGGCGGTGGCCAGGTCGGCGAGCAGGATCCGCCAGGACACCGCGTCGATCACCAGGTGGTGCGCGGCCAGGAACAGGCGGCGGGTCGGCGCCCCGCCCGCGTCGAAGAGCATCGCGGTGAACAGCGGCCCGTTCGCCAGGTCGAACCCGGCGTGCAGCCGGTCGGCCGCCTCGATCAGCTCGTCGCCGTCGACGAACGCGTGCCGTAACGGCAAGCCGCTCGCGTACACCTCTTCGTTGCGCGCATGCCACCCTTTGGCATCGTGGTCGAACCGCGCGCGTAGCGCGTCGTGCTGGACGAGCAGGGCGTCGAGCGCGGCACCGAGCGCCGATTCGTCCACATCGGACGGTACGTCGACCAGCATGGACTGGTTGAAGTGCTGCGGCGCGCGGGTGTGGGTGTCGAAGAACCAGTGCTGGATGGGGGTTAGCGGTACCGCGCCGACCACGGGGGAGTCGTCGGCTTCGGCGTGGTCGGCGGTGCCGACCTCGGCGGCGAGGGCGGCGATGGTCTGGTGCAGGAACAGGTCCTTGGACCGCAGTGCCAGCCCGCGTTTCCTGGCCTGCGACACGACCTGGATGCTCAGGATCGAGTCACCGCCCAGTTCGAAGAAGTTGTCCGCGACGCCGACCCGGTCCAGGCCGAGCACCTCGGCCCAGACCTCGGCGAGCACGAGCTCGGCGTGGGTTCGTGGCGTGACGTGCCCTGGCCCGGATGGGCCGAATTCGGGCGCGGGGAGGGCGTCGCGATCGAGCTTGCCGCTGGCGCGCAACGGCAACGCGGCCAACGTGACGAACGCGGCCGGGACCAGGTGCTCAGGCAGCCGCTCGCGCAGGAACATCCGCAACTCCGCGGAGTCCGGAGCCTGGCCTGCCACGACGTAGGCGACCAGACGGCGCACACCCGGCTTGTCCTCGTGCGCGACCACCACGGCATCGACGATCGCCGGATGCGCGCGCAGCGCGGCCTCGATCTCGCCCGGTTCGATCCGGATACCCCGGATCTTGACCTGGTCGTCGACGCGGCCCGCGAACTCCAGTTGGCCGGCCGCGCGCCAGCGGACCACGTCGCCGGTCGCGTACATCCGCCTGCCCGGCGGCCCGAACGGATTGGCGACGAACCGCGCTGCGGTCAGCCCAGGACGATCGTGATAGCCCCTGGCCAGGCCGGTCCCGCTGACGTGGAGCTCCCCGCGCACCCCGATCGGCACCTGCCGCAGCAACTCGTCCAACACGTGCACCCGCGTGTTGTCGATCGGCCCACCCAACGGTGGCGGGCCGGACGCGGGCGACAGCGGTCGGCTCCAGGTGACCGCGACGGTGGCCTCGGTCGGGCCGTACGCGTTGATCATCCGGCGCTCGCCGGCCCAGCGGTCGACGAGGTCGGCCGGGCACACGTCGCCACCGACGACCAGCGTGCGCAGATCCGGCAGCTCACCGTCCGAATAGGACATGGTGGCGAGGGTGACCGGTGTCATGGTGGTGTAGGTGATGCGCTCGGTGCGCAGGAAGTCGAGCAGGTCGGCACCGAGCAGCGGTCCGGCGGGCGGGATCACCAGCGTGGCGCCCGCGAGCAGCGCCATGGCCAGTTCCTGCACGGACGGGTCGAAGCTCGGCGACGCGCAGTGCAGCACCCGGTCACCCGGCCGGATGTCATAGTCGGCGATGCCGGTGCGCGCGATGTTCACCAGTCCCGCGTGCGTGACCCGTACGCCCTTGGGCGTGCCGGTCGAGCCGGAGGTGTACATCAGGTACGCGGTGTTCGCGGCACGCGGCGGGACGATCCGGGTGGCTGAGGCGGCGGCCATCGGCCGGTCAACGACCAGCGTCGGCCAGCCACTGAGCCGGTGCTCGTGCTCGGTGAGGGTGAGCACGAGCACCGGGCGGGCGTCCCCGAGCATCCACTGGATCCGCTGATCCGGGTAGGCCGGATCGATCGGCTGGTAGGCCGCCCCCGCCCGGTACACCGCGACCTGCGCCACCGTGTTGCGCACCGATTTGGGCAGCACCAGCGCGACCACGTCCTCCGCGCCGATGCCGCGTTCGACCAGCAGCCGGGCCAGTTGATCCGTGCGCTGGCCGAATTCCCGGTAGGTCAGCGTCTCCTCGGCCGAGGACAGCGCGATCGTGTCAGGGTTCGCTGCGATCTGCGCGGTGATGAGCTCGGGCAGCAGTTCGGCCGGCAGTGCTCGTTCGGTGTCGTTCCAGGCGGGCTCGACGTCGGTGGGCAGCGGCAGATCGCGGACGGGCTGTTCCGGGTCGGCGGCGATGGCGGCCAGCAGGACGGCAAGGTGCTCGGTGAACCGTCGCGCGGTCGCGGGCTCGAACAGGTCGGTGTTGTAGGTCAGTGCACCGTCCAGGCCACCGTCGGATTCGCGGAACTCCACGGTGAGGTCGTAGTTCGCGGTCATGGTCGGCAGTTCGAGGTCGTCAACCGTGAGGCCGTCGAGCCGCGCTGCACCGGCGGGCGCGTTCTGGAGCACGACCAGCACGTCGAACAGGGGCGTGCGACTGGTGTCCCTGGCCGGTTTCAGCTCGTCCACGACGCGCTCGAACGGCACGTCCTGGTTGGCGAAACAGTCCAGCACCGTGCCGCGCACCCGGTCGAGCAACTCGGCGAACGGCTCGGCACGGTCGATCCGGGCGCGCAACGCGACCGTGTTGACCAGGAACCCGACCACCTCGGCGAGTTCCGGCCGTTGCCGACCCGAACTCGCTGTGCCGACGGTGATGTCGTCCTGCCCGGACCACCGGTGCAGCAGCACCTGGCAGGCGGCCAGCAACGGCACGAACAACGTGGTGTCGTGCTGACCTGCCAACCCACGCAGCGCGGACGCAATCTCGGCGGGCACGGTGAACTCGCACACCGCGCCGTTGCTGGTGTGCACGGCGGGCCGTGGCCGATCGGTGGGCAGGTCGAGCGGGGTGAGATCGGCGAGCTCGGTGCGCCAGTGGTCGAGCTGCGCGGCGAGCCCCGGCCCGTCCAGCGCGGCGCGTTGCCACGCCGCGACATCCGCGTACTGCCAGCGCGGTTCGGGCAGCTCGGGCTGGTTTCCGGCGCGCAGCGCCGCGTACGCGGTCGAGAGCTCGTCGCCGACGATGCCCATCGACCAGCCGTCGGTCACGATGTGGTGCAACGCCACCGTGAGCACGTGCTCGTCGGCGGCCACTCGCAGCAGTCGCACCCGCAGCAGCGGCCCGGTGCGCAGATCGAACGGCCTGGTCGCCTCGGCGCGCAGAACCTCGGCGAATTCGGCTCCGTCCTCGACCGGCAGTTCGATCTGGGCGGGTCCGTGGATCACCTGCACGAGCTCGCTGCCCCCCGGGGCGAACGTGGTGCGCAGCGCTTCGTGCCTGGCCACCACCAGCGTGAACGCGCCGCGCAGCGCATCGATGTCCAGCGGTCCGCGCAGCCGCACCGCATATCCGGTGAGGTAGGCGGTGGAGCCGGGCTCGAAGTCGTCCAGGAACCACAACCGCTGCTGCGCGAACGACGCGAGCGGCGCGGTGTCCCGCGACACCCGCCGCAACCGAGGTCCGTTGCTCGTGCCCAGGGTGAGACCAGCCGCGAACGTGATCACGGTGGGCCGATCGAACAATGCCCTCGGCGACACGTCGACACCGAGTTCGTCGTGCAGCAACGCGACCACGCGGATGGCGCGGATGGAATCGCCACCAAGCGCGAAGTAGTTTTCCTGGCGTCCAACCCGCTCGGCGCCGAGCACCTCGCCCCAGATCCGGGCCACGGCCCGCTCGGCGGTCGAGGTCGGCGCAACGTGGCCGGCGCGGCCGAACTCGACCTCGGGCAGCGCGGCGCGGTCCACCTTTCCGTTGCGGGTCAACGGGACCCGGTCGATCACCCGGAACGCGGCCGGGATCAGGTGCGCTGGCAGCCGCTCGCTGAGCCAGGCACGCAGCGCGACCAGATCTGGTTGTCGGGCGACGAGGTAGGCGACGAGCCGGTCGGCGCGCGCCACCACGACCACCTGGGCGACGTCGGGATGCGCGGTGAGCACGGTCTCGACCTCGCCCGGCTCGATCCGGAACCCGCGCACCTTGACCTGGTCGTCGACCCGGCCCAGGTGTTCCAGCATGCCGTCCGCGCGCCAGCGCGCGCGATCGCCGGTGCGGTACATCCGGGTGCCCGGCGCGCCGAACGGACACGGCACCCAGCGCGTGGCGGTCAGGCCGGGCCTGCCGAAGTACCCACGCGCGAGCAGATCTCCCGCCAGCCACAGTTCCCCGGCGACCCCGATCGGCACCGGCCGCAGTTGTGCGTCCAGCACGTAGGCGTCGCGCGCGCCGACCGGTCGGCCGATGGCGACGTCGCCATCGCGCACCTCGTGCACGGTCGCGGTAATCACCGTCTCGGTCGGACCGTAGGCGTTGAGCAGCCGCACCCCGGTCCGCTCGGACCAGGTCGCCGCCGCATCGGGGGCGAGCCGGTCACTGCCCGAGATCATCAGGCGCAGTGTGCTGGGCGCGGTGCGCGTGCGAGCCGCGAGTTCGCGGAAGTAGCCAGCGGGCAGGTTGGCCACGGTCACCCGTTCGTCCTCGAACAGACGCAACAGCGCCTCGCTCGACATCAGCGCCTCGCCCGGCACGACCAGCCGCGCACCAGCGCACAACGCGGAAAGAACCTGCTCGACGGCCACGTCCACGGTCGGCTGGGCCAGGTGCAGCACCACGTCATCGGCGCCGAGACCGAACCGCTCGGTGATCGCGGCGAGGTGACCGGCCAGCGCACCGCGCTCGGCCGCGACAGCTTTCGGCGTGCCCGTCGAACCGGATGTGTAGACCAGGTAGGCGAGATCGCGCGCGGAGGAGACGTCGGCGACCGGTGTGCTCGGCTGGTCCGCCCAATCGGTGGGGCCATCGAGCACGATCGCCGCGCCCGCGTCCGCCCGCAGCGCGGCCGATCGTTCGGCTGGTTGGTCTGGATCGAGCGCGAGGTGGACCGCGCCCGCCTTGAGGACACCGGCCAGCGCTATCACCAGGTCCACGGATCGTCGCAGGCACACCGCGACCACGACCTCGGGGCCCGCGCCGCGCGCTCGCAGCCAGTGCGCGACCTGGTTCGAGCGCGCGTCCAACTCGCCGTAGGTGAGCGTGCCGACCGCGATCGCGTCCGGGTCGGCGGGGGACGGGAGCAGCGGGGTGTTCGGCGGAGCCGCGGCCGAACGTCCGAGTTCGAGCAGGTGTCGATGCTCGTGCCGGCCGAGCATCGACACCGCACGCACCGGCTGGCCGAGCCCGTCGCACAGCCCGGTCAGCAACCGGCCCAGCCGCTCCGCCAGGTCGCGCACGGTGTCCGGCTCGAAGAGGTTCCGGTCGTAGCACAGGTCGATGTGCAGGTCGGTGCCGAGATCGGCGCGCAGGGACAGCGGGAACGTGGTGATGTCGTTGCCTTCGACCTCGGCGACGGTGAGGCCGGCACCGGTGACGGCGGCTTCGTCGACCGGGTAGTTCTCGAAGGCGATCATGCTGTCGAACCGGACCGTGCGCAGTTCGGACAGCGCCACGTGCTCGAACCGGCGAGCTTCGCTCTGCGCGGCCTGCACCGCGCGCAGCCAGTCCAGGACCGTGGTGTCGTCGGCCGGCACGGTGATCCTGGTCGGCACCGTGTTGATGAACATGCCGATCATCGACTCGACCCCGGGCAGATCAGCGGGCCGCCCGGACACTGTGGTGCCGTACACGACGTCGTCAACACCGCCGTACCGCGCCAGCAACAGCGCCCACGCGCCCTGTACCAGGGTGTTCACCGTCAGACCATGCTCACCGGCGAGCGCCGTCAACGGAGCCGAGGACAGGTGCAGCGGCACCGCGTCGGTGGATTCGGTCCGGTGTACCCCGGCCGGCTGGTGGTCGTAGGGGAGCGGCGTGCTCGATTCGACCCCAGCCAGCGCTTCCCGCCAGTACGCGCGGGCCGCGTCATCGTCCTGAGTGGACAGCCAGTGCAGGTAGTCGCGGAACGGCCGCCGTGGAGCCGGTTTCCGGCCCGCGTACCGCGAGCACACTTCGGTGAAGACCTGTCCGAGGCTCCATCCATCCAGGATCAGGTGGTGCACGGTCCAGACCAGCACCACCTCACCGTCACCGGCACGCACGACCGCCAGGCGCATCAGCGGCGGTAGCGCGAGGTCGATGTCTGCCGCACACGCCTCGTCCAGGTCGGTGTACTCGGTGACGGGCAGCGGCGCGTGCGCGTGGATCACCTGCACCGGTTCGGGCACGCCGTGCCAGACGACGGCACCGCGCAGCACCGGGTTCGCCGCGACCACCTCCTGCCAGGCATCGATGAGCGCGGGCAGGTCGTCGACCCCGGTCAACCGGATGCGCAGCTGGTCGACATAGGCGGTCGAGTCCGCGTCGGCGAGACGGTGGAACAGCATGCCGGTCTGCAACGGTGTCAGCGGATAGATGTCCACAACGGACTTGCCGTCACCTGCCAGTCGATCGACCTGCACCTGGTCCAGCCGCACCAGCGGGAAGTCGGACGGCGTGCGTCCGCCCGCCGCCGGTTCCGCGCAGTGCGCGATGATCGCGCGCAGTTCGGCGATCAGGTCCTCCGCGAGCCGCGCGATGGTGGCCTCGTCGTGCACCTTCGTCGAGTAGGTCCAGCCGAGTTCGAGTTCGCCGTCGGCGACCGCGCCGATGATGTCGACCAGGTAGCCGCGCGCCAGTTCCGGTGCGGCATCGGCCCTGGGTGTGGGCAGCCAGCGCCTGATCAGGCCGTCACTGGGACCGTCGTTCCATTGGCCGTGGTAGTTGAACGACACCGGCGGTTGCGGCGCGGCCGGGCCGTCCGCGAGGTAGCGCAGCGCGCCGTAGCCGATGCCGTGGCTGGGTACCGCGCGGATCTGCTCCTTCACCGACTTCAGCGCCGACCCGATGTCCGAGCTGGGCGATATGTTCAGCGCGAGCGGGTATTCGGCGGTGAACCAGCCGACGGTCCGCGACACGTCGATCCCGGGTACGACCTCCTGGCGCCCGTGGCCCTCCAGCCCGATCAGCACGTCGTCCGCGCCCGTCCAGCGCGCCAACACCCGGCCGAGCGCGGTCAGCAGGACGTCGTTGACCTGCGTCGCGTAGACCTCCGGGACCGCGCGCAACAGCGCGTCGGTCTCCGTCCGGCTCAGCCGCGCGGACACGATGGCCGCGCTGCCGACCGTGTTCGGTCCGGTCCGGTCGACCGGTATCGGGCGCGCCTCGATCCCCGCCCAGTCCTCGTCCGCGAAGCCGCCGTCCCGCACGTGGTCGACGAGCGCGTGCGCGAAGGTGCGGTAGTCGGTGCGCTCCTGCGGCAACCGGACCGGTTCACCGGCGGTGAGCTGGTGATATGCGGTTTCCAGGTCCTCGATCAGGATCCGCCACGACACACCGTCGATTACCAGATGGTGCGCGGTGAGCAACAACCGACGGGCCCCGAGGAGTTCGGCCTGGAACAGTGAACCGGCCGTGATGTCCATAGTGGACTGGGGTCGCATCGGGTCGGCGGCGTCGGCCACGTCCTGGGTGATGCCGTCGAAGCGCAGCCGCAGTGCCTCGTGGGTCTGGGTCACCGCGATCAGCGCGGCGCGCAGCAGATCCACGTCGACCTGATCGTCGAGCTCGGCGAACAGGGACATGCCATAGTGGTTCGGGTGATCGCCGTGTGCGGCGAAGAACCAGCGCTGGATCGGGGTCAACGGCGCGGATCCGGTCACCTCGGCCCGCAGCGGGCGTTCCGGCGCGCTGCCGACGACCGGAGCGAGTTCCGCGATGGTCTGGCGCAGGAACACGTCCTTGCTGGTCAACATGATCCCGGCGGCCCGCGCTCTGGCCACGATCTGGATGGACAGAATCGAGTCGCCGCCGAGTGAGAAGAAGTTGTCGGTGACACCGACCCGCTCGGCCCCGAGCACGTCCGCGAAGATCTCGGCCAGCGCCTGCTCGACCGGTGTGCTCGCCGCGACGTGCTCGACGTGGTGCGCGTCGAACGCGGGTGTGGGCAGTTCACGGCGGTCGAGCTTGCCGCTCGGCGTGCTCGGCAGCGTCGGGAGGTCGACGAACACGGTCGGCACCAGGTAGTCCGGCAGCGACCGGCGCAACGCCGCGCGCAGCTCGGCCGGCTCGCCACCGCCCGGCACCAGGTATCCGACCAGCCTGCCTTCCCGCACGGCGGCAGCGGCGGCGCTTACCCTGGGCAACCGCAGCAGCGCGGCCTCCACCTCGCCGAGCTCGACCCGGTGTCCACGCACCTTGACCTGATCGTCGACGCGTCCGAGGTAGTCGAGGTCGCCGTCCTCGGTCCACCGCACCAGATCGCCGGTTCGGTACATCCGGCCGCTGCCGAATGGGTCGGCGATGAACCGGTCCGCGGTGAGCCCGGGCCGGTTGAGGTAGCCGTGCGCCAGTTGCGCCCCGGCCAGGTACAACTCTCCAGCGACGCCAACCGGCACCGGCCGCAAGACAGCGTCTAGCACGTAGGCGCGGAGGTTGCCGAGCGGTCGGCCCACCAGCGGCCGGTCCGCGCGGTCGACTCGGCACACCAGTGCGTCGATCGTGGTTTCGGTGGGGCCGTAGAAGTTGTAGCCGAGGGTGTCCGGTGCGGACGCGACTTCGCGCCACAGCGGTTCGCTCAACGCCTCACCGCCGAGCATCAGCACGGCGGGGCGGTGGCGTTCGTCGCGGAGCAGTCCGGCGGGCAGCAACTGAGCCAGGTAGGACGGGGTCAGGTCCAGGAAGTCGATCCGGTTGCTGACCACGTACTCGACCAGCGCGTGCGGATCCAGCCGCAGGTTCTCGTCGATCACGTGCAGCTCGTGGCCATCCGCCATCAGCAGCGGGCCTTCCAGCGACGTGTCGAAGGAGAAGATCGCGGTCAGCGCGACGCGCAGCGGCCCGCCGCTCGCGTCGGCGACGAATCCTGCTCGGTGCGCACCGAGCAGGTTGGCCAGCGCGCGGTGCGGCACCGCGACGCCTTTGGGGCGCCCGGTCGATCCGGACGTGTAGATCACGTAAGCGGTGTTGTCCGGCCGCGGCCCGGTCGACGGCGCGGTGGTGGGCTGGATGGCCAGTTCGTCGGGGTCGATCGTGTCGATCACCAGGACCGGCGCGGCGTCGGCGAGCACGAATGCGATCCGTTCCTCGGGCAACTCCGGGTCGACCGGCAGGTAGATTCCGCCCGCCTTCCACACCGCGAGCAGCGCGATCACCAGGTCCGCTGTGCGTGGCAGCCGGAGGGCGACGATCCGCTCCGGTCCGACGCCGCGTTCCACCAGCAGGTGTGCGAGCCGGTTGGCTTGCTCCTCCAGTTCCGCGTAGGTGAGGCGACGGGTGCCGCACACCAGCGCGGTCCGGTCCGGGGTGCGCGCCACCTGCGCCGCGAACAGCTCGGGATAGGTCTCATGCGGCACGTCGAGTTCGGCGCCGGACCACTGGTCGAGTTGGCGGCGTTCGGGCGCGGGCAGCAGGTCGAGGGCGCCCAGCGGGCGGTGCGGGTCGGCGGTGACGGCGGCGCAGATCGCGAGCAGGTGCGCGACCATGCGCTGGATCGTGGCCTGCTCGAACAGGTCGGTGTTGTAGACCAGCGACCCGGCCAGCTCTGCGCCCTGCTCGACGAAGTCGAAGCTGAGGTCAAAACTCGTTGTCTGCTCGGGCAGCGGCAGGTCAGACACGATCACGCCGGGCAGGTCGGGCACCGGGTCGGCCGCGTTCTGCAACACGACCATGGCCTCGAACAGCGGCGTCCTGCTGGTGTCGCGCTCGGGCACGAGTTCGTCGACGACCCGCTCGAATGGCACGTCCTGGTGCGACAGCCCGTCCCGCACGGTGTCGCGCACCGCGCCGAGCAGCGCGCTGAACGGCTCGGTGTCCTCGACGTGCGAACGCAGCACGAGCGTGTTCACGAAAACGCCGATCAGCCCGGCCAGTTCGGCGTGCTGCCGACCCGACACGACCGTGCCGACCGCGATGTCGCGCTGCCCGCTCCACCGCCGCAGCAGCAGCGACGACACCGCGACCAACGCGCCGAACAGGCTGCCGCCGCCCTGCGTGGCCAGCGCGCGGAGTTGCCCGGTCAGTTCGGCGGGCACGGTGAACTCGACGACCGCGCCGTTGCTGGTCCGGACCTGCGGCCGGGGCCGGTCGGTCGGCAGGTCGAGCGGGGCGAGGTCGGTCAGCTGCTCACGCCAGTACCCCAGCTGTGGTGCCAGATCCTGGTCACGCTGCCAGATCGCATAGTCCACATAGGTCAGTTCAGGGGCGGGCAGGGGCTCGCCCCGGTAGGCCGCGCACAGCTCGTCGATCAGCACACCCATAGACCAGCCGTCGGTGATGATGTGATGCATCGCGATGCTGAGCGCGTGGTCGTCCGCACCCAACCGGATCAGCCTGACCCGCCAGAGCGGTCCGGTGCGCAGGTCGAACGGTGTGCTGTTCTCCTCGGCCAGGACGCGCCGCACATCGTCCGAACTGGACAGCGTCAGCGGCACCGGGCCGGACTCGTGCACGATCTGCGTGCCGTCGTCGAACGTGGTGCGCAGCGACTCGTGCCGGGCGACGAGGGTGGTCAGGGCGCCGGTCAGCCTGGTGAGATCGAGCGGGCCGGACAGGCGCACGCCGTACCAGGTCAGGTATTCGGTGCTGTTCGGTTCGAACTCCGCAAGGAACCACAGCCGCTGCTGCGCGAACGACAACGGCGCAGGGCCCCGGTGCCTGCTGGGCGCGATGGCCGCCGGTGCTGGTTGGCCGGTGATCGCGGCGGCCTGGGCCGCGACGGTCAGATGGGTGAACGTGGTGCGCGGCGACACCTCGACGCCGAGCGCGGTCCGCAGCTTCGCGGCCAACCGGACCGAGGCGATCGAGTCGCCGCCCAGTTCGAAGAAGTTGTCCTGGACACTGACCGACGCAACCCCGAGCAGCTCGGCCCAGGCCGACGCGATCACGTCTTCGGCCTCGGTGCGCGGCACGACCTGCGTGCCGCCGAGTTGCGCGTCCGGTTCGGGCAGCGCGCGCTGGTCGAGTTTGCCGCTGCGGGTCAACGGCAGGGCGCTCAGCACGACGAACGCGGCGGGCACCATGTGCGCGGGCAGCGTCGCGGCGAGTGCGTTCCGGACCTGGCGCCGGTCGACCGTGTGACCGGTGGCGGGCACCAGGTAGGCGACCAGCCGATCCGCGCGCGCCAGCACGACCGCCTGAGCGACCTCGGGCAACGCCAGCAGCGCGGCCTCGATCTCGCCCGGCTCGATCCGGAAGCCGCGGATCTTCACCTGCGCGTCCGCTCGTCCCTCGAATTCCAGCCCGCCCGACGCGGTCCAGCGGGCCACGTCGCCGGTGCGGTACATCCGGGTACCTGGCTCGCCGAACGGATCGGCGACGAACCGGTCCGAGGTCCGTCCCGGCCTGCCCAGGTAGCCGCGTGCGAGTCCGGCGCCTGCCACGAACAGCTCACCCGGCACGCCGACCGGCACCGGCCACCAATCGCCGTCGAGCACGTAGCAGCGCAGATCCGGGATGGGCACACCGATCGCACCGCCGGTCACGCTCGCGTCCAAGGAAAGGTGGGTGACGTGCACGGTGGTCTCGGTGATCCCGTACATGTTCACCAGCCGCGGCCCGTCCTGCGCGTACCAGGCGGCGAGCCGCTGCGGGTCCAGTGCCTCGCCGCCGAAGATCACATAGCGCAGGCTCAGGTGCTCGCCCAGTTCCGGCATCAACTGGTAGAACGCGGACGGCGTCTGGTTGAGGACGGTCACTCGCTCGTCGATCAACAGTTGCGCGAACTCGCTCGGCGAGCGGGAGACCGTGTGCGGCACCACGACCAGCCGGCCACCGTGCAGCAGCGGCCCCCACAGCTCCCACACCGAGAAGTCGAACGCGTAGGAGTGGAACAGCGTCCACACGTCGGTACTGGTGAAGCCGAACCAGTGCTCGGTCGACGCGAACAGGCGCACCACGTTCGCGTGCGGGACCAGGACGCCCTTGGGGCGGCCGGTCGACCCGGACGTGTAGATCACGTAGGCGGGATGGCGCGGGTCGAGCGGCGCGCTCCGGTCCGTGTTGGTCGGGTTCGTGCCCGGCCAGTCCTCGACGTCGCGCACCGCGTCCAGGATGACGACCGGCTGGGCGTCGGCGATGGTCGAGCTGATCCGTTCGATCGGGTAGTCGGGGTCCAGCGGCACGTAGGCGGCGCCCGCCTTGAGCACGGCGAGCACAGCCACCACGAGTTCGGTCGAGCGCGGCAGGACCAGCGCGACGAACCGCTCCGGACCGGCGCCCTGTGCGATCAACTGGTGCGCCAGGCGGTTCGCCCACGCGTTCAGGTCGGCGTAGCTGAGCGTGCCGACCGCGATCGCGTCGGGCGTCGCGGCGGCCTGCCGCTCGAACAGTTCCGGCAGCGTGGCCCGCACGGTCGAGATCTGGTCGCCGTTCCACTCGGTCAGCAGCTGGTGTTCCTCGGCTGGAGCGAGCATCGGCACTGTGCCGAGCGTGCGCTGCGGATCAGCGGCGAGGCCGGTGAGCAGGCGGGCCAGGTGTTCGCCCATCGCTTCCACGGTCGCCGCGTCGAACAGGGCCGGGTCGTAGGCGAGGTGCAGGTGCAACCGGTCGTCCGCGTGCACGCGCGCGGCGAGCGGGAAGTTGGTGGTCTCGCGCGCCCGCACCTCGCGGACCCGCAATCCTGCGTCGAGCACCGCGTTCTCGTCGAACGGGTAGTTCTCGAACACGATCATGCTGTCGAACAGGTTCACACCCTCGGGGACGTCGCTGCACGCACGCGTCCTCGATACCGACACGAAGTCGAACCGGCGCGCCTCGGCTTGTGCGTCCTGGAGAGCACGTAACCAGTCGACGACGCGCTCACCCGAGCGGACGGTGGTTCGGGTCGGCACGGTGTTGATGAACATGCCGATCATGTCGTCGGTGCCGGGCAGGTCGGCCGGCCTGCCGGAGACCGTCGTGCCGAACACCACGTCCGCGCCACCGCCGTAGCGCGAAAGCAACACCGCCCAAGCGCCTTGGACCAGGGTGTTCAGTGTCAGGCCGTGCCTGCGGGTCATCGCGCGGACCAGATCGCTGTCCACAACGGACAGATCGAGGTCGGCGGCGGCGGCCGACTCCGGGCGGTGTCCGGGTTCGGGGCGCCGATCGTAGGGCAGCTGGGTCGGCGTGTCGAAGCCGCCGAGCACGTCCCGCCAGTACTCGGTCGCCCGTTCCTCGTCCTGGCTGATCAGCCATTCGATGAACTCGCGGAACGGTCGCCGCGACGCCGCTTCGCTCGGCTGCCCGTGCAGCAGGGCCGCGTACTCCGTGCACACGTCGGCGAACACCTGGCCGAGGCTCCAGCCGTCGAGCAGCAGATGGTGCGAGGTGAACACCACGAACGCCTCGTCACCCGGCAACGCCGCCACGGCCAGGCGCGCCAGCGGAGCGTGGGTGAGATCCATGCCGAGCTCGCGGTCGGCGGCGAGCAGGTCGGCAAGGCGCGCTTCCCACTCGGCTTCGGTGCAGCCGCGCCAGTCGTGGTCGGTGACCGGCAGGCGCACCGAATTGTGGACGACCTGTACGGGTTCGGGAACGTCCTGCCAGCACATGGAACTGCGCAACACTGGAGTGCGGTCCACCACCCGCTGCCAGGCGACGCCGAACAGTTCCGGCTGTGCCACCCCCGACAGCCGCAGGCATGCCTGGTCGACGTAGACGCTGCCGCCGGTGTCCACCAGGCTGTGGAACAGCATCCCGGCCTGCAACCCGGTCAACGGGTAGATGTCCTCGACCGAGCGCCCGTTGCCTGCCAACCGGTCGACGGTGGTCTGGTCCAGCCGGGCCAGCGGGAAATCGGACGGGCTCCGGCCGCCGGCGCCCGGCTCTGCGCAGTGCACGACGATCGCGCGCAACGCGGCCAGCATGCCCTCGGCGAGGCCGCGCACGGTCGTGGCCTCGTGCACCTGGTCGGAGTAGAACCAGGTCAGTTCCAGTTCGCCGTCTGCGACGAACCCGGTTATGTCCAGCAGCGTGGTGCGGATCGCGGCCGGGTCGATGTCGCCGCCGGGGTTGGGAAGCTGGCGGCGGATGAGGCCCTCGCCGGTCGCGTCGTGCCATTGACCGTGGTAGTTGACGCTGATCATCGGCGCCACGTCGGCATGGCCGATGCCGTGGTGCGGGATGGCGCGCAGCCGTTCCTTGGTCGCGGTGAGCGCGTCGCCCCAGTTCGGTGCCGAGCTGACCGCGACCGGGAAGGTGCTGGTGAACCAGCCGACCGTGCGGGACAGCTCGACGCGGTCCAGCACATCCTCGCGACCGTGTCCTTCCAGTTCGACCAGCACCCGATCGCGGCCGGTCCAATCGGTCAGCACACGGCCGAGGGCGGTCAGCAGCACATCGTCGATCCGCGTCCGGTACGCGTCGGGCACGGCGCGCAGCAGCGCCTCGGTGTCCGATGCGGACAGGCGCACGGTCACCGTCCTGGTCGAGGCGACGGTGTTGGCGCCGTCGTGGTCGACCGGCAGCGCGCCATCCGCGCCCGTGACGGGCTCGGTGGTGGGGTACTCGGCCATCCGTTGTGCCCAGCGGACGTAGGGGGTGCCGACCGGCGGCAGCGTGATCGTCTCGCCCCGAACTGCCTGCTGATACGCGGATTCCAGGTCGCCGAGCAGGATGCGCCAGGACACGCCGTCGACCACGAGATGGTGCGCGGTCAGCAGCAGTCGGGGTGGTGTCGCGTTGATCAGCTCCGCCACGAACACCGCACCCGTGGTGGGATCCAGTTCGCCGTCGACCGGGTTCGCCATGACCTCCTGGCACCATTCGCCGTCCACCAGCACGAACCGGGTGCGCAACGCCTCATGCGTGGCGACCAGCGCGTCCAGCGCCGCACCAAGAGCCGCGCGGTCGACCTCGGGAGCCAGCTCGACCAGCACGGACATGGCGAACTGGCGTAGCGGACCGTAGGTGTCGAACAACCAGCGCTGGATGGGGCCGAGCGGAGCCGGTCCGGACACCGGGCGCCGGTCAACGTCCTCGGAGGTGTGCTCGACGGCGGTCGCGAGTTCGGCGACGGTCTGGCGCCGGAAGACGTCGCGGGCGCCGATCAGCAGGCCGCGCTGGCGCGCCCGCGCCACGATCTGGATGCTCAGGATCGAGTCGCCGCCCAAGGCGAAGAAGTTGTCGTGTACGCCGATCTGGTCGAGCCCGAGCACCTGCGCCCAGATCTCGGCGAGCATCGCCTCGGTCTCGTTGCGCGGCAACGCGCCAGGCGTCGTAGCGCCGAACTCGGGTTCGGGCAGCGCGTGCCGGTCGAGTTTGCCGGAGCTCGTGACGGGGAGCTCGGCCAGCGGGACGAACGCGGCCGGGATCAGGTAGTCGGGCAGTCGCTCGCTGAGGAAGGCTCGCAGTTCGGCTGGATCGGGCAGGGCGGCACCGACCAGGTAGGTCACCAGCCGGGTGCGTTCGCCGTCCGAATGCGCGTCGACCACCGCGATGTCCACGTCCGGGTGCGACTGGAGCGCGGTTTCGATCTCGCCCGGTTCGATCCGGTGACCGTGCACCTTGATCTGCTGGTCGGTGCGGCCGAGGTAGTCGAGCTGGCCGTCCGCGCGCCGGCGGACCAGGTCGCCGGTCGCGTACATCCGGCTGCCGGGTGCCCCGAACGGGTCGGCGCGGAACTTCTCGGCGGTCAGGCCGGGCCGGTCGTGGTAGCCGCGCGCGAGCTGCGCACCGGCCAGGTACAGCTGCCCCGGCACGCCGGTCGGTACCGGGCGCAGCCGCTCGTCCAGCACGTAGGCGCGCACGTTGGCCAGCGGCCGACCAATGCCGCCCGCGCCGACCAGGCAGGAGGTCGCGTCCACTGTGGATTCGGTGGGGCCGTAGAAGTTGTGGCTGGTGGTGTGCGGCGACCGGGCCAGGGTGTGGCGCAGCGGCTCGGGCAGCGCTTCGCCGCCCAGCATGAGGATCGCGGGCTTGGCCTGGGTGAGCAGCCCGGCGGGGAGCAGCTGGCGCAGGAAGGTCGGGGTGAGGTCGAGGAAGTCGATCTGGTGTCGGGCGACATAGTCGACGAGGGCGTGCGGATCGTGCCGGGTCGCGTCGTCGAGCAGGTGCAGTTCGTGCCCGCCCGCCATCAGGACCGGGCCCTCCAGCGACGTGTCGAAGGCCAACGAGGCGCTCAGCGCCACCCGCAGCAGCCCGGTCCCGGCCAGGAAACCGGCCTGGTGCGCGGTGAGCAGGTTGGCCAGGTTGCGGTGTTCGACGGTGACGCCCTTGGGCGTACCGGTCGAGCCGGAGGTGTAGATCAGGTAGGCGGCGTTGTCGGGCGTCAGGCCGGTGACCGGGTCGGTGGTGGGCAGCGCGGGGTCCGTCTCGATCGACGACAGCACCAGCGCGGGCCGCGCGTCGCCGAGCAGGACGGCAACCCGGTCCGCTGGCAACTCCGGATCGATCGGCAGGTAGACCCCGCCTGCTTTCCAGACCGCGAGCAGCGCGACGATCGCGTCGGCGGTGCGCGGCAGGCGCAGTGCCACCACGCGCTCCGGCCCGGCGCCGGCGGCGATCAGGTGGTGGGCGAGCTGGTTGGCGCACTGGTTCAGCTCGGCGAAGGTGTAGCGGTCCGGCCCGCAGACCAGCGCGGTCGCGTCGGGCGTCGCGGCCACCTGCGCCTGGAAGATCTCCGGGTATGTGCGCGCGGGCGCGGGCACCACCGGGCCGTGGCCGGAGAGCACGTGCGCGCGTTCGTCCGCGCCGAGCATGTCCAGTTCGGCCAGTGGCCGGTCGGGCGCGGCGGCGATGGCGGTCAGCAACGTCGTCAGGTGGCCGGTCATCCGGCGCACGGTGGCCTCGTCGTAGAGCGCGGTGCTGTATTCGAGCGAGCCGGCGAGCACGCCGTCGCGCAGCTGGAACTCGTAGGTGAGGTCGAAGTTGGACGTCTCGCGGGCGAGGTCCACCGGTTCGGCGGTCAGGCCGGTGAACTCGGGCAACGCGGTCGGCGCGTCGTGCAGCAGCACCATCACGTCGAACAGCGGGTTGCGGCTCGGCTCGCGCTCGACGTGCAGCGCGTCGAGCACCTGCTCGAACGGGGCTTCGTCGTGGGCGACCGCGTCCAGCGCCGTGTCCCGGACGGCAGCGAGGAACTCGGCGAAGGCCCTCGACTCATCCACAGTGGACCGCAGGACGACGGTGTTGACGAAGAACCCGACCAGGTCGTGCAGTTCGGGCCGGTTGCGCCCGCTGACCACTGAACCGACCGCGATGTCGTCCTGGTTCGACCACCGCGCGAACAGCACCTGGCAGGCGGCGACGAGCACCGCGAACAAGGTGGTCTGCCGGTCCCGCGCCAGGCCGGTCAACACGGCGGTGACCTCGGCGGGCACGGCGAACTCCAGCACCGCACCCTCGGTCCGCTGCGTGGCGGGGCGCGGGCGGTCCGTGGCCAACTGGAGCGCCGGCACCTCGGCGAGCTGCCGGGTCCAGTAGCCGAGCTGGTCGTCGACCGTGCCGGAGGCGAGGCGATCACGCTGCCACACCGCGAAATCCGGGTACTGCACCGGCAACGCGGACAGCTCAGCGCGCGCACCGTTGTAACAGGCAGCCAGATCTTTCACGAGTACGCCCATGGACCAGCCATCGATCACGATGTGGTGCGCGCCCAGCAGCAGCACGTGCTCGTTCTCGTCGAGGCGCACCAGCAACGCGCGCAGCAACGGGCCCTGCCGCAGGTCGAATGGTCGCCCGTACTCGGCGAGCAGCAATTCCGCCAGCTCCGCCTCGGTGGCCTCGATCCGGCGGATCGGCACGTCGAGTTCGCCGGCCGCGTGCACGACCTGGCGCCCGACGCCGTCCATTTCGTCGAAGGTGGTGCGCAGCGACTCGTGCCGGGCCTGCACGTCGCGCAGCGCCGCAGCGAGCGCGTCGTCGTCCAGCGGTCCGGTCAGCCGCAGCACGGAGGCGCTGTGATAGCTCGCGTCGTCGGGCTGGAAGTGGTGCAGGAACCACAACCGCTGCTGCGCGGGGGAGAGCGGCAGCGGAGTGGCGCGATCGGCCCTCGGGATGATGTCGGCGTTGGCGCTGGTTCCGGCGAGCCGTTCGCGGAGCTTGGCGCGCAGGTGTGCGGGCAGCGCGGCGATCCGGTCCTGTCGTGATGTCGTCATGGTGTCCGTCCCTCAGCTCTCGTCCGCCGCGAGTTGTTCCAGCTCCCGCAGGACCTGTTCCTCCACCACGTCGGCCAGCGCGCGCACCGTGCCCGCGGTGAGGACGTCCTTGGGAGTGATGGTCACGCCGAAGGCGGTCTTGGTCCGTGCGGTGATCAGCACGCTGCGCACGGAGTCGCCGCCGAGCGCGAAGAAGTCGTCGTGCCTGCCGACGGTGCGCACGCCGAGCACGTCGGCCCAGATCTCCGCGAGCGCGCGTTCGGTGTCGGTGTCCGGTGGGGTGTGCTCGGTCACCGGAGCGTCGAGCGCCGGTTCGGGCAGCGCCGCCCGGTCCAGCTTTCCGTTGGCGGTCAACGGGAACGCGTCGACCGGTTGGATCGCGGCGGGTACCAGGTACGCGGGCAGCCTGCGGCGCAGGAACGCGAGCAGTTCCTCCGGTGGCGCCGTGCTGACGACGTAGCCGATCAGCCGCAGTTGACCGTCGGAGTCCGCGCGCGGCACCACAACGGCCTGTTCGACCAGCCGATGCCGCAACAGCGCGGCGTCCACCTCTCTGGGTTCGACCCGGTGTCCTCGGATCTTGACCTGGTGGTCGGTGCGGCCCAGGTAGTGCAGTTGGCCGTCCGTGTCCCAGCGGGCGAGGTCGCCGGTGCGGTAGCGCCGCGTGCCGTTCGGGGCAGCCACGAACCGGTCGGCGGTGAGTCCCGGCTGGTTGAGGTAACCCAGCGCCAGGCCGGGACTCGACACGTAGACCTCACCGACCGATCCGATCGGCACTGCCCGCATCTCCGCGTCGAGCAGGTGTACGCGGGTGTTGGCGATGGGCGCGCCGATGGCCGGGGGCACGCCGGTCGGGTGCAGCGGATCGCTCCAGGTCGCGACCACCGTGGTTTCGGTCGGGCCGTAGGCGTTGACCAGCTGCCGTCCCGGCGCCCACCGCGCGACCAGTTCCGCCGAGCACGCGTCGCCGCCGACGACCAGGTGCTGGAACCGTGGCAGCTCCCGGACCGGCAGCGTGCCGAGCGCGGCGGGCGGGATCAGCGCGTGCGTGATGCGCTGCTCGGCGAGCAGCTCAGCCAGCGCGTCGCCGAGCAGTGGACCGTCCGGCGGACTGACCAGCGTCGCGCCGGACGTCAGCGCCAGCAACAGTTCCAGGATCGACGCGTCGAAGCTCGGCGAGGCGAACTGCAGCACCCGATCGCCCGGAGCGACCGAGAGGTGCTCGATCTCCGCGCCCGCGAAGTTCGAGATGCCCCGGTGGGGCACCAGCACGCCCTTGGGCTGTCCGGTCGAGCCGGACGTGTAGATGACGTAGGCCGGGTGGTCCAGGTGCAGCGGGCCGGCGCGGTCGATGTCGGTCGGGTTGTAGGCGGGACCGGTGAGCTCCGCCAAGTCCAGGTCGGTGATGGTCAGGGACGGCGCGCTGTCGGCGAGCATGAACTCGATCCGCTCGGCCGGGTAGACCGGGTCGATGGGCAGGAAGGCGGCACCGGTCTTGGCGACGGCGATGGCGGCCAGCGCGATCTCCGGTGACCTCGGCAGCGCGAGCGCGACGATCCGGCCCGGCCCCGCGCCGCCCGCGATCAGCTGGTGCGCGAGCTGGTTGGCCGCGACGTTGAGCCGCGAATAGCTGAGTTCGCCGCCCGGCCAGCTCAACGCGGTCAGCGCCGGCGTGCGTGCCACCTGCGCCTCGAACAGCGCTGGCAGCGTCGTCGGCGTGATCGCGCGGTCGGTCGCGTTCCACGCCGCGAGCCGTGCCCGCTCGGCGTCGGTGAGCAGCTCGACCTGGCCGAGCGGCTGCTCCGGTGCCGCGACGAACGCGCGCAGGATCTCGATCAGGTGCGTGGCCATCCGTGCGACGGTGCCTTGTTCGAACAGCTCCGAGTCGTAGCCGAGCTCCACGAACAACCGCTGGTGCGGACTGACCACAATGGACAGCGGGTAGTTCGTGGTCTCGTTCGCCCGCAGGTCGCGCAGCCGCAACCCCTGGGCTTGCGCGACGTCGTCGTTGATCGGGTAGTTCTCGAACACCACGATGCTCTCGAACGGGTTCGTGCCGGCAGGCAGGTCGCTCCACCGAGCGAGGTCGGTCAGCGACACGTAGTCGAACCGGCGGGCGTCGGCCTGCGCCCGTTGACTCGCGTGCAGCCAGTCGAGCACCGATTCGGTGCCGGTCGCGTCGAGCCGCACCGGCAACGTGTTGATGAAGATGCCGGTGATCTCGTCCGCGCCGGGCAGGTCCGCGGGCCTGCCGGAGACGGTCGCGCCGAAGCACACGTCGGTGCGACCGCTGTATCGGGACAGCGCGAGCGCCCACGCACCCTGCACCACCGCGTTCACGGTGAGCCGGTGCTGCCGCGCGAACGCGTAGAGCCGATCTGATTCGGCGCGGGACAACTCGACCGGCAGCCACTCGCTCGACGTGTTCGCATGCCCAGGACACGGCCGGTGGTCGACCGGCAACGGTGTCGGCGCGTCGAATCCGGCCAGCACGCCCCGCCAGTACGCCTGCGCGGCGTCGCGGTCCTGGTCGGCCAGCCAGCCCAGGTACTCGCGGAACGGGCGCCGCTGCGGCAACGAAGCGCCGCGCACCGCGGCGAACAGGTCGGAGAGGACTGCGAACACGCTCCACCCGTCCAGCAGCACGTGGTGGAACGTCCACAGCACGACGACCTCGTCCGCACAGCGGGCGATTGTCACCCGCGTCAGCGGAGCCGTGCTCAGCTCCATGCCCTGCGCGCGGTCGCGCGCCAGCAGGCTTTCCAGCGCCGCCGCCTGGTCGTCGACCCCGGTCCAGTCCAGGTGTGTGACCGGCACGGTCACGTTGCCCAGCACGACCTGCAACGGTTCGTCGACATCGGTCCACACCAGCCTGCTGCGCAGCACCGGTGTCCGGTCCACCACCTGCTGCCAGGCCGAGTGCAGCGTGGCCAGATCGTCCACTCCGGACAGTGTGAACGACACCTGCTCGAAGTAGACGGACTGGTCCTGTTGGGACAGGCCGTGGAACATCATGCCCGCCTGCATCGGCGTCAACGGATAGACGTCGTCGACGTCAGTGCCCGCGATCCGGTCGACGATCGCCTGGTCGAGCCGGGCCAGCGGAAAGTCCGATGGCGTGTGGCCACCCGTTTCCGGCCGCGCGCAGTGCGCGACGATCTCGCGCAACGCCGCGGTCAACTGCTCGGCGAGACCGGCGACGGTGCGCTCGCGGTGCTTGTTCGCCGAGTAGTACCAGGTGAAACCGAGGGCGCCGTGCTCGACCGCGCCGACGATCTCCAGCATGTGCGACCTGCTCGCCTGCTCGCTCAGCTCCGACTCCAGCGGCCCGACTCGCGCATAGGGGCCGGAGGGCGTCGAGTCGAACTGGCCGAGGTAGTTGAAGCTGACCGCCGCGGTGACCGGGATCGGACTGAGGATGCCGTGGTGCGGCACGGCCCGCAGATTCTCCTTGGTCGCCTTGAGTGCATCGCCCCAGTCGGGCGCCCCGGACAGCGCGACCGGGTACATGCTGGTGAACCAGCCGACCGTGCGTGAGACGTCCATCGCGGGATCGACCGGCTCGCGACCGTGGCCTTCCAGGTCGACCAGCACGCGATCGTGCCCGGTCCAGCCGGTCAGCACCCGGCCGAGCGCGGCCAGCAGCACGTCGTTGATCCGCGTGCGGTACACCGGTGGCACGTCGCGCAGCAGGGCGCTGGTCTCGTGCTCGTCGAGCCGCACGGTCACGGCCCGCACGGATTCCAGGGTGTTCGGATCGTCTGCGTCAACGGGAATCGCGACCTCAGCACCGTCCACAACGGAGTGCCAGTAGTCGGCGTCCTCGGCGAAGGCGCCGATCTCGTCGAGCCGGCTCGCCCAGTCCCGGTACGAGGTGGTCTTGGCACCGAGTTCGATCGGCGCACCAACGCGCGCTTGCTGGTAGGCGCGGTCGAGGTCGGCCAGCAGGATCCGCCAGGACACCCCGTCCACGACCAGGTGGTGCACGGCCAGCAGCAACTCCTGCCGGTCGCCGAAGTCGAGCAGTTCGGCCCGCAGCAGCGGTCCGTGCGCGAGGTCGAAGCCGCGGTGCGTGGCGGCGACGATCGTCCGCGCGGCACCGGCCGGATCCAGCGATGCGGTCAGGTCGTGCCGGTGCAGCACGTCGACCGGTTCGACCGGTGCGTTGTGCTGGTGCCAGCCGTCCGCGCCACGGGTGAACCGCATGCGCAATGCGTCATGGTGCGCGAGCAGCGCGGTCAGCGCTCGGGCCAGCGCGTCCAGGTCCGTGTCGTCGCGCAGCTCGACGGTGATCGACTGGTCGAAGTGCGCCGGTTCGGCCGGGTTCTGCGCCAGGTACCAGCGCTGGATCGGGGTGAGCGGCACGTCGCCGGTCACCGGCCCCTGATCGACGCTCACCGTGTCGGCTTCGGCCGCCGACGCGGCGAGCGCGGCCACCGTCGGGCTGCGGAACACGTCCCTGGGCAGCAGCGCGAGACCGGCCTGCCGGGCGCGGGAGACCACCTGGATGGTCAGGATCGAATCGCCGCCCAGCTCGAAGAAGTTGTCCGAGACCCCGACCCGGTCGACGCCGAGCACCTCGGCCCAGATCTCGGCGAGCGTTTCCTCGGCCGGTGTGCGCGGCGGCAGGTAGCCGGTGCGCGGCGCGTCGAACACCGGCGCGGGCAGCGCGGACCGGTCAAGCTTTCCGTTGCGGCTCAACGGCAACGTCTCCAGCATGACGAACGCGGCAGGCACCATGTAGTCAGGTAGCGCGGCAGCGAGGTGGGTGCGCAGCGCGGCCGGTTCCACTCCCGCACCGACGACGTAGCCGACCAGCCGTTTGCGGTCACCGTCGTCGATCGCGGTCACCACCGCCTCCGCTACGTTCGGGTGCGCGGTGAGTGCGGCTTCGATCTCGCCGGGTTCGATCCGGAACCCGCGGATCTTGACCTGGTCGTCGCCGCGCCCGACGAACTCCAGTTCGCCGTTGGCGTTCCACCGCACCACGTCACCGGTGGCGTACATCCGCTCGCCCAGTGGACCGAACGGATCCGGCAGGAACCGCTGCGCGGTGAGCCCCGGCTGCCCGAGGTAGCCGCGCGCGAGGCCCGCACCGGCCAGGTAGAGCTCGCCCGCGACACGGCTTGGCACCGGGCGCAACCTGTGGTCCAGGACGTAGACCCGCATGTTGTCCTGCGGCCTGCCGATCGGCACCAGTTCCGGCACCGGCACCTTCGGGGGCAGCACGTGGTGCGCGGCGAAGGTGGTGGTCTCGGTCGGGCCATAACCGTCCACAACGGTCAGGTCGGGGCACGCCGCCATCACCTTGCGCACCGCGGCGGCAGGGACCACGTCGCCTCCGGTCCACACCTCCCGCGAGCCCCGCAACGCGTCGGGTGCGTCCTGGGCGATCAACCGGAACAGGCCAGCCGTCAGCCACAACGCGGTCACGCCGAACCCGGTGACCATCCGGCGCACCGTGTCGATCTCCACATCGCCGCTCGGTGCCACCACGACCTGGCCGCCGCGCAGCAGCGGCACCCACAGTTCGTAGGTGGACGCGTCGAACGCGGCGGGGGAGTGCAGCAGCGTGCATCGGTGTGCGGGGCCGTCGAAGCAGGTGTCGAGGGCGAGCGCGATCACATCGCGCTGCCGCACCGCGACCCCCTTGGGCCGTCCGGTCGAGCCGGACGTGTACATGACGTAGGCCAGGTTGTCCGGGTGCACGGCCACCGCGGGATCGGTCGCCGGCCGGTCCGCCAGCGCGGTGTCGGTCACCACCACCGTCGGTCCACTGTGGATCATACGGCCGGTTTCGGCCCAGGCCCGGTCGGTGATCAGCGCGACCGCGCCAGCCTCCACGAGCAGCACGGCCATCCGCTCGCGCGGCGCGCGGACGTCCACCGGCAGGTAGGCGCCACCGGCCTTGACGACCGCCAGTTCGGCGACGACCAGTTCGACCGACCGCTCCGACAGGACCCCGACCGGCCGGTCGGCGGCGATGCCCAGTTCGACCAGCTGGTGCGCCAGCCGGTTCGCCCGTGCGTCCAGTTCCCGGTAGGTCAACGTTTCCTGGGGCGAGCGCACGGCGACCGCGTGCGGGCTGCGCCGCACCTGCTCGGCGAACAGCCCGGCGAGCCCGCCCTCGGGCAGCGCGCGATCACCACCGCGCCCGGCGATCCGCACCGCCGCGTCCGGCGCGAGCAGCGCGAGATCGCCGACCGTCCGAGCCAGGCCCCGCGTGATCTCGGTGAGCAGCAACAGCAGCCGTCTCGCCAGCTCCTCGACGGTGTCCTGGTCGAACCTGGCCGCGTCGTAGTCCATGCCGACCGACAGTCGTGCGCCCGGCTCCACCACCACGGTCAGCGGATAACTGGTCGGCTGGACGTCGCCGGTCTCGGTGATGCGCAGGCCCAGCGCGTCCTGGTCGAACGGGTAGTTCTCGAACACCACGATGCTGTCGAACAGGTTCACCCCGGCGGGCAGCTCAGCCCAGCGGGACAGCTGCGCCAGCGACACGTGGTCGAACCGGCGCGCCTGCGCCTGCTGCACCTCGCGCAACCAGGCCAGCAGGTCGCGGTCGTCGGCGACGTCGATCCTGGTCGGCACGGTGTTGATGAACACGCCCACCATCGACTCGACCCCGGCCAGCTCGGCGGGCCGACCGGACACGGTGGTGCCGAACACCACATCGTCCCGGCCGCTGTGCCGGGCCAGCAGCACCGCCCACGCGCCCTGCACCACCGTGCTCGCGGTGAGCCCGTTGCGCTGCGCGAACGCGGACAGCGCCCTCGTCTGCTCCTCGGTGAGCGATTGGCGCACCGTCTCGCCGGGCCGGGCGGTGCTGCTCGGCGTCGGCTGCCGGTCGTAGGGCAGCGGGGTGGGCCCGCTCAGCCCTGCCAGCACGGCGCGCCAGTGCCGTTCCACCGGCTCCGGATCCTGCCGGGACAGCCAGGCCAGGTAGTCCCGGAACGGCCTGCGCGCCACCGGGGTTCCGGCGCCCGCGTACTGCTCGCACACCTCGGCGAACACCGCCGCCGCACTCCACCCGTCCAGCAGCACGTGGTGGAACGTCCACAGCAGCTCGACCTCGTCCGGCGCGACCGCGACCAGGTGCACCCGCGTCAGCGGCGTGGAGCCCAGGTCGAGGCGCTCCGCCCGGTCCCGCACCAGCAGCTCCGCGAGAGCTGCGTCCTGCTCGGCGCGGGTGCGGCCGGTCCAGTCGTGCCGGTTGACGGGCAGCCGCACCGCGCGGCGCACCACCTGCACCGGCTCGGCGACGCCCTCCCAGACCACCGAAGTCCGCAGGGCCGGTGTGCGATCCACGACACGTTGCCAGGTCCGCGCGAAGCGGTCCACATCGGACACACCGGAGATGCGCAGCCGCACCTGGTTGATGTAGGCGTCGGTGTCCTCGGCGTCGGCGATGGTGTGGAACACCATGCCCGCCTGCGTCGGTGTCAACGGGTAGACGTCGTCGACATCGACGCCGGTGCCGATCAGCCGGTCGAGCGCGGCCTGGTCGAGCCGCGCCAGCGGGAAGTCCGACGGGGTGCGTCCACCCGCGTCCGGTCGTGCGCAGTGCCGCACGATCGAGCCGACCGCGTCGCGCAGTTGCTCGGCAAGTCGCGCGATGGTGTCCTCGTCGTGCGCCTCGGCACAGTAGAACCAGGTGAACACGAGCTGGTCGTGGCCGGTCTCGGCGACGATGTCCAGCAGGTGCGCGCGGGGGGTGTCCGGCGCGGCGTCGCCGCCTAGACCGCCGGACATGCCCAGGATCAGCCCGCCCTCGCGCGCGGGCGAGTCGAACTGACCCAGGTAGTTGAAGCTGATGTCGGGCTCGACCTGCGGGGCCGGGCTGAGGATGCCGTGCCGGGGCACCGCCCGCAGCATCTCCTTGGTCTGCCGCAACATCCCCGGCCAGTCCCGGCCGCCGGTCAGCGCGACCGGGTACATGCTGGTGAACCAGCCGATCGTGCGCGAGGTGTCGATGCCGGGACCGACCGGTTCGCGGCCGTGGCCCTCCAGGTCGATGAGGACGCGCGGGCTCCCGGTCCAGTCGGTCAGCACCCGGCCGAGGGCGGCGAGCAGCACGTCGTTGATCTGCGTCCGGTAGACCGATGGCACGTCGCGCAGCAGCGCCCGGGTGGTCGCGGTGTCCAGCGGGACCGTGACCGAACGCATGGTGCCGACCGTGTTCCTGCCGTGGTGGTAGTTCACCGGGATCGCCGGATCCGCACTATCCACAACGGAGTTCCAGTAGTCGGCGTCCTCGGCGAACGCGCCGATCTTGGCCAGGCGGACCGCCCAGTCGCGGTAGGAGGTCGTCTTCGCCCCCAGGTCGACGACGTCACCCGCCTTCGCCTGCTGGTATGCGATCTCCAGATCCTCGATCAGGATCCGCCACGACACCCCGTCGACCACCAGGTGGTGCGCCCGCAGCCGCAACTGGCGCGGCCCGACGAGCTCAGCCAGGAACAGGGGACCGTTGGCCAGGTCGAAGCCCTGATCGCAGAGCACGTCGACAGGTTCGACCGGCGCGTTGAACTGCCGCCAGCCCTCCGCGTCCGGCGCGAACCGCAGCCGCAACGCGTCGTGCCAGGCCAGCAGCGCGCCCAGCGCGCGGCGCAATGCGTCGACGTCCGGCACTTCGGCCAGGTCCAGCAGCACCGACTGGTTGAAGTGAGCGGGTGCGCTGCCGGTCTCGCGCAGGAACCAGCGCTGGATCGGGGTCAACGGCACCGGCCCGGTCACCGGCGCCTGCGTGGCCACGGTCTCGGCCACGGCCGTGCCGGCGGTGGTGGCGAGCGCGGCGATCGTGGTGTGCTCGAACACCTCCTTCGGGCTCAGCGCCAGTCCGGCCTGCCGGGCGCGCGAGGCCACCTGGATGGACACGATCGAGTCACCGCCGAGTTCGAAGAAGTCGTCGGTGACGCCGATCCGCTCGACCCCGAGCAGTTCGGTCCAGATCGCGGCCAGCGCCGACTCGGTCTCGGTGCGCGGTGCGACGTAGCCGGTCTCGTCGGGCTGGTGCCAGACAGGCGCGGGCAGTGCCCGCCGGTCGAGTTTTCCGTTGCGGCTCAACGGAAGCGCGTCGAGAGTGTGGAAGATCGACGGCACCATGTAGTCGGGCAGCGACGTGGCGAGGAAGGCCCGCAGCGTGGACGGATCCGGTTGGGCACCCGGGACCGGCACGACGTAGCCAACCAGTCGCCTGCGGCAGTTGTCGTCGACCACGACGCTCACCACGGCCTCGGCGATGCCCGCGTGCCGCACCAGCACCGCTTCGATCTCGCCGGGTTCGATCCGGAACCCGCGGATCTTGACCTGGTCGTCGCCGCGCCCGACGAACTCCAGTTCGCCATTGGCGTTCCACCGCACCACGTCACCGGTGGCGTACATCCGCTCGCCCGGTGGACCGAACGGATCCGGCAGGAACCGGGCGGAGGTCAACCCGGATCGGCCAAGGTACCCGCGCGCGACCCCGGCACCCGCCACGTACAGCTGACCCGCCACCCTGGGCGGCACCGGCGCGAGCGCCACGTCCAGCACGTAGGCGCGCATATTGTCCAGCGGTCGCCCGATCGGCACGAGATCGGGCACACTGCCCGGCATCGCGTGCCGGGTCGCGAACGTCGTGGTCTCGGTCGGCCCATATCCGTCCACAATGGTCAGATCCGGGCAGGCGGCGCGCACCCGCAGGGCAGCCGGAGCAGGCACCACGTCGCCGCCGGTCCAGACCTCCAGCGCACCGCGCAACGCATCCGGGGCGTCCTGCGCGACGAGCCGGAACAAGCCCGCGGTCAGCCACAGCGCGGTCACCCCGTGCCCGCCGATCATCCTGCGCAGCACGCTCGCGTCCACCTCGCCCGGTGGCGCGAGCACCACCCGGCCGCCGCGCAGCAACGGCACCCACAGCTCGTAGGTGGACGCGTCGAACGCCTGCGGCGAATGCAGCAGCACCGTCCGGTGCCCGGGAGCATCGAACGCGCGATCCGCGGCCAGAGCGACCACGTCCCGTTGCCGCACCGCGACACCCTTGGGTTCGCCGGTCGAACCCGACGTGTACATCACGTAGGCGAGGTTGTCCGGGCGGCACGCGACCACCGGAGTACTGGCGTCCCGCTCGGTGTCCGGCAGGCCCAGCACCACGATCGGCCCACCGTGCCGGATCTCGCTCGCGGTCGGTGCCAGCACCAGGTCGGTGACCAGCACCCGCGTGCCGGACCGCGCGAGCAGCAGCCGCAGCCTGGCCAGCGGCGCCCGCGTGTCCAACGGCACGTAGTAGCCGCCTGCCTTGGTGACCGCCAGTTCCGCGACGACCAGCTCCACCGAGCGTTCGACCAGCAGCGCCACCGGTTGCTCCGGCCGCACCCCGAGGCTGATCAGCCGGTGCGCCAACCGGTTCGCGCGCTCGTCCAGTTCCGCGTAGGTGATGGCGATGCCGTCGGTGCTCACCGCGACCGCGTCCGGGGCGCACCGGACCTGCTCGGCGAAGCGCTCCGCGATGGTCGCGTCCGGGACCGGATGTGCGGTGTCGTTCCAGTCGACGAGCACGGTCGTGCGCTGTGCCTCGGTGATCGTCGGCACCGCTGCCAACCGCCGATCGCCCTGCCCGAACTCGCGCAGCAGTAGCAACAACTGCTCCGCGAGCCCCGTGACCGTCGACTCCTCGAACAGGTCGGGGTCGTAGCCGAAACCGAACGCGAGCTCGGTCGTCGGGTAGGCGACGACGGCCAGCGGGTAGTTGGTCATCTCGACGCCGCGCAGGCGCAGGCCCCGGGTGAGCGCGTCCTGGCCGGCGATCGGGTAGTTCTCGAACACCAGGATCGCGTCGAAGGAGTTCGCCTGCCCCGGCAGGTAGCTGAACCGGCGCGCCTCCGCGGCGTCATCCTGCACCTCGCGCAGCCACGGCACCAGATCGCGACCGCGATCGACGAGAATCCGGGTCGGCAGCGTGGTGATGAACAGGCCGACCATCGACTCGACCCCGGCCAGTTCGGGCGGCCGACCGGACACGGTGGTGCCGAACACGACATCGGACTCGCCGCTGCGCGCGGCCAGCAGCAGCGCGAACGCACCCTGCACGACCGTGTGTACCGTCAACCCGTTGCGCTGTGCCAGTTTCCGCACCCGCGCCGAGGCTTCCTCGTCCAGTTCGACGCGCACTGTGGCCCGCGACTCGACGCGGTGCACCGCGACGGGCGCCCGGTCGAACGGCAGGGGAGTGCGGTCGGTCCGGCCCGCGAGGGTGCGGGCCCAGTGCTCGCGGGCCGCGTCCTCGTCCTGCTCGGCCAGCCAGCCGAGGTAGTCGCGGAACGCGCCGCGCACCGGCAGATCGGTCGCGCCCGAGTACAGCGCGAACAGGTCGGAGAGCACCGCGAACACGCTCCACCCGTCCAGCAGCACGTGGTGGAACGTCCACACGACCTGGACCTCGGTGGGGGAGCGGCGCGCGATCGCCATCCGCATCAGCGGCGCGGTGGACAGGTCGATCCCGGCCACGCGATCGCGGTCGAGGAATTCGGCCAGTCTCGCATCAGCGTCGGTGTCGGACCAGTCGTGGTAGGTGACGTGCAGCGTCGCCCGCTCGTGCACGATCTGCACCGGTCGCGGCACGCCGTCCCACCGGATGCTGCTGCGCAACACCGGCGTGCGGTCCACGACCTCCTGCCAGGCCCTGCCAAGCGCCGTCGAATCCGGCACCCCGTCCAGCACGAAGGTCAGCTGCTGGAAGTAGACGCCCTGGTCGTCCCGGGACAGCCGGTGGAACACCATGCCGGTCTGGGTAGGCGTGAGCGGGTAGATGTCCGCGACCCCACGGCCACCACCCACCACTGAATCCACTGTGGACTGATCGAGCCCGGCCAGCGGGAAGTCCGAGGGCGTCCGCCCGCCCGCCGCAGGCGACGCGCAGTGCTCGACGATGTCGCGCAGCCCGGCCAGCGTGGCATCGGCCACCGCCCGCACCGTCCGCGCATCGTGCCGACCGGTCGAATAGGACCAGGTGAACACGAGCTCGTCGTCATCCAGCCGGGCCACCACGTCCAGCAGGTGGCTGCGCTCGCCGGCCGGATCCGCGGCCAGCGCCAACTCGCCGTGCACTGCTTCGAACAAGCCCTCGCCCAGCGCGGGCGGCGCGGTCCGGCCGAGGTAGTTGAACCGCAGGTCGCGGTGTCCGGTCAGGTCGGCGCCGCCGTAGCGCAGCGCTCCGTAGCCGATACCGCGCCGGGGCACCGCGCGCAGCTGCTCCTTGACCGACTTCAGCGTCTCGCCCCAGTCCCGGGTCGTCGCGATCGCGACCGGGAACATCGACGTGAACCAGCCGACCGTGCGCGAGGTGTCCATCGCGGCGCCGATGTCCTCCCGGCCGTGCCCCTCCAGATCGAGCACGACCCGGTCCGACCCGGTCCAGTCGCCGACAGCGCGGCCCAGTGCGGCCAGCAACACGTCGTTGATCTGCGTCCGGTACACGCCCGGCACCTCCCGCAGCAACGCCCTGGTGTCGGCCGCACCGAGTCGCACCTGCACCTCGCGGGTCGCGGTGACCGTGTTCGGGCCGTCGTGATCGACCGGCAGTTCGGTGCGCTCCGCGTCCACCGCCCGCCAGTGCGCGAGTTCATCGGCGAACCGGACTTCGGCCAGTTGGATCGCCCAGTCGCGGAACGCGGTCGTCTTCGCCCCGAGCGCGACCGGCGCACCCGCGCTGAGCTGTCCGTACGCGGTGTTCAGGTCCTCCAGCAGGATGCGCCAGGACACCGCGTCCACCACCAGGTGGTGGCAGGCCAGCACCAGCAGCGGGTTCTCGTCGAAACGATCGACCAGCACCGCGCGCAACAGCGGCCCGGCGGCGAGGTCGAACTCCGACCACGGCAGATCGTCCGTTGTGGACAGCACGGCGCCGTCGGCCGACGCCGCGTTGTGCGCCCGCCACCCGCCGTTCTCCCGGACGAACCGGGAACGCAGCGCGTCGTGCTGAGCCACCAGTGCGTCCAGCGCCGACCGCAGCGCGTCCCGGTCGACCTCCCGGACCAGCTCCACGGTCAGCCACTGGTCGAACCGCTCCGGCCGGACATCCAGGTCGAAGAGCCACTGCTGGATCGGCGTCAACGGGAACGCGCCCGCCACCGGCCCCTGCGCCGCGACCTTCCCGGCCTCGATCGGCACTGCGGCCGCCGCCAGTCCGGCGACGGTCTGGTGCCGGAACACGTCCTTGGTGCTCAACCGGAGCCCGGCCTTCGCCGCCTGCGCGACGACCTGGATGCCGAGGATCGAATCCCCGCCCAGCTCGAAGAAGTTGTCCTCGACACCGACCTCGGCGACCCCGAGCACCCGAGCCCAGATCTCGGCCACGACGCGCTCGGCGCCCGTGCGCGGCGCGACCCGGCGCGCGTTCGCCCGCATCGACCAGTCCGGCGCCGGCAGCGCGGCCCGGTCCAGCTTTCCGTTGGGGTTCAACGGCAACGCAGGCAACGCCACGATCGCGGACGGCACCAGGTGATCCGGCAGCACCCGGTGCAGCGCGGTCCGCAACCCCGCCACGTCGACCTCGCCGCCACGCACCGGCACCACATAGCCGACCAGCCGCTTGTGCCCGGCGTCCGTGCGCACCACCGCGACCGCGTTCGCCACCCCGTCCAACGCGGCCAGCGCCGCCTCCACCTCGCCCAGTTCGATCCGGAACCCGCGGATCTTGACCTGGTGGTCCCGCCTGCCCAGATACTCCAGTTGGCCGTCGGGCCGCCAGCGCACGATGTCCCCGGTTCGGTACATCCGCGCCCCGGGCGCACCGAACGGGTCGGCGACGAACCGCTCCGCCGTCAGGCCGGACCGGTGGTGGTAGCCCCTGGCCAGATCCGGCCCGCCAAGACACAGTTCGCCCGGTACACCGACCGGCACCAGCCGCAGCATCGGATCCAGCACGTAGGCGCGGGTGTTCGCGATCGGACCGCCGATCGGCGGCGCCTGGTCCGGGTCGGGCCCGTTGGAGTACCAGGCGGTCGCGTACACGGTGGCCTCGGTCGGACCGTAGATGTTCGCGATCCGGCAGCCCGGCATGGCGGCTTTCAGCTCGCGGACCGTGCGCGCGGGCAGCGCCTCCCCGGCCAGCACGACCGTGTCCGCGCGGACACGCAACGCCTGCTGTTCCAACAACGGCGTGAACGCCGAAGGCACCCCGCTGATCAGACTCGGGTCCGGCAGCCCGGCAGGCCGCTCGGCCAGCGCCAGCAGATCCGCGACGATCTCCACCGCGCCGCCCGACAACAGCGGGCAGATGATCTCGAACACCGACACGTCGAAGTTCAGCGAGGTCGACGCGATCACCCTGGCCAGTTCGCTCGCCCCGAACGCGGTCGCGGTCCAGGCGGCGAGGTCGGCGACGGGCTGCTGGGTGACCACGACACCCTTCGGGCGGCCGGTCGAACCCGAGGTGTAGATGACGTACGCGGGGTGCTCCGGACGCAGCGGTGCCGTGCGATCCGCGTCGGTCAGATTCGTTCCGGCGACGCTGCTCAGCGCGGCGCGGGTGGCCTCGTCGTCCAGCACCAGCGTCGGCACGATCCGGCGCAGCCGCTCCCCGATCTCCTTCGCGGTCAACGCGAGCACCGGAGCGGTGTCGGCGACCATGAGCGCGATCCGCTCCGCCGGATAGGCCGGATCGATCGGCAGGTAGGCCGCGCCCGACTTGAGCACCGCGAGCAGCGCGACGATCAACCGGGGCGAGCGCGGCAAGGCCAATCCGACGAACGTCTCCGGACCCGCTCCCCGCTCGACCAGCAACCGCGCCAGCCGGTTGGCCATCTCATTCACCGTGGCATAGCTGAGCGGATTCCCGGCAGCGTCGAAGATCGCGGTCGCGTGGGGCGTCCGCGCGACCTGTGCCTCGAACAACGCGGGCAGCACCGAGGCGGGCACGTGCTGGCCGGTGTCGTTCCAGCCCAGCAGCAGCCGTGCCGTTTCCAACCCGGTCAACACTGGCAGTTCACCGACCCGGCACCGTGGATCGGCCACGATCCCGGTGAGCAGCACCTCCAGATGCCCGGTCAGCCGCTCGATCGTGTCCGCGTCGAACAGGTCGGTGTTGTACTCGACCGCGAGATTCAGTCCACGATCCTTCGGCAGGAACTCGATCACCAGCTCGAACCGGGCACCCGGCCGAGGCAGTTCGTACTCGGACACCTGTAACCCACCGATGTCCGCACCCCGCACCATCTCGTTCTGCAACACCACCAGGGCCTGCACCAACGGCGTCCGGCTCGGATCGCGCAGCGGCGACAGCTCCTCCACCACCCGGTCGAACGGCACGTCGCCGTGCGCGAACGCCCCCACCACGTTCTCCCGGACCTGGCCAAGAAATTCCTCGAACGGCACCAACCGGTCCACAGCGGTCCGGAGTACGAGCGTGTTCACGAAGAACCCGGCCACCCGCTCCAACTCGGCCCGGTCCCGGCCGGACACGGCCGTGCCCACCGCGACGTCCGACTGGTTGGCGTAGCGGGCCAGCAACACCTGCACCGCCGCGGTCAGCACCATGAACAACGTGGCGTCGTGATCGCGGCCGAGCGCGGTCAGTCCGGACACGAGCTGGCCGTCCAGCTGACGTCGGCAGATCGCACCGTTGACGGTCCGTTCCGCAGGTCGGGGCCGATCGGTTGGCAGCTCCAGCACATCGAGCCCATCGAGCCGGTCGCGCCAGTAGGCCAGATCGCCACTGTCGGCCTGCCGGCTGTGCTCCCACACCGCGAAGTCCGGGTACTGGATCACCGGTACCGGCAGTCGAGCAGCTTCCCCGCGCAACCCCTCGATGAGTTCCTCGACCAGCAACCGAACCGACCAGCCATCGGTGACGATGTGATGCTGGCACAGCAACAACACATGGTCCTGCGTGGTAAGGCGCACCAGCACAAACCTGGTCAACGGCCCCGCACCCAGGTCGAACGGCGTGCGAAGCTCCTCGGCAAGAACCTCGTCCACGTCCGCGTCCGGTACCGCCACCATCCGCACCGGCACCTCGGCCGACTCGGCGACCACCTGCTGGATGACCCCATCCACGGCGTGGAACGTGGTGCGCAACGCGGCATGCCGCTCGACCAGCACCGCGACCGCCGCGCGTAACGCGTCGACATCGACCGATCCGCGTAGCCGCAACCCGATCCCGGTGTTGTACTCGGTGCCGCCGGTCAGGTCGTCCAACACCCACAACCGCCGCTGCGCGGCCGACAACGGCACCGGCACACCCACCGGCGCCCGCTCGATTCCGCGCTGATCACCCGAGCCCGGGGCGGGCAACAGCTCGGCAAGCGCCGCGATCGTCCGCCGCTCGAACACCGCCCGGATCGACAGGTCAACGTCGAACCTCGCGCGCGCCCTGCCCAGCACCCGTACCGCCGAGATCGAGTCCCCGCCCAGCCGGAAGAAGTCGTCATGCACACCAACGGCACCGATACCGAGCACGTCGCCGACGATCTCGGCCAACGCGCGCTCCGTCGCCGTACGCGGCGTGTCAGCCACCTCAGCGACAGCCAGATCCGGCTCAGGCAGCTTGGCCCGATCCACCTTCCCGTTGTGTGTCAACGGAAACTTGCCAAGGACGACGATCGCCGCCGGAATCATGTACTCCGGCAGCAGCCCAGCGAGGTGATCACGCAGCTCTCCGGACGCCCCATCGGAGACCACGTATCCCACCAGTTGCGTGTGCTCGTCGGTGTCACGCGTGACCACGACCGCGCGCCGGACGCTCGGGTGCTGCTCCAGCGCGTGCTCGATCTCGCCCAGCTCGACGCGGTTGCCGCGGATCTTGACCTGGTGATCGGCCCGGCCGTGGTAGTGCAGGTTCCCGTCTGGGTCCTGATGAGCGAGGTCGCCGGTCCGGTACAACCGGCTGCCGGAAGGCCCGTACGGATTGGCGAGGAACCGATCCGCGGTCAACCCTGGCTGACCGCGATACCCGTGCGCGAGCCCCGGACCGGCCACGAAGATCTCGCCGGTGTGGCCCGGTGGCACCGGCCGCAGCCGCGCGTCCAGCAGATACACCCGGGTGTTCGGCAACGGCACGCCGATGGTCGGCGGTTCACCGGTCGGCTGCAGCGGCTGGCTCCACGTCGCCGCGATGGTGATCTCGGTAGGTCCGTAAGCATTGGTCAGTTCGCGGCCCGGCGCCCACCGCTGCACCAGATCGGTGGTGGTGGCGTCGCCACCGACGATCAGGTGCCGCAGATCCGGCAGGTCCGGCGCGTCCGCCGGAATGGTGGCGAGTGCGGCAGGCGGGATCAGCGTGTGCGTGATGCGCTCCCGGCGCAACGTCTCGGCGAGGACCGAACCGAGCAACGGGCCCGGTTCCGGCGTCACCAGGCATGCGCCGGTCGGCAGGGCCAGCAGCAGTTCCAGCACGGAGGCGTCGAAACTGGGGGAGGCGTACTGCAGCACCCGGTCACCCGGCCGCACGCCGGTCCGCGCCGCCTGGTGCGCGGTGAAGTTGCGCAGCCCGGTGTGGGGCACGAGCACGCCCTTGGGTTGGCCAGTCGTGCCCGACGTGTAGATGACGTAGGCGATGTTGGCCGCCCGCAACGGAACCACCCGATCAGCGTCGCTCGGATTGTGCTCAGGACCGCTGGTCGGCACGACGTCGCCCGGTCGCAGCACGAACAACGGCTGGGCGTCGTCGATCAGCAGGCTGATCCGCGCGGCGGGATAGGCGGGGTCGATCGGCAGGAACGCCGCTCCGGCCTTGGTCACCGCCAACGTCGCGACGACCAGATCGGGCGAACGCGGCAACAGCAACGCGACCGTCGCACCCGGCCCCGCGCCGCGCGCGATCAGCTGATGCGCCATGCGGTTGGCCCGCCGGTTCAGCTCGGCATAGCTCAACTCACCAGCGGACCAGCGCAGCGCTGGTGCGTCCGGTGTTCGTGCCACCTGCGCCTCGACGAGTTCCGGCAACGTCAACCCGGCGATCCGCGCGTAGCGAGCCGTGAGATCGTCCAACAGGGACTGTGGATCTGCCCCGAGCGAAGGGTTGGCGCACAACAGGATGATGTGGTCTGCGCTACCTAGTCGCACAACGAAGATGCGCCACGGCCGATGTGGATCCGGCCATGGCGCGTCGATCAGGTCATGCAGCAGTTCATCCGGTCTTCTTTCGGATCTGTCGGAGCGATCGACGAAGGTCGGTTCGCCGACCACCGATGTGGTCGTGTCGCGGGCGGTCAGCGCGTGCGTTGCCTCGGCGAGCGCCACGACATCCAGTTCACCGGACACGCGCAGCGTCGCGCTCACCGTGCTCATAGACGTCACGGGATCTCGTACCTCTCAGGATGGCGCAGGCGCGATCGCCGAGACCGATGGCGGTCGGTCCGATCCGGTGTTGCCCGCTGGTGGAATCGGTGTCGGGGTCAGGCGGCTGGGTCCAGGCGCAGGGCGATCCGGCCTCCGGTCTGCAAACCGCTGATCCGGCCTGTCCTCGGATTGGCGAGGAACCGGCCGCCGTTGACCCGCCGACCGGTGGCCGGATCACGGACGGAGAAGACGCCCTGGTCGTGCACTGCCAGCTCGGTGAAGATCTCGCCGGCCACCGCGATGCAGGGCCGACCGTCGCGTGCTGCCACCGAATATTCGAGCTCGCCGTTGACGTAGCGGCCGAAGAACTCCGGTGACGGGGAAAGCGGATGATCCGTGGTGAGCGGTTCGCGGTAGTCGGCCACTGGCAGACCCGCCCTGCCCAGTTCGGCGACCAGTTCGCGCCAGGCGAGGTTTCCGCTGGTCGCATTGCTGGTGAAGGCGACGATGCACGGCTGTTCGGTGCTGATCCGCAGGTGCGCGGAGGTGCCGTCGCCGGTGCCGTCGTGACCGACCCACTGCCGGTTGCCGTCGCGGTAGATGGCCAGCCCGAGCCCCCAGCCGTCGGCAAGGCCGAACGGTTCGGCTCCGGGGATGGCCTGTCGCATCAGGTCCACCGCCACCGAGTCGATCAGCTGCGCCCCGCCGCACTCCCCAGACATCAGCCCAGACATCAGCGCGGAGGCGAACGTAGCGAGGTCGCCGGCGCTCAGCGCGAGACCGCCGGTCGCCATCGTCGCTGGTGTGATGGTCTGCTGGACCGGAAACGTGCGCCCGCTTCCAGCGTGCACGCTGTGCCCGGGACAACAAACCCGGCCCGCGTACCCCGCATCATCTTCGATGACGAAAGATGGTGAAATTCCCAGTTGGTCGAGCAGAATCGAGCGAATGGCCTCCGGCCAGCTCAGGCCGGTGACGATCTCGACAACGTAGCCGATCAGCACGTATCCGAGGTTCGAATACGAGAACGCGGTGCCGGGAGCGCACACCGGAACAGCGGTACGTGCGCATTCCATCAGGTAGCGCCGAGGCGAGGTCATCGCCCCTGGTGACAAGTGCTCGTCCAGGCTCGCGGGCAGGCCGCTGGTGTGGCTGAGCAGTTGCCGTGGGGTGAGTCGGCTGAATAGTTCCCGACTATCTCGCAAACCGGCAAGATATTCGCCGACCGGTTCGTCCAGAGCGATCTCCTCGTCGGCGGCGAGCAGCATCATCATCGTTGCGGTGAAGATTTTGCTGATCGAACCGGATGGAATGGTGGACCGTACTGTCATCGGGCACCCGGAGCCGTATTGTTCGACCCCGGACACAGTGGAGATCTGCCTGTCACGCCAACGGATAGCGAGCTGAGCACCGGGAACGTGGTGATCGTGTACCACGGTGTTCAACAAATCCGAAACGGTTGCTACCTCAAATAAGTCACTTTCGGTCACTGGTCGTCTTTCTCTTTTCCGTGACGCGCGGACTGCCCCTCCAGTCCGTTTCGCGCCAACGCCCTGCCATGAACGGCGATTGTGTTCCCCGATGATCTGAATTCATCTCAGCGAGGCGCTAGAACCATACCCACAATCTCGCCGGGCTAGCCATCCGGCAGGACTGGTCCCAGATTCCTCCATTGCGGTGACGAACTACTCTCACGTAAACCGCAGAAGGTCACCGGTGGTCGGTCCTCAACTGGCAAGATCCGCGACAAAGCGACGTTTCTCTAGTGCATACGGGTGGAGTGGCGGTGACTGTCACAAAATCACTACCGGCATCGAACGGCGTAGCCGATACCACCAGCCAGCCTATCTGCCGCACGATACGAATCCATATAACGAACAGGTAACGCAGAATGACGTGAAGAAAGCGACCAAATTCGCATGTTTAGAATACGAATGATTGGTTAGCGCGGCACCCCCGGCGCGCACGAACCCGCGCGCGCACGGCCGAGATTTCGGCCCTCACTCTGTGCGATCGCTCCCGGGTCAGTCCAATTGAGACAATCGATCGCGGATGGCCGACCGCCTCGGTCCCGGAGGAGTGCCATTGCACGTCAGCCGGCAGGTCGGGGGGAATATCGGCTCGGCGACCGGCTTGCCCGCTTTGCCCAGTGGCGACGTCAGCAGCCAAGGATCGTCCACCGGTCCCAGTGCGGTGTCCGCGGCGGCGACCGAACCGATCCCGTTCTGCCATCCACCACGCCGTAGGTGGAGCTGACGGTGCCGGGTGCGGCTTGTGCTGGAGGAGGCGCGGCGTCAGTTCGCCCAGCACGGGTATGCGGCGGTCACCGTGATGGGTGTGGCCAGGGCCGCGGCCGTGTCGCCCAACCTCATCACGCGGTGTTTCGGGGGAAAGGGCGGTCTGTTCCTGGCCGCGACCCGGGTGGAGATCCCGATTTTGGACTCGATCGACGGCGACCGTTCCTCGCTCGGTGCGCGCCTGGCCGCCAGCATCGTCGAGCGCTGGTTCGGCGGCCCCGGCGAGGACCCTCTGCTCGCGCTGCACCGAGCGGCCGGGGAACGCCCGGAGGCGGCGGAGGCGCTGGCCGCTTTCTACGACGCGAACGCGCTGGAGCCGCTGCACCGCTACCTGCGCGGCACCGGGCTGGACGACGCGGAGGCCCGCAGCCGCGCCGCCGCGATCGACAATTTCGTCGTCGGGTCTCGGCCCGCCGCCGCGTGCTGCGGTCCGAGCTTGGCGACCGGGCCGAGTTGGAGGCCTGGCTCGGCACGATGATCCAGCGTCTGGCCGAGCCCTGGCAATGAACCGCGGCACCCCTCCGGCGTTTCACCGTTGTGCTCTTGAGGGAGAAATGATGGTCGCTGTTTTCCTGCACGGCGTTCCCGAGACCCGTTATATCTGGGATGCGGTGCGACAGCGTATGCCCGGCAGGTCTGTAGCGCTGGCGCTGCCGGGCTTCGGGGCGGAACTGCCGCAGGGCTTCACGGCAACGGAGGACGAGTACGCCGACTGGCTCGCCGAGCAGGTGACCGCCTTTGATGAGCCAGTGGACCTGGTCGGTCACGACTGGGGTGCGCTGCTGACGATCCGCTTGGCCACCGCGTACGACGTACCACTGCGCAGCTGGGTGGCCGACGTCGCCGCCTGTTTCGATTCCCGCTATCGCTGGCACCCCAGGGCCGTGGAGTGGCAGACCCCGGACGTGGGCGAACGCGCCGTCGCCGGGTGGCTTGCCGCCGACGCAGCCGACCCAGCGAGCATCGCCGGCGTCCTGCGCGCGCACGGCAGCCCGAATGAGCGAGCTGCGGCGATGGCAGCTCAGCTGAACGACACCACCATGCGGTCGATCCTGTCGCTCTACCGGTCCGCCGCGCCGACCCTCCACCACGACTGGGGCGCTGCGATCTCTGGACCGACCTCCGCACCCGGCCTGGTCGTCATTCCCACCGCCGACTCGTTCATCGATCCCGGCATGTCCCGCGATGTCGCCGATCTACTGGGTACCCGCATCGCCGTGCTGCCCGGTCTGCACCACGCTTGGATGAATGAAGCCCCCTCCACGATCGTCGACACCCTGACCGCGTTCTGGCAGAACGTGACGCCCGTCCGTCCGGACCGTTGACAATCGCCACATCGAGCGCCGCGAGTGGGTCGCATCAGCCACCGTCGTCTACGACGGGCGGCGGATCACCCGGTGCCTCCAGCTCCCACGACTCGACGTCAGTCGGGTTCCAACCTGACCGCAGTTCAGGCGTGTCTGCGGGCACCGATTTGCCGGCCAACAAGCGCTTCCGCACACGGGCGCACTGACCACGGAGTGTGTCGATCTCCAGGAGCTGAGTCAGGAGCTCTTCCTGGAAGTCGCGGTACTCCGGGTAGTGGTGAGTGGCTAGTGAGCGGTTGCGATGGGCCTGCCGGCCCCGGGTGCCGACAGGCCGCGTACCAGCCCGACAACGAGGAGGGGATCCGTCCCTCCGCTGCGGCGACGCTTGAGGATCTGTCGCGCAGTCCAGACCTCCGTCCGTGTGCCGTGCCGATGGCCAGGCTCAAGTGGCTGACCTGTCGGTACCTCGGATCTAGGTAAGCGGATTGGTCTTTCACGCACGTTCGCCTTGTCTGATCAGCGCGAACCCAGACTGATCGACTGGGTGTAGGCGTCCTGGTTCGGCAGGCTTGTGCCCGGGGCACCGCGGAAGTCGGTCCAGAACGGGTGCAGTTGGAAGTCGCTGCCGAGCGTGACCGCGGTGTAATCGCCGATGAACTCGCCCTGCAGCGTCTTGCCGGACACCGCGCCGGTGCCGACGAACTGCACCTGTGGGTTGCTGGTCTGCGTGGTCAACCGTGTGATCGGCGCCGAGCCGATGTTCCACATGTTGCCGGCCACGTAGGCGTAGTCCAGGCCGATGCCGTTCGGATCGTAGTCTCGGGTGTAGAAGCTGACCGCGACCTGACCGGCCAACGCGGCGACCGCTGGGAAGACCTCGTCGGATGGACTACCGATCGTCAGCGGCGTCGACCACGGCCCACCGGCGAACGCATGCGCGAGCAGGACGTCGCCGTTGGTCTTGACCGAGGCGCCGTTGACATACCGACCGTCTCGGTCGTCGGCCCAGCTCACCCAGAGCTGGTTGGTGACGGCGTCGTAGGCCAACTGGGGGAAGCTGTTGATCCGGAAATTCTCGCCGGTCAGCACGTTGTTGGCGACATCGTTGTTGAACGGGAAGTCGTAATCGGTCGCCACCACCGAATTGCGGAAGGTGCGGCCACCATCGCGCGAGGTGGCGATGACCACGGCGTCGTGGTCGTTCGCGCCGTCGCAGGCCGCGGTCGCGCACACCGACGTCTCGTACGCGACGTAGAGGCTGCCATCATCGGCGACCTGGGGGTTGGTACCTGAGCCGAAGGACGTGATGCCGCCCTTGAAGTTGGCCATGGACGGCGACATCTGGGTCGGTGCGGACCAGTGTTTGCCGGCGTCGTGGGAGGTGGCGACGACGACCGGGGACTGGAGGAAGTTGCCGGCCGCGTCGTAGGTGAACTGGGTCCAGGTGACGTAGACCTGACCGGTGTGCTGGTCGACGGCCAGCCATTCCTTGTCGTTGAAGATCGACGTCGGGGTGGCGGTGCCGGCCGCCGTGACGCCGTCGAGGTGCACGATGTCGGGCTCGCTCCAGGTCAGCCCGCCGTCGTGGGAGACCGAGACCGCGATTCCGCTGGCGTTCTGTTGGGCTGCGGGGACGGCGGCCCTGCTGAACACCAGATTCGAGTAGTAGACGGTGTTGTGCGGGCCGAACACCACGTCCGGGTCGCCTGCTGAGTCCATGTAGGACAGTGCGCCGGTCGCGCCGGTCTGGAAGGTCAGATGCGGCAGCTGGATGTTCTTCCAGGTATGGCCACCATCGAATGAGGTGTAGACGTACCCGGAGGCGTCGTTGCGGGCTTCCCTGGTGTTGAACACGCGGTAGTCGTTGGTGCCGCTCACGACGTTGCGCGGGTTCGCGGGATTGACCGAGATCGTGGTTTCGTTTTGGGCCGCGTCGCAGCCCTGCTGGCTGCCGGAAGGGACTACCATGTCGCCATTGATCACGTCGATGTTCGGGGTGATCGCGTGGTACGGGGTCGGGTGGCCAAGGTAGGTCTGGCACAACGCGGAGAGGACGGGGTCGTCTCCGCCGTCATCGTCCTGCTGTTCGGTGAACACCTCTTTCAGCAAGGGATTGGGCACGTTGTGCTTGGCGAACGCCGTTGTGCCTGAGTGCCGTGCCGATTCGGTCGTTGCCGGACGGTTCGGGCTGCCGGGCTGGGTCGCGGCCGATGCGGGTGTGCTGGCCATTGCCGTCACCACGGCCGCAGTGACGGCAATGGCCAGCGCCGTTCTGGGTAATAAGGACGGTTTCAACGATCAGCCTCCTTGTCATGGGGTTCCCCCGGCGCAAAGCTCGCTCATCGTAGACCGCTGGCGCCCTGGTCACGCAGAACTGCTTGGTCGCTCCTGCGCGGTTCATGACGGTCTCCGGCCCACTGTCAGGCGACGGTGACCGCGGTGTCATCCAGCACGAACGACGTTTGGTCGATGGAGTCCTCGCTGCCGGTGAACTTCAGCGTGATGGCCTGGCCCGCGTAGGGGCTCAGCGAGAAACTGTGCTGGGCGTAGCCGCTGCCGGCGTTCAGGTTGGAATAGGTGGCCAGGGGTGCCAACACCGAACCCGACGCGTTGAGTACCTCGACCTTGAGCGTGTCATATGCGGTGGTGGTGCTGGTTTCTGCGGTGTCGATGTGCAGCCAGAAACTGAACGTCTCGGTGGCGCAGCCGGTGGGCAGCGTGACGGCTTGCGACAGGGTGTCGGTGTGCGTGCTGCCATAGCCATCCAGCCACGCGTCCCGACTGCCGGTGTGCGGTGGCTCCGACGAGTTGTTCGAGACGATGCCGGTGTTGTTGGCCGCCCAGGGCGTGGCTGTGCCGGTCTCGAAACCCGGATTGCCCAGCAGTTGGCCTGCGGTGCACTCGCCGCCGCCCGAGGTGGCGATGGTCCAGCTGAACTGGGTCGAGCCGGCTGGACCGGTGGAGTCGGTGACGGTCACGGTCACGTTGCTGGCGCCGGTTGTCGTGGGGGTGCCGGAGATCAGGCCGGTCGCGGAGTTGATCGACAGTCCGGCGGGCAGGTTGGTCGCACTGTAGGTCGGTGTGCCACCGGCGGTGTCGGAGGCCGTGATCTGTAGGTTCGTGGGCTGGCCGACGGTGGTCGTCTGGGTGCCGGGATCGGTGACGGACACCGCGCCACCGCCGCTGGCGCCGCCGAACTGGATGTCGAGTACCGAGTGCAGTTCGATGCCGTTGGGTGCGACACCGGTCTGGCCGTGCAGGAAGTCGAAGAATCCGACACCGGTGACGGTGACCGGCACGTTGACGGTCTTGAAACTGCCGGTCGGCGTGTATTTGGCGTTGAACTCGTTGCGGGCCTTGGTAACGCTGGACAGCAGCGGACTGCCCGAGCCGACGCAGGTCGGGTCGGGGATCTCAGCGATCATGGTGTGTCCTGCGCCGTCGCTCAGCACCAGGTGATAGTCCGAGTCAGATTCGACTTTGTACTCCACCAGCGTCACCTGCAGTTGGTAGACGGTGGTTTCCGTGGGCTGGATGCGGTTGTTGGCGGGCAGGCTTCCCGGGGTGCTGAGCGAGGTCAGGTAGGAGATCGTGCTCGACGTGGTGGACTGTAACGTGATCTTGCCGGCGTCGGCGTCGGTTCCGGTCTTCACCGACCACCGCTCGACCCCACAGCTTCCGGTGGTGGCGCCCGGGTGCGCGGTGACGGCTTCGCGTTCTTCCTCATCGCCGGACGGGTTCTCCCGGACCTGGTTCGCGGCGTCCTGAGCGTCGGGGTCCACTCCGTCGTCGGGCTGGACCTTCAGCTTGTTCTGATGGGCGGGGGCAACCGCTTCCTGGTGGGTGCCGGCGGTCCGGCTGGGCGAGGCGAGGTAGGCGGCGCCGAGGATCAGTGCGAACCCGGCCGCGCACGTCACCGCGACGATCCATAACTCCCAGCGTCGACTTCGGTTCATGATGCCTGCCTTCCCGGACGAAGGACTGTGATCTGGTTGACCAGGGCCTGGCCAACCAACAACAGTGTGGAGGGCGGGCACCCGTTCATGGATGCCTTGCAGGTGAATCACAATTGACGTTCAGCCCGAGTCGAAGTGAATCACCGTCCGGAGTTCCCGGTTGCGCCGCTGAGCGGATCAGTTGGCCGGAGCTTCCTTTGCCGGACTCGACCGCAGTGGCTGAGCGCGGACGGCAGGGCAGCTACGGCCCGACACACGATCAATACCTGGTTTCGGCGGGTGTGAGTTGGAGGGCCGGGCGATCCGACCCTCCAACCCGACTTGGTTCAGCTGGTGGTCAGGGCGGTGTCGTCCACGACGAAGGATGTTTGCGTCGAACCGGTTTCCTTGCGGTGAACAGCAGGGTCGGGATCTGGCCTGCGAAGCTGGACACGTCGTAGGTGTGCTCGGTGTAGCCGTCGTTCGCGTTGATGTTGGAGAAGGTGGCTACCGTGATCGAGCCGACCTTGACGGTCAGCGTGTCGGTCGCGGTACTGCCGGTCTTGGCGGTGTCGATGTACAGCCAGAACGACAGCGTGCCGCTTCTGAGAGTCGTCGAGGTGGGATTCGCGGAGGTCCTGCTGGCTGGCCGAAGTGAGGCACAGCGGTCACCGAGCGGTGCGCTGTTCGGGACGGTGGTCTCCGGCCGCTCTGGGCACACAGCGGTCGCGATCGTGGGTCGTCCGGTCCCGCCCGCGTCGGACGACGGCTTCACCCTGGAAATTACTCGGACGAGTTCGAACGGCACGTTGGCTGCCGAGGTCGCGATCTACCGGGCGATGTGGACGTTGATCCGGCTGCGCGGATACGAACAGCTGATCACGCACACCGAGATGGGCGCGATTCGGCGCGGACTGGCTCCGATCGCTGCGGTGCCGCCTCGGGCTGGTACCCACGTTCCCCCGCGGCTACGTGTAGGACGAGGCGTTGACGGTGCGACCCGAGTTCGATGGCAGACGGTCCCGGGCCACACCGCGCGACCTGCGCCCGGGTACGCGTCAACGGCTGACGCGATTCCGATAGCCGGGCCGCATTCTGGCCCGTCGACCACTACCCCGATTCGAACGCGGGCGGCGTGAGTAAGTCCCCGCGATTGTGGATTTCTCGGTGCGCAATTCGACGCAAATTCAAATCCGCAGCGAGGTCCAAGACGTCGTTCAGCTGGCGTGTCTGTGCTCGTTGAGGATGCCGCTCAGACGGGGGGTGTCGGTAATGGTGTGACGGGTGATCTGGGCTGGGGGATCGGTGGTAGTGGACGTGCGTTGGCAATGCCCTGGTGGGGCCGGTGGCTGGTGTAGAAGTGTTCGAACTCGCGCAGTGCGTGCAGCAGCCAGTGGCTGCCACAGATAGGACGTCTTTGGTTCACCCCGGGCATCGCGTGCCGACGAAGAACCCGAAGTTGTCCGATATTGCCATCCGCCGTGCCCCACGTGGTTCCGGTGGAAGGCCGGGTGGCAGGCAGGCATGTGACAACTCCAGACTGATGTCACGGCATGTGGACAGTCCTTTGTAGACACCGAACGGAAGCCGGGCTCAGAGCACGGCGTCCTGGCCCGGTTCCACCCGCCGTGCTCGCGACGGTGATTTCCAGCTTGGCCATGGTGCAGACACCTTTCGGCCTACGGGTGGTCCGGTGTCAGCCCGACCTCGCTGAGGTAGCCGGGGAGCAGGTCGGCGTGGGCGGCTGGCAGGAGGGCGGCGAGGTAGCCGTCGGGACGGATCAACACCTGGTCTCCCGGGGTCAGGCCATAAGTCTGTTGTAGATGGTTGTTGTTGTCGATCAGGTCGCCGTCCGGACCGACGGTGTGGATATGCAGGCCGGCACGTGCGGTCACGTCTGGGTGGGCCTGGTAGCCGAGCAACGTCCAGTGCGGCCCGCGCAGGAGGGTGAACAGCCGGGTCGGTTGACCGGCCGCGCCCAGCAGTGGGGCGTCGGGGGCGCGGTCGCCGGGCTGGCGGCCGTCGGTGGCGCGGCCTGCCGCGTTCAGGGATTCCGGCGTGTTCAGGGACAGGGTTGAATCCCGGTAGCCGAGGTCCAGTTGGTGCACCTCCCGTCCGCGTTGCGGCACGCCCGCGGCCGGTGCCAGCAGCAGCCTGGTGGCCATCGTGATCATCTCTGCTGCGATGGGGCGCCGCTCCTGCTCATAGGTGTCCAGCAGTCGGTCGGGCGCCCCGGCGAGCACGGCGGTGAGTTTCCAGCCCAGGTTGTAGGCATCCTGGATGCTGGTATTCAGTCCCTGCCCGCCGGTGGGCGGATGGACGTGGGCGGCGTCTCCGGCCAGCAGCACGCGGCCGGCCCGGTAACGGTCGGCCACCCGGGCACTCATGGAGTAGACCGACGCCCAGGACACCGACGTGACCGTGATCCCGGTCCGGCCGGAGGCTGCCGTGAGCAACGCGGTCAGTCCGGCCAGGGAGGGATCGACCTCGGTGTCGGGCTTGAGCATGCCCTGGATCTGGAACAGATCGGTGCCCGGCAGCGGACATACTCCGATGCCGTTGGGCCAGCGATGCCAGGCATCGCGGCCGAGGCCGTCGAGCCGGACATCGGCCACCACGGCGCGCACGCCCAACGCCTCGCCGGGAAAGTCGATGTCCAGGCGGTGTCGTACCACGCTCGATCCGCCGTCGACACCGACCAGGTACGCCGCGCTGACATTGATGATCCCGTCGGGACCGTTGATGGTCGCCGTGACAGCCGGCGAGCTCTGGCTGAAGTCCACCAGTTCGTGCTTGTAGCGCGGATGGTGGCCGAGTTCGGCCAACCGCTCGCGCAGTACGGCTTCGGTGCGGAACTGTGCGACCACAAGGGGGAGAGGGTAGGGCTCGGCGGGATCGGCGGCGATCGGCGCCCGCGCGGCCTCGTTGAAGCTGTTGTCCTTGCGGTAGGTGCGGAGAGCCGGCGGGAGGCCGCCCGCGGCCATGACCCGGTCCAGCACGCCGAAATCCTCGAAGATCTCGTGGGTACGCGGCTGGATGCCCTTGCCCCGCGAACCTTGAAACGGCCCGGCGGCTTTGTCGATCAGCAGGAACGCCACCCTGCGACGGGCCAGTTCGATGGCTAGGCTCAGCCCGGCAGGTCCGGCGCCGCAGATCAGCACGTCGGTCCTGGCCTGAATCTCATTCATCATCGGTTCCTTGGCCTGCGTGCGTGTGTGCGTGTGCTTCAGGAGGGGGTGCGCACGCCGGTCAGCTGTGCGGAGCGTTCCCACAGCTCCTGGTCCAGGTTCGGGTCGGTGGCCTGCTTGTTCTTGGGGTCCTCGGGCGTGAAGCGGTGGAAGTACTGGCCGTTGACCGTGTGAGCGTCCACGGTCGTGGCCAGGCGGACGAGTGGCTCCGCGCCCTGTGCGGGGGTTGAGTTCAGCGCCTTGGCCAGTCGCGAGCCGAAGAGCAGGTGATACAGACCGCCTTCCCGCCCGATATCGGTGGCGATCCTGCCTGGGTGGAAGGCGGATGTGGTTACGCCCGTGTCCTGCGTCCGTCGGGCGAGTTCCCGGGTGAACAGGATGTTGGCGAGCTTGCTGGCGCCATAGGCGCCCGAGCCGGTGTAGCGGACGCGAGTGCGGTCGAGGTCGTCCAGGTCGAGGCGCCCCCGGCGGTAGGCCGCGCTGGCTGTGTTGATCACTCGTGCGCCGTCCGGGGCCGTGGTGAGTCGGTCCAGCAGTAGGTTGGTCAGTAGGAACGGTGCGAGGTGATTGACCTGGAAGGTCATCTCATGACCGTCTGCACTGGTGTTCCGGCCGGAGAAGACGCCACCCGCGTTGTTGGCCAGGACATCGATACGGGGGTAGCGGACCAGTAGCTCGTCGGCAAGGCGGCGGACATCGTCAAGGCGGCTGTAGTCCACCAGGTGAGCCTCGGCTCCGAGCGCATCCGCGACGGCGGCCGTCTTCTGCGCCGAGCGGCCCACCACGGCCACGGTGGCGCCCAGGTCGGCGAACTGGCGGGCGGCCGCGGCCCCGATCCCGGCGCTCGCACCCGTCACCACCACCGTCCTGCCCCGCATGTCCTGCGCTGCTTGATGATTCACGGCAAATGCTCTCTTCCTGAGGTGAGCCAGCAGCTGGCCGGATTGGTCGTCGAAGTTGTGTTCCTGGGGGATCTCGCGGCCGGACCCCTGACTCGGGCGGATTCGCCCGGCACGCTCCTTCCGGAGGCCCAGTCGTCAGACACTGCTGGCCGGTGTATCGGCTGGCGGACGATCACCGACCTGAATCCCTAGGGGCGCCTCGGCTCGGCAGTGCGTCATCGCCTCAGGCCCCCGGTGCCTCAAACCATTGCCGGTGCCGGAGTCCACAGGTCGTCGACGGCGCGCTCTGCCTCGGCGAGGCTCTGCTCGGCCAGCGGGATCACCTCTGCCATGGCGGGGGTGGTGTGGGCGAGGGTGAGTTGGGCGGTGATGAAGCGGGGTTCCAGCCCTGTCGATGCCAGGGCGTGGGGAAGCCATGGTTCGGCGTGGTCCCAGCCGTGGCGGGGTGTGCCTTCGTTGTAGCCGCCGCCGCGGCTGGCGAGTACGACGAATTCGCGGCCGCCGAGCAGGGGGGGCGTGGGTCTCGGTATCGACGGACAGTCCGGACGCGATGAGGTGGTCCACCCAGGCCTTGACGCTGCTGGGGGGGTCCGAAGTTGTACAGCGGAAGTCCCAGCAGGACGGTGTCTGCTGCCTTGATCTCGTTGACCAGTTCCTCGCTGAGTGCCAACGAGGCGGCCTGCGCCGGGGTGCGCTGTTCTGTGGGCACTCGCACGGCGATTCCGGCGGCCGCGTCGAGGTGGGGGACGGGATCGCTGCCCAGGTCCCGGTAGGTGAAGGTGCCTGCGGGGTGCGCGGCGCGCCAGACGCCCGCGGCGCGCGCGGTGAGCTTGCGGCTGACGGACCGGTCGCCCTGGATGCTCGAGTCGATGTGCAGGAGGTGCATAGTTTCACTACCCCTTCATTGATGGTTTGTGAATCACAAATCATTTATAGCATATCGATCGATGATGTAGGCGGGTAGACTTAGCGTATGGGTTCCCTGCCTGTGGCCAACCAGCCGGTCGAGCACCGCTCCGGCGCGCTGCTCGATCATCTCGCCCGCCGGATCCGGGTGCGTTCCGAGGCGGTGCTGGCACCGTTGGGCCTGCGGCCGCGTCATCTTGTGGCGCTGACGGTGCTGCGGAATCGCGGCGACTGCACCCAACAGGGACTCGCCGCCACGCTGGAGATGGACGGGACCAACATCGTCGGCCTGCTCAACGAGCTTGAAGCCGAGAGTTTGATCGAACGGCGACGCTCGCCCGAGGATCGTCGCCGGCACGTGGTCGAGCTCACCGACGCCGGCGCGAAGCAGCTCGCGAGGGCCGAGTCCGCGCTCGCGGCGGTCGAGGACGAGGTGCTCGGCACACTCGACGAGAGCCAGCGCGAG
>DASXOJ010000113.1:0-5515 GCA_036494465.1 Pseudonocardiaceae bacterium
CGGTGTTGCCGATGGTGAAGACCCTGATTCGGAGATCGGCCCGGCCGCAGTCAGCCTGCGCTGGCCAGAGTGTGCCGACTGCATGCCTGGGCGTCAACGCCGCCAGCAGATCGAACCCGCCGGTCCTGTCGGAGTCGACTCACGGATTCGTCGCGGTGGACTTGGGTTTCCTGGCCGGACGGCGACGCTTGTCCCGAGCGTAGATCGCCCCTGGTTTGCCCTCGCCAGAGCTGCGGCGCTCCATCTCGAACAGTGTGGTCGCGGCCATCAAGTCGCTGAGCTTGCCGTAGCCATAGTTGCGGGAGTCGAAGTCCGGGCGTTGTTTGGTGACGATGTGACCGACAGATGCCAGAGAGGCCCAACCGTCGTCATCGGACGCCGCCTCGACGGCAGTGCGCAGCTGGTTCACCAGCTCGATGTCCTTCTTCAGCTGGGCAGCCGAGGTGCGTGGAGCCGGTGTTAGCGGCGCTTCGGAGGACGCCGTGGCATTCTCGACATATATCAGGTTCTCGATATAGATGAACTTGTCACAGGCTGCGACGAACGGCTTGGGCGTTTTGCGTTCACCGAACCCGTACACGGTCAGGCCGGACTCGCGCAGCCGCGCGGCCAGCCGGGTGAAATCGCTGTCGCTCGAAACGAGGCAGAACCCATCGAAGCGCTCCGAGTACAGCAGGTCCATCGCGTCGATGATCATCGCCGCGTCGGTGGCATTCTTGCCTTTGGTGTAGGCGAACTGCTGGATGGGCTGGATCGACTGGGCCAGCAACTGGTCCTTCCAGCCCTTCAGACTCGTGCCGGTCCAGTCACCGTAGGCGCGTTTGACGTGCGCGGTGCCGTACTTGGCAACCTCAGCCAACAGCGCCTCCGTGATCGCAGGCTGCGCGTTGTCTGCGTCGATGAGCACCGCCAGCTTGGCAGCATTTTCACTCACCGTGACCATGCCGCTCCCTTTCCTATCGTCGGATGCTGCCGGATGGGCGGTCGGAAATGACACTCGAATCTGCCAACTCGGTGATCCTCCCCGAGGTAGAACCTCGGTGCCACCGCTCCTGGCGACGCGGCGCGCTCCCCGAAGCCATGTTGGACGCCGCACGGCGCCTGGTTGGGCTTCGCTCGCGCGGTCATGTGTGCCCGATGGTCGGGCGACACATGCTCGGTACTTGGCCCATGCATTGTGGTCGGCGCTGTTCACCCGGCGGGCTTCGCTCATGGCACACGACACTCATGGCACACGACACTCATGGCGGCCGCGTGTCGGGGCGCCGCACCAACCTGCGACCATCCATAGGGGCGGTGCCCCGCGTCGAGCCTATTGCGCGGGGCGGGGCGGGCCAAATGGGATTGGCGGGGGTGTCGACGGCGGCCCTGGATGTGGATAACCGGGGTTGCGGAGCATTAGCTTGGTGTGCACCTGACGATGTCGATCACCTGGGTTTTCGCGGACCAGCTGACGGACAGGGTGCAGCGCACCGTCGCGCCGACAGCGGGTGCCTGCGCGGGGGCGAGGGCCGAGGCGAGGCTGACGCTGGGCACGCTGACCGCGGTGCCGACCGGCACCGTAGCGCCGGAGGGGAGTTCCGTCGGGGCGTTCGTGGTGAGTTTGGCGATGCCGCCGGTGTCGTTCTGCGCGACGCGCAGGGTCGTCGTGACCAGTTGCGCGCTTGCCGCGCTCGCGCGGTTGAGGGCGAAGACCGCGAAACCGCCCGCGGCGACGATCACCGTGAGGCAGCCGATCAGCAGCAGGGCGTTTCTGGCTGATCTTCGCATTCTTCAACTATCGGCGCTCTACCTGATTCGCGCGCGCTGACCAGCGGAAAAACACTCAGAAGGCGGATCAGGCGCTCATTCTGCGCCGGGCGCCGGGGCGGTGGCTGGGGGCGCGGTCGGGCTCGGTGCGGGCGGCGAACTTCGCGGGGGCGCCGTGCCGCGCGCGCTGGATGCGGTCGGCGTCGACGCGGAACGTGGGGCGGTGGGAGCTGGGGCGCTGGCGGGAGCGCAGCCACGCCAGCCGGTGCAGCGCCTCGGCGTGGTGGTCGGTGATGGTGACGCCCGCTTCGTCGAAGGAGTGCAGCACCGCGCGGTTGAGTTCGACGGTGACCCGGTCGCGCCACAGGGTGCGCTCGGAGGAGGTGTCCAGGCCGAGCTTGTCGGCGACCTGCGCGGCGACGCCGTAGGCGGTTTCGTCGGCGAAGCCCCGGGTGCCGATCTCGGTGCCGACGTGCCAGCTGTTGAACGGGGCGGCCGGGTAGTTGACGCCGCCGATGCTCAGCCGCATGTTGCCGATCACCGGCACCGCGGGCCAGCGCAGGCCGAGGTCGGCGAACCAGTCCAGGTCGGGGTGGGTGAGCCGTACTTCGAACAGCACGTCGTCGGGGACGGTGTACAGCGCGGCGCCTTCGTGCGCGGTTTCCACGACGAGGGGCAGGTGGTCGAAGCGGCTGCGCGGCGACGGTGGCTTCCAACCCATCGCGCGGACCGAGTCGGTGAAGCCGACGTAGCGCCGGTCGCCGGTGACGGTGTCGCCGCTGCTCCGGTAGCCGGCGTAGCGCAGGAGTTGGTCGTTCCAGATGTGCGGGCCGGGGGCGCCGGGCGCGTCCGGCGCGAAGACCGTGATCAGCGGCCGGATCTTGCCGTTGCCGCCCGCTTGGCGCAGGTGTTCGACGCATTCGGCGGCGACGGCGGGGGCGTTGCGCAGGCCGCGCAGGTCGCGGACTTTCAGCTGGCGCCATGGCACGCCGCTGGTGCACCAGCCGGAGTCGCGTAACGCCACCCGGGCGCCGTAGGCGAGTTCGGCGGCGGTGTGCCGGTAGGTGCCGGCGTTGGCGATCTCCGAGCGGATCTTGGCGAGCCGTCTGGCGACCTGGCCGGAGCCGGGATGGGCGTCGTGGAACATTCGGATGAAGTCCTCGGCGGCCTGAAGGTCGACGGGTTCGACCGGGTCGAACTCGGCGCGCGGCTCGGCGAGTGGGGTCACGATTTCATCACGAACAACGGTCACGGCCTGGAAATCTACCTATTGAAGCCGGTCACCCGTCACTGCCAGACGAGTCAATACCGACGGAGCATTGCCTTCGCCCGAACGGGTCGAGTGCAGACGCAGGGTGTCGACAACGCGGTCCCGGGCGCGCTTGAGTACCCGGTCGAGTGGTTTCGGCGCTCAATCCGCCACACGTTCGAAGATCAGGTCGTGACTGATCCGGCCCTCGTCCCTGGCCCGGTTCTCGAACTTGGTCACCGGTCGCCAGTCCGGGCGCGGCGCCCAGCCTTCCGGCTCGTCGGCGTAGACGTTGCGCAGCAGGGGCTCGCCCGAGCACGCGGCCATCATCTCCTCGGCGTACTCCGCCCAGTCCGTCGCCAGGTGCAGACGCGCGGCCGGCGCGAGTTTGCCCGCCAGCAACGCGACGAACTCGGGCTGGACCAGCCTGCGCTTGTGGTGGCGCTGCTTCGGCCACGGGTCCGGGAAGAAGATCCGCGCTCCGGCCAGTGAACCGGCCGGGAAGTGCTCGCGCAGCAGCACCACCGCGTCGCCGCGGGCCAACCTCAGGTTGGGGATGTCCATGCTCTGCGCGCGCATCATCAGCTGGGCGAGTCCGGGGCGGTAGACCTCGACGGCGAGGTAGTTCAGTTCGGGCGCGGCCTTGGCCAGTGCCGCGGTGGTCTCGCCCATGCCGGAGCCGATCTCGAGCAGCACCGGCGCCTCGCGGCCGAACCAGCCGGTCAGGTCGAGCGGGCCGTCGGGCAGTTCGGTGACTTCCCGGCCGAGTTCGGCCCAGTAGGTGTCCCAGGCGCGCTGCTGGCCGACGGTCATCCGCTCGCCGCGGCGGGCGAAGCTGACGATGCCGTTACGGGTCGGAGCCGGAGAAACCGGGGACGGGGATTCGGGAGCCACGAACGGTGACGGTACCTGGCCGCTGGTGCGTCAACGGCGGACGGCCGGGCTCAACCGGAAAGATCGCCGTTTTCCAACAGTTGCAGCTTGCCGCGCAGGTCGGCGGGGCCGGCAAGGGGCGAAGGGTCGACGGTGGGGTGGCCGGCGTGCGCCAGCACCACGTCCAACCAGCCTTGGTGACGGTCGGTGAACATCACCGTGGTGGGCACCAGCGTGAGCGCGGCGGCGGCCAGCCCGACCTCCAGTTCCGCGTCCAGTTCGGACGGTACGTATTCCCAGTAGCCGTCCTCGCCAGGACCGGCCCATGGCATGTAGGCCCACCCGGTGCGCCGGTCCAGCACTTCGCTGACCTGATCCTCGATGGCGAAGCCGCCCATCCGAGACTGGAGGCGGTCCTGCGCGAGCGCACGCAACCACCAGGGCGCGGTCACCTGTGCGCCGGTGGCGAGCACCCGTTTGTAGAGGCTGACCACGTCGGACTCTGGCGCGCGGTGGATCCAGGCGCGCCTGGTCTGCGACGGGCGCCGCGCGGCCCCGATCGGGCCGGTGGGTTCGACGGCGCGAGACCACTCCAGGGCTAGCAGTGGTTCGACCCGGATGGGCCTGATCACCGCGGACACCACCGGTACCGGGGAGATCCCGGCACGGTCCGGCAGAGTCGTTCTCGATGTTGGACGTTGCAGCAGCGCGTCAGGGTCCGCAACCGCCATCGCTCACCTCCGATGCGCGCCCGCCGCCCGGGCTTGGGGTCCGACTCCTGTTGACCTGCACCCATGCTCGAGTTGATCCTTCGAACTGCGGGTTGTCACGTTTGTGTGCCGGAACTCACCGACTTTGCCGATGATCGGTTAACTCCGTGTTCCGCCGGTGTTTCCCAATTCCGCAATGGACAATTACATCGCCCACCGCCGAATCATTGGCGAGGTGACGGCATCGGCAACCTCAATCCGCGGTCTGTTCGGCGCCTCCCGTCGACCAGCGGTAGCGAACACGCAGAGTAGTCCTATCTTGACCTGCGGCGCTTCCGCTGAACGGGTGATGTGCCCAGGTTAGCTCTTGGCATCCACCGGTATGCCGGAGAAGTGGAGCAGTAGGGAGTCGGCTACTCGTCGTAGCGAGAATGTCGGCGAAATGTGCTGGAGCGGTCAAGCGGCGCCGTGGAGTCGAATCAGCGGGAAACGCGGTGCGTGAATGCTTGCGGAATCACGCGCATTCAGCGCAGGCCCGATTCGATTTCCTCCGCCGGCGCGCGGAATTCCACGCTTTCGCCGGTCATCCGCAGGAACGCGTCCTCAAGAGATCCTGATTGAGGACTGAGTTCGTGCAGCACCGCGCCGATGCTCGCGGCCAGTTCGCCGACCGCGCCGATGGCCATGTTGGCGACGATCAGCGCGGCGCCCTCCACGGTCACCGTCGCGCCCGCACCGGTCAACGCATCGCGCAGCGCGTCCAGTTGCGGAGAACGCACTCTGGTCACCGATCCACCGGCTTGTTGGATGAAGTCGGTGGTGGTGGCTTGGGTGATGAGTTGGCCTTTGCCGATGACGATGAGGTCGGTGGCGGTGAGGCTCATTTCGGAGAGGAGGTGGCTGGAGACGAGGACGGTGCGGCCTTGTCCGGCGA